>CAKUAR010000014.1 GCA_934636465.1 uncultured Muribaculaceae bacterium
AGCCGTTCTTCATAATTGTGACGCCTATACATAATGCACCCCAAAAGTTTTGTGTCCAACTTTTGGGGTGCAGTTCATATTTGTTTTTTTTCATATCCTTAGCAAAGGAGTGACGCTTCGCTAACGCACCACCTTGTCGGCAAACGCCTTGTTTGACCACACCACCATATTGCCGTCTTTGTCAGAGCTTATGGTCATCACCCCAAGGTGTTTGTCGTGCTCCATAATCCGCTTCACACGCTCTGTGCCCATAGCCATGCAAGCCGTGGCCCAAGCATCGGCAAGCATGCAGCTCGGCGCCACAATCGTTGCGCTAAGCAGATTGGTCATTTGCGGATAGCCAGTGGCGGGATTGATTATATGGGCTATTTTCTGGCCGTCAACCACCTTATAGTTGCGATAGTTGCCGCTCGTGGCCACACCGCCGCTGTCAAGTGCCACCACCAGTGCCGACGAGTGCGTTACAGCAGTGTCGTTCTCTATCGGCATATCCACCGACACGTGCCACTCTCCGCCGCGATAGTTCACGCCACGACAAGCCACCTCACCACCTATTTCCACCATATAGTTTTCCACGCCGTTGCGTGCTAACATGCGCCCCACCTCATCGCAAGCCATGCCCTTGGCTATGGAGCTGAAGTCAAACATTGTGCGGCCATCGTCTTTCACCAGCTTTTTGCCCACAAGCTTGGTCTTGTCCATTCCCACAAATTGCAATATGCTGTCGATTTGAGCCTTTTCGGGCAGACGCCCTGTTTTGTAGCCAAACCCCCAGGCATTGACCAGAGGCATCACCGTGGGGTCGAAAGCTCCGCCACTGCCGTTAAACACCTCGTGCGACGTGGCATAAAGCCGCGCAAAAAATCCGTCGGCCTCGGCCGTCTTGTTGGCGTTAAGCTTCGACAGCAACGACTCTGAGTTAAACACCGACACACTTCTGTCAATTCGCTCAAGCACCGCCTCTATTGAATCTTTCAGATTATTTTTCGACTCGTAGGATATGTGATATTCCGTGGTCCACACTGTGCCACTCTCATTGTAGTAACGCTTGCGCTTGTTTGAGAAGAAAAACACCACAAGCGCCACCACTGCACACAACACCACAGCATAATATCTGCGCGATTTCAAGACATTGTTTTCCATAACATGCTTTTCATTTTGTTTTTTCTGAAAACAAATTTATACATATTTGCCAAATGCCACAACAAGCAACAAGCAACATGCGCCACAAGCCAAAAGTTATGGCCGTGGCGCATGCGAGTGAAAATTAAATTGTATAAAAAAGTGTAAAATGGAAAGTTTTACTTTGTCGTCATTTAGCCTTTTTGGGCGATTTCAAAAGCATGAAATACACAAACAGGAATGCCACTCCGGCCACCATTACCGCAAGTGCACCGTTCTGGCTGCCCATGCCATCGCTTGCCAAGCCCATCAATATGGGGAATATGGCACCGCCTATCAAGCCCATGATGAGCAGTCCCGACACCTCGTTTTGATAGTCAGGCTCACTCGACAATGCCTCTGCAAATATTATTGAGAACACATTTGAGTTGCCGAAACCTATCAAACCAATGCAGGTATATATGGCAGCCTGGCTGTAGAGCACCATCATTCCGGCCAAGGCAACGAGCATTATCACCACGCTCAAGCCCAGGAAAGTCTTGTTGCTGAACACACGCAGCAGAAATGCGCCCAAGAAACTGCCCACAGTGCGGCAGAAGAAATAAACCGCCGTTGCGTCCATAGCCTCGTTGAGGCAAAGGCCAAAACGCTCCACAAGCACCTTGGGGGCAGTCATGTTAGTGCCCACGTCAATTCCCACATGGCACACTATGCCAAAGAAGCACAGCAGCACAAAAGGCTTTTTGAGCAGCCCCATGCACTCCATGAAGCCCGACACCTTGCCATCGGTCTTCTCCTCCTCAATGTGTGAAGCGAGCAAAAGCAGTGTGGCCAATATGCCTATCACAAAATATATCGGGAAAAGTATGCGCCACTCCAGTCCGAACAACGAAGTCGTCATTTTGGCTCCCCAACTGGCAATGATTGGTGCCAAAAACGAGGCTATAGCCTTCACAAACTGGCCGAATGTGATGCTGCTCGCCAGCTTGTCGCCGCTCACGAGCGAGCTAAGCAGAGGGTTGAGAGCCGTCTGCAGCATGGCGTTGCCTATGCCGAGCAGCACCGAGAACACCACTATCGACGGCAGTGAGTAGTCCACCACAGGCAGCACCATGGCCACCAACGTCACCACCAAGCTTGCAAGCACTGTCTTTTTGCGTCCTATTTTGTTCATCAGCAGTCCCGACGGAACCGAGAACACTAAAAACATCAAAAACAGCATCGTAGAGGTCATGAAGTTTGCCATGCTGTCGCTCAAATCGAAGTCCGATTTCACAAAATTGTTGGCAGTGCCTATAAGGTCCACGAAACCCATTGCAAAGAAGCATAGCATCACCGACACTATGGCAAGTCCAAAAGAAGTCTTTTTCTTCATTGTTTAATCAAGTTAGTTAATATGCTTAGGTATTGCGGCGTTGCCCTCCTGGCAACTTGTCCGCTATGCAAATATAGCTATATTTTTCAAGAAAGCCCCATTTTCAGCCACCACAATTCCTGCGTGCAAAAATCACCCCAAAAAGAACCGTTATCTTTGTCAATCGGCGCAAACGAGTTAACTTTGCACAAATATTCTGTGCAGAAATGAGCAAATTCAACACTTTCTTCAAAGGTCTGATGTTAGCGGCAGCCGTGTGCCTGCTGGCGTTTGCTCAATCTTGCAGTTCCACCAAGCATGTGCCTAAAGACAAGACGTTGCTCGACAAGGTGAAAATCAACATCGAGGACGGTCATGGACAGGTGAAGCCGTCGGAACTTACAGGCTATTTGAGGCAGAACGAGAACCACAAGGTGCTAGGCGGACTCAAACTGCAACTGGCACTCTACAACATTTCCGGCCGCGACTCGTCAAACTGGTTCAACAAGTGGATTAGGCGCGTGGGAGCACCGCCGGTAATCTACGACTCCACGCTCACCATAGCCAGCGCCAACCAGCTGCAAATGGCGCTCATCAACCGCGGCTACATGAAAAACAAGGTGACCTATGTGGTCAAGCAAGACTCTGCCGCGCGCAAAACTCGCGTCACCTATAACTTGCGTCTCAACGAGCCTTACTACGTCTCGTCTATAAGCTACAACATTCACAACGACACGCTGCGCGACGCCATTCTCGCCGACTCGGCAGAATTTCCCATAAAGGTCAACTCGGTGTTAGACCACAACAAACTCGACAAAGAGCGTATTCTCATCACCGAGAATTTGCGCAACAAAGGCTACTATGCCTTCAACAAGGAGAACATCACCTTCACGGCCGACACCGCTGCCGGCTCACGCGCCGTTGACCTCACACTCAACACACTGCCGCCGCAAAAAAGCGAGCACATGCCCTATTATGAGCGTCACAAGCCTTTCTATGTGCGCAACCTGACGTTTGTCACCAACTACGACCCGGTGACCATGCAAAACGGCCAATACTTTGCCACCGACACCGCCACCTATCACAATTTCACGGTGTTCTATGGCAAGGAGCACTACATTCGCCGCCGTGTGCTCGAGGAGTGCTGCCACATAGAGCCCGGCAAACGCTACAGCGCCAGCGACGTCAATCGCACCTATCAGGCTTTCGGCCGCCAAGGCATAATCAAGTTTGTCAACATCGACATTCAGCCAGTTGGCGAAGTTGACGGCAAATTCTGGCTCGACGTCTATGTGCTGCTCACGCGCGACAAGTCGCAGTCGTTCTCCACATCGCTTGAGGGCACCAACTCCGAGGGCGACCTGGGCTTCGGCATAGGTCTTGACTACCAGCACCGCAATCTGCTTGGCGGCTCGGAACTGCTCAACACCAAGTTCAAGATGTCGTATGAGAGCCTGTCGGGCAACCTCGGCGGACTCATAAACAATAACTACTCAGAGTATTCGGGCGAGGTGGGCATCACCTACCCCAAGTTCAAAGCGCCGTTTCTGAAAAGCGACTTCAAGAAGAAGATACAGGCTTCCACCGAGTTTGCTGTCAACTTCAACTATCAGGAACGCCCGGAATACACGCGCATACTCGCTGGGGCAGGCTGGAAATACATTTGGAGCGAGAGGCAGAACCTCACGCGCCACACGTTCAACCTCATCGACCTCAACTATGTGTATCTGCCAAAAAGCCGCTACAACTTCCTCGACAGCATCACCAATCCGCTGCTGCGCTACTCCTATGAGGACCACTTCATCATGCGCATGGGCTATTCGTTCTATCACACCAACAAGCTCACCGCAACTCCCATGGAGTCGCGTTTCCAGCCCAACATCTACACCGTCAGGGCTTCGGCCGAAACAGCCGGCAACCTGCTCTATGCCATATCCAATATGGTGGGTCAGAAACGCGATGCCGGCGATGCGTTCAAGGTGTTCGGTATTCGCTATTCACAATATTTCAAGATTAACGGCGACTATGCTTTCACCCATAATTTCAACAGCCGCAGTTCCATATCGGTGCATGCCGGAGCCGGCTTGATTGTGCCCTATGGCAACTCCTCAGTGGCTCCGTTTGAAAAACGCTTCTACGCCGGTGGAGCCAACGGTGTGCGCGGCTGGGGAATTCGCACCCTCGGCCCTGGCAGCTTCAACGCCTCTAACTCGCAAAACAGCTTCATCTATCAGTGCGGCGACATACGCATGGACGCCAACATAGAGTATCGGGCCAAGCTGTTCTGGGTGATTGAAATGGCGGCATTTCTCGATGCCGGCAACATTTGGACCATACGCGACTACGAAGACCAGCCCGGAGGCAAATTTGAGCTTACCAAGTTCTACAAGCAGTTTGCCACCGCTTACGGCATAGGTCTCCGCCTCGACTTCACCTATTTCCTGCTGCGCTTCGACATGGGCATGAAAGCCCACAACCCGGCCTCGGGACAGGAACGGTGGCCGCTGGTCAATCCGCGCTTCTCGCGCGATGCGGAGTTCCACTTCTCGGTAGGCTATCCGTTCTGATTTAGCAGATATTACGTTATATCATATTTTTTATTTAACAACACATTTCTATGAAAAAATTGGTCATATTTGATCTCGACGGCACGCTGCTCAACACCATTGAGGACCTTGGGCATGCCGCCAACTACGCTCTGGAGCAAAATGGCTATGCAACCCATGCTATTGCTTCCTATCCGTTTTTTGTGGGCAACGGCGTGAAAAAACTCATCGAAAGGGTTCTGCCAGAGGACTGCCGCGATACCGACACCGTGAGCAAACTTCTCAAAGATTTCAAAGACTACTACAACGACCACTCTTTCGACTACACCAAGCCCTACAACGGCATTCCGGAGCTGCTCGCCGACCTGCGCCAAAAAGGCGTGAAAGTGGCAGTGGCGTCAAACAAATATCAAGCTGCCGTCGAAAACATCATTGCCCACTTCTTCCCCGACATCGACTTTGCCGCCGTTGAGGGTCAAAAAGAGGGCGTTAAGACCAAGCCCGACCCGTCAATCGTGTTCCAAATCCTGGCCAAGGCCAAGGCACCCAAGGCCGAGGCTCTGTTTGTTGGTGACTCGGGTGTGGATATGGAGACAGCTCGCCGCGCTTGCATCGACTCCGTGGGCGTGTCGTGGGGTTTCCGTCCCGAAAAGGAGCTCAACGAGTATCATGCCGACCGCATCATTCACCGCCCCGAAGAGCTGCTTGGCATAGTCACCGCCGAGGACTAATTTTCCACCCATAACCACGCTGACAAGTCTTTTTCTTGGTTGGCATACAGGGTTATCTCTGCCACAAAGTTTGCAACAGTTGTTATTAATGACTACTTTTGCAGAAATATTTCCGCATTTGGTTGAGAAATGCACATTCATATCCAAAATCTGCCGGAAATCAGCATAATGATTTATATTAAAATTTTTCATTAATACATTTAGTTAATCCCTATGGATTGGTTAATCGACTTAATTCTGGGTAACGATATAGCCCACGCTATTTTCGTCTATTCCCTCGTAATCGCCTTGGGCGTAATCCTTGGAAAAATCAAACTCCTTGGCATTTCGCTCGGCACCACATTCGTGCTGTTTGTCGGCATTGTGGTGGGTCACCTCGGACTCACGCCCGACATCAGCATCATCAAGTTCATTCAGCAGTTCGGACTCATCTTGTTCCTGTTCTCCATCGGACTCCAAGTGGGACCGTCATTCTTCTCGTCGTTCAAGCAGGGAGGCTTGCTGCTCAACGGACTTGCAGCACTCATCATCGTGCTCAACATCGCCGTGGCATTGGCCATATTCTTTGCCGATGGTTCCATAAAGTTCAATGAGATTGTGGGTGTGCTTTCAGGTGCTGTTACCAACACCCCAGGTCTGGGTGCTGCCCAGCAGACGGTGATTGACACCCAAGGCTCAGCCGCATTGTCGCTCAACGAGGCCATGTCTATGGGCTATGCCGCAGCCTATCCGCTCGGTGTGATTGGCATCATTCTCACCATGATTCTTGTCAAGGTCTTTTTCAAAATCAATGTTGACAAAGAGTCACAGGCCATTGAGCAGGACAAGGACGACAGCCACTTGCACCCACACAATGTGACCTATGTGGTTACCAACAAACTCATCTTCGACCACACTCTTCAGCAGCTTCACCGCATCATCGACCGCGACTTTGTGGTGTCGCGCATGCAGAAAAAAGGCGACGGTGAAGTAATCATTCCCAAGTCAGAAACAAAGATTGAGGAGGGCGACAAGATGCTCATCGTTATGTCTATGCAAGACGAGGAGGTGTTCGACGTGATGATTGGCTCGCAAATCGACGACAAGCTCGAAGACGATGCCGAGTGCCCCGAAACACAGCAAGTGGTGTCGCGCCGCATACTCATCACCAAGAGCGAGTTGAGCGGCAAGAAGCTCGGTTCGCTTCGCCTGCGCTCTGCCTATCACCTCAACGCCACCCACGTCAACCGTGCCGGCGTTGACCTCTTGGCAAGCCCCAACCTCTCACTGCAAGTGGGCGACCGCGTCACGGTGGTTGGTCACCTTGGCGACATTGAGCACCTTGCAGAAAAGATGGGCAACTCCATGAAGCGTCTCAACCAGCCCAACATGTTCACCATATTCTTTGGCATAATGCTCGGCATCATTGTGGGTGCAGTGCCCATCGCCATTCCCGGCATGGCTGTGCCCATGAAGCTCGGTTTGGCAGGCGGACCGCTCATCGTGGCCATTTTGCTCGGCCGCTACGGCTACAAGCTCAAAATCGTCACCTACACCTCTTCGTCGGCCAACCTGCTCCTGCGTGAGTTGGGAATATGCCTTTTCTTGGCCTCTGTGGGCGTTGCAGCCGGCGAGAAGTTCTTCTCCACGGTGTTCACATCGCAAGGCGCCACATGGGTGTTCTACGGCTTCCTGATAACACTTATTCCGCTTTTGGTTGTCAGCTTCCTGGCAAGGGGCAAGTTCAAAATCAACTATTGCTCCATCATGGGTCTGCTTTCGGGCTCCACAACCGACCCGCCAGCACTTGCCTATGCCAACAAAGTGGCAAACAACGACGCTCCAGCCGTGGCTTATTCCACAGTTTACCCACTCACCACGTTCCTGCGAGTGGTGGCAGCGCAAATCCTCGTCTTGGCATTAGTGTAATCCGCACAGCATAAAAGCACGCTCAAGACCGTGTTAAAATAGTCATCTCAAGACAATCAAATATCAGAGGGGCAGCATCACATCACGATGCTACCCCTCTTTTTATGTCTATCTGTCAACACGCTTTCCAGGCTTTAGTAAATCCTTTATCAAACGTTTGATTATTAGTTATTTGAATATATTTGATACTGAAATTTTCAAGTTTTTTTCAATCTTTCTATTCTATCTTTAAAATATCCTCAAAATCAAGACCTTTGCGTGCGCATAGAACTTGAAATGCAGTTAGTTGGCGTGTGAGTTGCATTACCTCTTTTTGAAGTTCGTCGCATCGGTTGTCCTTCTTGTGTAGCATCTCTTTGAGTTCGCTAAGGTCTCGCTCCATTATGGATATTTTAGTAATCATAATAGCATCTGTTGATGTCGAAGTGGTCACATTCCTATAGTTGTTGTAGCCATTGTTGTCTCCGACATATCCTTCATTATGAATGTTTACACTTTCATCAACATCGTAATAGAAGTCCTCTATGTTGTGTATAGCCAATTTCTGCATCTTCAAGGTCAATGACCTTGAAGTATTCCTTTGATATGTCGCAAATTATCCGTAACTTTACGGTATGGCAACATTTACTTTCAAAGACATTATTGTTTTTATTTATCAATATTCAATAATTGCGCTAATCGTAATTGGATTGATTGTTGGGATATATTTTTGTGGTAAACAGCTATCGAAAAAATATAATGTTGCAAGATGGTATTTTTTGAGTACTTACATTTTTACTCTGCCTATAATTGGTGCACCTCTTGTTTTATTTGCTTCTCTCTTTATGGATCATGTAAAGCATGATGACTTAGTTCCAATTGCTTGGTTAATCATAAACTCATACTCACTCTGGTTTATTTTGGGATTTATAATTTCTATAAAACTTTATAGTAAAATCCCACCATATTTTTCAATTTTGCCATCAGTATGTTCTTGGATAATGGCAGGATTATCTATCTGGGGTGGATTATATTTAGTTAATTACTAATTTAGCGTCTTTTCGCAGATACCATTGAGTCCATAACTTTGTAGTTTTTGCTACAAAGTTATGGACTCGCTTAATTTTAACTCGGTCGAAACGCTTCCGAACCTGTCGGCTCGGGCGGCGTTTCAAGTGAACTCGTCAGCGGTCTTCAAAGAAGACGTTGACATCGTGCCGGTCATCATCGACGACACGCTTTCCAGACGTGTCAACCTCCCCACTCTATCGAACCACGACCTTTTGATGCTCCACGACATACATTCCCGGAGCAATGCCGTCAATCACAGCCGTGTCTGGTCCAGCATCATCGGCACAAATCACGCGCCAAGCCCCTGTGGTGAACGTTTCGCTATTGCACGACGAGTCAACACGCACTTCCACTATCGGCATAAACGTGAATTGCACACTTGCTTCGGCTCTCACGTCTCCGGCAGAGTCGGCCAAAGTCATCTGATATGTCCTGGCACATGTCACGTCTTTCAGCACAGTCACACTGCCTACGCCCACGGCAACGCTATCAATCTTCAGTGTCAACCCGCCAAAACCATTTTTCAGAGAATAATCCACCTTCACGGCATAGTCGCCACCACCAAGCAGTTTCGACGGAAGTGTGGCATAATATCGGCACTCTGCCGTGTCAAACGTCAGTTCTTTCCCATTAAAACACAAGTGATCCGTCACCTCACTCACATTTTTAATGCCGCTATTGCCCTCGTCGGCATTAGCGTGCATCTCCGCCATAAACACAAACATTGCCAGCAGAATACATATGATTTTTTTCATAGCGTGTTTTCTTTGATTTTGCATTTAACATAATTGACTTTAAGATTATTGCAAAATAACAATAAACACACCATATTGTAACATTTTTGTAACAATTTAATTTACCCAAATTATGTTAACAATGCAGCCCCGCACCTAAAAGCCAAATACCCAGGCAGGGGAAAAACAAAAATACAGCCACTCAACTAAAAATGAGTAGCTGCATTTTGTACTGTTTTATGCGTTATGCCGCTGCGGCGCAAAACCGCCGCGAGCTATGTGTGCGTAGTGGCGTTATTGCTCCACGAAGTTACTGCCATACTGGTCAACCAGCTTGCCGAAGTCGGGGTGACGACGCACAAGCTTCAAGTTAACGTATGGGTCCTCATTCACCTTCAGCTCAAATGCGCTGCCGAAGCCGTAGGCAAGTCCGCTCTCCAGATATTTATAAGCCTGGTCGTTATCGTCCATGTCAGAGAGCAGAGCAGCGGCATAGTAGTAAGCCTCGCCGCCGGGAGCAGCGTTGGCGTTTATGATTTCCTTTGCCCAGGCGCGAGCCTCGTCGGCACGGCCAAGCTCATGCAGAGCAAAACCTCTAAGCGACGTCAGCCCCTCGCCGTTGAGCAGCATCTTCTCAAAATCACTCTTGGCAAGGTCGGCCTTCTGCATGCGGTATTTATACACCCAGCCTCTCAGCAGCAGAGCCTCGACGTTAGAAGCGTCGTTCATCACTATGGCGTTGATTGTCCTCACAGCGTCCTCATTCTTGCGCTGCGCTATCAGCAAGTGAGCCTTGGCAAGCAGCATGGGGGCGTAGTCGGGGTTCAAGTTGGCAGCCAAGTCAAGCACAGCGTCGGCATCGTCGTAATTTCCACCGTCGCCGTTATAGCGCACAATGTCGGCCTTCAGTATGTAATAGTCTATCTCTTTGGCATCCATCTTCAGAGCCTTGTTGATGTTGGCCAGAGCCTCACCATATTGCATCAGCTCAAACTGGCACTTGGCGGCGCCATAGTATATTCCGGAGTAGTCATAGAGGTTGTTATTGATTATCGACTTCAAGTCCTTCAGAGCCTGTGCGTAGTGGAAGTGGCTCATGGCTATTTGCGAACGAATGTAGTAGAACATGCCCACACGCGGAGCCTTGTTGATTGAGTTGCCCAGAGCTTCCATCACAGCCTCATAGTGCTTGTTGCTCATCTCGGTCAGAGCACGCAGAGCGTCGGTCTCGCTGCTGCCCACGCTCAATGCCGAAATCAAGTCCTGCGCAGCCGGCTCATATTGCTCCATCATGTTGAGTACGTCGGCGCGGTTGATATACACCTGCGGCTCGGCGGTAAACAGGTTCACAGCCTTGTCAACATAGCTTGCAGCCTTCTCATAGTTGTTTCGCTTCACCTCTATCTTGGCCAGACCATAAAGAGCGTCATAGTTAGTGGGGTTCTCGCGCAATATCGTCTGACAGTTCTTCTCCGATGCATCGTAGTCGCCCAGATTATAGCTCACCTTGGCAAGCATGTCGATGCAGCTCAGCGATGACGGCGTGATGGCCGAAGCCTCCTTCAGGTCAGCAAGTTCGCCCTCGTAGTTCTGCCTTGCGTCATATATCTTGGCTCTCAGCATCAGTGCGTCAAACCGCAGTTCCTTTTCCTTGGCAGGAATCAGGTCGAGGGCTGCCGACACGTCGTCGAGTGCCTTCAGATTGTTGCCGTTGAAATAATATTGGTTGGCACGCGCAAACAGCGTGTTGTAGTCGTTGGGCTCTTGCTCAAGCTGCTCGTTATACACTTGCATCACAGCCTCGTTGACCTGCTGCTTCAGCTCCTTGTCGTCGTCGCCTGGCTGGGCAAACGCCCCCTGTCCGCACAGCAGCAGTGCCAATGAAATAATCACTCGCGATGTCAATTTCATAGTTCGTCTATTTTTCATCTATTTTATTAATTGTTTTTTTCAGCATTGTCAAGCGCGTCAGCAGTCCGTCGAGCAAGTCGAGCTTCAGCATGTTGGCTCCGTCGCTCTTTGCCACGGCTGGGTTCTGGTGCGTCTCCAGAAATATTCCGTCACACCCGGTTGCCACAGCGGCGCGCGCCAGTGTCTCTATCAGCTCCGGACGGCCGCCTGTCACCCCAGCGCTTTGGTTGGGCTGCTGCAGCGAGTGGGTTATGTCCACTATCACCGGCGCATATTGCTTCATCACCGGTATGCCCCTGAAGTCCACTATCAGGTCTTGATAGCCAAATGTGGTGCCGCGCTCCGTCACCGCCACATCGTCGTTGCCGGCGTCGCGCACTTTCTGCACGGCAAACTGCATGGCCTCTGGCGACAGAAATTGTCCTTTCTTTATGTTCACCATGCGCCCCGTCTTGGCGGCTGCCACGAGCAGGTCGGTCTGACGGCACAAAAACGCCGGAATTTGCAGCACGTCGGCATATTGCGCCGCCATGTCGGCTTCCTCGGCTGTGTGTATGTCAGTCACCACCGGTATGTGGAATGTCTCGCCCACCTTGCGCAATATCTTCAGTGCCTTCTCGTCGCCTATTCCGGTGAACGAGTCGATGCGGCTGCGGTTGGCCTTGCGGTAGCTGCCCTTAAACACATAGGGCACGCCCAGCCTCTCCGTTATGGCCACTGCCTTTTCGGCTATATCGAGAGCCATTTCCTCACCCTCTATCACGCACGGACCTGCGAGAAGGAAGAAATTGTCAGATGACTTCAATTTGTCTGTCAGCATAAGTGTGTATTGTTGTTATTCTTCTTTATTTTTTCTACAAATCAATTCATATTTCTCACTTGGCAGTGGCGTCGTCTATCGCGTGGCAAGTGGCGCATGCCACCATTGCCGCCGTCTCGGTGCGCAGGCGGCTTTCGCCGAGCGACACCGGCACAAATCCATTTTTCAGGGCAAGCTCCACCTCCTCTGGGCTGAAATCGCCTTCAGGCCCCACCAGCACCAGCGTGTCGGCTCCCGGCACATACTCCTTGGCAAAACTGCGCCGCAACTCGCGCGGCAGCATCATGTCGCAGTAGGCTATGAAACGGTTGCCCTCAAACTCACCCTCAAGCACGTCTTTCAGCGGAGTCATTTCGCTTATCGCGGGCAGCACCGACTTCTTCGACTGCTTCATTGCCGACACGGCTATCTTCTTTAGCCGCTCGGTTTTCAGCACCTTGCGCTCGCTGTTGTGGCACAGCAGCGGAACCAGCTTGTCAACGCCCATTTCAGTGCATTTTTCGGTGAGCCATTCCATTCTGTCAAGATTTTTTGTGGGCGACACCGCCACTACTATCTGGTGACCCCAGCTCGGCGGCTCTTCCCTCACCTCGTCTATCGCCACATGGCAGTGCTTACTGTGAGCCTGGTCTATGTGACACTCATAGCACTTGCCCTTGCCGTCAACCACGCTTATGTGGTCGCCCTCGGCCAGGCGCAGCACTTTCACGCAGTGGCGCGACTCGTCTTCGTTCAGAGTCAGCGTCTGCCCTATGTCATCAACATAAAATCTTGGCATATTTCTTTATTTTCTTTATTTTTCTCTACAATTTCTCTTTTGCAGGCTGTGTCATTCAGCCTTTTCGTGCTTATAGCGGAAGCACAGCATAAACGCCACTGCCACCACCAGCGCAAAGCCGGCAAATATGAACCACGGTATCTGCCAGTCGCCCAGCAGATAGCTGCTGTCGCCCACCTGCTGATATTGGCAATAGTGGTTTATCACTTTTCCTGCCACAAGTGTGCCTATCGACGCGCCTATGCCGTTGGTCATGAGCATAAACAAGCCTTGGCCCGAAGCCCTCACGCTTGGGTCGCACTCGTTGTCAACATACAGGCCACCCGACACATTGAAGAAGTCAAACGCCACGCCATACACCAGGCACGACAGTATGAACAGCGTCACGCCAGGAAATGCCGGGTTGCCCAGACCGAAGAACCCGAAGCGCAGCACCCATGCAAACATGGCTATGAGCATAACCACCTTTATGCCATAACGTTTCAAGAAAAACGGTATCAGCAATATGCAGAACGCCTCGGCCACCTGCGACAGCGATATGAGCAGGGTGGCATTGTTGGCGGCAAACGTGTCGGCCAACTCCGGTATGCCCTTGAAGCTCGTGATAAACGGCGTGGCATAGCCGTTGGTCACTTGCAGCGACATGCCCAGCAGTGCCGAGAATATGAAAAACAGCGCCATGTTGCGGGTCTTGAACAGCTTGAACGCGTCGAGCCCCAGCAGCTGCACCAGGCTCTTTTTCTCTCCGCCTTTCACCAGCTTGCACTCCGGCAGCGTGAAGCAGTAGAGAAACAACACTATGCCCAGCACGCCCGACACAAGAAACTGCCAGTAGGTGTACTGAAACTTAAAGGGGGTGTTGGCAAACGTGAACACATAGCCCACCGACGGCTCAATTGCCGAGCAGTTCACAAACCACATGCACACTATGAAGCCCACCGTGCCAAACACGCGTATCGGCGGAAAGTCGGTCACCGTGCTCATGCCGCGGTTTTTGAGTATCGTGAATGCAGCCGTGTTCGAGAGTGCCAGCGTGGGCATATAAAATGCCACACTAAGCGTGTATAGGGTGATAAACAGCGTCTTGTCGGGCATCGCGCCGGCGGCTTCAGCCCGGTAGCCGAGCACAAACAGCGCCACCATCATCGCTCCTGCTATCAGGTGGCAGTAGCCCAGCATGCGCTGCGGCTGAATCCACTTGTCGGCCACTATGCCTATCAGCGTAGGCATGAATATCGACACAATGCCCTGTATGGCATAAAACCATGAGATTTCAGCCCCCATGCCGGCATTGCCCAGATAGTTGCCCATGCAGGTCAAGTATGCTCCCCACACGGCAAACTCCAGGAAGTTCATCACTATAAGTCGAATCTTAAGCTCCATCGTATTTTTCCTTTTTAATTATTTTCCTGTTTTGTTTATATTAACGTTTCTTTCTGTTTTGTCAGTCACAAAGTTAAGTGTTTTTTGCCTCATGCGGTCGTCATTTGTCGCCCTTGTTTTTGGCATTTATCACTTTTTGTATCTCGGCGGCGCGCTCATACTCCTCGTTCTCCACCACCACGTCGAGCAGGTGGTGCAGCTGCTCCAGGCTCAAGCCGTTCAGATCCACGCCCTTGCGGCTGGGCTTCACAGCCTCCTCCATGCCGGCATCGCCGTCTGGATATTCTATGCCCACTTTCTCCACAAGCTCGCGTGTGGCATATATCGGCGCTCCGGCGCGCAGCGCTATGGCTATCGCGTCGCTTGTGCGCGAGTCTATCTCCACTTCCTTCTCGCCGTCGCTCAGCTTCAGGCTGCTGTAGAAAATTCCGTCGCTGAACGTGTGTATCAGCACCTCGTCCACACTTATGCCAAACGCGCGCAGCGTGGTGGTCATCACGTCGTGGCACAGCGGCCGACGCAACTTGCGGTCTTCAAGCTTCAGGGCTATCGACTGCGCCTCGGCCACGCCTATCACCACCGGTATGCGCCGGTTGCCGTCTATTTCTTTCAAAACCAGGGCGTATGCTCCCATTCTTATCTGGTTGAATGTTATGCCGAGCACGCCAAGTTCTATCTTGTCTTCCATATTCTCTTACACGCTTCCTCTCTCTTTACACATCACTCTGTCCGCTGTCGGCTCACAAGTCCACTTTTTGCCCGGTTATCACGCCGCTGCCATAGCACAGGTGCGCGTTGGCGTCATATATCACGGCAAACTGGCCGGGGGCTATGCCCTGCACGTCTTGCTCGCTCTCTATCACCCATTCGCCGTCGTGCAGATGCGTGAACTTGGCTTTCATTATGAGCGGAGTGTGCCTGTTTTTGAACGTTATTTCCACAGGCCCTTCCTGTCCTTCCCACGGGTTGCCCGATATGAAGTGCATCTCGTCGAGGTGCAGAATTCTGCCATATTGCTTGGCGGTGTGGTAGCCGTTGCTCACATATATCACGTTGTCGGCTATGTTCTTTTTCACCACATACCACGGCCCGCCGCTCAGTCCGAGCCCCTTGCGCTGCCCTATGGTGTGAAACCAGTAGCCATTGTGCTCACCCAGCTTCTTGCCGGTCTCTATCTCTATGATGGGCCCTTTTTTCACGCCCAGATGGCGGCGTATGAAGTCGTTGTAGTTTATCTGTCCCAGGAAGCAGATGCCCTGGCTGTCGCGGCGGTAGGCGTTGGGCAGTTTCACCTCCTGCGCTATGCGCCTCACCTCGCTCTTGGGCATGTTGCCTATGGGGAACATCAGGTGCTCCAGCTGCTCGTGTGTAATCTGCGCCAAGAAGTCGGTCTGGTCTTTCACCGGGTCAACTGCCGTTGCCAGATATTTTGTGCCGTTCACCACGTCGGTGGTGGCATAGTGGCCGGTGGCGGTCATGTCATAGTCCTTGCCCCAGCGTTGCTCAAAATAGCCGAACTTTATCATGCGGTTGCACATCATGTCAGGGTTTGGGGTCAAGCCTGCCTTCACCGTTCTGAGCGCATATTCCATCACGTTGTCCCAGTATTCGCGGTGCAGCGACACCACCTCAAGTGGCAGCCCATATTTTCTGGCTATGAGCTGGCACATCTCTATGTCTTCTTCGGCAGAGCAGTCGCCCTCGTCGTCGTCCATACCTATCTGTATGTAGAACAGTTGCAGGTCGTGCCCTTCTTCCACCAGTTTGTGCACCACCACGGCGCTATCCACTCCGCCCGAAATCAATACAGCTATCTTCATCTTGTCACACCCTTCTCCTTGTCTTCTTTTTTGTCACCGTCTCTCCAGTCAAGCACTCTGAACACTTGTCCGCCCACTATGTTTCCCATGAGTGCGGCTATCCATTGCGCCATGCTCATTCTCACATACCCGGCCTCGGCTATGCAGTGGTGAAATCCGCTCATTATAAACAGCGTCACCCCCATGATGGCTATCAGCGGACTTTTCGACTTATAAGCCGCCACCATCAGCACACCTGTGCCGCAAGCGCCCAAAAACACCTTTCCCAGCGGAATTGTCACCGCCGGCATAGTGGTTATGTCAAGCCAGTAATGTGCCAGCAAGGCACCTGCCACGTTTCCGAGCAATATCGCCGGCATATCGGCCGACGGCTTATTGGCCACAATGCCCGTAAACAGAGGCAGCTTAAACTGAATTATGCTCACCAGGCCTGTGGCAAACAGCACTGCACCGGCCAGTCCGCCCACCTTGGCGTTAATTGCGCAGCCCAAGCCTATCAGCACTCCTGCGAGCATCGAGGGCAATATTATGTCTTGAATATATCTTTTAATCATTTCCTCTGTTTTATGTTGTCACACACACAATGCGCGTGCCGCCGCACCACACCGGCTAAATGCGTCACGCCTTGTCGAGCAGCTCGTTCTCGCTGTCGTTACGTCCCTGCGTCAGGTGCAGGGCAAACAGGTAGTCGAGCGAAATCTTGCCCGGCCCGGCGAGCAGCATATATGCAAATATGCCCAGAAACATTATCGGGTAGCCGGGCTGAAAGTTATAGAGCAGATTGGTGGCTGTGGAGCCGCTGCTCAATATGGCCTCCTCGGCAAAACACATCATCACCATGGGCGGAAACACCGCTATGCGGAGCAGGAAGCCCAGAATTATAAACGTGGCGCACAGCAGCTCCACCACCACCAATATCGCTATTGAGCAGTCGGCCGACAGGCCCCAAAAACCGGCAAACTCCGGCACTATGTCGTCAAAGTGCAATATCTGACGCACACTAAGCTGCATAAACATCACTCCTGTGAACAGGCGCAGAAACAGCCTCGACAGGTTGCTGTAAGTGTGTCCGGCGCTATACAGAAACAGGTTTTTAATCGCTTTGGGTACCATATTTTCTCTCCTCTGCTTGTTATTTTTATTCTTCAGTTCGCGTCATGCCTTTCCACGCCAGTGCAGCGAGGCGAGGCGTGTCAAAACATGTTCTTGATTTGGTCTATCGTCAAGTTTTTGCTCACCACCTTATAGTCCTTGTCAAGCACCATGAAGCTCGGCGTGATGCGTATGTCGTAGTTCTTAAACACGTCGTCGCTGTGACCCACAGTCCACACCGTGGCCATTTCCTTCGAGTCCTTCTGCCATGCAGCCGAGGTCTTGTCGTTGGTCACACACACCACCTTCACCTTGCCCTCTTTCACCAAGTTGCCTATCGTCACGTCGGTGCTCAAGCGTGTGCGCGCTATCGAGCCGTTCATGTCCTCCGGGCAGAAAAACAGCAGGTAGCACTCCGCTCCGGTCATATCGGTCAGCTTCACCTTGCCGCCGCTCATGGTGGTGAGCGTGAAGTCGGCTATCTTTTCATTCAGCTTGCTGTTGGCTATGCACTGCAGTTGGTGCTTGAATTGCGTCTTCACATCGGCCTTCACCCACGAGGCATCTACCACCGCCTTGGCAAAAGTCTCATACACGTCGTCTTTCACCGATGCGTTGTTGTAGTAGAGCAGCAGTTGAGCCACGGCGGCTATCTTCATGAAGTTTGGTTGGTTGGTCTGCGCCTTAAACATCAAGTCGCGTATCGAGGCCAGACCCACGTTGAAGTTGGCGTTTTTCATCACCTCTATATAGGTCGTCATGGCCTCCACCAGCAGGCTGTCCTTGCTTTCTGGTATGGGAGCCGAGAAGTTCATCTTGTCCCACCAGTGCTGTGTCAAGTAGTTGCAGCGCTCCTCCAGCTTCATTGTGGTGTCGTTGGGGGCTTGCGGATATTCAAACAATGTTTCACTTGCATTGGCGTCAAATGTCTGTGCCGCCGTCATTACAAGCAGCACTAACGACAAAATTCTCAATAACTTACGCATATCTTTCTGTTATCCTGTTTTTATAATTTCACTTTTTAACTGACTAATTTACGGCAATATGCCAACACTTGCAACACCGCGCTCACAAAATCCGCCTTTTCACAACATTTTTTAACCCACCACCAGCCGTCAATTCCGCGAAGCCAAGCTCCGCCACCACAGCCCCACGCCACAAAAAAAACAAAAGTGCCGGCTGAGCTGCAACCCAGTCGGCACCTTGTGCTTATGTCTTCGTCACGCTCGCCCGCTCATGCGGGCGCGTGCGCTAATCACATGTTATCTCACCATTATCTTCTTGCCGTTGGCAATATACACGCCTGCTGCCAGTGGCACAAACTCCGAGCCGTTGAGCGTGAAGTTCTTCACCAGGCGGCCGCTCAGGTCAAACACGTTGACCTTCACTTCCTCGGCGCAAGTGAATATGGCGCCGTTCTTCATCGGCATAATGCTCAGCTCGTTGCCCTTCACGTTATCCACGGCGGTAGTGATTGGCTTGTCCCAGTCGAGCACGTAGATATACTTGTAAGTGGCCACGTCGCTGCCCACCACATTGCTAAGCGTGAGCTTTGCCACATACACTGACAGCGTTATGTCGGTGTGGCCGTTGTCGCTCTTCTTGTTGTAGTCGGGGAAGGTGAACTGGGCATAACCCACATATTTGTCGCCTTCGAGCGAGCCGCGCTGATTCTTCACAGTCACCGGGGCAGTGTCGTCCGACTCCGACACCACAGCCAACTCGTGGGTGTCGCCTGCCACCTCTGTGCCGCTGTTGGTGTAGCCGTCGGCCATGACCTTGTAGCTCTTTGCGCCTGCCATGGTGTAGGTCTCCGTCACGCTCTGCTGGCTCACACCCTCGTTCAGGGCTGGGAAGCCAACCGACAGCGAAGCCTCGTCGGCCACGTCTTTCTCCTGCACGTCGTTATCCCCGTTATCCACCGGGTAGTTGAAGCGCAACAGTTTCGCGTTCTTGTATGTTGTCACCTCGTTGTCGTAGCCATCGGCATAGTCGCCCTCAAAGTCCCAGAAGCCCACAAGGCCATAGTCCTTCTCAAGTTCGCTCATGCTCACCACCGACAGTCCGTTTGCGTCCTTGTCGTCCTTCACTATATCGCCCATGGTCACCTTTATGTTGCCGTCGTCAAGTGCGCGGTTATACACCTGGAAGTTATCCACCACGGCGTCAAATCCGGTCACCGAGCCTTTGCCGGCAATTCCACCCAGCATTATTGTGTTGCTGCCCGAGAATGTGCCGGCGGCTCCTGTGCCAGCTATCTTGCCCGTGTTGAAGTCGATGAAGCTGCCCTTGGTGTCGCCGTTCAAGGTCGATGACACGAGCTGTCCGTTACGGTAGAATCTCACCTCGTTGTTTTTAGCGTCAACCACAAACGCCATGTGATACCATGCGCCGAGCTCAAATTTCACGTCATTGTAGTTGAAATTTTTCTGACCGCTTTCTACAGCGGTTCTCACCGACACTTGACCTAAGTTGCCGTTCTGGTCCATAGTTGACCACAGCCAGCCCCAAGCACGGTTTGGCCAGCCCTCTTCTTCAGGGTTACGCACGTTGAGCAGGAACGCCGTCTTGCCGTTTATTCTCTTGAATTTTATCCAGTAGGCCACTGTGAAGTTTTGCTTATAGCTTGACACATCTTTAGACTTCACCATACCCAGGTCACTGGCTTTTACGCCCAGAGCCATGTCTTCCACATCCACGCCCTTCGACACGCTGCCCAGCATGTTCGACCTTGCCTCATATTTCATCGTCAGAGGCTTGTTTGGTCTCACCTTGATTCCTGCGCCAGGCAGAGTGGTGAGTCCGTCGTCCTCCAGGTCGCGACGTGTGTCACCCCACTCAAAGTGGTAGTTCCATCGTCCGGCGGCGTTCTTTCGCAGTGTGGCGAAGTTGGTGTTCTTTGCGGTCTCCTCGGTCACCTCCGATATGTCGTCGCCCTTGTCGTCGTCAAGAGCCACAAACTTCGTGATTTTTGGCTTGCCAGTTTCCGACTTATATATCTGTATGTAGGCCGAGAGGTGTTTCACATTTCCGTCAACGCTCTTGTTCTTCACTGCAGCGTCAGCCTTCTCCTTGCTGTCAAAGGCTACCAGGTCATAGAATCCGTAGGGCAGATTATCCTTCTTTATGTCGTCGGTTCTGTAAGTCTCGTCTTTGCTTGCAGTGGCGTCAAAGGTCTTGCCGTAGCCCACGTTTATATATTGCTCGTCGGTCACATACGCGTTGGTGCCAAGTGTTGGGCCACACAGCACCCACCACACACCATTGTGGTTAGGGTCTTTGTATCCGGCGGTAAACGTGTCGCCATTCACAATGAGGTCGCTCGACACGTCCACATCTTCGCTCACCGTGTAGCCTGCTCCGCTGTTCTTCACGTCGAGTGCGGTGCTGCTCCACTTGATGTCCGACTCCGTGGCCATGTCAAGAGCCACAGCCGACACACCCATGTGCAGCACCACCTTGGCAGCCTTTTCGCCAAGTTCCACGTCGTATGGCGACTTAAACACCAGTCCTGCCCACGAGGTTGTTGAGCCCATAAGCGTCACCTCTGGTTCCACCATGTCTTTGCCATTGGCGTCAAGGTAGTTTATCTTGGTGTATAAGTTAAACATCGACACCTTGTGGTCTATGTTGTAGTGACCTGCGAGGTTGTCGCTACGCTCGCCCAGGCGAAACACCACCTTGGCGTCTATGCCGTGCATGGTTGTGCCCAAGTGCTCACACCTCACAATGTCTATTGCATGGTTAGTAGCACCCACTTGTCCCGACACGTCATCTTTGCCAAACGTCTCAAGTTCATAGTGATTCTTGCCCTTGGGACGCTTTATCATCAGCTGGCCTATGTTCATGTCCAGATTGCTCGTGCCGCTGAACTTCAAGGCTATCACGCCAAGGTCCATGTTTTTTTCCACCACAAAGTTGTCTGTGTTCCATGAGCCTATCTTAGCCATGTCGCTCTCGGTGTCTATTGCGTCGTGGTCAGAGGCCAGACGGCCGTTGGTGTCACCCAGCAGCAGCGTCATCTTGGTTGAGCCATTGTTGTTGAGCAGGTAGCTCACCTTTATGGTGTCGCCGGCCTGTATCTTGAAGTTGGTCTTAAACAGGTTGAGCACAGCGTCGCTGCCACAGCTTCCGGTTATGCGCAGCGATGAGCCGCCAAACCATGCGGCGTTCCATGCAAATGCGGCAGTCAGTCCAGTGGGCGCCGTGCCAGTGCCAGCGAGCAGTCCGTCCGACCACCACCAGCGCCATGTGGGCAGATAATCCTGAATACCTATGTTGCTCCACTCCTCGCGGCTTGTGCGCTTCTTTGTGGTCTGGCCTTTCCAATTAAAGAATTTGCCGTTGCCCACGTTAAAAAATGTCACAAACGGCTCGTCAGTCAAGTTCCAGCCCAGAGTGCTCTGTGCAGCCACAAATCTGCTCATGCCAAAGAACTCGTGCCTCAAGTCGCTACTCAAAGAGTTGTCTATTGCGAGGTTGCTGCATTGAGCAGGGTTGCCATTGCTGTTGGTAAACCAGCGTTCAAGCCCTTTTTGATACGTTGTTTGAGCCGTTTCCGGGTTAGAGCCTTTGCTGTTGCGCGACTCCCAAAACATATTTGTGTCGTGACCCGACCAAAGGCCTATCGACACAGCTTTTTTCTCAATATATGGCCATGTGCCATTGTCTGTTCCAGTCAAATAAGGTTCTTTAGCCTGCAAGTTAAAGCCTGCATACAAGTCAAACGGGTTGCGCCCCATACTTATAGCCGTGCTCGCTGACTTGTCTATATAATCTCTGCCAGCATATCCACTTGAAGCTTTGTTGCCATTCCAGTTGTAGTTATAGAAAAATGAAGTTTTCTTGTTGTTGGCAGTTGCAGTAGAGTCGCCAAAGAATTGAGATGTTTCATAAGGACTATAAACATCAAGTCCGTTGTCAAATCTCTGATACATTCCATTTATTCCGTCATACCAAATGTTTTCTGAAGAGAAGCTTGGCAATCCATTGCTCTTGTATTTTTCGTCAAAATGCTTGGCTATAGCATTATTCAAAGACTCTACAATAGAGAGTTCTCCACTGCCTCTCACTGGTGCCCATTCTGAATTATAGCCTATGCCGTCATAGCCATACCAGTCAAGATAACTAAGCACTTCAGACGTGTTTGTGTTCATATCCGTAAATGCTGACAGCCAGTCGCGATTTTCATCATATACTAATTTCCAATTGCCATCGAAATATTTTCCGTCCAATCGTGAATTATACGACGGCGAAGCCTGCGTAGTCACAGCCACACCATTTTTGTGAGCCACATCCACAAAGTTGCCAGGCACACGCATAAAATCGCAGTTCCATGCACCCCATGTGGTCACATACTGCCACATGGTGAACATTTCCTCGTTAAACAATCCGTCGGGAATGATTGTATACGGCGAGTTCACGTCGTTTCTTGAGCCGATAGGCGTCCACATAAGCAGCTTTTTACTGTAGTTCACGCCATATTTTGCAGTTTCAGTGCCTTTAGGCTCCGTGAACGTCCACCACGGTTTCAAATTTTTGTTCACCTGAGTGGCTGCGTTGTAGAAACGTGCACGAGGCTTCACACGCGAGATGAAGAAATTGTCATCGTCAGTGTACACACCCACACCTCCTGTGGTGTTCCACTCCGAGATTCTAAACTTTGCCCCAGTGTTGCCCACGCTTATTTGTCCTGACTTCAGATACTGCGCATTCATGCCAGCAGCCATCATTCCCAGTCCAAACAAAAGCAAGACTCTTCTTGTTTTAGATTTAGATCCGATTTTCATTTTCAGTGTTAAATTTTAAAAATCCTTTATCCTTTATAAATTTTTCTCCTATTCTTAAAAAGTGCCGGGCGCGCATCTGTGAGTTTCAATTCCGTCTTGCTATGCAGTGGCTTCTCTGCGCTGTGTCGTGTTTTGGCCGTCGGCTTCACGTCAACGGTCATCGCAGGCTCTCAAAGAAAAACCTGTGCATAACAAAACTAATGCTTTACAAGTAATAATAAATTTCCTGGGTCAAAATCGGATTATGCAGCAGCTTTTCTGCGCAAACCTGTGCTAAAATTCAGTTTAAATCCTTGTAATCCTTAACTTTTCTTTAATCGGTCGCAAAGGTATTAAAAAAAATAAAAACGGAGCAAGTTTACATAAAAATTTTCTCAAAAAATTTGTTAAAGTTCACTCCCTCACTGCCTTACCCCCAAAACGCCCACCCCTTCTCTCCACCCCCACCAGTTTTCACTCCCCACGCCCACGCCCCCACCAACTAATTCCCCTCACACTATCCCAACCAACAAACTACACCACCCACCAAGGCGACACCAGCAGCCCCACAACGACACAGCCAGCGCAGCGAGGCGACACCAGCAGCCCAACAACGACACAGCCAGCGACAGCGAGGCGACACGCAGCCCAACAGACAACGAGAGCCCCGGAGGGGCTCGTATACAGTTAACCCCCGACTGAGGAGCATAAGCGACGGTCGGGGGTCACAATGTCAAATAGAATAATGCGTGCCGGAGGTACGCGTATAGCACCAACCCATACACACAATCCACCAGCACAACATACCACCCACACCACCCATACGCGTACCTCCGGCACGCAGCGCAGAGATGCCACACACTGACCGCCGACCGTCGCTAACGCTCCTCAGTCAGCGGTTATCTACACACGTGTGCCTCCGGCACACACCCCATCTCTCCTCCCCCCCCACACCCCCTCACCAACTAATCTCACACACTATCCCAACCAACACCACACGCGCATCAACCAACACCACACGACACACCCAACCAACTCACACCGCCCAAGGCCACACCCAGCCCCACAACGACACAGCCAGCGACAGCAAGGCGACACCAGCAGCCCAACAGACAACGAGAGCCCCGGAGGGGCTCGTATACAGTTAACCCCCGACTGAGGAGCATAAGCGACGGTCGGGGGTCACAATGTCAAATAGAATAATGCGTGCCGGAGGTACGCGTATAGCACCAACCCATACACACAATCCACCAGCACAACATACCACCCACACCACCCATACGCGTACCTCCGGCACGCAGCGCAGAGATGCCACACACTGACCGCCGACCGTCGCTAACGCTCCTCAGTCAGCGGTTATCTACACACGTGTGCCTCCGGCACACACCCCATCTCTCCTCCCCCCCCACACCCCCTCACCAACTAATCTCACACACTATCCCAACCAACACCACACGCGCATCAACCAACACCACACGACACACCCAACCAACTCACACCGCCCAAGGCCACACCCAGTCCCACAACGACACAGCCAGCGACAGCGAGGCGACACTAGCAGCCCAACAGACAACGAGAGCCCCGGAGGGGCTCGTATATAGTTAGCCCCCGACTGAGGAGCATAAGCGACGGTCGGGGGTCACAATGTCAAATAGAATAATGCGTGCCAGAGGTACGCGTATAGCACCAACCAACGCCACAATCAAGCGTTTTGCATTATCTTTGCACCAAACAAAGATAATTCTATGCAAGTTTATGAAGTAATATTCGGCTACGCCACACAATATGAAGCCGGCAACGACTGCTACACCTGCGCCACGCTGCAAGAAGCCGAGAGCAAGTTCCAGGAGCTCAAAACAGAAATCGAGCAGAACTTTCAAGGCGTAGCCAACCTCGAGACAACCCACACAACCGACACATTCGCCATCAAGTGCCTTGACGACGAGTCATACGCGCGCGTTGTCATCAACCGTCATTGAGCCGGTGGAGCGGCGGCAACCTTGCGCTTCGCCTTGCCACCACCAAAAGTCACACCCACCGACATAAATCCGTAGCGGTAGGTGGTTTTCTGCATATTGTAGCCCCAACTTATGCGCAGCAAGTTGTAGGCATCTACGCCAAAACGCAGCATCGACGACAGCACTATGCGGTGGCGGCTACCCATTTCACTCACATCTTGGTGCTTGGGCATCACGCTCCATGTGCCCATGTCGAGCGCACCTATGCCCACACCGCAAAAAAAGCGCAAGTGCTTAAACACGCGCTTGTTGTAGTTAGCCACGGCAAGCACATTCACCACCGAGAAGTTATATTTAAGGCTGTCGGTGGCCGACATGCGGTTAAACACGGCATAGTTGCCATACACACCCACATCTATGGGCGTGTGTCCTATGCGCCACGTGCCCTCCAGATAGCCCATCTTGCCGGCGCGGGTCTCATAAAACCCCTCCATGTCACTCGGCGGAATCACCAGCCCCACACCGGTGCTTAGCGTGAAGCGCGGGTCTTTGGCTGTGTACTCGCCAAGCTGCTCGCCACTGGCGCACAAATGCGTCAATGTCAGCACAACCAAAGCGAGCCACAGTTTCCTCATCATCACTTCAATCCCGGTTTTCCCTTTGTCATTTCACATATTTCTTTATGGCATCGCGCCATATCAGGTAGCCCTTGCCCATCAGGTGCAAGCCGTCGTTGGTCAACTCCGGGCGCAATTTGCCCTCGGCATTGGCAAACAGTGGATACAGGTCAATCCACACCACGCCCTGCCTGTCGGCCACGGCTTTAAGTGCGCGGTTGGCGTCGGCCACCCACGTTTCGTGACCCAGCAGACGCTTGTAGCGCTTGAAATCGTTGTTAAACGGCAGCAGACTCTGCAAATAAATCTTGGTCTTGGGGCAATTCTGCTTCACCAGCACTATAAGTTTCTCCATGGCGCGCCCTATGCTGTCGCCACTCACGTCGTGCGAAATGTCGTTCACGCCGCCCATTATGAAGATTTTCTTGGGCTTGCCCTTCAGTATGGGCTGCAAGCGGTCAACGTAGCCTTGCACTATGTCGCCCACTATGCCGCGGTTCTTAATGTGGCTGTTGCCCAGCAGCTCGTTCCACTCCGCGCCGTCGGTCAGGCTGTTGCCCAGAAACACAATGTCGCTGCCGGTTATGGGCAGCGCGTCAAACAGTGTGGCGCGGCGATAGTAGTAATCGTCATACTTCGGGGCTGTTTGCGCCACGCCCGCAGCCCACATGCCGGCCACGAGCACCATCAACGTCAGCAAACGCTTCATCATCGTTGTCAGTGTTTTGTCCTTTAATTTTTTAATAATCTCGTGGTGAAGTGACGTGGGCACACCATGAGCCCCCCCTCATTCACCCACTCAAGTCGTGCGTTATTCGCCTTTTTCGTTGCGATAGGCGTCAACAGCCTTTTTCACCGAGCCGTGAAGCAAGAGCAGGCGTTTGGCTTCGTCGTAGGGCAAGCCCAGCTCTTCAACCACCATGCGTGTGCCACGGTCCACGAGCTTGGCGTTAGACAACTGCATGTTCACCATCTTGTTGCCTTTCACCCTGCCCATCTTTATCATCACCGATGTGGAAATCATGTTGCATATCAGCTTTTGACCTGTGCCCGACTTCATGCGCGACGAGCCAGTCACAAACTCCGGGCCCACCACCATTTCAATCGGTACTTCAGCCACCTGGCTCATTGGCGAGTCGGGGTTGCTCGATATGCTTGCCGTGAGGCAGCCATTCTCGCGTGCGGCCTTCAGTGCGCCTATCACGTAGGGCGTGGTGCCCGACGCTGCTATGCCTATCACCGTGTCTTTACTGTTCACATTGTGCCGCTGCAGGTCTTTCCAGCCCTGCTCGGTGTCGTCCTCGGCGTTCTCCACGGCGTTGCGCAGCGCGGTGTCGCCACCGGCTATTATGCCCACCACCCAGCCTGGCTCCATGCCAAATGTTGGAGGAATCTCGCTGGCGTCGAGCACACCCATGCGGCCCGATGTGCCAGCGCCCATATAGAATATGCGACCACCTTTTTTCATGCGCTCCACAATTCCGGTCACCAGCTTCTCTATTTGCGGTATGGCCTTCTCCACGGCATCTGGCACCTTGTGGTCCTCGCGGTTGATGTCAACGAGGAGCTCATGCACCGACTTTTTCTCAAGATTATCATATAGCGACGACTGTTCGCTTATTTTCACAAAAGCCATTCTAAATTAGTGTTTTCTTTGAGTTTGTTTGTTAAAAAAACGTGTTTTGGGTTCTCTATATCGCTCTAATTACTTTCCCGAGTGGAACTTGATGAGTCCTTCCATAGGAGCTTGAATTATGTTGCCCACGGTGATGCCCTGCGACTTTGCAGCCTCCATCAGCGTAGCCTTTTCTTTCAACGCTATTGAGCCGACAAAATTGCATGGCAGCTCCTTGTAGTTGTCATAATTCTCCACGTTGCGCACAAAAAAGTCGATAAACGAGTGCAGCACTATGCGGTGAATTGACGGCTCCTCAATGTTCTTCTCCAAGAATGGGGCAAATTGAGCCAAGAAGCGGTTAGCGGCCGGTTTGCGATACACAGCGTCGATGATTTTGTTGCGGTCGAGGTCATATTCCTTCAAGAACTTCTCGCACAAGTGCTCAGGCAGCTGGTGTTTCAGCACATCGCCCACAAGCAGCTTGCCGAGCACAGCGCCGCTGCCCTCGTCGCCCAGTATGTAGCCCAGAGGCGACACATTGTCCACCACCTTCTCACCGTCGTAATAGCAAGAGTTTGAGCCAGTGCCCAAAATGCAGGCTATGCCCGGCTCGTGCTGGCACAAGGCGCGTGCGGCTGCCAGCAGGTCGCTATCCACCTCTATCTTCTGTGCGCCCGGAATATTAGCCTTCAGGGCGTTAACCACCTGATTCTTGATTTGGTCAGAAATTATTCCGGCTCCGTAGTAATATATCTCGGTCACGTCATAATTCACAATGTGAGGCACAAGCTCCTCGGCTATGCGCTTGCTCATCTCCTCCTCGGTCATGAGCAGGGCGTTCATGCCAGTTGTGAAAATTTGTGCTACCTTCTCTGTTCCGTTAAGCAGACACCAATCTATCTTGGTTGATCCGCAGTCAGCTATTAAAATCATTTTAATCTATATGTTTTTTAATATTTTGTTATTTCGTTGATTACTATTTTGTTGCCGTTTTTCTATTTTTTACGGCAAAACGCGCCGCCGCGCGCTCACATCATATCTTGATAATTATGCCCTTGCGGTGCAGTATGTCGCCCACGCACCAATTCACGAGAATAAACACCACTGCATACACACACGAGGCAAACGTCTCGTCACCAAACAGGCTGCAATATCCGTTATAGGCTATGGAGTGCACGGTGCGCACTGCGCCCTCGGCGTCGGTTCCCAGCGGCACTGCGCCAAACACTATGGCGAGTATCGTGCCGCACAGATACAGAAACAGCGGGTTCACGCCAAACACGTGGAAAAACTTGCACCACTTGTTGTGTCCCTTTATATCTATCACATATATCAGCAGCGCCAGTATGCACGACGCCAAGCCGCAAGTTATCATCACAAATGTGGTTGACCACATCTTCTTGCCGCAAGGAATTCCGTAGCTAAGCAGCCAGCCGCCGAGCAGCAGCCCGAAGCCCACCAGCATCAAGCGGTTTATCCTGTCGTAGTTGTCCTTGTGCTCCACAATCATCTTGCCGAGCAAGAAGCCTATCAGCACATGAGCCACACCAGGCAGCGTGCTCAAAATCCCCTCCGGGTCAAATGCCAGCTCCACACCGTCCACCGTCTCGTGATACATGTGGTTCTCGCCAAGCACGGCATTGTCAATGCGGGCTATTATGTTGTCGAGGCTGAAGTCATATCCGTTGCCGAAATAGAGTATCACGGCATACAGTGCGAGAATTCCGCCCACTATCCACGGCAGCAGCTTGTGCTTGCACGTCACGGCTATCATTGAGCCAAAAAAATAGACCAGCGCCAAGCGCGGAAACACGCCGAGCACCCTGATTGTCTCCACATTGTTGATGGCCTCGGCAAACGTGCAGTCGGGCTTGAAGATGTGGCGCATGAAGAAGCTGAACCAGCCAACAGCCCAACCTATCAAAAACAAAATTATGGTTCTCTTGGCTATTTTTGCCATCAAGTGCCCGCTCAACTTAAAGTCGAACTTGCGCAGTGAGAAATACATTGACACTCCCATCACAAACATGAAGAATGGAAACACCAAGTCGGTTGGTGTCAGTCCTATCCACTCGGCATGGTCGAGCGGACGGTAGATGTGGCTCCACGAGCCAGGGTTGTTAACAAGCAACATTCCGGCTATCGTTATGCCACGCAGAATGTCGAGTGAGAGCAGTCGTTTTGATTGAGTTGCCATGACGTTTTTGTTTTATGCTTAGTTCTTTTTATCTTGTTTTATTGTTGTGCACTCGTCTATCAGATACACCAGCGACTGATATGGCACGCCACTGTTGGTGGTCAAGCCTATCTCGCATGTGCGGCTGTTTGAGAATCCGCGCTTCACCCCGGCCTCGGCCATCTGCTTGCGCAGGCTGCGCAGCGAGTAGGCGTTCAGCTCCGGGTGCATAAAGCCCTTGTCGCCGGCAAATCCGCAGCACCCTATGCCCTCTGGCACAAGCACGCTCTTGGAGCAGCGACGCGCCAAGTCAAGCACCTTGTCGTTGAGCTTCAAGTGGCGTGTAGAGCATGTGAGGTGCACGGCTATCGGCTCGTCGGTCTGGTGAAATTCGAGCGAGTCGGCCACATAGTCGTGTATGAACTCCAGCAACTCAAGCGGCTTAACACGCGTCATCTTGTCGCGCATGCGCTTCAAGCACGGACTCTGGTCGCACACCACCGGATATTTTCCGCCTTCCGATGCCGCGAGCAGCGCGTCCTCCAGTTCTTTGGTCTTGCCGTCGGCTTGCTCTGTGAGCCCTTTCGACGCCCATATCATGCCGCAGCACAAGTCCTTCTTGCGCTCCGGGAATATCACTTCCCAGCCGCATTTGCCCAAGAATTTCACCACTTCGTCCACCAAATCGGGCTTTGCCCCTTTGGCGGCACGCCCCATGGTCTGATTAAGACAGCTGGGAAAATACACCACCTTGCACTCGCTCTCGGCTTGTGTCACGGCATGGCTGTGGTGAGGCTTCGGCAAAGCCGGCACCCACAGTGGCATGCCCACCTTGTGCAGTGCCTTGCCCACCACTTTCACGCCGCCGTCGCCTATCACAGTGTGGGCGGCATCGGCAAGAGCCAACGTGCCTTTAAGCGCGGTGCGCACCTGGTCAAGGTGGCTGGCGCAATATTTGCCCACACGTTGCGCAGTACCGCTTTTCGAGCACCGCAACTCGCGCAGGTCGTGGGTCATTTCGCCCACATTTATCTTCATCGGGCACGATGTGCTGCACAGTCCGTCGGCGGCACAAGTGGCAAGCCCATAATATTCATATTCCTTTTCGAGCCGCGCAAGCCTTGCGTTGTCCTCGCCTGTGGCGCGCAACCTGGCCATCTCGCGCTGCACCACTATGCGCTGGCGCGACGACATGGTCAGTCCGCAGCTCACGCAGTTCACCTCGCAGAAGCCGCACTCTATGCACTTGTTCACATGCTCGTCAATGAGCGGCATGGGTTTGAAGTGCTTCACAAAGCATTGTGGGTCGTCGTTGAATATCACGCCGCGGTTGAGCGTGTTTTTGGGGTCAAACAGTCGTTTCACCTCCTTCATCACCTCAAATGCCTTGCTGCCCCATTCCTTTTCCACAAACGGAGCCATGTTGCGCCCGGTGCCGTGCTCCGCCTTGAGCGAACCGTCATATTTGTCAATCACGAGCTTCACTATGTCGCGCATCAGCCGCTCGTAGCGTTGCACTTCAGCGTCGGAGTCAAACGACTGCGCTATTATGAAGTGATAGTTGCCCTCAAGCGCATGGCCATATATGCAGCTGTCGTCGTAGCCGTGAGTGACAAGCAGCTCCACAAGGTCGTCGGTGGCGTCGGGCAGGTCTTCTATGTGGAAGGCTATGTCCTCTATTATCACCGTTGTGCCCAGCTCGCGCGTGCCGCCCACACTTGGAAATATGCCCGAGCGTATGCCCCAGTATTTGCCATACACGGCAGGGTCGTCAGTAAACTCAGCCGGCACATATAGCGAGAAGTCTTTTAGCGCTGCATTTATGGCGTCAACATTTTGCCACAACGCCTCCTTGGTGTCAGCCGATGTTCTCACCAGCACGGCGGTCAAATTCTCACCAGTGGGGTCGTTAACCGATGCAAGCGACTTCTTGTCGAGTATCTCGGCACACTCCACAGGGCTGTTTTTCAGCTTCACCACAGCCTCGCAGGCATCGTGCATCTTGGAAAAATAGAGCATCGCGCTTGCCGAGCAGGCATACAGGTGACCGGTGGCCATTGTAAACTGACTCGCAAAGCCCAGCGTGCCCTCCGAGCCCACCATCAGGTGAGTTATTATGTCAAAGGGGTCGCTGAAGCGCACAAACGGATATATGTTGAGTCCAGTCACGTTCTTTATGGCATATTTGCGCTTTATGCGCTCCACAAGCTCGCTGTCGGCAAGCACCTTGTCGCGCAAAGCCTCTATGCCGCGCAAAAAGTCGCCATGTGTGTGGCGAAACGCCTCACGGCTCTGCTCGTCGCCGGTGTCAAGAATTGTGCCGTCGGCCAGCACTATGCGCATCGACTTCATGATGCGGTCACTGTTGGCGTGAGTTCCACAACTCATGCCCGACGCGTTGTTCATCACTATGCCGCCCACCATAGCCGAGTTTTTCGACGCCGGATCGGGCGAGAACACCCTGCCAAGCGGCTTCAGTATTTCATCTACGCGGCGTCCCACAAGTCCTGGTTGCAGCGTTATCGTCGTTGCGTCGGGCGATATGCTGTATTTCTCCCAGCTCTTGCCTGCCACAATCAGTATTGAGTCGGTGTTGGTCTGGCCCGATAGGCTCGTGCCAGCGGCTCTGAAAGTCACCGACAGCTTCAGTTCGTTGGCTGCCGTCAACAACTTGGCCACTTCTTCCTCGTTTTTAGAGCGCACCACTATCTGGGGAATATTGCGGTAAAATCCAGCATCTGTTCCCCACGCAAGGCAACGCAAATCGTCGGTGTATATCCTGTCTTTGGGGATAAACTCCGAGATTATTCGAAGATATTTCTCATGTTCGGCTGTCATTGCTCTGACCTTGTTTGTTTCTTACTTATCTTTCGTTTACTTATCGCTTATTTTTCTCTTTCGACTGTCGTGCTGTGGGTATTTGCCCACCGCCCCACTCGGCATTAATACAGATAGTATTTTTTCGATACTGCTTTAAATGCCGCCACGTCTTTGTTGAAATAGTCGGCTATGTCAACCACCTTGTAGTTTTTGCTGAAGCGCAGTCTTATCTGGTCTGTTCCCATCACCAGGTCAAACATTCGGTAGCCCCTCTTTGAGTTGGCGTCAAATATCTTTGCCTCCGGATAAAGCTTGTGCAGCACCTCAAGGAAGTGGAATTGGCACATCGTCAGGTCGGCTTTGTCCATATCGGTTATGTAGGTTTGCACACCGTGCATTTCCTTCATGGCCTCCTCTGTTTCAGGCCCAACCTTGAAAAATGGTCTGAAATTGATTGGACGGAAACGAAAACCAGGCAGATTAAGCGCATTCATTGCGTCGCACAGCTTGTCAGCGTCTATGTAGGGCGCGGCAAAGCACTGGAACGGCAGCGTGTAGCCAATCCCGGTGTTGAAAGCATAAAGCTCGCCTATCACTCCCGACACGGCATAGAAAGCTGCATGCTCTGGCGTGGGGATTTGCGGCGACGGTGCCACCCAAGGCAGACCAGTGTCGCTGAACTTCATTTCGCGTTTCCAGCCTTTCATCGCTATCACCGTGAGTTTAGCCTTCTTGGCTGTCACATGCTCCTCATTGAGATAAGTGGCAAGCTCTCCCGGAGTGAGGCCATACAGATATGGAATTGCATATTTGCTCACGCCAGAGAAATAGCCTTTTTCCACCAAGTTGCCCTCCACCTTGTTTCCGCCAAGCGGATTTGGGCGGTCAAGCACCATGAATTCCTTGCCGTTTTCGGCGCAAGCCTCCATGCACATACCCATTGTGGCATAGAACGTGTAGCTGCGGCAGCCCACGTCTTGTATGTCGTACACGAGCACGTCTATGTCTTTGAGCATTTCTGGCGTTGGCTTATGGGTTTTGCCATAGAGCGAATACATCTTCACGCCGGTTTTTTCATCTACGGCGTCGCCCACGGCATCGCCGGCATGGGCGTTACCTCTCACGCCGTGTTCCGGGCCATAGAGCGCCACCAGCTTCACGCCAGGTGCATTGCTCAATATGTCAACCGTCGATACCAGGTTGTGATCCACTCCGCTTGGATTTGTCACCAAGCCCACGCGCTTGCCTTGAAGCTGCTTGAAGCCGTTGTCACGGAGCACCTCAATGCCTGTTTTCACCGTTGCGGTGGCACACACGGCCACCACCATGGCTACCAGTGCCAATACATATTTTTTCATATCGTCCTCTTTCTGTTATTTGCTTATTTTTTACCATACTCCGGGTCTATCTTGCGATCCACAAGATAAGTCACCACAAGCGTTGCTATGCAGCAAGCCATCACCATCCAGAAGAAGTTGACGTAACCTATCAGCTCCTCTATGTAGCCTGCCACAAATCCTGGCAACATCATGCTAAGTGCCATAAATGCTGTGCATATAGCATAGTGTGAGGTCTTGAACTCTCCCTCAGAGAAATACATCATGTAGAGCATATAAGCGGTGAAACCAAAACCGTAGCCAAATTGCTCTATGCACACAGCCGTGCTGATTACCACGATGTTCGACGGCTGAGCCATTGCCAGATACACAAATGTGAGGCATGGCAGTGTCATGCAGCCTGCCATGAGCCACAACGACTTCTTCAGCCCGGCCTTCGATGCATATATACCACCCAAAATTCCACCGGCAAGCAGTGCTATCACGCCAAATGTGCCATACACCAGACCCACCATGTCGGTGTCGAGTCCGAGTCCGCCTTCTTCCACTCCATGCACCAAGAATGGCTGGCAGAGTTTTATCAAGAAGCCCTCCGGCAAGCGGTAAAGCAGCATGAACGCCAATGCCAGACCGAAACCGGGCTTTTTGGCAAACGTCACAAACGAGTTCACAAACTCCGACAAACCCGAATTTGCGCCGTCAGAGCCCTTGGCTGTGTGAGGGTGGTCGTCAGCCGAGCACGGCAGCATGAATGTGTGATACATAGTTATCAAGAAGAATATCACTGCGCTCACACCGAGGGTCACTTGCCATGATGCCGGTATGTTTCCGCCCTCTATGTTAAGCCCGAATGAGTGAACTCCGTTTTTCTCAATCCAGCCGGCTATATACACCAACACGCCCTGGCCAAACACCGATGCAATGCGATAGAACGTGCTTCTCACGCCTATAAACGCTGCTTGGCTGCTCGGACTGTGGGCAAGCATATAAAATCCGTCGGCGGCTATGTCGTGGGTGGCAGAAGCAAACGCCGCTATGATAAACAGCACCAGCGTCAGCACAAACATGCTGATTGGTGTCTGACCCGAAGCTATCATGCTGGCATCGGGCTTGGGCAGTGTGAGCGTGAGCAGCACCATCATGGCTGTGATGAGCACCTGCATCGTCACAATCCACCAGCGCTTGGTTTTCACCACATCTACTATCGGTCCCCACAGGCCTTTCAAGAACCATGGGAAGTAGAGCAACGTTGTGAAAAATGCCATTGCTCCATTTGGCACTCCCATCTTGGTGAACATCATCACCGATATGTTGTTTACCACAAAATAGGGTACGCCCTCGGCGAAATACAGGGTCGGAACCCACCACCAGGGACTTGTTGTTTTAGTAATAGTTTTTGACGTATTCATAATTTTAATATAATTTTTCTATGTTGGCATTCACGAAGTAATGCGACAATATGTCGCGATAGTTATAACCCTGCTCTCCCATAACGGCGGCACCTATCTGGCACAGACCCACTCCATGCCCCCACCCCGCTCCATGCAAGGTGAATTTTGCCGGGTAGCCGTCGCTGTCGGTGCCTTCTTTAGTCACCACAAAGGCCGAGCTATATAGTGCGCTCTCGCTCAAAGCATACCTTATGGCAAGCTCTTTGCCTATTATTTTCGAGCATTTCTCACCCACAAACTTCAGTTTGCACAAGCGGCCCGATGTGCCGCGCGCCACTGGTTGCAGGTCCTTTATGCGTCCAAAGTCTATGCCTGTGCGGCGCTTCACAAGGTCGGCTATCGTTGCCTGGTCATATTCCACAGTCCACCTGTAAAAATCCTTGGTTTCCTGGTCGTAGTCATTGAGCACCTGCGATAGTATCTTTGGGTCGCTCGTGTTGCAAAACGCATGTGGCTTCGACAAAATCCATTCCGCGGCAGCATCTTCCTTGGTCAGGTCGGCAAAGTTGTTTTCGTCTTTTGCATCACGCCGGGCCACCAGATAAGCATGATGCTTAGGCTCCCAGCAATTCTCAAATTCCTCAAACACGCCTCCGCACGACTTCGAGAACCGTGCGTCACACAGCTCTCCGCCATACATCAGCACTTGTCCCCATGTGGCCTCTATGGCCTTGCGCACCGTGGCAGTCGTCTCTCTGGTCACGCCCTGGTAACGCTGGCAGTGGTCGTCGGCACACACGTCAAAGTTCTTGTGGTCGTCGCGGTCCCACCATTTTATGATTTCGTCGTCGGTGTTCTCCTCTATCGCCACGCTTTGACTAACGGCATCGTCCTTCGGCTTGTTGATTTGCGCCAGAAGCCAGCTGCGCGAAATCACGGCATGAGCCTTCAGCAGCTCAAGCGAGGCTTTTGCGCTCATTTCCGACGAAATCACGCTCATCAGGTAGTCTTCCACCGGCAGCACGTTGATTGCCGTCACCTTGCCGTCTTCCACTATCAAGTGGAGCGCGCCCTTAAACGTCTGGTTCTCGTGCCTGTGCCAGTGAAAACTCACCCCTATCGTCACTTCCTTGAGGGTGAAAGTGCCGGTGGCAGCGTCTTGTGGCTCAAACAGCAAGTCGGCGTAACGCTTTCCGTTCCACACAATCTTGCCGTCGTCAGAGCAGCTCACCGCCTGACTGCCGGAGCACACTGTGCCCCCGGTGGCATAGTCGCCGTTGAGCACAAACTCCACCGTCGGCTCGTTCATTATTCCCACTTTCACTTGAGGTATCTGTGTCATTTTTGTCTCAATCTTGATTTTGTCGGGGGCTCGTTTCAGCCTGCCTCGGCAGGTTGCCAAACCGCACTTTGTTTCTTATTCTGTCTGTGATTTCTTCTGTTTCTGCCTCGCTGGCGCACACCTCGCCAAAAATCCGTCTTACGGCATCGGCTGTGAGCGACTCAAAATCGCACTCCCGCGGCACAGCCATCACTCCGCCCATGTCCACCGACGCCGGGCTAAGCACAAACTGCCCCTCGCCCTCTCCGTAGCACGACGGACGGTGCTTTGCACGCGGAAACACTACTATGTGCCACAATCCTCCATCGCACCAGCACAGCAGGTTCTGCATAGGCTCGTAGGCACCGGCTTTCACCGGCATAGCAGCTTCCACAGCTTCAAAAGCCCTCTCAGCGTCGCTTGCGCTGACCGAGTCTATCAAGAAAAACGGCCTGCACAGCCCGTCCACCAGGCTCACCTCACACTCGCCCGCGGTCAGCACATATTTGCGTGTGGCGTTCATAGCCTCGTCGGGCAATGGCAAGAAACCCTTGTTGCCTGCCTGAAAGTGAAAATGGTCGGGGGCAGAAGCTCCGCATTTCGGGCCATTGTAAAACACCACGAAGTCCTCCAAGTCGGCTGCAAGTGCCAGCATGTGCCCCATGCGGCCGGCTATTGCTTGCGGAGTGTGAGTGTAGCTCGCCACAGTTAGGTGGCGTGAAAATATAGGAAATGGGTTGACTTGAATTTTATACAAACCGCGCCAATCCACAATCTCCTGCTCCTTAGGCTGGTTTTCGTTGCACAAAAAGCACTTGCGGGCCTTAATCGACTCTGGGTCTATTTTGGCTGCCGACGAGCGTATTCTGTCGGGATTATATTGAAGCACCACCTGCGTGTCGCCCAGATTGAGCGTGCGGATTTTTGCCCTCTCCATGGCCGCATAGTTGTGCGCAGCCGTCGTCCAGCCGTTCAACTGCCGCCCTATCAGAGCCTTCACCTCGTTTGCGTAGTCAGTGCCGCCATCAAGTCCCATTGCACATGAAAATCACTGCATAAAACCAAAAAAGCAGACTCGGCGCAGTTTCCTCTTTTTCCTCCGTCAGGTCTGCATTTCGTGATGCTTGTTATTTCTTCTTGTTCATTGCCACGCGCGCCTCAAGTTCCCATGTGCGCACACGGTCCTTATACAAGTTGTTGTTGTTCATCTTCACCACATCGAGCGATGCGTCGCTGTTGTCGTCCCAGCGGCGGCACATATACACTGGCGTATATACACGGCCTATCTGGTAAGTGCGCGATATGTTCAAGCCCAGGGCATAGTCCTCACCATAGCTTGTGTTGGGGATTTTCACATCGCGAAGCACCGGTGTGTAGAATGCACGAGGTGCGCCAAGGCCGTTGATGCGCAGAGCATTGTTGCGGCCGTTCTCCGGAGTCCACTCCTTGTGGTCTATTATGCCAGGGGCTATCATGTTGCAGTCAATGTCGGTCATGATGTATGTTCCCACCACCATGGCAACGTTTTGCTCATAGAATGCGCCCACCATTGTGGCAAGTGTGTTCTCGTCCTTATACATGTCGTCGCTGTCGAGTTGCACAATGAATTTTCCGGCTTTCTCGTGATGTGCGGCGAGGTTCCAATATCCACCTATGCCCATGTCATAGTAGTCGGCTATTATGTGTATCAAGCGTGGGTCGTCCTTAAACTCGTCTATTGCCTCGCGAGTTCCGTCGGTCGAGAAGTTATCCACAACCATCAAGTTAAACTTGAAGCCGCACTTTTGGTTGAGCACTGACTTGATGGCGTCGCGTATTGTGCGAATACGGTTGCGCACCGGTATCATCACAGTTGCTTCCACCTCAAACTCGCCCCTGTTAAACTCTATGTGCTTGAAGTTTGGCACTTCTTTGCCGTCAACCACCTTGGTTGGTGCCAGATAACCGCCTATCTCTTTCAGGTGTTCTGTGCAGGCAGCCTCCATTTCTATCTGGCGACCACGGTTTTTGGGGTCAACATAGTCAAAGATTTTCTCGCCGCTCTTGCGTGTGTCAAGCTCCACATCGCTATACAGATATTCGTTGATGTGGGTCAGCTTGCCAAATTGCGACAATTTCAGGCGATGGTCATACAAGCCGGCAAACTCATAGTCGGCTTTCATTGCCTCGACGGCTTTCTTGAAGCACTTGCCGCAATAAAGCATCACGGAGCCAAAGTCAAAGTCATCGCGCAATGCTCCAAACTGGTAGTCAATCACAGGAGCCTTAACAGCGCCTTTCTCGGTCACATTGTAGTGGTCGGCATAGCACATCGACGACTGGCTGTCGTCGGCAATCTTCACAAATCTCTCGATTGCAAACGGAGCGAACTTCAGTGTGTTGTATTTTGTGTAAAGCAACACATAGTCGGCATCGGCTTTCTCGGCAATGGCCTTGATTGTTGCCGAAGAGTCCAGATTTCTCACTTTAATCACCTCACAGCCTTCCACCGAGCCCTCGGCTTCGTCGTTGGCCAAAAGGTAAATCTTATTCACAAGGTCGTTTTCTTTCAGACCCTCAACTGTTTTGCTCACCTGTGCGGCGTTGGCAAAAGGAATGAAGCAGTTAATTCTTCCCATGATTGGTTCAAGTTTTTTTTATAATTAGTATTTTTTATTTTCCTTCTAAGAATTTCAGCACATTGCCCATCACGGCATCGCGTTGCGAGGCGTTGTCAATCACCTCTATCGGGAAGCCCATCACCACTGTGCGGTAACCAGCCCTCTGCGATGCTATGGCAGCCGGAATGTTGTTCTCGCGATAGCGCATTATGGTTGCGCCACTGTCATCACTTGCCTTGATTGCGTCTGGCGACTCCACGGCATACACCTTGGTGTTGAGTTTCTGCACGAAGCTCAACTCTCCGTCGCCCGACAACGAGGCAAACTGGCTCGGCACGCAGAACACCTTGCCTGTCACAGCGGCCTGCCCTTTCAAGTAGGTATATCCCAGCACCTGCTCGGCAAAATGCGTTTCGGGGTAGCTCACGGTATCGCGGTCCCAAATGTCGCTTGCCACGTATGCGCCCGACACCAAAATGTTGCCGCCGGCTTTGGTGTAGTTGGTTATTGCGTCAATCAAGCCTGGAGTGTAAGCCGAGTAGCGGCTTGGATATGCGCCACGGCCATTGATTGTTTCCTTTTGCTTGCCTAAAATCAAGTCCACGAGCTTATAGTCGTTCAGATACACAGTGCCATCATCTACGGCCTTCACACTCGTTGACACAAACGAATAGCCCGATTTCAGTATCGACTCGCCATGCACAGCCGGATAGTCAAACGTGTTGCCGGCCACTGGCTGTGTCTCGTTGGTGGAGCGGCTGTCGCCGAAACCGCCTGCGTCGTCGTCACGCCAAGGCAATCCGCGACGAAACTCAAATTGAGAGCCAATGTAGTTGATTTGCTGCATGTATGGCACTCCGTGGTCCTTTGCATCGTCAAATCCTGCTCTTTCGCCAGAGTCATACCAGTCTGGACCACTCACGCGCGTAAATCCGTTCACCACCATCACAGTACCCTTGCTGTTGGGAGCAACGCCCACCGACAGCACCTCCGATGGGAAGCTGCGGCCGCCGTCGTTCACTGCTATGATTTTGTAGCTGTGCACCTCGTTTTCCTTGATTTTCACAAGGAATTCTGTACCTTTCACCACGGCTATTTCCTTGAAACCGCCGTCTTGACCCACGCGCTCGCAAATAACATATTTCTTTGCGTCGGCATTTTCGCTCAAGCTGTCGGCGGTTGGTTTCCACGTCAGCAAGAAACGGCCGTCGCTTGCCGGGCGAATTGCAAATGAGTTGACTGGCAGCGGTTGCACCACATAGTCGCGGTGGTCGCGCTTGGCGATGAACTTCAATATGCCCTTATACACAGCACGGCTCACCGTGAAGCGGAAGTTGGGGTCAAGTCCATATTTCATGTCGGCAAAATTCTGGTGCGACAGCAGCTCAAGCAGCATGCCTGGCACTTCTGGCACACGAGCCTCATAATATGAGCGGTCCCACATGCCGCGGCGAGTCCAGTTTGGCTCAAACTTAGCTCTCACATCTTTGCAGATTTCGGTCAGCACCATGTTTGTGAGCTGGCGTGAAATCTCGCGTGGAGTGCCGTTGGCATATTTACCGAAGCTCTTTCCATTTTCTTTTGTGCAGTAGATTCCGAGCGAGCCTATCACATCGTCGTTTTGCGTGGTTCCGGCATCGCTGTGAAATGCAAACGACAAGTCAACCGGCACATTCAGTCCCTTGCGGTTAGGCAGCACCTCCGAACCGCCGGCCAAGTAGTTGACCCACTCGCCGCGGCACTTGTAGTCGTCGGTGTAGTCGTTGATTCCGTGCGATGTTGAATACACGCTGTCGGGGAAACCAGACCACTGCAAGAAGTAGCGTGCGCCCTCGGTGTAGCGTGGGTGCTTGCTTGTGATGTATTTATAATCCACACCAGGCTTGGCAAGATATTTCTCGTTGCCCTGCTCCTTTGCCAGTGCCAGGTTGGCATCGGTGCGAGGAGCCACTATTCTGGCTATGTTGCCCTGACCGCCGCCTATCTTCATAGCGTCGGCAGTCACAACTTTGTCTTTTTCGTTTGAGAGGTTTGTGAGCGTAACCACGTCTTTGTTATCGCCCTTTGCCAGCTTAAAGTGGCCCAGATACACCCACACGCCGCCGGCCATTGTCTGGTCTATCATCACCTGGCGCTCGCCATCGAGGGTGTTGATGGTATAGAGCGCATCGCTCGCACTGTTTGGCAAGGTTTTATATGACACATATATGGCATATTCACCGGTCTCTGGTATGTTGGCCGACCATGTGGCAGTTGATTGGTTTCGCTTGTCCTTGGTCGTCTTCACTTGACGATAAGTGCCGTCGGCAAACGGATTTTCAAAATCCTTGTATTCGTTTTTCAGGTAGGCGAAGCCCTTGTCAGAGCCTTTGCCCCACTTTTCACCCTTGCTCACCTCGGCATATCCCTTTTGGGCGTTTCCTCCGTCGTTATCCACAATCACCTCATTCTCGTTGGTGTCGCGCTCGCGCGGACTCCACACATATGCACCGGCATTTTCAAGCATGGGGTTCAAAAATGGCATCACATAGCTCTGGGTGTATAAGTCCTCCACAGTTTGGAATATTCTTGCGCGTTGCCATTCCCAGCGGTTGAGTTTCGGCTCAAAATACCACCCATGACTCTGCCACATTGCTATCACGTTGCCGTCAAGTCCTTTGCTATAGTGGCGGTTGGGATTCAAATCGGTCACAAACGGCTTATGCTTGCGGCTATACGACGGCTCAAACGATGAGTAATACAGGTCAATGTCGTTGCCAGCTATGTTCACCTTCACGTTTTTTCCAGTGAAACTGCTGCCCACAGCCTGCTTGATTTCTTCCTTCATCTTGTCAACCGACACTTTGGTGAACGGTATGTCGCCAAAGTTCTCGCTCAAATTCACCACAAGGGTGTCGCCCGACTGCGACATGTCAAGCACTTTCAAATTGCCTATCTGCATTGATTGTGGCAGATATGACGAAACAACTTTTTGCACCTCGCCTTTCTGGGCATCACTGAATGTTTGCGCAGAAACGCCCACATTCACAGCCACGCCACAAGCGAGCATCAGCCCGATTTTGCGAATATCCAACTGCATATAATGTTAATTTTTAATCCTTTACCTCAAGCGTAACCGCCCACTAAAAAGCAATATACACCTATTGCAAATTTAGCATATTAATTTTGTTCGACAAAGCAATACGACTCTCATTTTGAGTCATTAAACCAAATTTTATATTCGTAAACATTTTTTCAGTATAGCATCACGTACACAACCAGCCACACACAGTCTTTGTAACTGGTTGCCAGTCTAAAAACCAAGGGGCAAGCGCCGTTGTTCTCCGGAGTTTGCCCCTTGCCTCATCAGCAGTCACCTGCCTGTTTTTTTCACTCGCTGCAGTGGCGGTGCGAGTCTGTTGCCTCGCCTTTATATGGCTCCACATGCACGTTTGCTATCACCCTGTCAAGGTTGGCTTTCAGTCGGTTTTCCAGCGCAGTGGCCACATCGTGAGCCTGTGTCACCGTGAGCTGCGGGTCCACCTTTATGTGCACGTCTATCACGTGCGCATTGCCGTTGTGGCGCGTGCGCAAGTGGTGATAGGCTTTCACCTGGTCTATACCGTTGATTAGTTCCGCTATCTTTGCATTTTCATCGGCTGGCAACGCCACTTCAAGCAGTTCCTTGACGGCAGGCACGGCAAGTTTCACCGCCACAACCACAATAAACAGGCTCACCAATATCTCGGCTATAGGGTCGAGAATTCGCCATTGCTGCCCAAGAAAAATTGCACCCGATATACCCACCAGTGTGGCCACACTCGACAGTGCGTCGCTCCGGTGATGCCATGCGTTGGCTATCACTGCATTGCTTTTTAGCTTTTTGCCCACACGGTTCGTGTATTGAAACAGCATCTCTTTGGCCACTATCGACACCACCGCCATCACCAGGGCTATCAAGCCAGGCTGAGCCAGTTGCTCGCCGTTAAACGCCGCTATCACGCTTTTCACTCCGTTCCAGCCCAAGCCTACGCCCACCACCACGAGAGCCTCGGCTATGAGAAACGTGGCAAACGTCTCAAATTTACCGTGGCCGTAGCGGTATTCGTCATCAACACCGCGTGCCGAAAAGCCCACACAAGCTATCACCACTATGTCGGTGAGAAAGTCGCTTATTGAGTGTACGCCGTCGGCTATCATTGCTCCGGAGCGTCCCACAATTCCGGCCACAATTTTCATCACCGACATCAGTCCGTTCACGCCGAAGCCCACAAGCGTGCAGCGTTTCACCTGCGCAGCTCTTGCTTCAAGAGCCGCATCATTTTCGTTTCTTGTCATAATTTTTCAGTATGTTTTTCTTGACATTATTGCATAATCTCATTTTGCTCCAGCAAAGAAACCAAGTATTTTTGCCATCAGCGCGTCGCGTGTCTCAGCTCCGTTCACGGTTTCAAACGGGAAGCCCATCACCACCGTCTTGTAGCCGTTTTGGCGGCAAGCAATGGCAGCCGACTTGTTGTTCTCCTCATAGCGCATGATTATCGTGCTGTTGTCGTTGCCGCGATATATGGCGTCGGGCGACTCCACACAATAGCATTTGTCATTAAGTTCGTTGTTGAACGTCAAATTTTCGGTTGCGGCAAACTGGCTTATGGCCGTCGGGTTAATAAACACCCTGCCAGTCTTGCTTATTCTGTCGCTGCCCCACTTGTAGCCGAGCACCTTTTGGGCAAAATCCTTTTCCTCTTGTTTAGCATCGGCTTTTTTCCAAATGTCGGTTGCCACATACGCGCCTGTCACCATCACATTGCCTCCTCCGTTGCAATACTGCTCCACAGCCCTAATCAATCCAGGCGTGAATGTTTTGTAGCGGTTAGGATAGTAGCCTCGGCCGTTTTTAACCTCTTTTTGCTTGCCAAACAGCATATCCACTGCCACATAACCCTTTGGGTCGAGCGCCACAACGCCGTCGTCAACGGCTTTCGCGCTTGCCGACACAAACGAATAGCCGGCTTTCATTATCGACTCGCCATGCACTCTCGGATAGTCAAACGTGTTGCCCACTATCACCTTGCCCTCATAGTCGCCACGACTTGCGCCCCAGCCGCCGGAATCGTCACCGCGCCACTTGTTGTTGCGGTCAAGCTCATATTGTGCGCCCACATAGTTCACTTCTTGTCCAAACGGCACTCCGTGGTCTATCTCGTCGGTGAAGCCAGCATAATGCCCCTCGTCAATCCAGTCGGGTGCGCTCACTCTCGTGAATCCGTTCACCACCATCACCGTGCCTTTTGACTGCTGCGCCACGCCAAGCGACAGTGTTTCCGACGGGAAACTGCGGCCACCCTCGTTCATTGCCACCACACGATAGCTGTGCAGCTTGTTGTCGTTAACATCTACTTCAAGTTTCGTGTCCTTGACCACAGCTATGCGCACAAATGCGCCCTTGTCGTCGGTGCGCTCCTGCACCTCATATTCTTTGGCCACAGCTGTGGTTTCAAGACTGTCGGCCGTAGGTTTCCAGCTCAACACAAATTTCCCGGCATTTGCCGTGGGCGTTATTGCAAACGAGTTAACTGCCAAAGGCTGCACCACATAGGCTCGGTGGTCACGTTTGGCTATGAATTTCAGTATTCCCTTATACATAGCCCTGCTCACGGCAAAGCGGAAGTTCGGGTCAAGACCATAACGCATGTCGGCAAAATTCTGGTGTGAGAGTAGCTCCATTAGCATGCCCGGTATTTCCGGCACCCTGATTTCATACAAGTTTTCTTGCGTCATGCCTCTGCTGGTCCAGTTTGGCTCAAACTGGGCACGCAAGTCATTCACAATCTGGTCAGTCACCAGTTCGCACAAGTCACGCGATATTATTCGCGGTGTGCCGTCGGCATATTTGCTGAAATCGTTGCAGCGATATATGCCTTGCGTGCCAAATATGCGCTCGTCAGGCGTCACGCCGGCATCAGTGTGAAACGCAAACGACAAGTCGAGCGGCACGCCAAGTCCCTTGCGCTGCGGCAAGGCCTGCGATCCTCCAGCCAAATAGTTCACCCACTCGCTGCGGCTTCTGAAGTCGTCGGCATAGTCGCTAAGTCCGTGCGTCACGCTATACACGCTGTCTGGGAAACCAGACCACTGCAAAAAGTAGCGCGAGCCTTCGGCAAAACGCGGATAGCCGCTCGTCACATACTCATAGTTCACGCCGTCTTTGGCAAGTGAGCACCACCACCCAAGTCCTTTCGATTTCTCGCGGGCTTCGGGCGTATTGGCTGCCGGTCGGCGAGCCACATTGCCCATTCCGCCGCCTATCTTCACTGCGTCGGCTGTCACCACGCGATTTTTCTGCTTAGAGTAGTTGCTGAGTGTCACCACATGCTCGTTCATTCCCTTTTTCAGTGGGAATGTGCCCAGATACACCCACACGCCGCCAGCCATTTTCTGGTTAACCTTAAACGTGCGCTTGTCGCCGTCGCAATACACCGTGTAGGTTGCGTCCTCGCAGCTGTTGGGCAACGTGCGATATGACACATACACCGCATACTCTCCATCTTCCGGTATATCTGCACTCCAGTTTGCCCACGAAGCCTTACTCTGGGTGTCGGTTGTGGCGGCTTTCCTGTAAGTTCCGTCAGCAAATGGGTTGTCATAGTCCTTATACACTTTCTGCTTATAGGCAAATCCCTTGCCGCCGTCAGTCCACGGCTTTGCGCCATGACGCTCGTAATATCCTTTTTGTGCCAAAAATCCGTCGTTATCCACAATCACCTCGGCAGTGTGAGTGTCGCGCTCGCGTGGATTCCACACGTATGCACCCGCATTTTCAAGCATTGGCATTAAAAAAGGCAACACATAGCTCGTGGGGTACAAATCCTCCACCGTCTGAAAGAGCCTCGGACGCTGCCATTCCCAGCGGTTCAGCCCAGCATCGTAATAGCGACCGTGGCTTTGCCACAAAGCCACAATGTTGCCGTCGAGTCCCGATTTGCAGTGCTTGTAGGCATCTACCTCGGTCACAAACGGCGCGTGCCGCCTGGCATATTTCTTGTCGTAGCCGAAGAAGTAGTCCGTCGCCTTAGCGCCATTTATCAGCAGCACCACTTTGTTTTTGGTGCCAAGCATACTTTTCACTTGGCTCTCTATGCTGCTCACATCGGTTGGCGCAAATGAGGCGTGCGAGTAGTTTTCGGCAAGATTTACCCACACCTTGCCGGCGCTGTCGCTCATTTGCTTCACCTTCACCGACCCTATCCTCAAGTTTTGAGGCAAGGTTGCCGAAACTATTTGCTCCACTTTTTTCACGGTCTCGGCAGAGTAATTGTTCTGACCTCCGGCAGCCGCCAGTGTCGAGGCAAGCGCCAGAGCCAAGGCCCACGTTTTCTTCATCTCCATGATTGTTCGTTTATTCTTCTTCCTCGGCATGATAGGCTATCAGGCCGGGCATTACGTTTCTAACCACTTTCTTTATCGTCACGCCATAGCGGCTCGCAAGCTCTGTGAGCACCTCTGTAAACGAGCACGCCACGCTGCCGGCAAACGACACCGGATATGACTTGTAGTCATATTGCAGTATGTTTCGCTCAAAAAAGCGTGCCATTTCATTGGTCACAAGCTCTCTCACATAGTCATCAGCCAAGTGCTCGGCCAGAAATTTGGCATATTGGTTCAGGTTGCTGCTTGCGCGCGGATTGTTATACACCGAGTCCATAATGGCCTCGTCAGTCACCTTATACTCCTCAAAAAACTGCTCGCACAGCTCTTGTGGTGCAAAACCTTTCAGACAGTCGCCCAAAAACAAGCGGCCAAGCTGCGCGCCACTGCCCTCATCACCCAATATGAATCCCAGTGGACGCACGTTCTTCACTATCTTCTCGCCGTCGTAGAAACATGAGTTTGAGCCCGACCCCAATATGCACGCCAGTCCCGGCTCATGATTGAGCAGTCCGCGTGCCGTGCCCTCCAAGTCGCTGTGCACACTTGTGGGTGTTTTAAACTGGGCTATGAGCGAAGCCTCCATCAGTTTTTTCTTCTCTGCACTTGAGCAACCGGAGCCGTAGTAACACACATGCTTCCATCTGCGCTTAAAAAATGCCGCCGGAACCTCAAGCCTTATCACATGGCTAATTTCCCGGCGTGTCAAAAAATAAGGGTTCAACCCCTGTGTCATTGCGTGCTCCACCACCTTAGTGCCGTCAACGAGCGACCACTCGGTGTGCGAAGTCCTGCCATCTACAATTATTTTATAATTCTTTTCTCTTGCCATTATTTTTATTAACAGAACACTCGTGAAAGATTCATTAACACAAATTTACCTACATAAATCAAGACAGCAAGCCACGAGATAGCAAAAAATGCCCAATTAAACCAAATTTAGCACAGTACAACATTTGTTAACTTGTTTTTTTGCACACACATACACTGCCACTATCAGAGCCAAGCCCCCAAAAAGTCAACTCACACCAGCCACAGGCACACTATGCGTGTTCTTTATCTCGCCTATCACTATTATGCTGTGCAAACTTCCTATGCAGTCTATGTTACCAAGTGTGTTAAGCATAAAATCTTGATAATCTTTCATGTCGCGCGCATACACTTTTATCTGAAAGTCATAGTCGCCAGTGGTGTTGTAGCACTCCGTCACCTGCTCAAGCCGCTGCACAGTGTCCATAAACTCCTGAATCAAGTCGTGTGTGTGCTGCTTGAGCCTTATGTTACACAGCACAATCACGTTGTAGCCAAGTTTGTGATAGTCAACCACAGCCGAGTAACCCGAAATGTAGCCTTCGCGCTCCAGACGCTTTTGGCGTTCAAAAACTGGTGTTGGCGAGAGATTGACCTTGGCGGCCACTTCTTTCACGGTGAGTCGTGAGTTTTGCTGCAAAAGGCGCAAAATTTTCAAGTCTGTTTCATCTAAGTTTTCCATATTCCTCATTTTTCAAGATGCCTATTCTGCATTAATATATTTCCACATTATAGCCAACACAGCAGAATATTATTCTACAAAACATCAATATCAACCGCAAAAATAGGATATATTTCTGAATTTAAGAGAACTTTTGGCTAACATTCACTCATAGCCTACCTTTGTGGCACAATAGGGTTATAAAAAAGCAAAAAAAGAAGAACAGTATGAGCAAAGAAACACTACATGCTCCATTTCGTGCCGATGTCGTGGGCAGCTTCCTGCGTCCGGCAGAGCTTAAAGCGGCAAGGGCACAGTTTGCCAATGGAGAAATCTCGCACAAAGAATTGCGCACGGTTGAAGACCGGCTTATCGCCGACTTGATAAAAAAGCAAAAAGCCCACGGACTGCACGCCATCACCGACGGTGAGTTCCGCCGCAGCTACTGGCATCTCGACTTCTTGTGGGGATTCGACGGCGTGGAACACATAGAGCTTGACCACGGCTACAAGTTTCATGGCGAGGAAACCACCAAAGGCTCACTGCGGCTCACCGGAAAAATATCGTGCAAAAATCACCCTTTCGTCCAAGACTACAAATTCGTCAAGAAATTTGAGGAAGACGGTATAATAGCCAAGCAGGCCATTCCGGCTCCGGCACAGTTTCTTGCAGAGCTGTTCAGGGGCGACAACACGCTCAACACACGCCAATTCTACCCCGACACGCAAGAGCTGATTCACGACATAGCCAAAGCCTACCAATCATTTTTCAAGCAAATCTACGCCGCAGGTTGCCGCACCGTGCAGCTCGACGACTGCACCTGGGGCATGATTGTTGACAGCGACTTCTGGGTGTCGATGGCAGGCAAAGGCTTCACACTGGCGCACGAGGCACTGCAATATCTCTCGGTCAACAATCTCGCCATAGCCGGCAAACCCGACGGCCTTGTAATCAACACCCATGTATGCCGCGGCAACTATCACTCGTGCTATGCCTCCAAGGGGGCTTACGACCCTGTCGCGCCCTACCTGTTTGCACAAGAAAACGTCAATGCCTACTATCTGGAGTATGACGATGAGCGCTCTGGCAGCTTTGAGCCGCTCAAATACGTGAGTCCAGAGAAAAAAGTGGTTCTCGGACTGATAACCACCAAATCACCAGTTCTCGAAGACCGCAACAAAGTAATCGACCACATTTTTGAAGCCGAGAAATACGTTCCGCTCGACCGGCTCTACCTCAGTCCGCAGTGCGGTTTCGCCTCATGCGAGATAGGCAACAAGCTCACCGAGGAAGAGCAGTGGGCAAAAGTTGACCTCGTCACCGACATCGCCGCCGAAGTCTGGGGCAATCATTAAAGTGTAGTTCTTACACTAATCAATCATATTAATGCAAAAATGGAAGTCCTCAATTAATTGAGGACTTCCATTTTAATATTTCATATTATTATTTGTCACACCACCACCTTAATGGTCTGGCTACCTGATTTCAACAAATATATTCCCTTGCCTGGCACCGAAATCGTCGTGCTGCGGCCCTTATACACCAGCTGACCTCCGACAGTATAAACCTCAATCTCGGCATTGTCTGCCAATCCGGTGACCGTGATTTCGTTGCCAACCGCACTGACCCTGATGCTGCCGCCATCTCCCGACACGCCGTCAACTCCCGAGAACTTGGTAAACCAATACCACGGAAATGCATGCATATAGGCTTCCCTTGACTCCTCCGGCACCTCAAGTGCGGTCGTCTCGTAATTCATAAATGAGTTCTCATAGGCAACAGGCGGAACCGTGCCAAGAACCTTAATCGACGAAAGCTCCGGAATGTTGAACGTGTTTTCCTCTATACGCTCAACGTCCTTCGACAGAACAAGCGACTTGTAATGCCCTTTGAAAACACCGATATTGGTCGGCTTGATAACTGGAACAGATTCCGGGACGACAAGCGTGTCACCCATTTCCTTGCCACCAACGTACAGCTTTTTAGGCTTGAAAACGTCCGACACCGAGGCGTTGAGCCACGCGCCCATGTCTTCAATGTTGAGCTCGTCTATGTATTTATTGATGCCGTATTCACCGATGTATTTTATCGACTTCCCTATCGTCGCGCTCTTTATCGGGCAATTCCAAAAAGCAGACTCTCCTATATATTCCGTGGCTTCTCCTATCGGTAGCTCCGTTACATGGCTGCAACCATCAAACGCATAGCCTCCCACACTTTTTATTACGTTGCTCGCCTTTGCAGACTTAAAGTTGATGCAGCCCTCAAAAGCAAATGGACCTATGTCTGTCAATCTATCGAATGTGATAAATCCAAACTGGTCACAACCCCAAAAAGCGCCAGCCCCCACCCGTCTAACAGAATCAGCCCTAAGTGCCACCAGGTTTCTGCAGCCGGCAAATGTCCAGTCTTTAATTTCTCTCAGTGTGTCTGGCACCGACTGTTTCTTGGCGAAAAGTGCTCCGTCTAAATACAGTTTCGCCGCGTTATGTCCATCATCTTCATTTCTATCACCTTCATCATGAAAACGCCCAATAACTGGATTTGAGTATCCATTTGCAAAGTCTATGCCAAGCCATGTCGCTTTATCGGCATAAACCGAGCCCACTTCACTATATTTGAATGCGTCCGATTCTATTGTCTTTAGCGACTTTCCCAATATCAATGTCTTAAAATGCGTGTCCAAAAAAGCGCTCTTGCCTATGTGCTTCACATTGTCACCGATAATGCATGTGTCAATCTTTGCGTACCAGTTATACATACCGGCAAACGCATAGTCACCTATTGTATCTATGTCGGCCGGTATCACCAGCTTCGTTATACGCTTGCCGTTCACAAAAAGCACGCCATGGTTTCGATTCGGAATATTATAATTATAATGTGGATAATCGCAATAACACATCGGGTTTGAATGTATATTGTCAAGTTTCACCCTCAACCAATGGCTCAAATCTGATATCAAAAGATTTTGCAGCCTGAAGCTATCACAAAAAGCATCTTTACCTATATGCCTCACCGAATTTGGAATTTCAACTGTCGTTATTTGACAAAAATAAAATGCAGAGTCTTTAAGCTCTCTTACGGTGTTTGGAATCACCACGGTGTCATTGCCCAGATATCCTCCCACAGCATTATTGCCTATACTAACCACGGTGTAAGCCCTTCCATCATGCTCCACTGTCGATGGTATTACTGTGGGGCCTCTCTTTTTATTCTTACCATAAGTCACAAGCTCTACTTCCGCCTCATTTATAGTCTCATACCAAGAGTTATCCACCATAAACCGCGTTCCAGCCGCTGACGAAAACCACACAGTCAGCAAAACGCCGATAATAAAAAACACTGTCTTTTTCATATCACACTTATTTTTATATTGTTATCCCATTTTAGTTGGTACATTTTCTTTATGTTAATAGCTATGGCTTCTCAGTCCTCAGAATTTCTATAATAGTTGCCTGAACGCTTCAGCGTCACATTATCCAACGTCATATTATCCTTTCCCTGCATTGTGCAATATATGTTTTTTCCCAAATCTCCACTATCATCTTGGGTCAAATTCATAAACACGTTGTCCTTGACGTCAACCAGCATGGAGTCAACCACAAGGTTTATTGAATACACCAGAACACCTACTTGTATGTTTGCATCTTCTTCAACCCTGTTGTCGCAACGCTCCACATAATTGCCTCTGAAACGCACCACGCCCTTTTTACTGAAGCCCTGCAAGAAGAAAACCGGATAATCGCTGCAGAACTTGTTGTTAAAGAAATTAAGCGTCAAGTTTGGTAACGTCAGCTCACCATCTCCGCAATAAATTCGCGTGTCACCAGCAAAGTCATTACCCACAGCGGTTATCTCCACAAATACAGATTCCCTTTTTGACCGCACGCTTGCCAAATCTTTCAGACCGGAACACATGTTGTCTCTCAAATAGAACCTGCTGCTCAAGTCAAAGCTCTGCAAAAGAATAATTCCGCTTAATGAATTGTCCTTATTGGCAAACCTTTTTGCACGATTCCTGACGGTATTGTGCTCAAACCAGACATTTACGCCTCCTGCATCTACACACACATGAGCCTCATCATCATCTCCCTTGTTTGACTTGAAGTCAGACAAAATCGTGTTGTCACATATCATTATAGGCTCATTGCAAAATGAGGTGTCCAAAGCCTCGGTTTGACAACCTTCCGCCGCAAACTCCATGTCATAATACACGGCGAAATCTGTCAAATGCCTGTTCAACATTCCGGTTTCTTTCTTTTTACCATTTACAACTTCTACTTTATAAGAGTACGACCAATCAGAATGTGTTATTTTGTTGCCTCGCACATTTATCTCGCTATAAGTGGTATAGCGGTCAAATGCCAGGCGAAGCACCTGGTTTACAGGAGCATCGATAAAAATCTCATTGTCGCATAATTCAACGTCCGACACCGTCGTGTAGCAAATATGCTGCACACCATCTTCATTGCCAGAGCCAGAAACCGTTCCCCCTGCGTCATCAATGGCACTTTCCATTGACACGCCATTTGAAAATTCCATTTCTCCACCGCTGCCAACATCGTCAGACTTTTCTATCACCATAAGTTCCTGGTTTGTACTGATAGTCAAAAGCACATTGCACAGACCGTCCCACTTGTTTTTTTCTATTCCTTCACCGTTCGGCTTGTAATACACCTTATTATGACAGAAACTGATATTCCGCTGCGTGACATATATGTCTTTAAACAAGTTATTATCATCTTTTTTTCCATCGTTCCACACGGCAAACAGCTCGTCGTTGCCATACTTATAGAACTCATTGTCATGCACAGACACGTTTATCACATTGCCACGCATCCACACACAGCCGGCTTCTCGGCAGCGGCTGTTGTTCACGAACCTGCAATCGTGAATTTCCACATCCTCACAGTCTCTGAAGTCAAGGTTGGTGCATATCACATCATTTAGCTCCGTCTCCACATTTGTCATCGTGAAGCCTTTCACAAAGTAGCATTTTATCAGATACTCCTCATCTGACCCGATTTCATTTCCAAGTTTTCTGGCATCTGTCGCTTCCGGCAAGGACTCTCCTTTCTTACCTGTCGAGTCATACCTGATAACCAAATCCGATATGTTCACCGACACCGGCACTTCCTCGTTTCCAGCGATTTTTATCACTGAGTCAGGGTCATACTCAAAATTTGTCTTGTTTCCAAAGTAAATGATAGTGTCTTTTCCGCAACCGGTGATTGACACCTTCTTGCAACCATAGAAGAAAAGTGACACATTGCGCGTGATGTAAAACTCCCCTTTGCCAAAACAAACTTGAATTTCATCGGCAGTCATAGGATCTCTACAGCCTTGATTTAAGGCGTCAAGGTCTTTTTGATTTTTTATTTGAAAACTATTCATGATAAATATGTTTTAATAAAATTATTTTCCCTATTGCAAATATACACTCTCAAACATCAAAAGTCAATAGTTCCTTTTGTTTTTTCTATCAAAACATACGCATACATAAAAAACAATCAAGCTTTCTGCGCAAATATTTCTGGAAAAAAATTGCCCCAAAGGTTTTTAGCTGAAGTGACCCCAAAAAGTTGGACAGGTTATTAACTATCCGATTTGAGAAAGAGTTCGGTATTGCACCGGACTCTT
>CAKUAR010000015.1 GCA_934636465.1 uncultured Muribaculaceae bacterium
TATTTAATGTGACTGCAAAATTAGTTGAGTGTCAAAGGCCTTACAATACCAAATAGTGGCTAATTGGAGAAGCAAAAATCATCATTACTTGGTATTTATCAACGTGACAAATGCAAGTAACTTTGCAAGCGATAAACGAGTAGTTTTGCACAAGAAAAACATAATAACAAACTAATTTTAACAGATATGAAAAAAATCTTTACGTTAGCAGCAGTGGCGTTGGCATCAATGAGCATGCTCGCAACTGCACAAACCGCAGAATGGGGAAAAGTCCTCACTGCAAATTATGCCGACAGAGAAGGCACATCAATGACGGAGTCTTTGGCTGTGACCAGCGACGGTGTGGTGTGGCTTGGCCACGTGGGCTCTTACTCTGACAAAGACGGCTTGAAGCTGGGCGACACAGTGATAGGAAAAGGCACTGTATATACCGGCACATCAAGTTCTGGCAACGAAACATTCACCATGACCAAGACTGACAAGTCGGGAAATGTGAAGTGGAGCATCTATTCGACAAACGGCGAGATTTTCTCTAACAACGACTGGGTGAAAGTGGGCAAGGACGGCAGCATATATGCAGCATTCTTGATGCGCCACACTGACTCGCGCGGCACGGAGACTCCAGGCTTCGTTGACGCAACAGGCAATGAAACCAAACTGGCTGACTGGAATTGCATCAGCTCGATAGACAACATTGAGCATCGCTACTACAAGGCTTTGCTGATGAAGGTGAGTGCTGCCGGAGCAATTCAATGGATTCGCGAAGTGTATGCAGACCCAAGCCCTATTGCCGGATCGTCAATTAAGGTGAACGGACTGCCTATATATGTGTATGACCTTGCAGTGACCGACAATGCCATCTATATGGCAGGCCGCTTTACGGCCTTGACAAAGTTCACAAAGGCTGATGGCACAACAATAGACCTGACTCCTCACAATGTTGTGGGCTGGAACGGTGACTCGCAGCAAAGCGTTGGTGACATGTATGTGACGAAGTTTGACTTGAATGGCTATGCAGAGAATACATTGACCACGACGGGCGTTGTGGCGTGTGAAACAATGCAAAAACTTTGTGTGAAAGACGGCAAATTCTACTTGTTCTCTTCTGTTAAGAGCGCAAAGAACTCAATCTGCAAGGACTATAAGATTGGTGACAAGACCTACGAGGTGCCTTCATATGTCAGTGCACTTGTGGCAGAGCTTGACGAGAACTTGAACGTTAAGTGGTCGCGCCTTTTCAAGGGAAGTGAAAACGCAAAGTCAAACAGTACTGGTATTCTGCAATATATGCATCTTAACAAAATTGATGATGACTTGTGGGTGACCGGTATGGGCCAATATACGTTGAGTAACGAAGATGGTACCAAGAAATTGGAAATGAAAGGTACAAACAACCAGGCATTCATCATTCGTCTGAATGCAGAAGACGGAGAGTGGATTAACGCTGTTTCGGCACTTAAAGACTACACAACGGCAATCACAGGATACTTCGAACTGTTTGGCAGCGAAACAGACAAGAGCAAGGTGTGGGTGTATGGCTACAACTTTGGAGCCGATGGTGTGTTCTTGAGAGAATATAACAAAGACCTCACAACAGATAAAGACACCCAGGTGAAACTTATGAGCGGAGCAATGCCAACAGCATTTGCATCGGCAGTAGATGGTGATAAGCTATATATAGTGGCACGTGGCCGTGGCGACATTAAATTGACAGGTTTGGACCAGTCGTTCTCAGTGTCGAAATTCGCTTCGATGTATGCTTGCTTCAAGTTGCCGTTCAAGATCTACACTGCAGTTGACAACGTGGCTGCAAAGGCCGAGGCCAAAATTTATGGCACACAAGGCACACTGCACGTGGTGGCAGAGGAAGCAACCACAGTGAATGTGTATAATTTGACTGGCTCGCTTGTGGCAAAACTCAGCGTGGTGGCCGGCGACAACACCGTGGCTCTGCCAGCCGGCATATACATAGCCAACGGTCAAAAGGTGGTGGTGCGCTAATAAGCACACACGCATTACTCTCGAAGAAAAACGGATAATGATATGAATTGAGCGAGTCGTGATTGCCATTGTGGCAATGCGGCTCGCTTGCTTTTTGGCATTGCTATTACCGATTCTTATTAACTTTGGGGAGTTGTAAGACTCGAATTTTGAGATTATATGATGAAGAAACGTGCAAATGGACTTGTGGTTGGCCTTGGCGCAATGTGTGCAGGGCTTGCGTGCTGCAGCCTGTTTGTCACCCTAGGTCAGATGGCGAGAAAAAGAGATGTGTCGCCTGCCGCTGCCGACACTGCGCACCTTGACGGCGGCAGCTCGGCGCAATAGCGGTCGAATGTGGCAAAAATTGCTAAAAAGCGATAAAATGGCAAATCGTGTTTGTGATTGTGAATGTATTGCACTATCTTTGGATAGAAAAGAGTAAAGAACTGATAAAAATGTAATATGATGAGAAAAGGTCTGATTTTGACAGCGGCTGTGGGGTGCATGGTGCTCACGGGCTGCAATAAAAAGATGAGTGATTTTAAGGCTGAGTATTTTTCTACCAACCCTAACCCTCTGGCTGTGGTGGGCGAAAAAGTGCCAGCAACTGTTACCGCCAACATACCTCAAAAATTCTTCCAGAAGAATGCCGAGGTGACGGTGACTCCAACCCTCGTGTATGCTGGCAAGGAGAGCAAGTCGAACCCAAGCATGATGCAGGGCGAGAAGGTGCGCGGCAACTATCCGGTGGTGTCGTATGCCAATGGCGGCACTGTGACGATTCCTGCCAATTATGATTATGAGGCCGACATGCAGAGCAGTGACCTCTATCTTGACTTCAACGTGAAGCAGGGCAAAAAGACTTACACGCTGCCACGCGTGAAGGTGGCAAAGGGCGTGGTTTCGACAGCTACACTTGCCGACGCCGCTACCGTGACTCCGGCTGTGGCTCCCGACAAATTTCAGCGCATAATCAACGAGAAATATAGCGCCGACATCAAATTCCTTATCAACCAGACAAATATCCGCGCAAGCGAATTGCGTCAGGCAAGCCTTGGCGACCTGCACAAGACTATCAAGGAAGCTCAAAAGGACGCTAAAAAAGAGGTTGAGGGAATCAACATTTCTTCGTATGCCTCACCTGAAGGCGGTGTGAAACTCAACACCCGCATTGCTTCGGGCCGTGAGAAGAACACAAAGGCATATCTGAACAAGGAGCTGAAGAAAAACAAGATTTCAGAAACCGGAAGTCTGACTGCCGACTTCACAGCCCAAGACTGGGACGGATTTCAGAAACTGGTGAGCGCAAGCAATATTCAAGACAAAGACTTGATTTTGAGTGTGCTGTCGATGTATAAAGACCCGGAGAAGCGCGAGCGTGAAATACGCAACCTGTCGTCGGTGTTTGACCAACTTGCTAAAGAGGTGCTTCCGAAACTGCGTTACTCTCGCCTCACTGCCTCTATCAACACCATTGGCAAGACCGATGAGGAGATGAAAGAGGCTTATGAGAAAGACCCTGCCACTCTCAATGTGGAAGAGTTGCTCTATTATGCCAACACTTTGACCGGCAACGACAAGGCTAAAGCCTATAAGGAGTGCACCGAGGTGTATCCTAACGACTATCGTGGCTACAACAACTTGGGTTTGTGCCAATATAAGGCTAAGGACTACAAGAGCGCAAAGGCAAACTTTGAGAAGGCTGCAAGCCTTAATCCCCAGAGCAATGAGGCTAAGATGAACCTCGGTTTGTGCTCGCTGCTGGCTCGCAACTATGAGGACGCTAACCAGAAACTCGGCAGCGCTGCCGGTGTGAAGGAACTTGGCGAGGCTCTGGGTGTGTATTACATCAAGACTGGTGACTACAATGCCGCCGTCAATGCCTTTGGCGATGCCAAGACTAACAATGCTGCTCTGGCTCAAATCCTGACTAAGGACTACAGCAAGGCTAAGAATACTCTGGCCTCGATTGTGGAGCCTGACGCCGTGACATATTATCTGATGGCTCTGCTTGGCGCACGCACTAACAACGAGAGCATGGTGACAAGCAATCTGCGTCAGGCCGTGAAGCTCGACAGCAAGTTGGCTTCGCGTGCTAAGAATGACTTGGAGTTTGCCAAGTTCAATCTGTCGGGTGTGATTTGAAATAAATACATACTAAAAATAGGGATTCGGGGTTCTGCTGCGCAGAGCTCCGAATTTTCTTTTGTGGGTGCTATACGCGTACCTCCGGCACGCTGTGGCGTGGGTGGAGTCGTGTCCGCCGACCGTCGCTGCGCTCCTCAGTCGGCGGTTACCAATAAACATGTGCCTCCGGCACATTGCCGCCTGGCGCTGCCTGCTGTTGGGGTGGCTGCGATGGGTGGTGTAGGTGATGTGCGTGCGACGCAGTGGTGGAGAATGGGGGTGTAGTCGCTGTGCGCTGCATGGGCGGGTGGGGTGCTGTGGCGCATGGGGTGGTGGGTGCTCGGTCAGTGAGGGAGGGAATTAAACTTTTGGGGTAAAAAGGTATCTAATGTTTTGGATTGCAAAATTTTTTACGACATTTGCAAAAGGAAAAATAAATAATAGAAATATGAAAAAATTATTGTTATCAGTTTGTGCATTGGCACTTGCATTTGGTGTTCAGGCTCAAAAAGCCCAGAAAACGCAGAGCGATGCCGAGCTTGGCAAAAAATGGTATGTGGCTGAACGTTATTCAAAGGCGTTGCCTTATTTGGAGAGGGCGTCGGAAGCCGGTGATGTGGATAGCAAGGCTCGCCTTGCCTATATGATTTACACCGCACAGGTGCCGGAATACAGCATGGACCAAGACGAGGCCATGAATATGCTTGACGAGTGCATAGAGAAAGGCTCTACCTTGGCTATGGAACGCAAGGGCATGTGCTTGCTGGCTTTTCCGCCTGAAACTAAGGAAAACCGATTGAAAGCCATTGAAATCTTGAAGGAAGCATCGGACAAAGGCAGTGGTGACGCTTCGGCAAACCTCTTTAACGCATACGCAAACGGAATAACTTCGTATGCCCGCAATGAGGTGTATGTGGAGCCTAACGACTCGTTGGCACTTGTGTATATCAAGAAGGCTTGTGAGCAGGGCAACCAGACCGGCAAGGCGTTTGTGGGTCTGTACACATATAACGGCACAAAGGGCTACACGCAGGACAAGGCTGCCGGTGTGAAGATGATGGAAGAGGCCAACGCCATGAGCACACGCTTCTTTGCCACCGACTGCTTTGAGCCGGCAAAGGCTCTGGTGGAGTATTACAAGGTCAATGGTCGGACTGCAAAAGCCACACCGATAGTGACTTTGCTCAAGAAATTCCACCCGACTGAATATTGAAAAATAACCACAAAACACGTTAATTGAGATATGCTATATTATTATTCTTTGGAAGGCAAGCAGCTTGGCCCTGTGGAAGAGGGTCAGCTCGTGGCTATGGGCGTGACCCGCAACACCCTGGTGTGGTGTGAGGGCATGACCGAGTGGCAACCGGCAGGCAGTGTGACCGCACTGCAATATTTGTTTGACCCTGGAGTGCAAACGCCTCCGCCGCCAAGTCAGCCGCAACAACCGCAGCAAGCAGCCTACGCACAGCCTCAAAATTATGCTCCAATGCCAAAGACGTGGCAGACAGAGGCTCTGGTGATTACGCTGGTGTCGTTTTTGTGCTGCTCAAACCTGATTTCGGGCGTGATAGGCATAGTGGCTCTGGTGAAGTCGGGCAGCGTGTCGAGCTCATATCGAATGGGCGATTACGCTGCTGCGCAAGCAGCCTCGCAAGAGGCTGGCCGCTTGACCAAGATTGCCTTTTGGATAGCGATAGGCTGGGTGTTGGTGTTGCTGGTATTAATAGGGATTTTTGCTGTAAGTGCCGGTGGAGTATTGGCACTGGCTGACTCATCTATGCCTTGCTGACGAGTAGCGGTTTAGACAAGAAATTATGTGAAAAAAGATGTGGCTGCGGCTGTCAGCACACATCTTTTTTGTCTTTTTTGTTGTTTTGCATATAATTATGTATAAATTTGCAGAGGAGCTTTCTGACTCCGGCGACATACAATTAAAAACTATAAAACAAACAATAGAAGAAAGAAGATGATTTATCCAGTATTTACTCCCGAAGAGGCCGCAGAATACATTCAGAACGGAATGACGATAGGCGTTTCGGGATTTACTATTCCGGGCAATCCTAAAGTGATTCCGCCGGCAATCGCCCAAAAGGCACTTCGCGAGCATGAGGCAGGACGTGAATTCAAGGTGAATATAATGAGCGGCGCGTCGAGCAACGACCAGACCGACGGTGAGCTGTCGCGCGCACACGCCATCAACATGCGTGCGCCCTATCAGTCGAGCCCGGAGCTGCGCAAGCGCATCAACGGACACGAGTTGCACTACAACGACCGCCACTTGAGCGAGATGGCCGAAGAGTTCCGCAAGGGCTTCTGGGGTAAGATGGACGTAGCCATAATAGAGGCACAAAGCATAACCGACGACGGCGAGATAGTGCTGGGCACTGCCGTGGGCAACTCACCCACATGGCTGCAGTGCGCTGACAAGGTGATGGTGGAGATTAATGACCAAATTCCGGAGACGATACGCGGCTTGCACGACATATATGTGCCGCTCGACCCGCCTTATCGCCGCGAGATACCTATCTACACGCCTCACGACAGAGCCGGCTCGGCAACAGCCCACGTTGACCCCAAGAAGGTGCTGTGTGTGGTTCGCTCGTCGATGCCGCTTGGCAAGAACACGCCGTTCACGCCGGTTGACGACACTACGCTCAGGATAGGCGCAAACGTGTGCGACTTCCTGGTGAATGAAATGAAGCAGGGCCGCATGCCCAAGTCGTTCTTGCCAGTGCAGAGCGGTGTGGGCAACATAGCCAATGCCGTGCTTGACGCCCTGGATAAGAGCACCGACATACCGGCATTTGAAATCTACACCGAGGTGGCACAAGACACAGTGCTCAAGCTGCTTGAGAGCGGTCGCTGCCGTTTTGCCAGCACTTGTTCGCTGACCATGAGCCACGACAAGGTGATGGAATTCTTTGACAACATAGACAAGCTGCACGACAAGCTGCTCATGCGTCCGAGCGAAATCAGCAACAACCCGGAGGTAATAAGACGTCTGGGTGTGATTTCGATGAACACTGCCATTGAGGTTGACCTGTTTGGCAACGTGAACTCATCGCACATCAGTGGAACCAAGCTGATGAACGGAATAGGCGGCAGCGGCGACTTCACGCGCAACGCCTATGTGAGCATTTTCCTGTGCCCGTCAATCAAGAAAGATGACTGCATAAGCACCATAGTGCCTATGGTGACCCATGTGGATCACACGATACATTCCGTAGATGTAATCATCACCGACCAGGGTGTGGCCGACCTGCGCGCCAAAGACCCGATTCAGGCAGCCGAAGAAATCATAGAGCATGCAGCCGCTCCGGAATATCGTCCGCTGCTGCGCGAATACTTGAAGCTGTCGAAGGGTGGACACATAGTGCAGAATCTGGACTTGGCTTTGTCGTTCCACCGCACACTGCAAAAAGAGGGCGACATGCGCAAGACTGACTACAGCAAATATATGACAGACTGATGCGCCACGTGCAACCGGCATAGTGGGGGAGAACGCAGCTCATTGGGCGGAGTTCTCCCCCACACGTTTTGTGCCGCCAACAGATGCTGTGATGCAAAGAATTGTGAAAAGTGTTGACAAACGGACTATATTGTTGTAATTTTGCAGACAAATTGGATTAAAGTGGCGTGTTGTGCCGCTTTGCAAACATTAAAAACAACTGACAATGGCTTCATCTGACGAGAAAAAAGTGAACAAGACAGAAAAATCAGATATGGCAATGCTGCCGCTCGGCAAGACAAACTTCGTGCTGATAGGCGTGTGTATTGTGCTGATAGTGGTGGGATTTGCCATGATGAACGGCAGCAGCAACCAGGGTGCCACGTTCAATGGCGACATCTTCAACTCCACACGCACTGTGGTGGCTCCGTTTATCACCTTTGTGGGCTTCGTGCTCATGGTGGTGGCAATAATGTTTAAGGGCAAGAAAAAATAAGATAGATGGACATACTGCAATCTGTGATTATAGCCATTGTGGAGGGACTGACGGAATTTTTGCCAGTGTCGTCAACAGGCCACATGATTATCACACAAAACATTTTGGGCGTGGCACAGGGCGACCCCTTTGTGCATGCCTACACGTTTATAATTCAGTTCGGCGCGATACTGTCGGTAGTGTGCCTTTACTGGAAACACTTCTTCCAGGTGCGCAACAACGCCGAGCTGAAGCAAAAGACGCGCTTCTACTGGCTGCTCATAGTGGGCGTGCTGCCTGCTGTGGTCATAGGTCTGGCCGCAAAGAAGTCGGGCTTGCTCGACTGGCTGCTCGACAGCGTGTGGGTAGTGGCCATAATGCTGTTTTTGGGCGGTGTGTTCATGCTGTTTTGCGACCGCATATTCAATAAGGGCAAGGAAGAGAACAAGGTGAACGAGAAACGCGCGTTCAACATAGGCTTGTTTCAGTGCATTTCGGTGATTCCGGGCGTGAGCCGCTCTATGGCAACCATAGTGGGTGGAATGTCGCAGGGACTTACCCGCAAGGCTGCTGCCGAGTTCTCGTTTTTCCTGGCTGTGCCTACCATGGCAGGAGCCACGCTGCTCGACTTGATTGACATGTTTAAGGAAGACACGACCTGGGCCACTGCCGACAACATGGTGGTGCTCGCTGTGGGGTGTGTGGTGGCCTTTGTGGTGGCCCTGCTTGCCATGAAATGGTTTGTGGGCTTCATCTCAAAATATGGCTTCAAGGCGTTTGGCTGGTATCGCATTGTGGTGGGACTGGTGATAATAGTGATGCTGATGAGTGGCGTGAGCTTGCAGATGGTTGACTGACGCAAGGCTTACATACATATATACAAAGATAAAATAGGCGTGCTGAACTCCCCACACACATTGCTCCAGACAGCGCCTAAGATATACACACACACAGAGAATACACCGACAAACAATGCTGAATCCTGTAGAGGGCGAAATATTCTACATCGACAAGCCGCTGCGCATGACATCGTTTGCGGTGGTGAAGCAAATACGTGCCGTGCTGCGCCGCCATTTGGGCGTGAAAAACCTGAAAGTGGGGCACGCTGGCACGCTCGACCCGCTTGCCACCGGAGCGCTTGTGGTGTGCACTGGGCACAAGACTAAAAATATTGACCAGCTGCAAGCGTCGGTCAAGGAATATGTGGCTGGAGTGCAGCTTGGCGAAACCACTCCGTCGTTTGACATGGAGACTGCGGTAGACGCCACTTATGACTGGCAGCACATCACGCGCGAGCAGGTGGAGCAGGTGCTGCGCGAGCAGTTTACGGGTACCATAGAGCAAGTGCCACCGTCGTTCTCGGCGTGCAAGGTTGACGGCAAGCCGGCCTATAAGCTCGCACGGCGCGGTCAGCAGGTGGAAATGCGCTCAAAGACGCTGGTGATTGACGAGATAGAAATGCTTGACTGCGGATTGCCTGCCACGCCCCACATCACCATAAGGGTGGTGTGCAGCAAAGGCACATACATAAGGGCTCTGGCTCGCGACATAGGCGAGGCACTGGGCAGTGGAGCGCATCTCACGTCGCTGCGGCGCACCAGAGTGGGTGATGTGACGGTGGAAAGCTGCGAACAGCTCGACGCCTTGCTCACCAGACTCGACGACGAGACCTACGTGTCGGCCGAGGAAGCGGAGCGGCAACGCATAGAGGCGGAGCGTGTGGCCAACCGCGCGCGTGAAGCCGCCAAAAAGGCACGGCAGAGGCAAAAGACAGCTGCGGCCGAATAAAGAGAGAAACAAAGAAAAACTGAAAAAACAACGTAAGAGAGATATTGCAATTATGAAGCTTTCGGAATTTGATACTCACATGCCGAGTGACTTGATAGCCACTCACCCAACGACCTACCGCGACGAGTCGCGTCTGATGGTGCTGCACAAAAAGACTGGAGAAATCGAACACACCACGTTCGACAAGATACTTGACTACTTCAACGAGGACGACCTGTTTGTGTTCAACGACACCCAGGTGTTTCCTGCCAAGCTCTATGGCAACAAGGAAAAGACCGGAGCCAAGATTGAGGTGTTTCTGCTCAGGGAGCTTAACGAGGATCACAAACTGTGGGACGTGCTTGTGGAGCCAGCCCGAAAAATAAGAATTGGCAACAAACTGTATTTCGGACTTGACGACTCGATGGTGGCTGAGGTGATTGACAACACCACGTCGCGCGGACGCACGCTGCGTTTCCTGTACGACGGCCCGCACGACGAGTTTAAGCGCAACCTCTATGCGTTGGGCCACACACCACTGCCTTACTACATAGACCGCGAGGTGGAGCCGGAAGATGCCGAGCGCTACCAAACAATATATGCCAAGCGCGAGGGCGCAGTGGTGGCACCTGCCGCAGGACTGCATTTCAGCCGCGAGCTGATGAAGATGATGGAGATTAAGGGCGTGGAGTCGCGTTTCCTCACGCTGCACATTGGCCTCGGAAGCTATCGCAACATAGATGTGGAAGACTTGACCAAGCACCGCATGGACAGCGAGCAGATGGAAATCACTCCTGAATTTGTGGAATACTTCAACGCCAAGCGCGACAGCAACCACAAGATTTGCGCCATAGGCTCATCTACGCTGCGTGCCCTGGAGAGTGTGGTGGGCATGAACGGTCACATCAAGGCATACTCTGGCTGGACCAATAAGTTTATATTCCCGCCTTATGAGTTCACCACTACCAACGCTTTGGTGAGCAACTTCCACATGCCGTTTAGCATAATGCTGATGCTGGTGGCTGCATTCGGCGGCTACGACCTGGTGATGGAGGCTTATAACCAGGCTGTGAAAGAGAAATATCGCTTTGGCGCCTATGGCGACGCAATGCTGATACTCGACGACTAATAATAGCGTTCCAATTTTTTATCGGACAGCAATAATAACGAAAAAGACTGTGCTGCTTGCGGCACGGTCTTTTTTGTCATTTCTTGTCAAATCTGTGGTTGCTTGGAGGTTGAAAATTTTTGACTTTGATGAAAAATTGCTACGTAATATATCATAAAATAAACAAAACTTGCTATATTTGCATATGTTAGATGTTGTTTAGCAGTGTGAAAGAGGTTAAAAATAAATTGAATGACGGCAAAATTAATTTGTGATAAATTTAACATAAATTATTTTTCTATTCCATTTTTTTTTTAGACATTTGAGAACTTAGAATTCTAAACCAACTTTAAAAACCGAACAAGTGACTGTTTTGACCATAAAATAAGAAAAAAGGCAAAAGTGGCTCGCTTCACAGTTTTTAAATGTTGAGATAAAATTTTAAACAAACAATTATTATCAATAATAAATTCATCAACATTATCTAAAACAAACACTCTCATGAAGAAACAGTTTGCTTTGCTGGGTGCATTATTCCTGGCATGTGGCTCAGGGAGCTTTGCTTATGCAGCTCCAGCCCCTGCAATCGTAGCGTCAAGTGAGGCTACGCAAATCGTGAAAGGTACGGTTGTCGATGAAAATGGAGAACCTGTCATTGGAGCATCGGTCACAGAGCCGGGAACCAACCGCGGAACTACCACTGACATCGACGGTAAGTTTTCAATCAAAGCCGGACGCAACGTCAAACTTCAGGTTTCGTTCATCGGAATGAAAACCGTGACAGTGACAGCTACTGACGGCATGGCCGTGACAATGAAGGCCGACAACGCACTCCTTGATGAAGTGGTGGTTGTGGGTTATGGCCAGCAAAAGAAAGTGAACCTCACCGGTGCCGTGTCGAATGTTGACATCGACAAGACAATGGCATCAAAACCCGTTGGTGATGTGGGTAAGGCTCTGCAAGGTGCTGTGCCGGGTCTGACCATCTTGAACAACACTGGTGACATCAACTCTAACCCAACCATGAAGATTCGTGGTATCACGGGTTCGTTGACTTCTTCATCAGACCCTTACATTATTGTTGACGGTGTGCCTATGGACGACATCTCGTTCCTCAACCCTGGCGACATCGCATCAATCAGCGTACTCAAGGACGCAGCTTCATCATCAATCTACGGTGCCCGCGCAGCATTTGGTGTGGTGCTCATCACCACCAAGTCTGGTAAGCAAGCCGACAAGATTCATGTGAACTATGACAACAACTTCTCTTGGGACAAATCAACCTATCTGCCAGACTATGCGAGCGTGCCTCGTCAGATTTACGCTCTTAGCCAGGCTAACCAACGCATGGGTGTGGACAACGAGCTTTTCGGTATGTATCTCGACAAGCTGCTTCCATACGCCGAGGCTTGGGAGAAGCAACACAACGGCAAGAAGAGCGGCTATCGCGAGATGCAACGCTTCCAGAGCTGGGACAATGTGGGTGACTACTACATGAACGACGACGGTAGCGGCGCACTCTATTATGCCGACTGGGACGTGAAAAACATTCTCTACCGCACAGCTCCTTCTATGCAGCACAACATCAACGTGCAGGGTTCTACAGGCCGCACCACATTCTATGCAAGTTTCGGCTACAACTCTCGCGAGAGTGTTGACAGATTCAACCCCGACAAGTTTAAACGTTACACCGCAGCCCTCAACCTCAGCACCAACATCACCGACTGGTTGCAGGCAGGTATCCGTTTCAACTACAGCAACAAGCAATATGACCGCCCGAACCAATGGCGTGACGCTTACACATATCAATGGCGCTGGGGTTCGTTCTTCGGCCCTTATGGCACAATCAACGGTTATGACTGCGCCAACGGTATTCTCTACCGCAAGGGAGCCAAGACTGCCGAGAGCCGTGACTACTTGACACGCATCACCGGTTTCTTGAAAGCCAACCTGACCAAGGACATCACGCTCAACGCCGACTACACATTCAGCACTTTGCACTACAACGATGATATGCCATACGGAACTTACACCGGTATGAACACATGGGGTGGTAACATCTCTGCTCCAAAAGTGCTCCGTGGCGACGCTTACACCTATATGCAAAACACCAACGTGTCGCGCAACGCTTGGACACTCAATGTGTATGCCAACTGGAACAAGGTGTTTGCCAACGACCACACGGTGAACGTGATGCTCGGCGCCAACGGTGAAGGCTGGAAGCGCAAATACTTCTGGGTTAAGAGAATGCACCTCATGGACGAGAACTTTGAGGAAATTAACCTTGCCGATGGTGCAGTGACTACCGATGGCACGCACACTCATGGTGCCGATGCTGGTTATTTTGGCCGTATCAACTATGACTACAAGGGCATCTATCTGCTTGAGTTGAACGGACGTTATGACGGTTCTTCCAAGTTCCGTGAGAACGAGCGCTGGGCATTCTTCCCATCAGCATCTGTGGGTTATCGCTTCAGCCAAGAAAAATACTGGAACAGCTTGCGCAATGTGGTGAGCAATGGTAAGCTCCGTGTGTCTTATGGTGAAATCGGTAACGACCAGGTGGAACAAAGCTACTTCTTGTCAACAGCAGCTTCTTTCTCTCCTTCAAAAGTTCACTGGGTGAACGGAGCTGGAAACACTGCCACTAAGCTAGTGCAAACTGATATGCCATCGCTCGTGGCCGAGTCACTCTCATGGGAGCGCATTCGCACTACTGACGTGGGTATCGACCTCGGTTTCCTCAACGACCAAATTACTGTGGGCTTCGACTGGTTCCAGCGCGACACCCGCGACATGATTGCCCCTGGCAAAACATTGCCTTCTGTGCTTGGAACTACAACTCCTCGCACAAATGCCGGTTCGCTCCGCTCTCGCGGTTGGGAATTGTCACTTATGCTTCGCCATCAGTTCAACAACGACCTGAGCCTCTACTTCAACGGAAGCATCAGCGATGCTAAGATTAAGGTGACTGAATGGACTGACGACTCTCGTCTGCTCAACACCAACTACAGCGGCAAGACTTATGGCGACATCTGGGGCTTTGAGACAGAACGCTACTTCACTGAGGACGACTTCAATGCCGACGGTTCTTACAAGAAGGGCGTGGCAAGCCAAAAGGGTCTTGAGACTTCTGGCTTCGTGTATGGTCCTGGTGACATCAAGTTTAAGGACCAAGACGGCAACGGCGTGATTGACTGGGGTGACGGTACTGCCGAGAACCACGGCGACCTCGTTAAGATTGGTAACTCTACTCCTCGCTACGAGTATAGCTTCCACATTGGCGGTAACTGGAAAGGCTTCGACCTCGACTTGTTCTTCCAAGGTGTGGGAAAACGCAAACTCTGGACAACCGGTGCATTCGTTATGCCATTTATGCGTGGTACTGATGCCACTTACGCTCACCAAGAGAGCTACAACACTTATGACTTTGAGACTGGCAAATACACTATCGACCAAAACAACGAGTATCCTCGCTTGTGGGGTGGTAACGACGGCTATGGTGTGATGGGTAGCTCAATCGTGAAAAACGGTTGCCACAACTTCTATCCACAATCACGCTACATCGTTGACATGTCTTACCTGCGCTTGAAGAACGTGACTTTGGGCTACACATTGCCACAAGTGCTCACTCGCAAGGCTATGATTGAGAAGCTCCGCTTCTATTTCAGCACCAACAACCTCTGCCTGCTTCACAAGGGTAGCGGCAAGATTCCTGTTGACCCAGAAGTCAACGCTAACAGCAGTCAAGGTGCATGGGGTCGTACAAACCCAATCACTAAGGCATTCTCGTTTGGTTTGCAAGCAACATTCTAATGAGTGCGCCATTAAAAACGAAAGGTTTTCTATCACATAAATAAAAAACTAAGAAAATGACTAAGAAATTTTTATATATAGCACTTTTGGCGGTGGCAGCCGGCACAATGACCAGCTGTAATGAGATGCTCGACAAGGAGCCACTCGACAAAATCACTGTCAACCCCGCATTCTGGAGCAAGACTTCCAACGTCGATGCTCAGGTCAACCGCTTCTATGAGCAATTCTTAGGCTATGGAAACGGCACTGGTTCGGGTCAATTCTATTTCCAGACTCTTGGCGACGACCAAGTGGGATCAAACTTCGACAAATGGAAATTCACCAACGTTAGCTCTTCGAGCGGCACATGGAACGACGGCTATACCGAGATTCGCCGTGCCAACCTGATTATTGCCGGTGTGGCATCGGGCACTTTGACAGAGGCCCAGAAGACCAGCTACACTGCCATAGCACGCCTTATGCGCGCAAAGACGTATTATGAGTTGGTTCGCGCCTTTGGAGATGTGCCTTACTACGACCACGCTCTCGACCCATCGGAGACCGAGGCTATCTATTCTGACCGCACTGACCGCGACAAGGTGATGGACAAGGTGCTTGAAGACCTCAACTATGCTGCAGCCAACATTACTGCCCAAAGTGGCAAAGTGGTGTGGAGTAAAGACCTTGCCAACGCAATCAAGAGCGAAATATGCCTCTATGAGGGCACTTACCGCAAATATCGCACTCAAGCCGAGAATGGCAAGGCTGCCGACGAGGCTGGAGCCAAGAGATTCTTGCAAGAGGCTGTGAACGCTGGTACTGCCATCATGGCGCAAAAATATACTATCACTCCAGAGTATGGCACAATCTATAACTCTACAGACCTTAGCTCAAACAGCGAAATCATATTCTTCAAGAACTATGTGAAGAGCACGCTCATGCACTCCACAATCGATTACACAAGTTCTTCTACACAGATGAGCGGTATGAGCAAGGACGCTTTCGACAGCTACCTGTTCATCGACGGTAAGCCTCTGGCAACTACAACTTGCGACAAGAGTGACGCTGCTGTGAAGGACGAGAATGGCAAGATGTCGCTCGAGCCACTGCTCGCAGTGCGCGACAAGCGTCTGGGCGCCGTTATTGACCATGTGCTTCTGTTCCAAGGCGAGCCTAACACTCGTGTGGCCGACGACATGGCAATGACTGCTTCTACAGGTTATGGTGTGAAGAAGTTCGACAACCTGTCAATCCCGACTGGCGACCGCTCTACTGGTAACACTAACTACACCGATGCCCCTCTCTACTGGTTGGCTAAAATCTATGTTGAGTATGCAGAGGCTAAGGCTGAGCTTGGCACAATAACTCAGACTGACCTTGACAACACTATCAACAAGCTCCAGGCTCGTGCTGGTCTGCCAAACATGACCCTCACTCCTGAGGCTGACCCGAAGAACACCTATGGTGTGAGCAACCTCGTGTGGGAAATCCGCCGTGTGCGCCGCGCAGAGATGATGTTTGACGGTACTCGCTACTGGGACCTTATCCGCTGGCACATGCTGAAGAAGATTTCTACAGACCAAGGCGAAGCTGACGTGCTTTTGGGTGCAAACCTCGTGAACGATGACAGCCAGGCTGCTGGCGAGATAGCCAAGGTGGGCACTTATATCGACGGTCGCAAGGATGATGCAACTCTCACTCGTGATTGGAATGCACGCAACTACTTCTTCCCAATCCCAACTGGTCAAATCACGCTCTACAAGACTGCAGGCGCAACTTTGACCCAGAACCCGGGTTGGTGATAAGATGATGACAGACTTTGTGGCTCGCGGCGCTGCGCCGCAGCCGTAACCTCAATAACACACAATAACCGCTGCCGAGCACCTCGGCTGCGGTTATTACTTTTTTTCACCCACCGCTCATCGCTCCACTCCACTGTGGGGCGTTGGGAAATTGGCGAAATTTCAGTAACTTTGCACGCATTTATAAGCAGTTATGGGAAACATTGACCAAAACAACAATGGCGCGGCAGTGGCCAGCTTGAAGGGGCTGGGGCTGAAGGCGAAATTTGACACTCTGGGGTGCAAACTCAACTTCAGTGAGACTGCCACCATGGAGGAACTTCTTGCCGAGCAGGGAGTGGCTGCGGCTGCCCCTGATGAGGCGCCCGACGTGTGCGTGGTGAACACGTGCAGCGTGACCGAGCTTGCCGACAAGAAGTGCCGCCAGCACATTCGCAGCCTCATCAACCGCTACCCGTCAACACTGATGGTGGTGACCGGGTGCTATGCCCAGCTAAAGAGCAAGGAGATTGCCGAAATTCCCGGTGTGGGCATTGTGCTTGGCAGCGAGCAGAAAAACGACATCGTGCGCTATGTGGAGGCGTGGTTCAAGACACGCCGTAATGAGGTGAATGTGACTCCCACGCGCGACATAAGGCGTTTCACTCCGTCGTGCGACTGCGGCGACCGCACGCGTTATTTCTTGAAGGTGCAAGATGGCTGTAACTATTATTGCAGCTACTGCACCATTCCGTTTGCACGCGGACGCAGCCGCAGCGGCACCATAGCGAGCCTCGTGGAGCAGGCACGCCGCGTGGCAGCCGACGGCGGCCGCGAAATAGTGATAACCGGCGTGAACATAGGCGACTTTGGCGCCGACACAGGCGAGCGGCTAATTGACCTGCTGCGTGAGCTCGACGGCATAGAGGGCATAGAACGCTACCGCATATCGTCGATAGAGCCCGATTTGCTCACCGATGAGATTATAGATTTCTGCGCTGGCTCACGGGCATTTATGCCGCATTTCCACATTCCGCTGCAGAGCGGAAGCGACCCTGTGCTGAAGCTGATGCGCCGCCACTACGACCGCGCGTTGTTTGCCCACAAGATAGAGCGCATACGCGCGTCTGTTCCCGACTGCTTTGTGGGCGTAGATGTGATGGTGGGCTCGCGTGGCGAGACACCGGATTATTTTGCCGACAGCCTCGACTTCATAGCCTCGCTCGATGTGCAGCACCTGCATGTGTTCCCCTACAGTGAGCGCCCTGGCACCACGGCTCTCAGCATACCCTACGTGGTAGATGCCCGCACCAAGAGCGAGCGTGTGGCGCGCATGATAGAGCTGAGCGACCGCAAGCAGCGCGAGTTTATAGACCACTATGTGGGCACGTGCCGGCCGGTGCTGATAGAGCAGTCGGCACAGCAGCCAGTGATGCACGGCTTCACTGACAACTACATTCGCGTGAATGTGGCTCGCGACGACTGCTATGTGAACCGCATAGTGCCTGTGCAGCTGCTGTCGGTTAATGACGACTTGAGCGTGGAGGCAAGGATAGTGGAATGATGAGCGAAAGGTGGCAAAACATATTGTACGCACCGCTTGGCTGGGCTTTGCACCTGCTGGCGCTGTTGCCGCTGAGGGTGCTCTATGTGCTGTCTGACGCGCTATATTGCCTGGTGTATCACATAGTGCGCTACAGGCGCAATGTGGCGTGGCAAAACCTCACGGAGTCGTTTCCCGACAAGACTGCAGAAGAACTCCGCAAGATAGAGAGGCAGTTTTACCGCAATTTGACTGACTATTTCTTTGAGACAATAAAACTCTTGCACATAAGCAACGACGAAATGCGTCGCCGCATGACGTTTGTGGGCGTTGAGGCCATTGACCAGGCTCTCGACAAAGGGCAGTCGATGATTGTTTATTCGTCGCACTACGGCAACTGGGAGTGGCTCACCTCGTTTGTGATGTGGACGCGCTATGGCTCGCATGGGGCAATCATGGCGCAGGTGTATCGCCCGCTGAAAAACAAGTGGTTCGACCGCCTGTTTCTGCAGCTGCGTGGCCGCTACCACACGGTGAGCTACCCCAAAAACACCGTGCTGCGCGACATGTTGCGCGATATGCGCGACCGCAAGCAGCCCATCACCATCTGCTTTATCAGCGACCAGCACCCCAACGTCAACGCCCAAGACCATGTGATAGAGTTTCTCAATCACCCCACGGCCATTATAAAAGGTCCTGAAATCATAGCTCGCAGGCTCAATATGCAGGTGTGCGTGTTCGACATGGAGCGCACCGGGCGTGGGCGCTTCCGCTGCACGGCGAAGATGGTGACTACCGAGCCTAAGCTCATGCCGGAAGGTAGCATAACCGATGCCTATGCACGCATACTGGAAGCTCGCATCAAGGCCGACCCGGCAAGCTGGCTGTGGACACACAAGCGGTGGAAGCACAAGGTGCAACTGTCAAAAAACGAACAATAAAGACGGAATAGACACACGATGAAGAAAGTAGCTGTAATAATACTGAACTGGAACGGCGCCGAGCTGCTGCGACGCTATCTGCCGAGCGTGGTGGCAAACACCAATCAGCAGATTGCTGATGTGATTGTGGCTGACAACGGCAGCACCGACAACAGCCTTGAGGTGCTGAAGACGGAGTTTCCGCAGGTCAAGACGCTTGTGTTTGACAAAAATTATGGCTTTGCCGAGGGTTACAACCGCTGTGTGGAGCAAACGCGCTACCCCTACACTGTGCTGCTCAACAGCGATGTGCGCACACCGGCAGGCTGGCTTGAGCCGCTCTATGACTACTGCGAGGCGCACCCCGAGGTGGGGGCTGTGCAGCCAAAGTTGCTTCAAGACCGCGACGACGACAAGCAGATGTTTGAGTATGCCGGGGCTGCCGGCGGCTTCATCGACAAGCATGGCTATCCGTTTTGTCGAGGACGCATATTCGGCTCCATAGAGGCCGACAGCGGGCAGTATGATGGCGAGCCGGTTGACATTTTCTGGGCCACAGGCGCTTGCTTCATGGTGCGCAGCGACCTGTATCTGCGTGCCGGCGGACTCGACAGCCGCTTCTTTGCCCACATGGAGGAGATTGACTTGTGCTGGCGCATAAACACGCTGGGCTGCAAAATAAGGATTGTGCCGCAGAGCAGTGTCTATCACTTGGGCGGTGGAAGCCTGCCGCAGGGCAATCCGCGCAAGACGTATCTCAATTTCCGCAACAACCTTGTGCTGCTTCACAAAAACCTGCCTGAAAAGCAGGGCCGGCGGTTGCTGATTGTGCGTAGGCTCTATGACACCCTGGCTCTGCTCGTGGAGCTTGCGAAGATGAATTTCGGCAATGTCAAGGCCATAGTTAAGGCTCACCGCGACTTTCGCGAAATGCGTCGCCACTACACTGCGTTTCCCGACACCGACGCTCGCCGCCGTTTCCAGGCTTGCAACTGTAACATAATTGCCGACTACTATCTGAAAGGCCGCAAAAAATTCTAATTTTACTTTTTTAGGGATTTGGAGAGGCGGAGGAGGCCGTCGAGGAGTCGCTCGCGCGGACAAGCGAGATTGAGCCTTATGTAGCCTTCGCCGGCTTCTGTGCCATACATGGTGCCGCTGTTGACCAGCAACTTGCTGTGCTTGAGCAAGTGGTCGGTGAGTGCATCGCTCGTCATGCCCAGAGCTGTTATGTCGAGCCAGGCAAGGTAGGTGCCTTCTTGCTTAATAACGGTGATTTGCGGCAGATTTGCTGCGATGAACTCCTGCAAAGTGACGTAGTTGGCGTAGATGTAGGAGTTTAGCTCGTCGAGCCACTCACCACCCTCGCGGTAGGCGGCTTCGAGTGCTATGGGTCCGAAAGGATTGACGTCGCACACCTCATTGATGTTAATCACGCGGTCGATGCGTCGCCGCAGCTCTGCATCGGCACACACGATGTTTGCAATCTGCAGTCCGGCGGTGTTGAACGCCTTAGACGGCGAATTGAGCGTCACCGAGTTGGCAAGAGCCTGGCTGCTGATGCTTGCAAACGGCGTGTAGGTGTAGCCTGGCATCACAAGCTCGCAGTGTATCTCGTCGGCCACCACGCGCACGTTGTGGCGGCGGCATATCTCGTCAAGCCTTTGTAGTTCGGCTTTTGTCCACACGCGTCCGCCTGGGTTGTGTGGATTGCAAAGCAGAAATGCGGTGGTCTTTTCGTCGGCGCACTTGGCCTCAAAGTCGTCAAAATCCACGACATAGGTGTCGGCTTGGCGCACGAGTCGGCTTTCAAGCACCTCGCAGCCCTGGTTTCTTATCGATGAGAAGAAACAGTTGTAAACCGGCGTGAGCACAAGCACCTTTTCGCCCGGCAGGGTTATGGCTCTGATGGCGCACGACAAGGCTGGCACCACCCCCGGTGTGTAGAGCAGCCACTGGCGGTCTATCTGCCAGCCATGGCGGCTTTTGAACCATGCGGTCACTGCCTCATAGTAGCTGTCGGGCACGAGAGTGTAGCCAAAAATGCCGTGCTCAACCCTCTTGGCAAGAGCCTTGCGTATGCACGGCGCTGCCTCAAAGTCCATGTCGGCCACCCACATGGGCAGCACGTCGGCGTCGGACACGATGTCCCACTTATATGAACCGGTGCCGCGGCGGCTTGTGAGCTTGTCGAAGTCGTATTTCATTTCTTGTTTCGTTCGATGATTTGGCAGTCATGCCCTTTGGCAAACTCGGTGTAGGTGACGCGGCCCACGGTGTCGGCCTCAATGATGCCGCTTATGGGGTTTTTGACCTCGGTTATTGCACCGCTGATGTGGGCGGAGATATGGCTGCTGTCCTCAAACGCGCGGTCGCACGCGGGGTTGAATGTGCAGTCCTCAAGTGTTATGCCGTCGAGGTAGCACAGTGGCTGTTCGCCGGCTATGTGGCAACGCACGAGTTTTATGTTTTTGCTGTGCCATGCCAGATATTCGCCGTCGAGCACGGAGTCGTAAACGGTGACGTTCTCACACTCCCAGAAACTGTCTTTTGTGGCAATTTTGGCGTTGTGCACTTCTACGTTTTTGCAGTATTGAAACACATATTTTGAGTTGCTCTCCAGGCCGTCAACGTAGATGTTGCTTGAGAACATGAATGGATAGGTGCCGTCGCATAGCTTCACGTTGTGGAGCTTCAGGCCGTTGACACGCCAGAATGTCTCGTCGGCGTCGTTGATAGTGACGTTTTCAAGCTCCAGGTTTCTCATTTCGCGGAAGAACTTGGGGCCGTCAATCACGCAGTCGCGCATCACCATGTCGTTAGAGTACCATATCGCCGAGCGGCTGCCTGGGGCGAAATAGCAGTTGGTGATGAGGCTGCGGTCAACGTGCCACCACGGATATTTGCCATAGAACTTGGAGTCGGCGCACTCAATGTCGTGGCAACACTTGATGCCTGATTCGCCGTCGGTAATCACGATGTCGTCGAGCTTCACGTCGTGGGCGCCAAACAGCGGGCGTTCGCCGCCGTAGGTTTTTCCTTTAATCAATTCCATAGAGTTGTTTTTGTGTGTGTATCTTTTTTCTCTGCTGCAAAATTAAATCAATGCTTTGTGGCAGGTGTTACGCAGTTTGCTTGATTTGTTACCTGAATTCACTTGCGCGCGGTGTCACAGGTCGAGGTCAAACGGCACGGCTTCACCCTTGGCGAGCGACAGCGGCACATTGATGATGCGCTGGTTGCTTGAGCCGCGAAACACGAGGTCGGGGTCGCGCAGTGCCTGCACAAAGGGGCCATCTACGAGCACGTCAACCAGTTGGAGCAGTTTGCGCTGCCTCTCGTTGGCGGCAAGAGCCTCAAATGTGAAGCCTGTGTAGCACCATATCGTCTTGCTTGTGCGCTCTCTGATGGCTGTGGCAAGCTCGTCAAACCCTTCGGGCTGAAACATAGGGTCGCCGCCCGAAAAAGTGACGTCGGCATAGGGGTCGGCCTCGATGACCGCCATTATCTCGTCGGTGGTCATCGGGTGGCCGTTGGCTATGTCCCACGACTGTGGGTTGTGGCAGCCTTTGCAGGCGTTTGGGCAGCCGGCGCAGTAGATGGTGGTGCGGAAACCTGGCCCGTCAACCATGGTGTCTTCTACTATGTCGAGAACAGAAATCATTGTTTCGCTTTTTCCCCTTTTTCACTATCACTGTTTTTCACTATCACTGTGTCGTGTTATTGGTCGGCTTTACAGCTGCTGTCGGCAGAGTCGATATGCGTCACGCGGTCGTTGAGCTCGGCGAGCTTAGCGTGGTTCCAACGGTCGGTAGTGCCCACCAGATAGCCGGTGATGCGCTGCAGCTTGTCGATGTTGTGGCTGCCGCATTTTGGGCACACGTCCATGTGCGGGTCGGCGTTCTCATAGCCGCAGTCCATGCAACGGTTGCGGTTGTGGTTAACGCTGCCATAGCCCATGTTGAGGCGGTCCATCATGTCCACCACGTCCATAATCACCTTGGGGTTGTGGGTGGCGTCGCCGTCAATTTCCACATAGAAGATGTGGCCTCCGCGAGTCATTTCGTGATAAGGAGCCTCAACCTCGGCTTTGTGGCGTGCAGAGCACTTGTAATACACCGGCACATGGTTGGAGTTGGTGTAGTACTCGCGGTCGGTAACGCCTGGAATTATGCCAAAGTCCTTGCGGTCGATGCGGGTGAAGCGTCCGCTCAATCCCTCGGCCGGAGTGGCAAGAATGCTGTAGTTGTGCTGATATTTTTCAGAGAATTCGTTGGCGCGCTCGCGCATGTAACCCACAATCTTGAGTCCGAGCTGCTGTGCCTCCTCGCTCTCGCCGTGGTGCTTGCCCACAAGGGCCTTCAAGCACTCTGCGAGACCAATGAAGCCAATGCCGAGAGTGCCTTGGTTAATCACGCTCTCTATGGTGTCGCCCGGCTTGAGGTTCTCGCACCCGTTCCACAGCTTGGTCATGAGCAGTGGGAACTGCTTGGCAAAAGCCGTCTTTTGGAACTGGAAACGTTCTTCAAGTTGCTTGGCTGTGATGTCGAGCATGTGGTCGAGCTTTGAGAAGAACAGGTTGATGCGCTCCTCTTTGTCTTTCACGCCCATGCACTCAATGGCGAGTTTCACTATGTTGATGGTAGTGAAGCTCAAATTGCCGCGGCCAACTGACGTTTTTGGGCCAAAACGGTTCTCAAACACGCGTGTGCGGCAGCCCATGGTGGCAATTTCCCACTTGTAGCGCTCAGGGTCGTCGGCACGCCAATTCTCGTTTTGGTTGAATGTGGCGTCGAGGTTGAGGAAGTTGGGGAAGAAGCGTCGAGCCGTAACCTTGCACGCAAGTTTGTAGAGGTCGTAGTTGCGGTCTTCCGGCAGGTAGTTAACGCCGCGCTTCTTTTTCCATATCTGTATGGGGAATATGGCGGTTTCGCCGTTGCCCACGCCCTCGTAGGTAGAAATGAGGATTTCGCGCATCACGCAGCGTCCCTCGGCAGAAGTGTCGGTGCCGTAGTTGATTGACGAGAACACCACTTGGTTGCCGCCACGGCTGTGGATTGTGTTCATGTTGTGAATGAAAGCCTCCATGGCCTGGTGCACGCGGTTAACCGTCTTGTTGATGGCGTGCTGCTTGTAGCGTTCGTCGCCCTCAAGTCCGTCGAGCGGCTTTATGAGATAATCGTCGATGGGCGCGTTGGCAAGGTGGCTGAGGTCTTTGCCCACAAGCGATGTGAGGTTCTTTATTTCTTCTTTGTAGCTCAAGCGCACGTAAGGGGCCAGATAGAAGTCGAAAGCCGGAATGGCTTGACCTCCGTGCATCTCGTTTTGGCATGTTTCAAGCGAAATGCAGGCGAGCACAGCGGCAGTCTCGATGCGGCGTGCCGGGCGCGAAGAGCCGTGGCCGGCCTGGAAGCCGTGCTCCAAGATGTTGTTGAGAGGGTGCTGCACGCAAGTGAGCGACTTGGTGGGGTAGTAGTCCTTGTCGTGAATGTGAATGTAGTTGTGGTGCACGGCATCGCGCACGTCGTCGGACAGCAGGTAGTCGTCAACGAAAGGCTTGGTGGTTTCTGACGAGAATTTCATCATCATGCCGGCAGGGGTGTCGGCGTTCATGTTGGCGTTCTCTCGAGTCACGTCGTTTTTCTGAATGTTGACGATTTCCATAAACACGTCGCGCGTCTTGGCCTTGCGGGCTATGGAACGCTGGTTGCGATAGGTGATATACTTTTGAGCCACGTCTTTGCGCGCACTCTTCATGAGTTCCATCTCCACTGCGTCTTGGATGTCCTCAACCGACATTTGCGACTTGCCTTTGGTGGCAATATGGTCGGTTATTCGCTGTATCAAAGACTCGTCCTCACCCTTGTCGGTGTGCATCATTGCCTTGCGGATTGCCGCTTGTATTTTTTGGTCGTTGAAGCCCACAATGCGGCCGTCACGTTTTACTACTGTTTGTATCATTTTTTTGCTGTTGTTTTTTAAGTCAAATTCAAGATTTTTGTACTCTGATATTTGAGCGACACAAAAATATAAAATATATCACACAGGTTGACCTTTTGGATAACTTTTCCGTTGTTAATTTATGTTAAATTGGTAATTGTCAGACGATTATAAAAATTTTTGGAAAACTTTCGTAAAAAATTGAATATCAATGTTTTCTAAAATAAACCTATTTTTAAGCCCGGTTTAAGCACTTTTTTTGATGATTTTTGCCCTTGGCGGCGTGGCTGCGGCAGCAGGTGCAGGCAAGCGTTTTTCGATGGTGGTTTAGGGGTGTTTTTTAAGCCTTGTCTGGGCACTCTTTTTTGCGGTCTTTGAGCACAATGATAATCACTGCCGCCACAATCATGGCAAAGCCTATGCCGATTGACAGTGTGAGGGGCTCGTCGTAGATGGTGATGCCGAAAATCATTGCCGTGAGAGGCTCAAGCGCACCGAGTATGGCAGTGATGGTGCTGCCTATGAGGCGCAGTGCCACCACAAGCGAATAGTTTGACAGGGCGGTGGTGATGAGGCCGAGCATGAGCAGACTAAGCCACACTCCGCCGTCGGCAGGGGCTTGCAGCTGACCGGCAGGCAAGTCGTAGCAGAGCACCATGGCGGTGCTGATGATAAACACATAGAATGTGAGCTTGCTGCTGTCCATGCCGTTGAGTTTGAGCATGGGCACTGCCACGAGATACATGGCATAGCTCAATCCTGCCACCAGCTCTATGATTATGCCGAGCATCGACAGGTTGTTGTCGTCGCGCCCAAAGCCCGAAAGCATCGCCACTCCGCCCACGGCGAGAGCTATGGCAATCCATACCTTGACACACGATTTCTCGTGGAAAAATGCCATCATTATGAGTGCCGTGAATATTGGGTAGGAAAACTGCAGGGTGGTTGCCACGCCGCTTGGCAGGTGGTTGAAGCCCTCGATGAGAAACACCGCCGAGGCTATGTTGAGCACGGCAAGCACCGACAGGCGCGCAAACTGGGCTAATGTCACAGTGAGGTTTTCTTTTTGTAGAAGCATGAGTATTAACATAAACACGCTGCCAAGGCCAAATCGGTAGAACACCACCGACGCTGTGGCCATGCCTGTGTGAATGGCTGGCAGAGAAAACAATGGAATCATGCCGAATGTGCACGACGACACCATTGCGAAAAAGAATCCCTTGGTTACATTAGTTGTTGTCATTCATAAGAGTATTAATTGCACAGCCGCTCTGTGCACAGGTCGTGGCAGCCGTTGCGCCGCCATTGCCGTGGGCATTGCGCTGTTGCTTTACAAAATTAGTAATTTGCAACCAAAACCGAAATACTCAGGCATAGCCAACATGCAGTTTTTTGCTTTGGGCGTGCAGATTTTTTTTATCGGACAGCAATAATTTTTTTTGCCATTGGCCAGTGGGGCGGTGACTGGTTGGTTAAAAAGGAAGACAGCTCCTTCGGGTGATGAAGGGGCTGCCTTATGTGTGGGTTATGTTAGTCAGGACTGGGTGACCGCTGTGGGGTCAAGCCCTGAAACGTGTGTGCATCAGTCGCTCACTTTGGCGCAAAGGAACTCGCGGTTGAGGCGTGCAATGTTGCTCAACTTGATGTTCTTTGGGCACTCGGCTGCGCAGGCACCAGTGTTGGTGCAGTTGCCAAATCCGAGTTCGTCCATCTTTGCCACCATGGCTTTGGCGCGGCGTTTAGCCTCAACGCGGCCTTGTGGCAGGAGAGCGAATTGGCTCACCTTGGCTGAAACGAAGAGCATGGCAGAACCGTTCTTGCAAGCTGCAACACAAGCGCCGCAACCTATGCAAGTGGCACTGTTCATGGCCTCGTCGGCAGCCTGCTTGCTGATGGGGATTGCATTGGCATCGGGAGCACCACCTGCAGCGAAGCTCACATAGCCGCCAGCCTGCTGAATCTTGTCGAAGGCGTTGCGGTCAACCATGAGGTCTTTAATCACAGGGAATGCTGCAGAACGCCAAGGCTCCACGGTGATAGTCTCACCGTCGTGGAAGCGGCGCATATAGAGCTGGCAAGTGGTAGCGCCAGTTGCAGGGCCGTGAGGGTGACCGTTGACATAGAGCGAACACATGCCGCAGATGCCTTCGCGGCAGTCGTGGTCAAACATCACAGGTTCTTCGCCTTTTTCAACAAGTTGTTCGTTGAGGATGTCGAGCATCTCCAAGAAAGAGGTGTCGGTTGGTATATCATCCATGTGGTATTTCTCGAAGTGTCCTTTTTCTTTAGGACCAGCCTGACGCCATATCTTCAGGTCGAAACTTATATTATTTTCCATCTTATTTCTTGTAATTACGAGTTTGTACCTTAATGGCCTCATAGTGCAGAGGCTCTTTAATCAGAGAAGGAGCTTTGTCGTCGTCGCCCTCATACTTCCAGCATGACACGTAGAAGTAGTTTTGGTCGTCGCGCTTAGCCTCGCCTTCCTCAGTTTGATATTCCTCGCGGAAGTGACCGCCGCAGCTTTCGTTGCGGTTGAGCGCATCGTAGGCGATGAGTTCGCCCATGAGAATGAAGTCGCGCAGACGCCAAGCCTTGTCGAGCTCGTTGTTCATGCCCTCTTCACTGCCGGGAACGAATACGTTGGTGTCAAACTCCTTGCGGATTTCCTTGAGTTTGGTGAGAGCGGTCTCAAGTCCTTCTTTTGTGCGGCCCATGCCCACATATTCCCACATGATGTTGCCAAGCTCCTTGTGGATAGAGTCAACAGAGCGCTTGCCGTGAATGTTCATGATGTGGTCGATGTCGGCTTGAACTCTCTTTTCAGCTTCGTCAAACTCTTTGGCATCGGTAGAGATGCGTGGCCAGATGTCTTGGTTGCTCAAGTAGTTCTGGATTGTGTAAGGCAACACGAAGTAACCGTCGGCCAAACCTTGCATGAGGGCAGATGCGCCGAGACGGTTGGCACCGTGGTCAGAGAAGTTGCACTCGCCTATGGCGTAGAGGCCAGGAACAGAAGTCTGGAGCTCGTAGTCAACCCAGATGCCACCCATTGTATAGTGGATAGCAGGATAAATCATCATTGGGTTGTAATATTTCACGCCGTTGATCTCGTTGCCGAGTTCGCCAGGGTTAACGTCGGTGATTTCCTCATACATGTCGAAGAGGTTGCCGTAGCGTTGACGCACAACGTCGAGACCCAGACGGCCAATGGCTTCGCTGAAGTCGAGGAACACGGCCTTGCCGGTGTTGTTCACGCCGAAGCCCTTGTCGCAACGCTCCTTGGCTGCACGGCTTGCCACGTCACGAGGCACGAGGTTGCCGAATGCCGGGTAACGGCGCTCCAAGTAGTAGTCGCGGTCTTCCTCTGGAATGTCGCTTCCGCGCTTAGTGCCCTCTTGAAGAGCCTTGGCGTCCTCAAGTTTCTTAGGCACCCAGATGCGGCCGTCGTTACGCAGCGACTCCGACATAAGTGTGAGCTTAGACTGCTTGTCGCCGTGGCGAGGAATACAAGTCGGGTGAATCTGCACATAGGCAGGGTTGGCGAAATATGCGCCGTGGCGATAGGCTGCGATTGCTGCAGAGCAGTTGCAGGCCATGGCGTTGGTTGAGAGGAAGTATGTGTTGCCGTAGCCACCGGTGGCGAGCACCACTGCGTGAGCAGCGAAACGCTCCAGCTTGCCAGTGACGAGGTTTTTGGCGATGATACCGCGGGCACGGCCGTCAATCATGACGATGTCGTGCATTTCGTAGCGGTTGTAGCTCTTCACCTTGCCCATTTGGATTTGGCGGTTGAGAGAGCTGTAAGCACCGAGCAGGAGCTGTTGGCCTGTTTGACCCTTGGCATAGAATGTGCGGCTCACCTGTGCGCCACCGAAAGAACGGTTGGCGAGGAGACCGCCGTATTCGCGTGCGAAAGGCACACCTTGAGCCACGCACTGGTCGATGATGTTGTTTGACACCTCGGCAAGGCGATACACGTTGGCTTCGCGGCTGCGGTAGTCTCCACCTTTCACGGTGTCGTAGAACAGGCGATACACAGAGTCGCCGTCGTTCTGGTAGTTTTTGGCTGCATTGATACCACCCTGTGCTGCGATAGAGTGAGCGCGGCGTGGAGAGTCTTGAATGCAGAAGTTGAGTACGTTGAAACCCATTTCAGCAAGGCTTGAAGCTGCCGATGCACCTGCCAGACCAGTACCAACAACGATGATGTCGAGTTTGCGCTTGTTGGCCGGGTTAACGAGTTTTTGATGAGCTTTATAGTTTGTCCATTTCTCAGCAACAGGACCTTCAGGAATTTTAGAGTCGAGAACTGGCTGAGTGGCTGTTGTTTTTTCGATATCTGCCATTTTTTCTTAAAATTTAGATGTTTGAAACACAGTAGGCAATTTTATGGAATTGCGTAAAACCAAGTGAGGTAGCAAGCTTCGAGGGCGAAGAGAACCATCACCACAGTTGACCACACTTTGGCAATGCATTTCCAGCGGCAAAGCCATTTGTCGTTGTCAACACCAAGTGTGTGGAAAGCACTCCAGATTCCGTGGTTGAGGTGGAACCACAATGCCACGAAAGCCACGAGATAAACGGGAAGCACCCAAAGTTGGCAGAAAGCCTCCTCGAGATAGGTGGCACCATTGCTGATGCTTTCGCCCATAGCTTCGGGGAGCTGCATCTTGGCCCAGAATTGAGCCAAGTGAATCACAAAGAAGCAGAGCACGATGATGCCCAGCACCAACATGTTTTGCGAAGCCCACTCAACGTTCTTAGGTTTCTGAGTCACCTCATAGTGGTCGTTGCCACGAGCCTTGCGGTTCATGATTGTGAGCCAGAAAGCATAGATAATGTGGATTAAAGCGCCGGCTGCAATGATGAGTGTGCCGAGCAGAGCATACCAGTTAGCACCGAGGAACTCGCAAACTGCGTCGTAGGCGTCAAGTGAAATGACTGCTACGGCATTCATCAGCGCATGAAAGGTTAGAAATAGGATAAGGAAAAGACCAGTGAGACTCATCACTACTTTCCTTCCTACAGATGATTGGGTTAACCACATAGTAGTTCTGAATTAAGTTATTAAATTGATTGTTAAAAAATAAAATAGTCGCTTTTGAAATGCAAATTTACCCTTTATTACGCGTATGTGCAACAATTAACGATAAAATTCTTTAATAAGCGGCTGTGCGCCGCGGCACCGCATGTTTGCCTCTGGTGAGGTTTGCCGTTGTGTGGGATAATGAGTAACTTTGCAGCAATTAAATTTTGCCTCAAACCGCAAAGCAATCAGAACACTAACACTGGAGCTGCTGGTGGCGTGATGCGGGGGCAAATTGCAATCAAAACCCGATTTTTTTAGTTTTTATATGGATAAAGTGAAGTTGAGCTACTCGCCCGGTGAGTGCGCCAAGAAATTGTTTATAGAAACCTATGGCTGCCAGATGAATGTGGCCGACAGTGAGGTGGTGGCAAGCGTGATGAACATGGCTGGCTATGATGTGGCAGAAACCATAGATGAGGCTGACGCCATATTCATCAACACATGCAGCGTGCGCGACAACGCCGAGCAAAAGATATTCACGCGTCTCAACCAGCTCAACGCCTTGCGCCACAAGCGCAGCCGCCGGCTTATAATAGGCATAATAGGCTGCATGGCAGAGCGAATAAAAGACGTGCTCATCAAGGACTATGACGTGGACCTTGTGGCAGGCCCTGACGCCTATCTCGACCTGCCCAACTTGATTGGCACTGCCGAAAACGGCGAAAAAGCCATTGACACGCAGCTATCTACCACCGAGACTTATCGCGACATAATACCAAGACGTGTGGGTGGAAGCAAAATCAGCGGCTTTGTGAGCATAATGCGCGGCTGCAACAATTTCTGCACTTATTGCATAGTACCCTACACTCGCGGACGTGAGCGCAGCCGTGAGCCACAGAGCATAGTCAACGAGCTTCACGACTTGCAGCGCCGCAACTACAAGGAAGTGACCCTGCTGGGGCAGAATGTCAACAGCTATCTCTACAAACCTGCCGATGGCGGTGAGCCTGTGGATTTTGCCGCACTGCTGGCACTTGTGGCCGACACCGTGCCGGAGATGCGTGTGCGCTTCACCACATCTAACCCGGAGGACTTGAGCGACGAGATAATAGGCGTGATGGCAAGCCACGATAATATTTGCAACCACATACACCTGCCTGTGCAGAGCGGCAGCAACAAGGTGCTTAAGCTTATGAACCGCAAATACACTCGCGAGTGGTATCTTGACCGCATTGACCGCATCAGAAAGGCAATGCCCGACTGCGGCATTTCAACCGACATGTTCACCGGTTTCCACGACGAGACTGAGGAGGACTTTCAGGAGACGCTCAGCCTGATGCGTGAAGTGGGCTTTGACTCGTCGTTCATGTTCAAATATAGCGAGCGTCCAGGCACCTACGCGTCGAAGCATCTGCCCGACAATGTGCCCGAAGAAGTGAAGATTGACCGCCTGAACCGCATGATAGCCCTGCAAAACGAACTGTCGCTGTGCAGCAACCGCAACGACGTGGGCAAGACGTTTGAGGTGCTTGTGGAGGGTTACAGCAAGCGGTCGCACGACGACATGTTTGGCCGCACGCCGCAAAACAAGGTCATAGTGTTTCCGGCGGGCGACACCAAAGTTGGCGACCGCGTGATGTGTCGCGTGGAAAGTGCCACCTCTGCCACTCTGCTTGGCAAGCGCGTGTGAGCCATGCAAGCAGACGTGACCAAACATAGTGGGGAAAAGCTGTGGAACAGCAACTACTGCAAGGTGATGGCGGCTAACTTTGCCCTGTTTTTTGCATTCTATCTGCTCACACCGCTGCTGCCGCTCTACATGAGCGAGAACTTTCATGCCACCAAGGGTGTGATAGGCATGGTGCTGTCGGGCTACACGCTCACAGCCATGCTGTTTAGGCCGTTCAGCGGCTATTTCGTTGACAGCTTTCAGCGCAAGCACGTGCTCATGGTGTGCTATTTCTTGTTTTTCGTGTTTTTTGCCGGCTATCTGGCGGCGGGCACACTGCTGCTGTTTGCTGTGGTGCGCACGCTGCACGGCGGACCGTTTGGCGCGTTGACTGTGGCAAACAGCACGGTGGCAATCGACGTGCTGCCGGCATCGCGCCGCAACGAGGGCATAGGCTACTATGGGCTAAGCAATAACATAGCCATGGCTATAGCTCCGAGCGCGGCGATTTTTGTGTATGGCTATGTGCACAGCTTCGACCTGCTGTTTTGGATTGCGCTCATTGTGGCTGGAATAGGCTTGGCAATAGACTCCACGGTGAAACTCAACGCGCGCGAAATCACCATGCCCGACCGAAAGCTGTCGCTCGACCGCTTTTTCTTGACCAACGGCTGGCTTCTGGGCGTGAACATCGTGGCATTTGGCTGCTGCTTTGGCATTTTGAGCACATATCTGGCCATCTATGGCAAGGAGGTGCTCGGCATAACCAGCGGCACAGGCACATATTTCATGATATTGTCGCTTGGGCTTATATTGTCGCGTCTTCAGGGCTCTAAAGCTTTGCGGCAAGGCAAACTGCTTAGCAACGCCGCCCTGGGCGTTGTGCTGTCGCTTGCCGGCTACACGGCTTTTGTGGCTGTGCCGTCGGGGGTGGGCTACTATAGCTCCGCATTTCTGATAGGTCTTGGCAACGGCCATATATGGCCTGCTTTTCAAAACATGATAATCAACCTTGCCACACACGCGCAGCGCGGCACGGCAAACAGCACCATACTCATCTCATGGGACGTGGGCATGGGGCTTGGTGTGCTTTTTGGTGGTGTGGTGGCCGACGCGTGGGGCTACACGGCGGCATTTTGGCTCGCAGCCATAATGCAGGGAGTGGGAGTTGTCGTGTTTTTTGCGGCCGTTAGAGGCTATTACACCGCACACAAATTGCGCTGAAAAACCCGGTCGGTCTCCCAGCGCAATTTCATTTCTTTAGTTACTTTGTTTCCTTTCAGTTGGCCATCGTTCAGGGGTCAATCCAGTCGCCGTTTTGCTTTATCAGCTCTATGAGCCGTGGAATGGCATCTGCCTCGGGAATGTTTTTCTCTATGCACTGCTTGCCCTTGTAGAGCGATATACGCTGGCGCGCGGCACCCACATAGCCATAGTCGGCATCGGCCATTTCGCCAGGACCGTTGACCACGCAACCCATGACGCCTATTTTGAGGTGCGTTAGGTGGAGCGTGGCGGCTTTCACCTTCTTCACGGTGTCTTGCAGGTCAAACATGGTGCGTCCGCACCCAGGGCAGGAGATAAACTCCGTGTGGCTCATGCGCAGACGCGCTGCCTGCAAAATGGCAAACTCATAGTTAACCAATGTTTCCTTTTCGTTGAAATAGGGCGCTTCCACCCAGATGCCGTCGCTGAAGCCGTTGAGCAGCAGTGTGCCGAAGTCGGTACCGGCCTTGGCTTGAATCCACTCGGCATCGCTGTCGGGATAGCTGTTGCGGATTATGGCAGGGCAAGTGATGCTGGCGTCTATCATGGCGTGGAGCAGCGATTGCCAGCTGTCGGTAACGTTGACGTTGGCTGGAGTGATGACGAGCACCACATCTGTGTGCTGCTTCAGAAACTCAAGGTCGCCAACAGGAGTATTGGCCGGCACTTGCAGGAATTTAATGGGGGCGTTGCAGCAGTGGTCATGCCATGTGCTTAGGGTGAAAAGCGGATAGGTGTTGGCAGCCTCTGACAGCCACGTCTCGGCAGGCACGATGAAGCGGTGGGTGTTGTCATACTGCCCGTCGGGGCTGAAGAAAAAGTCGGGTTGCAGATTGCCTGTGAGGTCGCTGGGATTGCACGAAGCCACCACCACAGGTTGACACTTGCCACCCACGATGCCAGCCACTGTGGCCGATGCGCGTCGTTGCGGCTGCAAGTGGTCGTAGCCCTTGCTTGTGGAGCCGGCTATTGGCGACTGGCCTTGGCGTGCGGCTATGTATTGCACCAGCTTGTAGGCCATTGGCACTTCAAGCTCCGGCTGCTCGCTTAGCGACACTCTTATGGTGTCGCCAAGACCCTCGGCAAGCAGTGTGCCTATGCCCACAGCCGACTTTATGCGGCCGTCTTCGCCAAAACCTGCTTCGGTCACGCCCAAGTGCAGCGGAAAGTGCATGTCCTCGGCGTCCATGGCTGCCACAAGCCGGCGCACGGCCTCAACCATAACCACCACGTTAGAAGCTTTCATTGAAATCACAACATTGCAGAAATGCTGCTCAACAAACACCCTCAAAAACTCCATTACCGACTCAACCATGCCGGGGGCAGTGTTGCCGTAGCGGCTCATGATGCGGTCGCTCAGTGAACCGTGGTTCACGCCCAGTCGCACGGCGGTGTGGTGCTCGCGGCAGATGTCGATAAACGGCACGAGTGCATCGTGTATGCGTTGCAGCTCATGGTCATATTCCTCGTCGGAATAAGACAGTGTCTTGAACTGGCGGGCAGGGTCAATGAAGTTGCCGGGATTGATGCGCACCTTGTCGGTAACGGCGGCAGCGGCAAATGCAGCCTTGGGGTTGAAATGAATGTCGGCCACGAGAGGCACGTTGCACCCGGCTTCGCGGAGCTTGGCGCGTATCTCGCCAATGCTTTGAGCCTCGCGCACACCTTGCGCTGTGAGCCTGACTATTTCGGCACCGGCAGCGGCAAGCGACTTGCATTGAGCCACGCTTGCCTCGATGTCGTTGGTGTTGGTGTTGGTCATTGACTGCACGCGTATGGGGTAGTCAGACCCAATCATCACGCCACCCACATTGACTGCCACAGTTTTGCGACGTTTGTAATTCATTATTTGTGAGTTTGAGCCATTGCCGTTAAGGGCACGGCATGGGCTTTAATTTGTTTTGTAGTTATATTTGATTTCAGCAAGGTCTTTGTTGGCCTTTTCAATTTTTTCGCCAAGCGAGCTTTTGTAGGCAGCGACCTTTTGGGCTACCTCGGCATCGGCCAAGGCAATCATTTCAGCGGCAAGAATTGCTGCATTTTGCGCAGCGTTGACACCCACCGTGGCAACAGGTATGCCGGGTGGCATTTGGATTATGCTTAGCATGGCGTCGATACCGTCGAGAATACCGCCCTTGATTGGCACACCCACAACAGGCAGTGTGGTAGATGCTGCTATCACGCCAGGCAGGGCTGCTGCCATGCCGGCACCGGCTATAATCACCTTTATGCCGCGCGCTTGCGCTTCAGCGGCAAATTTTTCCACTGCATCGGGAGTGCGGTGAGCCGAGAGGGCATTGACTTCAAAAGGTATCTGCATTCCGTCGAGCCATTTCATTGCTTTTTCCATTACGGGCATATCGCTCGTGCTGCCCATAATGATACTTACCAGAGGTTTCATATTTTGTTTCTTTATTCTGTTGTTCGTTTAGTTTGATTGTTGTCTTGTTTTGATGTTTGCCACGCTTTTAGAAATGCTCATTGTTACCCAAAGAACTTGATTGCCAGGGTCACGCACAGGCAGCCGTTGATGAAGCCCGCAAGCACTTGCAAGAAAGAGTGCCGGCGGAGCACAAGGCGCGATGTGCCCACAAAGCCTGACAAGAGGATTGTGACACAAAGCAGGTGGAAAATGTTGAACGCGCCCAGGCCCTGAATGTGGATTTGATATAGCAGCGCCACAAGGCCGCCCATTCCGCCCATGTGGGCACTGATTTTCCATTTCAGGTTGACTATGGTGGAAACCAAGCAGGTCAGTGCACAGCCCACAAGAAACATCACAAACCACAATGGCGCGTGGGTGTGGTTGAGGTAGGAAGCCGCGCCTATGTAGCACAAGATTGTGAACAAATAGGGGTAGAACCGTTCTTTGGGGTCGTCGAGCCGCTTGTTTTTCACGATTTTGAAGTTGTGCAAAACGCCAATCAAAATCATTGGCAAAATGCAGGTCGTACCGAAAATCACGGTCAGCACAGCCATGCGTGTGCCACTCGGCAGATAGCACAAAACCGAAGTCCACAACACGAGAAACACACCGTAGGCCGGTGCAAGCAGCGGATTGAACACAGTGGAGAAAAATCGTGCTGCGGCTCCAATCAATTTGTCGGCAGTTAAACTTTTCAAGTTCATTGTTATGCGTTGAGTCCAGAGTCTTTGGCTACGTTAGCTTTTGTGGGGCAAGTGGTCAGGCGTCTGGGGTTTTTTATTTAATATTATGTCTTAAAAATCACATTTTTTCTTTATCTCTTGTAGCGTCAGAGACCGCGGCGCAGTCGCGCAACCGGTATCGACATCTGCTTGCGATATTTAGTGACGGTGCGGCGTGCAATGTCGTAGCCCTTGTTGCGGAGCATGAGGCACAGCCTCTGGTCGCTCACCGGGCGGCGCTTGTCCTCGTTGTCGATTATGTCTTTGAGCAATTTCTTGATTTTAAGCGATGACACGTCTTCGCCCGACTCGTGGCTAAGCCCCTCGGAGAAGAAGAACTTGAGCGGATACACGCCCCAGGGGGTGGTGACATATTTGTTTGACGTGGCACGGGAGATAACTGACACGTCGTAGCCGGTGTCGTTGGCAATGTCTTTGAGAATCATGGGCTTGAGTAGAGTCTCGTCGCCAGTCACAAAGAAGTCGTGCTGCCGCCTCACAATGTCGCTCATGGTGTTGAAGAGCGTTTCTTGCCGCATCTTCATTACCTTGATAAACGAAGAAGCCTTGTCGTAGCACCGGCGCACCTCGGTGGCCTCGTCTTTCTCGCGGCGGCTTATGGGCTTTTGCTTGCTGTAGTGGTCGTTTATTTCAGAATAGCTTTGGGCTATCTGAAGCTCGGGCACATTGTTGAGCAGCGTGAGCGTGAGGTCGTCGTTGTCGGCATCAACCTCGAAGTCGGGAGTAATCTGCTGGCTGTGCATTTCGCTTGTGGAGCCGTTGAACGCATTGCCTGGCTTGGGGTTGAGGGCTGAAATGGCAGTCAGCACCTCTTTAAGCTTGGCATTGTCAATGTTCATCACGGCACAAATCTTGTCGAAATGCTTTTTGCTGAAAATGTCGAAATGCTTGTCGATTATTTCGTAGGCAAGGCGGTTGACCTCGGTGTCGGGTTTGCGCTTGAGCTGAAGGAGCAGGCAGTCGCGCAAGTCGGTGGCGGCAATGCCTGGTGGGTCAAGCTCACGCACCATGTTGAGCATGGCATCTACCTCTGGAGTGTCAACCACAAGGCCTGTGCCGCCAAAAGTGATGTCGTCGGCAATGGCGTGTGTGCTGCGTGTGAGGTAGCCGTTGTCCTCAAGGTTGCCAATGATGTATTCGGCTATGGTGCTTTGCTTTTCGGTGAGGTCGCGCTCATGGATTTGCTCCAGGAGGTAGTCGCTCAGAGTTGACTCTGCCACCACCACAGGGCCTGGCATGTCGTTGCTGTTGCCGCCCGAATAAGACGACTTGGTGTAGGGGCGGTCGTCGTCGTCACCGTAGTCGTTGGCCTGAAGCTGGTCAGACGTTTCGTTGAAAGTGTCGCCGTCTTCGGTCTTGTCGAGGTTGTCGTCGTTGTTTTCTTCGTTGACCTCAAGAGCCGGGTTGTCGTCGATTTCCTCTTTCACCCTGTCGTCGAACTCAGTGTTTGTCATTTCGAGCAAAGGCACGAGTTGCAGTTGTATGGGCGACAGACGTTGTGTGAGTTTTTGCTCCAGTGTCAAAGTCGTTTTTCCGGCCATATCATTAGCATTTGAGTTCTCTATTACATAGCAAAGATAGTGAAATAATCAATGTGGCTGATGAAAGTGGCGCAAAAAGTGCAGTGCGGCTGGCGATAGGGGTTAATCAGTGCAACGTGTATCGTAAAGATAATTTAGCACCTCGACGGCGCTTTTCTTGAGTTTTATAATTGGGTCAATAAAGAACAATTGCCCATTTTCGTCACACAGCGACATTGTCGCTTTCGGCCGATACATCGGTTATTGCATAGAAGTCATTGCCATAGAAATAGGCATCTTCTCGGCTAAGGTGTAACTCGCCAGTGAGGAAATTGTTGATGACTTTTTGCGATGGAATGCAAAATATGCGTTGTATGTTGTTTCGTTTGGCAATATCAATTAACAAATCGCTTATTTGGCTCTCAATAGCTCTCTTACTTTGCCCGAAATCTCCATGTCGTTGAGTGGGTAGCCCAGCCTCAAACACTCGAATATCGCTTCGGTCACAATTTGCTTGTGCTCTGCGTTCAAGCCTGTAACATATTGAAGGGCTGTTTGGCCGTTTCTTAAATAGATGTTGGATAAGTTTTCTTCCATAACTTGCCATTCTCTTTTTGTTGGCAAAAGAAATGATAATGTGGGTATTTGCCAAACTTTTGAAAAGAAATTTGTGATGTGGTGGGGCGTTTAGAGGGCTATGGCTTTGAGGGAACCTATTTTTGTCACTTTCACATTGCTGGGCTTGCCCTTGTAATAAACTTTTCCGCTGCCGGCACCTTTCACTCTTAGGATACCGCCATTGACGTAGCACCCCACGGTGCCGGTGCCAACCATGCGGCAGTGCACGTCGGTGGCGGTGACGTTGTCGGCCTGTATTTCACCTGTGCCGAGGTTGTGGACTGAAAGGTTGCTGCATGTGCCGTCGGCAATGATTTTGCCGTGGCCTGTGCGTATCGACAGAAGCAACTGTGGGGCGCAGAGGCCGTGGGCTATTATTTTTCCGTTGTCAGACAAAACTATTTTCAGTTGGTCAACCTTTGCCACGTTGTCAAGGCGCAGAGTGCTGTCGCCGGCGTTTGACGCCGACAGCAAAGAGTCGGAGTAAACGTAGAGTGTGGGCAATTGTTTTTTTGTGAGTGTGAGCTGTGTTGACACCTGCACCGTGAGCTTGCCTTTTTGATTGTTTTGCAGAATTATTTGGTCTATTAAGTCCTGGCTGCCGCTTATCACAGCTTTGCCTGCCGAGTCGGGGTTGCAGCGGTAGGTGACATTTATGTTGTCGAACACCGACAGTTCGGTGAAGTTGCCAACGGAAATTATGTGCTTGTCGTCTTGCGCATGTGCTGGCATGGCCACTGCTATGGTGAGCAGCAGGATATAGATAATTGATGTTCTCATATTTTTAGATAAAATAGTTGTCAGCATTTTTTGTTGATTGCATAGTGTAGTTGTGTTGTGGCAAAGAGTTGTGGCTGGGAGAGGTGAAGACTGGGGTCTGCTACTGCAGGAAATGGGTTTCCACATGGTTGAGAATCTCGTTGAGCTGCTCATAGGTGGAGGCCTGTAGCATGGCTATGCGTGTTTCTCTGAAGTTTGGAATACCTTTGAAAAGCGGTGTTGCCGCAAGGTGTCGCCTGATGTGCAAAATGCCACGATACTCGTCGATGCGGTCAATGCTCTCGGTGATTTGCCGGCGCAGAAGCTGCATTTTGTCGCGGTTTGAGATTTCGGGAATGGTGCCGTCGGCAAGGAATTGCTTCATCTCTCTGAAAATCCAGGGGGCACCTATGGCTGCCCGGCCCACCATCACGCCGTCCACGCCATAGCGGTTGTAGTAGTCGGCAAGTTTTTGCGGAGTGGTGATGTCGCCGTTGCCAATGATAGGAATGTGCATGCGTGGATTGGCTTTCACCTTGCCAATCAGTGTCCAGTCGGCTTCGCCGGTGTAGAGCTGGGCTCGTGTGCGGCCGTGGATTGTCAGGGCTTGTATGCCACAGTCTTGTAACTGCTCGGCAAGCTCCATAATGATTTTGCTGTCGGCGTCCCAGCCAAGGCGTGTTTTTACCGTGACTGGCACTTTGACGGCATTGACCACGGCGCGCGTTATGGCAAGCATAAGCGGAATGTTGCGCAGCATGCCCGCGCCCGCACCTTTGCCAGCCACTTTTTTCACAGGGCAACCGAAGTTGATGTCGATTACCTCGGGGTGTGCGGCTTCGGCAATCTTGGCGGCCTCGGTCATGGAGTCGATGTCTTTGCCATAGATTTGAATGGCTGCCGGCCGTTCTGCGTCAGAAATGTTGAGCTTACGGAGGGTGCTGTTGACACTGCGCACGAGCGCATCGGCCGAGACAAACTCAGTGTAAACCATGTCGGCTCCCTGCTCCCGGCAGATTTGACGAAACGACTGGTCGGTTACATCTTCCATAGGGGCGAGCATAACTGGTTTGTCGCCCAAGTCCACATTTCCTATTCTCATCATTAATGCTTTTCGGGGTGCAAAGGTAGCGTTTTTAGAAGCAACTGCCAAAGTGGTAGGGCAATATGGAATAAATTAGGGGTAGAAAGGAATATTAATTGTAATTTTGCAATGATATGAATGTGAAAGAAACCGACAAGGAAATATTTGGCATAGCTTTACCGGCCATTATTGCCAACATCACAATACCGCTTTTGGGACTGCTTGATGTGGGGATTGCCGGCCACTTGGGCAATGCCACGCTCATAGGCGCGATAGCCGTGGGCACCATGATATTTAACCTGATATATTGGAATTTCGGTTTCTTGCGCATGGGCACATCTGGAGTCACGGCGCAGGCTTATGGCAGCGGCGACCGGCAGCGTCAGGCACTTGTGCTGCAGCATGTGGTGCTGCTGGGCATGGCAATAGGCGTGGCGGTGATTGTGCTGCAGTGGCCTCTGAAAACAGCTGCCCTGTGGGTGATAGGCGGCACTCCCGGCGTCAATGCCATGGCTGGGGTGTATGTTGACGTGTGCGTGTGGGGCGCATCGCCAACACTTGCCATGATGGGCATAAAAGGGTGGTTTTTAGGTATGCAGGACTCACGCAGCCCCATGTTGATTTCGATAGGCGTGAATGTGCTCAACGTGGTGTTTAGTCTTGCTGCGGTGTATGCTTTTGGCATGGGCTTTGTGGGCATAGCGGCGGGCACTGTGGCGGCAGAGTATGCCGGGCTTGCATTGTCGCTGGGCTTGCTGTGGAAGCGGCAGCGGTGGGTGTGGCGGTGCATCAGTCTGCGCAAGGCGGTGGGCATGAGAGGCGATCGTCAGTTGCAAGGCGGCAACCGCGACATATTTGTGCGCAGTTTCTTGATGATGCTGATAAATTTGTTTTTCTTGTCGGCAGGGGCTCGCAGCGGTGATGTGCTGCTTGCGGTCAATACGCTGATAATGCAGATGTTTACTCTGTATTCTTATTTCATGGACGGCATAGCCTTTGCCGGAGAGACTCTGGTGGGCAAGGCTGTGGGGCGGCGCGACGGTTTGGGTCTGCGGCTTTGTGTGAGGCGACTGCTGCTTTGGGGCGGTGTGGTGATGGCGGTGTTTGCATTGTGTTACGCGTTGTTTGCCCGAGGGATATTCTCGTTGCTCACGTCAAACGGCGCTGTGGTTGCCGAGGCGTTGCGCTATCGCTGGTGGGGTGTGGGCATACCGCTTGTCGGCATGGCGGCTTTTGTGTGGGACGGCGTGTTTATAGGCATGACACGCACGCGCGGCATGCTGCTGTCGGCAGCACTGGCCTTTGCGGTGTTTTTTGCGGTGTATTATTTGGCTCCAGCGCAGCTTGGCAACAACCGCCTTTGGCTCGCTTTCCTGTCATACCTTGCTATGCGTGGCGCAGTGCAGTCGGCACTCTACATGCGTGTCAGATTTTAAAAAATCAATATTATGACTCGGCATAATGCCATTAAGCTTTTTGAAACTAAAAAATTCGCACAATTTGGGACGATAAAGATGAGAAATAATAAGATAAGCTGCATCTCAGCATAATATTCAAGCAAGCTTGATATTCTACGTTCGATTTGCATTATCTTTGTGGAAAGAATGTTAACGTTTTAGAATATTGACGGATATGCAGTATTGGATTAATCAGGAAGGAGTTCAAGCCGGCCCAGTGACGCGCGAAGAACTTGAGAAGATGAACATCACGCCAAACACTTACGTCTGGCGCAGTGGACTTGCCGACTGGAAGAAGATTGGCGATTTGCCTGAACTGGCCGATTTGTTTACCGCCAACGCCTCGCATGCAGTGCCGCCGGAGTTGCCTGGCGCAGAAGCTACAGAGGCAGCAAAAACGGCTGAAACAGCAGCAGAGGCTTACGAGCCGCAGACAGAAGAAAACTATGCCAACTCACAAATGAAGCAAAACGGCAGTGTGGCACATCAACAATTTGCTGCCGAAAACATGCCTGAGTGCCCACCAACCAATTTAGTGTGGGCTGTGCTCTCTATTGTGCTGTGCTGTGTGCCAGTGGGTATTGCAGCGCTGGTGCTTTCGCTCAAGGTGACGTCAAGCTATCGCAATGGCGACTATGCCAAGTCTCAACGCATGAGCGAGTGGAGTGCATGGCTGTGCATAGCCTCAATAGTGCTTGGACTGGTGTGGAGCCCGTTCTCGGTGCTGATGGCAATGCTTTAACGGAGGCAATAGCGCACAAATGAGTTTTTCTGTTAGGAAAACGGTGGTTGCTGCACTGGTTGTGGCCGTAGTGATTGCGGCAATAGCGGTGTATAAAATTTTTGACCCCATGGAAAGCAGTATTTTCCCCAAATGCGTGTTTTATAGTGTGACTGGGCTTAAATGCCCGGGGTGTGGCACACAGCGTGCGCTGCACGCCATGCTCACTGGCGATTTGGCTGCCGCATGGCACTATAATGCCTTTTGGGTGGTGATGTTGCCGGTGATAGCCTTGCTTCTTGGCGCAGAAGGACTAAGAAAGCGCGCGCCACGGCTTTATGTGGCTGTAAACTCCAAGTGGGTGGTTGCGGCAGTGCTTGTGGCGGTGGTGGCATGGTGGATTGCACGTAATGCGCTCGGCTGGTGACACACGGTTGCGATTGGTCAATGTTTTTTTTTGAAAAATATTAAAGAAATCAGAAATGGTAAAGAAATTGGTAGCAGTGGTGATGATCGCATTGTCGGTTGTCGCAGCGTCGGCTCAAAGTGCCGACAAATGGCGCAGTGTGAATGTGGAGCTTCTGGGTGCCTCGTCGGTGGTAGGTGTGAACTATGATTCGCGATTCAAGGCTGGTTCGCCATGGGGCTACCGCGTGGGTTTGTCGTGGGGATATTCCGACAACGACAGCTTTTTTAGTGGCGGCAGCAGCTCGTTGCGCGCCTATTTGGCTCCAGTGGCAGTAAACTATTTGCTTGGCAACAAGCGTCACTCGCTTGAGCTTGGATTTGGTGCAAGTTTGGGATTGTGCAATGTGCATGAGTCGTATTTTGGTGAATTGGAGCCATCGACTGCGGGCGAAGACGGCTTTGGGATTTACAGCCGTTCGCGCAACACATTTGGCTACTATATGTTTGGTGACATAGGCTATCGCTTCACGGCTGACAATGGCTTTCAGTTGAGGGTGGGCATGAATCCGTCGTTTAACTTTGGTGACGCACACGGATTGAAAAAAGAGTTGCTTTTCCCATACGTCAGCTTTGGTTTCGCGATCTAAATAAAAGCAAAATAAAAGCAAGAGGGGTTGTGCCGTTTTTTTGTGTCACAACCCCTCTTGTTTAGTTGCTTAAAATGTTTTTTGCCGTGCGACGGCTGTTATTTCTTTATGTCGGCATCTTTCACAATCAGTTCTTTTTGGCAGCCTTTCACCACATTGCCTTTCACTTTCACATTTTTGGCATTGCACACCAAGATGCCGCACTCGCTGCCTGTGCCCGACATAATCTCGTTGTTTTCAATCGTGATGTTGTCGTGCAGCCTGACGCCGTCAATGGCTTCTGCCACGATGTCAACGTCGATGCCAGCGCCGTGGTAACCGCCGCTTGTGCCACAGTTTATAATCTTGTTGCCGCTTATCACCACGTTTTTGCTGTGCCAGCCCTCTTTCCAGTTGGCCTCGCTGCTAAGTGCCACAGCAGCCAGTGTGAGCCCCATAAAAGTGTTGTTTTTGATGACAGTGCCGGCAGTGGTCTTGATGAGCACTCCGCGTGCCATGTGTCCCCAGTCGAGGCAGTTTTCAAACACCACCTTTGGCATGAGGGTGGAGTTGATGAGATAGTAGTTGGCAAAATCGCTCGGCAATTTGCCGTCTAACGTCACGTCGTAGGGCACGGCCTTGTCTTTGTGGCTAATGGCTTTTACCTTGAATGTGCCCACCGGCTCAAGGTTCTTGATACGCACGAGAGTCATTTCGTCGCCCACACGCGGCACATCGGCGCGCTGTGCGTGGGTAAACGTGGGCGCTTTGAGCGTGAGTGTGGCATTGTTGCCATTGACTGCTGTTATGTCGTGATAGTAGCCGTGCACATTGGTAGCATCGTCGCCCTGGCCGCAGAAAGTGCAGTGGTCAAAGGCTATTGTGCCCTCGCAAGCTGCAAAGTGAGTGGCATCAGTGTTGGTGCTGTAACGAAAACCCTGTGCTGGTGTCACGTTCAGTCGGTTCATGGTCACGGTGTTGGTGTGGAAGCCCACAATGCCCATGCCGCAGTTGGCGTTTATGGTCACATCGTTGAGCGTGGTGTTGCGGCTCTCGCAGATGAATATGGCAGGGCGGTAGTGGAATGTGTGAGGAGCCCCAACGGCAGCTCCAAGCAGATATTTGGGCAGTGTGCCGCGGAAACGCACTGTGTTGGGAGCAACTATGGCTTCGCGGTTGCCGCCATGTGTTTCGCGGTAGTGACCTTTCACGCTGTCGTCCCAGATGTTGACGCGCGGAAAAGGCGTGTTCATGGTCAACTCGTGACTTGGGCGGTCGAAATACACAGTGTAGCTGTTGTCCTGAATGTCGGTAATACGCCCCTCCGACATGGGTTTGCGCACAAAATTTATTGTCAGTCCGTTGAGCGTGAAGTTTTGCGTGTTTTCAAGCGTTATGCCCTCTTGCCAGCCGTCGAGCAGCAAGGTGGCGCCGGCAGCCTCCACTGTGGCGTTTTTTGCTCCGGAGAAGTCAAGACCTTTCACATAGTCGTGATAAGGGGTGAACATCTTCTTTTCTGGGTCTTGCCCATAATCACCGTTCATGGCGGCGTTTTCGAGAGCCACGGCTTTCTCGTCGCGCAGCACATAGGTGCCTGGCAGAAACACGAGTTTTGTGTCCTCGTGTGTTCTGACCCACTCGGCTGCTTTGCGCAGGGCAGCGGAGTCGTCTTTGCCGTCGCTCGGCACAGCACCAAAGTCGGTGACAAACACTGTGTGCTGCCCCCAGCCGCTAACGGCAGCTGCGCCGGCACATAATATCGCAATCAAAGTTCTTTTCATATTGTCTGAAGAATGAGTTTTTTATGAATTGCTAAGATAGTAATAATCTTCGATGTTTACCAACCAAAAGAATAAGCAAAAGCAAAAGAATAAGCACAGCATATAAAAACGAGCTGAAGCATGGCTCACGGTTGTTTGCCTGTGAACAAAATGTATGGAAGACAAAAACAGCATTTCTTATAAAGTTGGTTTCAAAGGAAAATACAAGAAAATGCGTTATATTTGCAAATAACAAAACGAACAATAATCTCATAAATTCAAACATCAATGAAAATTTACAACCTGCGCATGTTGACACTGCTTGCGCTGCTGGCATGCCTTGTGCCGGCAATGGCGTTGAACCTTGACTTCAACCCTTCGACCAAGCATAACCTCGACATTTCCACAGCCAATGGCTTGGCAAAAATCACCACGACAGGCAATGACCCCTACATCAGTTTCAAGGCCCTTGCCTCGGCCATATCGCACGACAACACCATATTGTCGTTTGAATACACTGCTCCAAAGGACATTAACAGCGTGATAATATACATGTCGCCGCTTGCCGGAACCAACAAAGAGGAAATGGGACGGCTGAAGGCGTCGGCATCATGGAAAACGGTGACTTGCGACCTGGGCGGCTTGATTGAAAAGCTGAACTGGGGTAAGGTGGGCGATTTCTTGCGCATAGACCCAGGCACTGCCGCAGGGGTGGAAATCAGCATACGCAACGTGGTGTTGCGCCCTATGACCGCCGACGAGCAGGCTGCCCACAACCAGTGGCTTGCGGCCGAAAAAGCCAAGAAAGAAAAAGAGACCGCACTCAACACATATCTGCATGCCACCTACGCATCGAGTGTGGACCGAGTGGAAGTGACCGACGACCAGATTATAATAGCCGGCAAGGCAAACTCCTCTGACTGTCAGCTTGTGGAGCTTGCTCCGTGGCAAGATGTGACAAATCCCAGCCACTACAATTATTTTGTAAACCTCAAGGCTGGTGACTTCAAAGTGGCTTTTAACCGCAGTGTGGAGCGAGGCGGCATGACCTATGACCGGCTGCTGTCGCGATGGGTGGTGGTCAAGGCCAATGGCGATGACCTCACTCTCGACAGCCATGCCCGCTACGCCGACGTGGTGAAGCCCATACGCTCTGCCAGCGAGGGCATTTTGAAAAGCAAAAAGGGTCTTGGAGGATTCCGCATCAATGAGAAAGTGGGCGACCTCGACCAGCTGGGCATAAATAGCGTGACGGTGAACATGCACCTCACGCAGCTTGTGTTTTCGCATGAGCCCAAAGGTGGTGGCATACCATACACTTATGGCGGCAAGACGTTTTATTTCAGTCGTGAGCGCATGGACTATTACGATAGGGTGATGACCACACTTGAGCAGCGTGGCATAGTGGTGTCGGCAATTCTGCTCGTTGACATACACATGGGCGGCACCGACTCAACGCTTATGCGCACATTCCGTCACCCGGAGCTTGAAGAGGGGCAAGACGTGTTCTACACCATGCCAAACCTCACAACGCCAGAGGGCGTGAACTTGTATGCCGCGTGTCTTGACTTCCTTGCCAACCGATATAGCGACGGAAAACACGGACGAATTCACCACTGGATTATGCACAATGAGGTTGATGCCGGCTACACTTGGACCAATATGGGCCGTCAGCCAGAACTTGTGTATTTAGACACCTACATAAAGTCGATGCGCATGTGCAGCAACATAGTGCGCCAGTATGACCAGCACTCATCGGTGCTTGGTTCTTACACTCACAGCTGGCTGCACATAGACGACTCCAACTTCTCAAACTACTCGTCGAAACAGATGCTTGACCACACGGTGCTCTACTCCAAGGTTGAGGGCGACTTCTTGTGGGGTGTGGCCTATCACCCATATCCGCAAGACTTGACAAAACCGCAACTGTGGTCAAACGACAACCTTGCCACCTATGACCGCAATGCCAAGTTGTGCACGTTTAAGAACCTTGAGGTGATAGACGACTGGATTCGCCAGCCAGAAAACTTGTATCTCGGCAATCAGAAGCGACTGCTCTTTTTGAGCGAAAACGGCACAAACTCGCCGTCGTATGACAAGCGCGACCTCGACCTTCAGGCTGCCGGTGCTGCATGGGCATGGAAGAAAATCAATGCCCTGCCAGGCATAGACGCCGTGCAGTGGCACGCTTGGATTGACAATAGGCATGAGTTCGGCTTGCACATAGGCTTGCGCAAGTTTCCTGACCAAGAGGGCGACCCTTGGGGCATAAAACCAGTGTGGAGAGTGTGGCAAGCTGCCGGCACCAAAAATGAGGACAAGGTGTTCAAGCCCTATTTGAAAGTGATAGGCATAAAGAACTGGAAACAGATTTTCCACAAGCTTGACGATTGAGCATGTGGCAAAATGATAATCTTATAAAAAATCAATAAGCGAAATGACAACGCCAGCACGACTACTTTTAACTGTTATAATCACTCTTGTTGCTGCTCTGACAGCTAATGCAAAATTGCGACTTCATCACCTTGTGTCGGACAATATGGTGATACAGCAGCTTGCAGAGGCACGCTTGTGGGGGTGGGACACGCCGGGCAAGAGGGTGACGGTGAAAGTGTCGTGGTCGGGTGCCAGACACACGGCGGTGGCCGATGCTTCGGGATTGTGGCAGGTGAAGGTGAAAACACCGCAAGCCTCGCACAAGCCGCTTTCCATCACGGTGAGCGACGGCACCGACCGCATCACGGTGAGCAATGTGCTTGCCGGCGAGGTGTGGGTGTGTGGAGGTCAGAGCAACATGGAAATGGGTGTGCGCGGCTACGACGGTTGCCCTGTGGAGGGTGCTAACCAGACCATAGCCGAAGCCTCACGCTATCCGGCCATACGCATAGCCAAAGTGCCTGCCAAGATGAGTGCGGTTCCCAAAGGTGATTCCTAACAGTGGCATAGTGTGCACCCAAGACCTGGTGTATGCACATGAGGTCAACCAGATTCACCCTGCGCAAAAAAAGCAGGTGGGCGAGAGATTGGCATATCTTGCCATGAGGGGGCAATATGGACTCACGGAGCTGATGAGTCAAAGTCCGTCGTTCAAGGGTATGACGGTGAGCGGCGACAGTTGCATAATAAGCCTCGACAATCTTTATGGCAGCACAAATCTGATGAGTGGCTTGAAAGGATTTGAGGAGGCTGGTACTGACAAGGTGTTTCACCCGGCCGAAGCCTCATGGTGTCAAGGCAAGGGGGTGATAGTGACTTGTCCTGAAGTGAAAAACCCGGTGGCAGTGCGCTACTGCTGGCATAACTTTATGCTTGGCAATGTGGCAAACCTTGCCGGACTGCCGCTGTTTCCGTTCCGCACAGATTCATGGTGACGCACTGTGCTTGCTTCACATGGTTTGGTGAAAGGGCTTGGTGGCAAACTGCTACGGCGTGAAAAATGATGTGGCGGTGTGTAGCGGATTTTAGCATTTTCGCATTAAGGTTTTTATTCTTAACTTTGCAGTCTACAATCGTTTATTTTACTAACAACAAATACACAATTTCGTTTATGAAGAAAATTTTACTGCTTGCAAGCATAGTTGCATCTATGGCTTTTGCAACACAAGCAGAGACTATTCTTAATGAGTCTTTCAACTATGCCGTCGGCGCGCTTTATGGCAATGGCAAATGGGTGAAATATGGCGCAAAGACAAGTGCCCCTATTCAAGTGACCGACACAGCTCTCACTTTTGCTGACTATCAGAACGCTGCGGCTGGCAAGGCTGTGGCTCTGACCAAGGAGCAGGGCGAAAGCCTTCAGGCATTGTTCCGCGACAAAGGAACCAGTGCTGTTGACGGTGCAATTTACTATTCAGCACTCATCAACCTCACATCGCAGCCGTCGGGTTCAAGAACCACCGCATTTTTGGCTCTCACTGGCGCAAATGATGATGACCTCACCAAATATGGCGATGGCGTGGCAGGAAGCGAGGGCGCAGGCTTGTTTGCTCAAGCGTCGGGCGACGGCTTTAAGCTCGGTGTGAGCCGCAGTGTGCTCGTTAGCGGCAACACAAAGAGCAACGTGTGCTGGAGCGAAAAGGAGTTGGCTCTGGGCACTACTTATCTTGTGGTGGTGAAATATGTGGCAACTGCCGGCGATGCCAATGGCGCAATCTCGCTGTGGATTGACCCTGCCAAGAGCGAAACAGAGCCGACTGCCGATGTGGCGACCTCTGAAACAGTGTCGGGAACTCTGGCCGACGTGCGTGGCATAGAGCTTCGCCAAGGCTCGTCAATGATGGCAAAAGTGCCTGGCGTGGTCATTGACCAAGTGCGTGTGGCAACCACATGGGCCGAGGTGTTCTCGCCAAAGGGCGGTGAAGTGGTGCTGACTCCGGAAATCACCGTGAGCGACCTCACGCTCGACTTTGGCAAGGTGTATCAAGGACTCACTTACACCAAGACGGTCAATATCAAGGCAAAGAACCTCACTGGCGACATCACGGTGAGTGGCTTGCAGTCGAAGTTGCTCACGGCATCTGCCACAACCATTGCCAAGGCTGACGCAGAGTCGGCCGACGGCTACAATCTGGAACTCACGCTCAACGTGGCAAACTGTGGCAAGACGTCGGACGCAGTGACATTCTCGGCCAAAGACGCCCAGTCGCGCACACAGGTGGTTAACTGGCGTCCGATAGAAACTGTGGCCGTAAACTCGCTCAAAGAGCTTTATGACGAGAATAACATCAACATGACCACAATCTATGTGTTTAAGGGCGAGGCCACGGTTACGGCAATCGACAAGAATTTCTACACATTCTATGCGCAAGACGCCGCATCGGCTGTTGAGATTCGCTCCGCCAGCGGCTGCGGTTATGATGAGGTTGACCTCACAAAGGTTAAGCAAGGCGACAACATAACCAACCTGGTGTGCAACGTGATTTTCTCTGACGACGGCGGCATAGACCTTGTGCCTATGGCTCCAGACGCTTGGCAGGTTACTTCTACCGGCAATGAGGTGACACCACAAGTCATGACATTTGAGCAGATACATGCTGCCGAGGCTTGTGATGCCATGTTTAAGCTCATCACGGTGAAAAATGTTAAGTTTGACGAGAAATATGGCTCTTATCCAGACCCTGACTATTACGGCAAATTCAACACTCCATTTCACTTGGTGAACGATGGCACTCGCAACGGCGAAATTTGGTATTTCCGTGGCACGGACATCTACAATTCTTCGACCAAGGGCTACTTCAACAGCGTGTGGAGCGTGACGGGTATCTGCTATTTCCTCACTCCTGTGGCTGCTGTGGCACCTCGTGCGCTGACCGACTTTGTGAAGACAGGCGAGAGCGGTGTGGAGACCGTTAAGACTGGCGATGCCGCCACAATCGTAGCTTATTATGACTTGTGCGGCCGCAAGGTTAGCAATCCTGCCAGCGGTTTCTATATCGTTAAGTATTCTGATGGCACTACGAGCAAAATCAACGTGAAGAAGTAAACTTCGGCACATGACTCGGTAAACTGACGAAATGAATAAAACGCCCCGGCTGCTGAATGAAGTGACCCCAAAAAGTTGGACAGGTTATTAACTATCCGATTTGAGAAAGAGTTCGGTATTGCACCGGACTCTT
>CAKUAR010000016.1 GCA_934636465.1 uncultured Muribaculaceae bacterium
GTTAGGCAAACCTGCGGTGTTTTTCATATTATTTTCACCCACAAGTTTTGCACTTCCATTTTGAATGTATATTTTTTCACTCTTCCGCCCAGCCAAAATCACACAGGGCGGCTTCCCTGCGGTTTTGGGAAGTCGCCCTGCTGTCTCATTCATCGGTCACTGCTGTCGGTGGCAGTGGCCGGTGTGGGGTGCTTTGTCACTTGCTCCAGATGCAGCGGTAGTTGAAGCGGCGGTTTGGAGCGTTGTCGCCAGTGGTGCACAGCGAGATTATGTCGTCGAGCGACTTCGGGTTGTCGCTCCAGTGGAAGTCAAACGACACCTTGCCGCCGCCCAGTTTCAGAGCCTTCATCGGAATCGATATGACCAGCTTGTTGCCGTTCACGCCATATTTCACGTCGGCACACTTCTTCCAGCTCTTGCCTCCCCAGCGCATAAGCGTGGTGGTGGCGCCGTCCTTCACCTGTTTGTTCACTATGTAGTCATAGCCGTTCCAGCCGGTGCTGTGGTTTTGGTCGGCATCTATCAGCAAGAGCATCCAGTTGGGGTCAGTGCTCGGTGTGAGATTGTCCACCGTTTCCACGTAAAACAGCACATTCTCGCCGTCAAACGCCACTTTGCTGTAGGCAATGTCGTTGCGGCCGCTGTTGTCGGTGTAGTGCAAGCCGGAGTAGCCGGGGAAGTCGCGGTGGGTCACATCGCCCTTGGTGTCATAATACGTCGGAGTCACTGTCTTCCATGCGTCGAAGTCGCCAAGCCCTATCTGCTTCACGCCCTTACCCTCCGGTATGGGGCGCACGCCCTTGTAGCGACGTATGTTCTGCACCGTCTGCATGTAGTAGTTGTCGGTGTAGCCGCCCTTCATTGGCGATATGGTGCGATTAAACTCGGCATTATACTGGTCCACAAACATGAAGTTGCTCTTGCGGCCCAAGAAGCCGCTGGCAGGATATTTGCCGGCAGTCCACTCGTTCCAGTCGTTGAGGTAGATAAACTTCGGGTCGCTCTTCAGAGCCTCGTCCCAGCGGTCTTGGTAATATATGCCATAGGCCACAGGGTCTTTCACCTTCTTGCCGAGCCAGGGCACGTAGGCCTCGGCTGGCATGTCCCACTTGTCGAGCTTAGGCTCCTGCGTGTCGCGACGCCAGCACTTGCCGGTTTCGCTTATGGGGTGCTGTGCCGGGGTAACGGCAGCCTCTTCAAGCTCGCCGTTGCACTTTGCCACCAGTTCGTTGGGCGACAGGGCGGCCACCTTGGGGTCGTTGAGCTGGTAGCCGAAGCTCCAGTTGCCCTCGGTGCCCACAAATCGCTTGTCGGCCCACTCATAGTAGCCCCACCACATGTTGCGCAGGGTGAAGAAGTTGCGCACATCTTGCGTGTAGTCGGTGTAGAACTCGTTGCAATACTCCGGGTCGCCGTAGTGCGGATTATCCACATCGGTGGCTGCCTTGGGGTCGTAGTTCGGGTTTTTGTTATACTTGTCGTCGTGCTTGCCGTTGGCATCTACGCGCGGATTGGCGTTGTAGAGCAGCAGAGGCTTGCCATTCCAGTAAAACCACAGGTCGCGGTAGCTGTTGGTCTTGTAGTAACGCTCATAGAGCTTCTGCACCACCGATATGGCTGGGCCGTTAAACGACCAAAAGCAGAACTTGGGCACCTTGTTGCCCTCGGCCTTCATCTGGCGCATGGTCTTAAACAGCACGTCCCACTCGTCCCAGTAGTGCACGGCGTTGGTCACGTCGAGTATCAGCACGTCCACGCCGGCGTCGGCGAGCATAGATATGTCACGGCGCATCACCCACGGGTCCTGGCTCAAGAAATAGCCGCACTCCGGCTCGCCCCAGTGTCCGTCGCCTATCTTGTGCCATGCCGGCTTGGTGCCGTCGAGGCGTGCCGACGGATCTTCTTTCAAAATCTTGGTGATGTCGGCATAATATGGCGGATTGCCTTTACCCCTGTTCATAGTGTGCCAAGTGATGTAGAAAATTCCCACCACGCGGTCCTTGTCGGTCTTCACATTGCCCACCTCGCTGTTTGTGGGCATGGTGCGACCCAGAGCGTCGGTTGCCACCCATGTGTCGGCGTAGTTGTCCTCCACCTTTGCGCTAAACGGGTCGGCAGGCACTGTGGGCTGTGCCCACGCTGCTCCGGCGCCCATGGCTGCCATGGCAGCCATTGTCAATAGTTTCTTGTTCATGTTGCAAATCTTGATTTTATTCTTTATACACATAGTTGAAACGGCCGCCTGGAGCCACGTCGCCGCTCACATAGAAGTCCATGATGTTGCCGTCGTCCTGCATGTTGTCGCACCACTTAAACTCAAAGTTGAGCGCGTCTGTCGTGCCCAGCACCGAACGCGGAATGGCTATCACCAGCTTGTTGCCGTCCACACGCATATCCACATCGGCTGCGTCTTTCCAAATCCACTTGTTTTGGTAGCTCTTTTGCACCACAGCCTTGCCGTTGCGCGGCGAGGCGTAGTTCACCACAAAGTCATATCCGTTCCAGCCGGTGGCCTTGTTGCGGTCAGTGTCAATGAAAAGCATCATCCAATTGTGGTCGGTGCTTGGCGTGATAGCCTCGGCAGTCTCCACATAGAAATACACGTTGTCGGCGTCGCGCGCCACCTTTGCGCCCACTATGTCGTTGCGGCCGCTGTTGTCGGTGTAGAAGAAACCGTTCTCGCCCTTGTGTGAGCGGTGGACGGTGTTGCCCTTATATGAGGCGTAATATGGCTTCACGTCGGCCCACGCCTTGGTGTTGCCCAGTGCTATGGTCTTGGGCGCCGACACCGCCGGTTGAGCCTCTGTGCCCTTGAATTTGCGCACGCGGTCCACCAGCATCATGTAGTACACGTCGCCCTTGTCGCCCCAGGCCTTCACCGGCTCTATGTCGCGGCTGTGGTCCCAATCAAACTGGTCAACGAATGAGAACGGCTTGCCCGTCCAGGGCTTTTGCCACATGCCGGCGGTCCACTCGTTCCAGCCGGTGATAAACACTGCCGTGGGGTCAAGCTCATAGGCGCGGTCCCACTGCTCGTCAAAGTTCCAGCCATACAGGTAGGCATCGGGGCGCGGGTCAAAGCCCTTGCGCTTGGTGTAGCTGCGTCCCTGCGACTCCGGCAGGTTAAACGCGCTGCAGTGTCCCTTGGTCTCCGGGCAGGCGTTCTGCGCCACACCCACGGTCACAAGCTCGCTCTTGCCGTCCTTGCCGGTCACATAGCCGTGCTGCGGATAGTTCTCGAGCCAGCCCCACTGGTTGTCGCGGCCTGGCATTGGACCGTCCACATAGTCGGGCTGACCGGGGCGGAATGTGAAGAATTTCTTTATCTTCTGGTCTTCCTTGCTGTCGGTCAGGTTGTCGCTATAGGCCATGATGCAGGGTTTGCCGTCCCAGTAGAACCACAGGTTCTTGTATCTGCCCTTTGAGTATATCGTCTCCCACAGGTGGCGAAGCGACGTCAGCGAGTGCGGAAATGGGCCAAACGGCAGCATAAAGCCTATCTTGGGCACATTCACGCCGTCTTTCTGCGCCTGGTCCCACACCTTCATCAGTGCCTCGGTCGAGGCGTCCCATGTGAGCGAGCCGTTGGTGCAGTCAAACATCACCGCATCTACCTTGGCGTCGGCGAGCATTTCGGCGTGCTTGCGCAGCACCCACTCGTCGGTGGTCACATAGTAGCCCAGCAGAGGCTCGTCCCACCAGTAGTTGGTGGCTATGGGATTGCCGTCAACCGACCACGCCGGGTTTTTCTCGTCTTTCAAAGCCTCCGGGTGCTCGTGCAATATCTTGCTCACGTTGCGTATCATGCCCGGCTGGCGTTCTTTCATCTCATGCCATGTCCAGTAGAACATAATCACCTTTTTGTCTTTTTTCACACCGTCGTAGGTGCCCACTGTGCGCCCCAGGGCATCGGTTGCAGCCCAGTAGTCGCTGTTCACGGTCTGCGCTTGTGCACTCCCTGCCCACATGGTGGCCAGAAGTCCCAGTGCCAATAGCTTTCTGTTTTTCATAATTTTTAGTTGTTGTTATTAAAAAATAGGGGAAACCGCGTCCACACATTTCGGGTGACCGTGGTTTCCCCCACAATTGTTTATTTTCTGTCTTGCTTAGCGATTAGTCCTCATTCTGGGCTTTGTAGCCAAGTTTGTGGATTTCGTCGAGCGTTGTCCAGCGCATGTTCTTCACCTCAACGTTGATGCCTGAGCCGTTGCCGATGTCGAAGCGCACTGAGTAGCCTGGGGCACCAGTCCAGTTGTGCTTGCGGCAATCTGCCGTGAAGTCGTAGATAAACGTTGCCCATGATGTGTTCTTTTCCAGTTTAAAGCCTGTCTCGCGGCCTCCGCTTGCAGCATAAGGGCTGTTGCACCAGAAGAACTCGCAGTCGGCGTCCTGGTTAATCTTGTAGCGGAACACGCACACATAGCCTTTCACGCGTTGGTTAAGACCGTCGGCAGCAGTGTATGGGTCACCGCCGGTGGTTGAGAATGCGAAGTGAACAGGCGATTTCGGGTCGTCAACCTTGCTCACAGTCACGCTGTTTGAGCCACCGCCGCCGCTGAATGTGATGTAGTCTTTAGCATACACTGGGTCGTAGGTCTCAAATGGGTTGGTCTTTGGCAGGATAGTCCAAGACTTGCTCTCAGTCTGTGCGCCAGAATATGGGTTCACGGCGTAGGCAGTCACTGTAGTCTCGCTTGTAAACTCGCCAAAGTTGCGTGAGCCTGTCTCGGTTGCGTCGATAGTCTCGGTGCGGTCCACACCATCGGCTGTATAGCTCACCACGATGTTGGTCGGATAGCCGGTTTCATTCACCCACTTAAGGCAGAAACCATACTCTATGGTGTCGCACTCTATTGAGGCAAACACGCCGTCCTTGATTGTGGCTGCGTCGAGTGGAGCGCAGTCCACGGTCACAGGAGCCGATTCCACACCGCCGTATGTCACGGTGCGCACTGTGAATGTGTAAGTGTTTGTGTCGGCAAAGCCGCTGCACACTGCAGTTGGAATACTGTCGGCAGAGGGTCCGGCATACACCTTTTGGTTCACTGTCTTGCCGCTTGCATCTACATAGCTAATCTTGCAGTAGTAGAGGTTGGCGGTGTCAACAGGATTGGTCCAGTGCAGCACCACGGCACCATAGTCTGGTGTGGCTGTCAGGTCCGTTACAGGGTCTGTTGGAGCGCCACCTGCAAGTTCGCCCTTCTGCACTTCGGCACACGATGACACCGACAGTAAAACGGCAAACAACATTAATATATTTAAAATCTTTTTCATTTCTTTCAAGAATTAAATGTTATTATAACAATCACTTGTCATCAATTTGTAGCTTCTGAGTCGCCCCAGCCCGGATTCTGCCAGTCGGCGCCCGTGGCGTTGCGAATCTTGTTTACCTCAGTGCGCTTGAGTGGTGCGAAGTAATACTTGCTGTCGGTTGCCACACGGGTCTTGTGGGCAAAGCGGGTATATACATAGCCACTCCCGTCTTCTTTCTTCTCTGCCATCACACCGCTCACGTGGCCAAACACGTCTGGCATAATCATCCAGCGGCGAATGTCGAAGTAGCGCATGCCTTCAAAGGCGAATTCCACCATGCGGTCGTTGCGGTAACGCTTCTCAAACTCCTCTTTCGACAAGCCTGAAGGCAACTCTGGCATACCAGCGCGGGCGCGCACGATGTCAACGGCCTGCTTAGCCGACATCTGTATGCCGTAGCCCAAGTCATACACCTGGTCGGGTGTGCCTGCCTGATAAGCAGCCTCTGCAAAGTTGTAGTAGAGCTCGGCCAGACGGAATTCACGATAGTAGCCATCGGCATCGCTGTTCAGCTTCGACAAGTCGCTGTTGTATTTACGCAGGTAGTAACCGGTCTGGGTGTGACGCACCGAGGTAGTGTCGGTCTCGTCAACGCCGCCAGCATAGATGTTGGCCACCTTTGAGCCTGCACCAGTGCGGTCTCTTGGAGCCTGATTATAGTAGATAGAAGCGTAGAAGCGTGGGTCACGGTTCAAGTATGGTTGAGCCGGGTCATAGTTGCAGTTGGTGTTGTAGATTGGCTGAGTGTGCTCGGCGTCCTTGTAGCCCAAGATAGGCTGGTCACCGTCGGCTGTCTCATAGCAGTCAACCAACTCTTGTGTTGGCGACAGATATGCACCTGTCTGGCTGCCGGTCGATGGTAAACCATAGTTTTTCCAAACAGAGAATCTTCCACCGTTTGCATAGATTGTCTCACGATCTTTCTCGCGGCGGTCAATCGGGTTCTGCAAGAAGTAGGCTGCATAGGCATCGAGGTTTTGCGACTCGTTGCGCTCGTTCCACAGCTCATAGCCACCGTCGGTCAAGCAGGCTGCAAGAGCGTCGCCGGTAACCTTCACTGCGTCGGCCCAAGTGTAGGTGCCGTCGTTATAGAGCGGGCTGCAAGCCATCAAGATGGCGCGTGAGCGTATGGCCTCGGCCACACCGCGTGTCATAATGCCGTTTTCGTCACTGCGAATATTCCAAGAGAAACCGGTCAACTCATCATATTGCGTGTTGAGCGCACTGTCGCAGTCAGCAAGAATTTGCTTCACAATGTCACCGTAGGCAGCCTTCTTCAGGTTCCAGTAGTCGGTCGAAACGTTGTGAGTGTAGAGTGGGAAGTGACCATAATTGGCCATCAGCACTGTGTAGTACCATGCACGCAACACGTGTGCCTGTGCCGTCCAGCCCTCAAGCTCATGCTCTGTCTGGTAGCCGGTGAATGACGGTGCATAGTCAATAAAATTACTTGTCTCGCGGATACCCTGGAACATTTGTCCCCAAATATTCTGATTGATTCCATTATAAGTGTCTACGTCCATACCGGTGGAGTACCAGGCGTATGACGAATTGCCTTGGTTCAGCACACCGGCATCGTAAGTCTCATCAGTGAGAGCCGACAGCGCTGGTTGCATGCAGAAAGCATAGGCTCTATGCGTGTAGCATTGGTTCAGGTAACCCATTGTTCGCTGGCGGTCAACAAACACATCTTTCATAGTGATGTGTCCGTCGGGATCAACATCGAGCATATCGTTACACGATGTCGTTCCAAACAGGGCGAAACCTGCCATGAAACATAAAACTAATTTATATATCTTCATAATTCTAAATTTTCTTAGTTAAATAATGATTACCTCATCAGAATGTGGCTCTGATACCGATATTATAGGTGCGGTAAGCTGGCAAATCCAGATAGTTGCGCTCCGGGTCTTGCTTCATGCCGTGGCGTGAGTGACTCCAAGTGTAGAGGTTGTTGCCGCTCAAGAACACCTTGAATTGCTGGCAGCTGAAGCTGCGGGTGATGTGGCGTGGCAAGAAATAGCCCACCTCAAGTTGTTTCAGACGCACGTATGAGCCGTCGGTCACATAGTAGTTGTTGAGCACGTTCAAGTTAGTGCCATTCTTTGTGGCAAGTGCAGGGTAAGTGATTTTGGCGTCGTTATACCAGCGCTCTGCTGTCCATGCGTTGTAGTGTACAGGCGAGAACACGCCGTCGTAGTTGGTTTCCACGAAGCCCATATCCTGGCTTGCGCGCACCCAGTCGCCCACACCTTGGAACATGAACGAAAGGTCGAAGTCACCATAGCGCACATAGCCGTTCCAACCGAAGTTCCAGCTTGGAATTTGACCTGTTGAGATAGGAGCTTGGTCTTTGGCGTCAATCACGCCGTCGCCGTTGAGATCCTTATATTTCAAGTCGCCCACGCGAGGTGTGCCGAACGAATATTTTGGCCAGTCGGCGATTTCATCCTTGAAGTTAAACATACCGTTGCCGTTGCTGTAGTCCACGAGGTAACCAAACTGCTCACCATACTCAAAGCCGTGGCTATGGTAAGGATAAGCGTATCCTTCGCCACGAGTAGCCTCTGCGCAATAAATCACCTTGTTGTCGTTGTAGGCAAGGAAACCGCCCACACTGAAGCCCCAGTTCTTGTAGCTCTTAGAGATGTTGAGTGTAGCCTCCCAACCCTTATTGTGGAAGATACCGGTGTTGGTCATAGGATAAGAACTCAATGGAGCACCCTGGAACTCTGGAATGTCAAGAGTGTTTTGGATAATCCAGTCATTCATAGTCTCACGATACACATCGAATGTAAAGTCAATCATGTTCAGGAAGCCAAGGTCGATACCCACATTCCACTTCTTCATTGTCTCGGCGTGCAGGTTCGGGTTACCGATGGTCTTCTCTGTGGTCAGAGAGCCACGATAGAGCAAACCGCCGCCGCCGGAGAAGTTCACGTTGTCCTCAAACAGGTAACGGCTGCTAACGTTGTTACGAGAGTTACCGGTCTTACCTGTGGTGTAGCGCAAGCGCGCGTTGGTCAACCACTTCATGCAGTCAAGATTCTTGATGTAAGGCTCGTTGGTGATGTTCCATGCCAGTGAGAGGGCAGGCAATGTCTGCCAGCGGCTCTGGCGGGCATAGAGGTCGCAACCAGAGTACGAGACCACGCCGCGGATTGAGTAGCGGTGGTCGAAGTTGTAGCTCACATCAACGCCCGAGTTCACAAAGTTGTAAGGCAGGTTGTCATTTTCATATTGCAACAGGTAGGCAAAGCCTTGTGCCTGCACATTGTGCACACCGTTGAAGGTGCGGTTGTAGTCAAGATAAGCGCGGTAGTTCAGATTGAAATAGCTGCGGCGGCCACCGGTAGCAGTAAGAGGGCTATCCTCAGTGGCACCATTGCGCTTGAATGTGAAGTCGCTGCTCGACTCGTCGAGAATGTAGCGGCGATAGGTCACGTTCATACCGTTCATCTTGTAGGCATAAGTGTGGTAGCCAAACACACCGCTCAAGTGCAGACCCTTGGTAAGAGCATCAAGGTTCACGTCAAGTGTGCAGGCTGCATTGATGTTGGTCTCGTTGCGATCTTGGAAACCACTGCGGTTAACCTCGGCAAATGCGTTGTTGTCCCACTTCTCGGTCACAATCACTTGGTCGCCTGGGTAACCCATGTCCTCGTTCACAGTGCCGTCCTCGTTATAGAATGTAGGGGTAACAGGACCATACACGTTTGGTGCAGTGATAAACATGCGAGGATACAGGTCTTGGAGCGTGTTGCCGCCACCAGGAGTGTGTTCACGTTTCACGTTACCGGAAATATTCAAGCGAGAGCTCAACCAGCTGCAAATCTTGGCTTCCACATTACTGCGGAAGTTCACCCAGATGTAGTTAGTGTTTGTGCTGAAACTGTTGTCATAGTCACCGCTCTTGTAGCGGGCTGTGTTGTCCTCGGCATGGAATACACCGCCATCGTGCAGGAAGTTGGCGTTAACATAATATTTCACCCAGTCGCTACCACCCGACACATCGAATGCGGCGCGCTGCATGAACACCCACTTGCGCATCAGCTGTGAGCGCCAGTTGTTGTTGGGGTAGAGATATGGGTCACTGCCAGTGCGGTAGCCTTCAATCTGCTCAGGCGAGTAGTAGTAGTTTCTGCCCAAGCCGTCGTTATAGGCTGCCTCATTGCGCATATTGGCATATTGATAAGAGTTGACAAACTTTGGAGTAACCGACATTTGGCTGATAGAAGCGTCGAGATAGGCGTTCACGCGCAAGTCACCGGCGGTGCCTCGCTTAGTGGTGATTACAATCACACCGTTTGCGCCCTGACCGCCATACACTGCTTGCGAAGCAGCGTCTTTCAGCACTGTAACCGACTCAATCTCACTTGTGGTCAGGTAAGCCAGCGAAGACTCCTCGGTGCCAGGATAGCAGATAGAACCGTCAATCACAACGAGTGGAGAGTTTGCGTGAGGGTCACTCATACCGCGAATCTTATAAGAGAATGTCTCGCGAGTCAACTCATTGTCGCCTTCCTTGGCAATAATGCTTGGAAAATTGCCGGCAAAAGTCGAAGTGAAGCGTGCCACTGGCTGGCGGTCGAGCTTAGAGCCCACTGCCACGTCAACTGCGCCACCGAAGTCTTGGCGCTCAACCTCGCGGTTACCAATATGAATTTTCTGATTCTTGTTTGATGCATCAAACGGAAGTTCCACTTCCAGTCCAGAAGTCAGGGTTGTCTCCACGGTCTGATAACCGAGGAAAGCAATCTTAACCTTAGAATCCAAATTTGACACCGGTGCCTTAAACACGCCGTCAACATCGGTAGTACCAATACTCACACCGTCGGCATTATACACGACTGCGCCAAACACGGGATTTCCATAGACATCACGCACCGTGCCTTGAGTAGTGGCTTCGGCTGCCTGCATAGTCATGCCTGAGCATGCCAGCAAGAGCAACATAAATATTCTTGAAATATATTTAATCATATTCATGATTTTTACTAATTAATAATTACCAGCCTGGATTTTGCCAATCGTCGCCACCAAGTGAGCGGATACGATTGATTTCAGACAATGGAATCGGGAATTTAAGCCACTTGTTCTCCCACATGTGACGCTCATAAACCGCTGGTTTACGTGTGTAGATGTAAACGAATGCACCAGTTTTGTCGGTGATTACGTTGCCATTGGCGTCAACAGGCTTGCCGTCGGCATTTTTCTTGAGCCGAATCGACATCTTGGTAATCCATTTGTCGGTTGTTGCCAAGTTCTCATCTGGGTTGTGCCAGCGACGCACGTCGAAGATACGTTGCTCCTCAAATGCAAACTCCACACGACGCTCGTTCTTGTAGCGCAAAATCAAGTTCTCATGAGAGATGTCCTCAGGAAGTCCTGGCATGTTCACACGCTTGCGCACCTCGTTGATTGCAGATATTGCCTCATCGTCGTGACCGCTATATATGGCTGCCTCGGCAAAGTTGAGAAGCATCTCGGCAAAACGGTAGTCCTTGTGATGACTGCGGTTGCGGTATTGGTCAGAAGATGTGCGTGGGTCATAGAACTTGCGGATAAAGTAACCAGTACGAGTGAACATACGGCCTGTTTGTGCAGTTCCTGTCCATTTCTCGCCTTCCCATGTGGCAATCACACGTGTGCGGATACCACCCTTGTTGTTGTAGCTGTTCTTTGAGTCATAGTTCTCAGGGCTGTCGGCAGTCTCTGGGAATGGCCACCAGCAATAACGCTTAGAGCCGTTGTAATAGATGTCGGCATAGAAGCGCGGGTCGCGGTTAGCGTATGGGTTGTTGGGGTCATACTTAGTGTTGTTCGGGTTGTAGTTTGGCTGCAAGTGAGTCTCCTCGTCAAGATATGGCTTGGCAAGGTCAAGGATTGGCTCACCGTCAGTAGTCTCGAAGCAGTCAACGATTTCCTGCGATGGGTTAGTACCGCACTTATATTGACCAATGGCACCAATACCTTCTGTCTCGAAGCCACCACCGCCACCAGGCAATTGCCAGATTGTCTCCATGTCGTTAGGAGAGTCTGTGTCGCTCTGGTCGTTGCAGAAATACTCATTATATATACCGGCAGCGCGCTTCATTGAGCGTGGGTAACCACGGTCTGGACCGAAATATGCGCGGCTACCGCCATAGAGGTCGGTATCAACCATCGTGTTATAGAGCTTGAAACCGTAATCGCGAAGAGCGTTCAAACTCTCCTTGGTGATTTCGTAGGCCCAATCCCAGTGGTTCTCACCGTCGCAATACAGTGGACTGGCAGCATACACAGCCATGCGCGACTTGATGGCATAAGCCAAAGCCTTGTGCACACGCTGGTTCTGTGTGCCATTAGTGATGCGCATTGGCATCTCGTCACAGTTGATGGCAGCATCGCAGTCGTCCATAATGAACTTAACCGTCTCAAAATAAGAAGACTTCTTCACACTGGCCAAATCCTGGTCGATGGTGCGGTAGTCAAGAGGCTTGTCAATTATAGGCAAACCAGTACCGAACCATTTCACAAGCTCGCTGTAATAGTAGGCACGGAGCAAGTGAGCCTCGGCTATGAAGCGGCGGCGGTCGGCCTCGTCCTTAATCTTGTCGGTAGTGGCAAGTTCCTCAAGCAACACTCCGCAATCGTGGATTTTATACCAGTAACGACTCCAGTAGTTTGAGTTGTTGCCCTGGTCGTTCACGTCCCAAATTGGGAATGAGCCAGCCGATGCAACACCCTTATAGAGCTGTGCCGATGCAGCCCAGTCCACGTCAACGTAGTCGCCGTCCCAAGCATCGTCGCACCAGCAAGCTGGTCCTCTCGACCAGAAATAATACACAGAGCCCTTTTGGGGCATTGCACTATATATTGTCTGCAAATAAGCTTCTATACGATCTTGATTAGAAAAGATCTCTTCAGGTTTGATTTTGCCGTCAGGCGCCTTGTCCAGAATTCCGGAGCAAGATGAGAATGCGCCCATCGACAAGCAAGCCAAAGCAGCATAAATTATTTTATTATATCTCATGATTATATTCAAACTTTAGAAATTAACATTCACACCTACGGTCATGTTCTTAGTGATAGGATAACCAATGGCATCAGCCTGCTCTGGGTCGATGTGTTTCATTCTCAGAGAATCCCACACAAACAGGTTCTCACCGCTGGCATATACACGCAAGCTCTTGACGCCTACGGCCTTGAGCCAAGTGCGTGGCAGTGTGTAGCCAATGATTAAGTTCTTCAGACGAGTGTAAGAACGCTTCATAGTGAAGAAGTCGTTGGCACGCAAACTCACAGAAGTTGTGGTTGACAATGCAGGATAAGTAATCTTGTCACCATTGGCCCAGCGCTCAGCTGTCCATGCAGTGCGCTGATACTCATAGTAGCAACCTGCACCTAGAACCTCATATACGTTTTGTCCACTGTAGTTTTGAGAGAAGCGGCCGAGACCGGCGAAGAAGATGGCGAAGTCCACATTCTTGTAGTCGAGACCCAAGCTGCAGCCCCAAGTGATACCTGGAGTTGTAGAGTGCTTGAGTGGCATCACATCGTGGTCGTCAATCACACCGTCGCCATTGAGGTCAACATACTTGAAGTCGCCAGGACGCGGGCTACCGCTTGCGTAGGTAATCTTTTTACCTTCCCATGCGCCAGTTGCCTCGTTGTAAGTTTGTCCGTAGTGCTCCACATCTTCTTTCGACACAAAGAAACCGTCGTTAGAAGAGTAGTCAATCTTGTAACCCCAGCACTGTCCCAGAGGATACCCCTCGGTGCGGTAGCGGTAAGGATATGACTCGTCACGCTCTGCTTCGTCCCAGTCCTTCACGATGTTGTGGTTCGTACCCCAGTTAACCTTAGCGTTGATGTTGAGGTCTTTAGCCACGTTCTTGTTGAAACCAAGTTCAAACTCAAGACCGTTGTTGTCGATGCGCCCCATGTTATACATAGGTATAGTGCCCAGAGGAGTTCCCTGGAACACTGGCACAGAGTTACGGTTGATAAGAATGTCTTTACGTTTCTCCTTGTAGTAGTCCATCGTGAGGGTCAAGCACTTGAGCACGCCGATGTCGAAACCAATGTCAAACTTGTCGGCAGTCTCCCACTTCAAGTTCGGGTTGGCATACTTGGAAATGCTGATAGAGCGAACAGAACCAGTTCCCAAACCAGAAGCCCATTGGCTTGTGCCAAATGAGATGTTGTCCATGTAGAGGAAACGGCGGCTTGATGAGCCAGTGTAACCGTCACTACCCACACGGCCCCAAGAACCACGAACCTTCAAGTTGTCGAGCCAGCTCTTGGTAGATGCCATGAATTTTTCGTTGCTGATAATCCAACCTGCAGAGAATGCCGGGAATGTACCGAAACGGTTAGATGGAGCAAACTGCTCAGAACCGTTGTAACCAAGGTCGAACTCGAGCAAGTAGCGAGAATCATAACCATAGGTGAAACGTGTTGCAACACCAATCACATTGTGTGGACGCCAGTCACCAGGCACACTGTAGTCGCGTTGTGCAAGTACCATTGCACCAACGTCGTGGCTGCCAAACTGACGGTTGTAGTTCAACTGTGCCTGCATATTGAGAGTGTAGTCAGAGCTTGAGCCGCTCCACAAGCTGTATGTTCTCACAAGGTCACCGTTGAGTGCATAGTCAAATTTAGCATTCTCATAGTCTTGGTTCACGTTATAAACTGACTGGTTGCAGTTAGAACCGCGGTTACGTGTACCGTTAGCGTCGTAAGAAATGCTACCTCTGATGTTCAAACCCTTGGTAACAACCTTGCTCAAGTCGTAAGACAGCGCAAAGTTGGTGGTCATCTTCACAGTGGTGCCGTGAGCATAACCCATACGGTTCATAATCAGATATGGAGAACGGTCGTAGTTCTTAGGTTGGATAACCAAGCCTTCCTCAGTTTCATTCTCTGGGTTCATTGGCTTGATTGTGAGTGGACCTGCGTAAATCGGAGGCATAGTCGTTGCCTGGTTGAATATATCGCGGATAGCCCAGTTCAAGTCACCACCATACATAACGTTGGCGTTAGGCTGGTTGTTTTGACGGATATAAGTTGACAAACTCAAGCTGGCCTTGAAATACTTGTTGATGTCGTAGTCCAAGTTTGAACGGAATTTCCATTGGTCAGACTTAACTGACGGGTCAAATCCGTAAGGCTTGCCTTTCTCATTCTTGGTGTTACCACCCTGGTGAATGTAGCCGACGTTGATGAAGTATTTAAACTTGTCAGTACCACCGGCCATGTTAATGTTAACCTTTGATTGGGGAGTTGTGTCGCGGAACAATTCCTTCACCCAGTAGTGGTCAGGATACATATAGTCGCGCCACTTCTTTTGTTGCTCATAGTCAGCAGCATTTGGGTCAAGTCCCCAGTATTTGTTTTGGAATTTCTCAATCACATCGTCGCTGTAGGCATGCTCCAGACCATCGTTCTCAAGAGCCTCATTGCGCACCTTCATCCACTCGATTGCGTGAATGCGGGTGTCCTTCTTGGTGAAAGAAGTCCAAGACTGCTCAAAACTGATGTTCAGGTCAGGACGGCCATCGTGACCACGCTTGGTGGTGATGAGAATAACACCGTTGGCACCACGCACACCGAAAACGGCAGTAGCCGAAGCATCTTTCAGCACACTCACGTTTTCAACCTCGTTAGGGTCCAACTGGCCAATCACGTCACGCTCCACACCATCGACCAAAATCAGAGGGCTCTGGTTGATGTTAGAACTGACACCACGCAAGAACATTGTTGCGCCATCGACACCTGGCTGACCACCACCGTTCTGGAATGAAACCAAACCGGTGATACGGCCCTGCAATGCGTTATCCAGACGAGCTGCAGAACTCTTCTTGATGTCGCGGTTGTCAACTGTGGCAACAGAACCTGTCACGGTTGTCTTCTTTTGCTGGCCGTAAGCCACAACTACTACGTCTTCGAGGTTTGTTGCACTTTCTGCCAGCTTCACGCGGACCACTTGTCCGGCTTTAGCTTTCACAGTCTGGTCTTGATGGCCAATGTACTGAATCAGCAGCGTTGCGGTACTTCCCTCAACGTTTAATTCAAACTTACCGTCAATGTCAGTAGAGGTACCATTGGTCGTCTTGTTTTTTTGAACAACGGTGGCTCCGATGACGGGTTCGTCATTTTCGTCCGTCACATAACCTGTGTAAACGTCGGCAAATGAGGCGAACGCAAACAACGACACCATTGCTATGGCCATTGTCAAGCGTCGGCACAGCTGCCAACCGCTCCCGGTTTGTGAGGAACTTTCTTTAAATTTGTTTTTAAAGTTCACCATATTAAAAAAATTATTGGTTAACTGAGTTAAGATAATTTGTTTATTTATTCTCTTTTATTATCGTTAAAACACTAAAGTTCTTTAGTTTGGTTGACCTGCGCAACACCTATGAGCTGTCGGGCATTTGTTTTGTAATCATTCTTGTCATTTATCTTTCGTTTTTGTTTTTAATTATAGTTCTTACACCTTATATAATATAAGCAACTCAGTTTTTACACTTTTGTCACACTCGCACGATGCCTAAGACCAACTTTAACATTTTACAGACACCAAAAGCCCCATTTCATCGGCTCTATCGAATTCACGCCCCACTGCTGCAAACAGCCGTCACAGCATGGCACGCAAATTACTATCACGCTCATTTTCACCTAATTGTTAATTATTATTTACAGACAATGAGGCTAAACAAGACACTTTTCCCTTTGGTTTCAAAGACATCTTATATGCAAATATACATAATTTTCAGAAAAAACCTTAAAATCCACCCCCTTTAATTCAGTTTTAACACAAGCGTGTTGGCCGATGGAGTGAATTTTAACATTACACCGTCAGCAGAGCCAGAAATGCTTCCTTTAACAAACTGACAATCATACTTATAGCCATTGAGTGAATAATCCAGCGACTTGGGCTTTACCTCAAAAACGGTAGCTTTTTTGTCGCTTTTTGAAGCCATTTCCATATACCATTTAACACTTCGCGGAGTCTTTTCAAGCTTGACGCTAATCTGTCCTTCAGTGAAAACAAATGTTAAAACAGCACCCGGCAAGTTGGTCAGCGGCCATGCCACCACCAGCTTGCCGGCACCCTCGTTCCAAGCCTTGAGCTGACCGCCCTCCATGGCCACTTTGCGACCCTTTGCGTCGGTAAAATAGGGTCTGATGCCAGCCACAGTGCCGTCTCCGCTCCAGCCGAAGCCGTCGAGCACCGGCAGCGCGCTAAGCTCAAAATCGTTGGTCGTGACAGGAGTGGTCAGATAAGGCGAGGCCACGCGCTCGTCAAACTTGTGTATGTCGCGTATGCGCAAATGCTTGCCTTCCACTATGAGGTTGGCACGATAGAAGCGGCTGTTGAACCACACGGTGCGGTCGTTGCTGCTGCTGGAATAGTCGCTGAGCGTGACTTGCGCCGTGGGCGGCGTAACCTTGTGTTTTTTAGCGAATTCACGGCCAGTTTCGGTCAAAGTTTGCAACTTCAACTCGCCGAGATTGCGATATTTTGCAAGTCTTGGCATCTGCACGGCAAATCCGCGAGCCACGACAGGCCAAACGAATGAGTTTTCTTGTCCGGTCTGGAAATAGGTGTAGCCCAGACATGGGTCCTTGGTCATCACTTTCAGATACCAATCGACATACGACTCCGAGCCACCACCGGCAGCGAAGGCTGGTTCGAGCGTCACCACTCCCTGACCGTTGCCGGTAAGTTTGGCGTCGTATTGGTGCAGGGGGTCGCTGCCGAGCATTCTGAACACCGGCACGTCAATCTGCCCCTCGGGCGTTTGCGCCGGCATATACACATATTGCTTGCTCGGATAATAGCCACCGTGCCAATAGCCGCCCCACAGGGTGTAGCCGTCGGTGCCCACCTGGTCGCGGCAGATACACGAAGCCACCACGCCATATTTCTCGTGCATGTATTGCAGCGTGGTGCCGTCGAGATACCAGCTGCCCACCGCCGTGGGATAGTGGCCGAATATTTCCTTGAATTTAGCCATATACACGTCCACGAGCTTCAGTCGCTCATCGGGCGTGTAGCCTATGGAGAAGTCGAACTGCGCATGCCAGTCCCAGCTGTAGCGTCCACGCCACTTAATGCCGGCTGCCTCGCAGTGTGGCTGGGTGATTTCCCACCATGCGCCCACATCGACACACACGTCGCCGTTCTGCTTCATAAGTTGTTGGAATCCGCCGTCAATCAGCGCGTCATATTGCAGCAAGAACGTGCCGGTCAGGCCGTTTTCGCGCATTATGCCTATCTGGTTTTTGACCGTGGTGCGCAAGATTTCACGGCTGCAGTTCACCGTGTCGCGCGGCTCAAAACCGCGCACAAAGTTGATGATGTTGGCAATTCGCTCGCCGCCAGCCGCCTTTGCCACAGGCGCAGCACTCGCCACCCCGCTTCCCAGGCACAATGTGACCAGAAAAGCCAGTTTTAGTTTTCCTTTTAAGTTCATTATCGTTATTAATTTCTATGATTGCCTGTGCAAGTGCGGTCACTCAAACAAGATTTGCTTGCGGTAGCCGTTGTCTTTGGTAACGGCGCGGTCCATGAGGTGATACACCGGCGTCAGCATTATGCTGGTGCTGCCCACCTGCCACTCCATGCGCCCTGTTTGGCGCAGCTCAGCACTGTCAGGCAGAGCTATCTCGTCGCCATCATGTCCCAGCACGAGAGGACCGAAGAACGCCTTTTTGTCCCACTTGCCGGTGTTCTTGGCGTTGATTGTGGGCTCTATGCCAGAGCGCATCTCAAATGTCAACTGCAAGTCATCGGCGCGCTTGAAGTCGCGCGTCACGGCAGCGAAACCGTCTTTCAGCGTCACCGGAGCTTCCTCGTTGTTAATCACGAGCTTAAAGCCATACACCCACGCCGGCATGGCAAACTTGAGCGTCACCTTGCCGCAAGTGTTGCCAAGCACCTTGACCGACACGCGGTTGTCAAACGGATAGTCGGTGGTCTGCATCAGGGTCAACTCGCCATAGCCGAGAGCCACCTTGGCCGACGATGTGCCATAGTGGTTAATCCACAGCGTGTTGTCGCTGCCGGTGTAGTAAGCATATTCCGCCACGCGCGACAGACCCTCGCCGCCACGCATGGTGCAGCACCAGTGAGCCTCGTCGGCCGACACTGCTAAATATGGTGTTCCAGCCCCAACTCCTGGACAATTGTTTGTGCCAAATCCGCCATTCCACCGTTGGTCGCTACACAGGCCGTTGTAGTATATGCGCTCAGCTATGTCGCGATAGCGCGGATTGCCAGTGCACTGCCACAGCTGCGAAGCCACCATATAGCTGTCAACCACGGCGCACGGCTCAGTCCATGTGTCAAAGCGGTCAAACCAGTTGTAGTTCTCAAAATTTTCGGTCATTCCGTCACCTATATACAGTTCAAAGCGTTTACGCGCGTCTTCTATGTATTTGGCGTTGCCTGTGGCAAGGGCGTAGCGTATCAGGCCACGGCACGCTGTGAGCGAAGCATGGGTCTGCGCCTTCATCTCCACAAGGTTCATTTGCAAGAACCGCCCTATCATTTCTTCTATTACCTCGGCTATTTCAGGCTCTTTGAGCAACGTGTAGGCGTGTATCAGTCCTTCCATGCCTATAAACACACAGCCCACGTCGCTCGAAAGCATCCAGCCGTTCACAGTGTTTTGTATCGAGCCCGACTCCGCTCCCACATTGGCGCGACGCTCGGCAGGGTCGATGGGATATTGGGCATAGTGCCCCTTGCCGCGCAAAAACAGGTTGTGCACGGTGGATTTGATTACATCAAGCACCTTGGGGTCTTTTTTCCATTGATAATATTCGCACAATCCGCGAAGCATCCAGCCATTGCCAGAAATCTGCTGCTCGTTGATGATGCCGTCGGCATACACCGTGCCCATATAGCCCAGCTCATTGAGGTGCGCCGGAATCAAGTGGATTATGCTGTCGAGATACACCGGCTCACGGTGCGATGTTTGCGCATCGAGCGTCAAGCCCAGTATCGTGCGCCCCTCGGTGTCGCCAGGCCAGCCGTTAGACTGCTCTTCGGTGAGAAACACGTGGGCGGGCTGATATTTGGTTTCCTCAAGCCGCTTGAAGTTCTGCGATATGCGCTGTGACAGTTCTCCGCCAGTGTTGACGTCGGCCATAGGCACAGGTTGTGGCATCTGCGGCTGTGCAGCCATAGAAAGTGCAAACACACAAAAAACACCGGCAGAGAGCAACCGGCCGATTCTGTTTGTCGTTCGCTTGGGTTGTTTGTTGTTCAAGTGAGTCAATGATTTCATTTCTACTTACAAAGTGGTTATATTAAAGCTAAGCTTTGCGTTTCTTGACAAAGATAATAAAAATATCCATAATCACCATTTAATGCCTTTGAAATTAAAAAGTGTTCATAACTTTGCACTATAAAGCGAAAAAACTCACTTCAAGACGACATGAGAATAGACATTCTTTCCGTTATGCCCGACGCCCTTGAGTCGCCCCTGCACTGCTCCATTCTGCAGCGCGCGCAAGACAAGGGTCTTGTCGAGATTCACGTCCACAACCTGCGAGACTGGTCGCTGCGCAAGCACCGCAAGGTTGACGATTACCCCTTCAGCGGCGAAGCCGGCATGGTGATGCAGATAGAGCCAGTGTTCCGCTGCATGGAGCAGCTGGAGTCGGAGCGAAAATACGACGAGGTGATTTTCACCTCGCCCGACGGCGACATTCTCGACCAGCCCATGGCCAACAGCCTCTCGCTGGCCAACAACCTCATGATTTTGTGCGGACACTACAAGGGCATTGACTACCGCATACGCGAGCACCTCATCACCAAGGAAATCTCCATCGGCAACTATGTGCTCACCGGCGGCGAACTGCCGGCGGCAGTGATAGCCGATGCCGTGGTCAGGCTCATTCCCGGCGCCATAGGCGACGAGCAGTCGGCACTCAACGACTCGTTTCAGGACAATCTGCTCGAAGCGCCCATCTACACCCGCCCTGCCGAATTCAACGGCTGGAAAGTGCCCGACGTGCTGCTGTCGGGCAATCAAGCCAAAATCGAAGAATGGAAATACCAGCAATCGCTTGAGCGCACCAAGAAGCTGCGTCCCGAATTGCTGAAATAATGCGGTTTCACCGATGAAATCACCCATATTTATCATTCTGTGGCTCTGGCTCACCGCATTTGCCGCAAGCGCGCAGCAAGCAGCCACAGCCACGTTTGCCACCAACTCCGTGAGCGACATAGCCCTGTGCTACAAGGGCAGCCCAAAGCACATAGAGTGGACCGAACAAGAGATTGAGCCTTATGTGGTGCACACGTTTGCCAGCGGCAAGCGCGACTGGCTGTTCAACGGCTTCTTGTTTCTGGAATTCAACGATGGAATTGGCAATCTCTTTGCCACAAACTGGGGCAAGAACGGTGCCGACAAAAAGAAATGGCAATGGCTGCTCAACCGCAATTTTGAGCAGGGCAAAGCCGTGTGCGCGCTCAACTCGTGCATCGGCAAGCAGAAAAAGTTGCTCGGCACTCCGCCTTTCACACATGCGGTTATTATGGCTCTGCCAGCGCCATTCCCAGGCAAAACCAACTGGGGCAAATTAGGCGGCAAGAAGATGAACTTCAACAAGCAAAAAGACCAAATTTCTGCGATGAAATGGTATGTTGACCAAGTGATGCAGCGGTTCAGCCAAGCCAAGCTCGGCAACTTGCGCCTTGAGGGGTTCTACTGGATTGACGAGAACATACAGGCATCGGCTACCATCACCAAGGCCATCAGCTCCTACATTCACTCCAAGGGCATGCGGTTCTACTGGATTCCCTACTTCTCAAGCCGTGGGCTTGAAAACTGGAAATCCTATGGGTTCGACTTCGCCTATCTCCAGCCCAACTATTTCTTCAACAAGCAAGTGCCGCGCACGAGGCTCAACGAGGCGTGCCGCCGCGCAGCAAGCCTGCACATGGGCATGGAGTTTGAGGTAGATGAGCGTGTGCTTCACGGCCGCACCGACTCATTTGCACCCAAAATGACCGATTACATCGACGATTTTACCACCAACGGTGTGTTCAGCAAGTCGGCCGTGGCCTACTATCTGGGCACCGACGTGCTGGTGCGCATAAACCGCAGCACCGACGCTGCCGACCACGTCCTCTTCGACCGCCTTGCCGGCATCATCACAAGCCGCCGGCGCATCAAATGGTGATTTTATACTTATTTACCACTGCCAAAGGCTCTTTTTAACGTTTTTATAACTACCTTTACACCCTAAAAATATAGCAAAACAGAATTTCGCAATCACGCTATGAGCAAAGCTGCCAATCATAAAAAATTACGCCGTCCAAAGTGGGTGCCCAAGTGGCTTAGCGCGCCACTCGTCGTCTTCGTGGCATTTATTGTCGGGTTGCTGTTTTTCAACGGCGGCAACAATTATCTTAAAATCAACGAATACAACCGGCAAATCAATCTGCTCAAAGCCGAAACCAAGGCCAACGAGGACTCGGCGGCCATGTATGAGAAAAAAATCAGAGAGCTCAACACCGACCGCGCCACCCTCGAGAAAATAGCACGCGAAAAATATGGCATGAAAAAAGACTATGAGGAGGTCTATGTGACCGACATTCCATAAACACCGCCCCACAAAATCAAGCAATAATCAAACAACAACGACAAAGCTAAAAAATATGGTTTCAGAAGAAAACAAAAAGACGATACAAAGCCTCATGCTGGCTGTGGGTCTGCTCGTAATGCTCATCATGGCAGTGCTGCCCATAGCAGGAATCCACTGGGTGGCCATGCGCTACATCTATGCCTTTGGCGCAGTGCTCACACTTGCGGCTCGCATGGTAGAGAGCTACAACGGCAGCAACTTGCGCGTAAAGCGGCTCTATCGCATAGCCAAGGTGTCGGCGGCACTCTATTGCGCCTCGGCCGCGCTCCTGTTCTATCCGCAGGCCGGCAACACCGACTGGGTTGCATTTCTCATGGCAGGCGCTGTGCTGCAAATCTACTCCACCGTGGCTGTGGAGCATGTGCTCAAAAAAGAAGTCGAAAAATAGCCCTGCGCGCACAGCTCCGCCTCATGGCAGCATGAAAATGCTAAAAATTGTGCAAATCGTCATTAATTAATTAGTATTTAGTAATTTTGCATCAAAATGCCGATGCGAGCCGCCCAAACGACGGCTTGCGGCATGTCGAAACGAACAATTTTCTACAATGAAGATACTAAAAACTCTCATTCTCCTCTTCACCGCGGCTGCCGGCACTCTGGCAGCCAGCGCCCAGTTGTCTAACAGCGCCTACTCCCGCATAGGCTACGGCTTGATGTCCGACAACGCCTCTGGAGCGCAGCGCGCCATGGGCGGCGTGGGCTATGCCATGCAAAGCGGCCGTCAAATCAATGTGATGAACCCCGCTTCCTACGCCTACGTTGACTCTCTCACTTTCTTGTGGGACGTGGGCGTTGACTTCACTTGCCTGTGGAACAAGGAAGGCGACAAGTCGGGCAGCAACTATGGCGGCGGTCTCGACTATATAACCGCCCTGTTTCGCGTGAGCAAAGGTATGGGCATGTCGTTTGGCGTTGTGCCATTCTCGTCGGTAGGCTACTCCTTTGGCACCGAGCTGACCAACGGCACCGAGTCGCGCACCGGCTACGGAGGCATCAATGAGCTGTATCTTGGCTGGGGATACGAGCCGTTCAAGAACTTCTCTTTCGGCGCCAACTTCTCTTACATGTTCGGCACCACAACCAACACCACCTACGTCAACGCCGCCTCCACCACCATGTTTCAACGCGTACTTGAGGTGCGCGACTGGAATGTGCATGTGGGCGCACAATATGGCATCAACCTCAACCGCGACAACCGCATAGTGCTGGGCGCGGCCTACACCCCCAAGAAGTCGTTCCACGGCCACACATGGGGCACTTATAACGACGAGAGCCAAGACAGCAAACTCGACACCGTGGGCTACGGCACGCTCAAAGGCCAATATCAGTCGCCACAAACCATAGGAGCAGGCATCAGCTTCATGCACAACGACCAGCTGCTCGTGGAAGCCGACTTCCTCTATCAAAACTGGAAAGACGCAAAATACACTCCGCTGCAAGGCTTCGAGTCGCCAAACATGACGTTTGACAACCGCTGGAAAGCAGCCGTGGGTCTGCAATACACGCCAAATGGCCGCACAAGCTATCTCCAGCGCATCAGCTACCGCATTGGTGGGCACTACAACCACGACTACGAAAACATTTCGGGCAACAACGTGCGCGACTACGGTATAGGCATTGGCTTCGGACTTCCAGCTCCGTCGAGCAAAACCATAATCAACCTCGGCCTTGAGTGGAAGCACCGCTACTCTGCCCCAGTGTGCCTCATAAAGGAGAATTACCTCAACATCACTCTGAGCGTCAACTTCAACGAAATGTGGTTCTGGAAACGCCAAATCCAATAAAAGAAACCAACGCGAGGCTGGCAGCTTGACGGCTGCCGCCAAGCACACAACCGCACTGCACACATAGTCTAATCCCACATGACAAGACTTGTTCACATATCACTCCTCATGCTGCTGGTGAGTACTTTGTTCGCTTGCAAGGACGAGGTAAAAAGTGTGGTCAACCACCCAGTCAACCCCGAAGTGGTGCCCACCGTGGTGTCGCACGACATGCAGACGGTGATTAGCGACTCCGGCAACACGCGCTACCGCATCACCACGCCGCTGTGGAACATGTATGAAGAAGCAAAAGAGCCTCACTGGACCTTTCCACAAGGCGTTTTTGCCGAGGAGCTCGACAAGAAATTCAAGGTCGTGGCCACCATTCAGTGCGACTCGGCTCACTACAACGAGCGACAAAAAATCTGGAGTCTGAACGGCAATGTGCGCATTACCAACATCAAAAAGGAGATTATCCTCACCAAGCAGATGTTCTGGGACCAGAACCAGCACACGCTTCAGTCCGACTCTTTCATACACATCGAAGACCCCATGCGCGTGATTGAAGGCTACGGCTATTCGTCAAACGAAAAGCTCACGTCCTACACGCTCAAGCACGTTTCTGCTATTTTCCCCATTGAGGAAGGTCGGTTCCCCCGTGGCGGCAGCGGAGCAGCGCCAGTGCAGCAACAACCTGCTGCCCAGTCCACTGCACAAGGCAGCCAAAGCGCCAAGCAGCCAGACAAGCCCACCTCATCTCAATGACATTTTAATATTTCGGCAATCTTTGCCAACCACACGCAAATACTACAATGAGCAACGAACTATCCACTCTTTTAATCGTTACCTTCGTCTCCCTGATGCTTTCTGGCTTTTTCTCCGGCATCGAGATTGCTTTTGTGTCGGCAAACAAGGTCAGAGTGGGCATCGACGTGAAAAAAGGCGGACTGGTCAACAGCATCATCAACATCTTCTTCTCCAACAAAGACAACTTCATCTCGGCACTGCTTGTTGGCAACAACATTGTCAACGTCGTCTATGGCATGGCCATGGCCGGCTTGCTTCGCGGCAGCCTGCTCACACTGTTTGGCGGCAACGACGCCCTCGTCCTCATAGCGCAGACCATCATTTCCACCCTCATAGTGCTTTTCTGCGGAGAGTTTCTACCCAAGATGGTGTTTCGCATCAATCCCAACTATTCGCTTAGTCTGTGCTCCATTCCGCTTGCCATCTGCTACTGCATTTTGTGGCCGGTGTCAAAGTTCACCGAGTTCATCTCCATGTGCCTCATGAAGCTGTTCGGACTCAAAGTCCCAAAGCAGAAATTCAATGTAATCACCGTTGAGGAGCTCGACTCCTACTTGCAGGAGAACATCGACAAGCACGAAGACGAGCACAAGGAAGTGAACCGCGAGGTCAAGATTTTTGAGAACGCCCTCGATTTCTCCGACACCCACCTGCGCGACTGCATGGTGCCACGCAACGAAATCACCGCCGTTGACATCAACGAAGTGTCGCGCGACGAGCTAAGCGAGCTGTTCACCAAGTCGGGCTTGTCTAAAATCGTAGTCTATGATAGCAATATCGACAACGTGCAAGGCTTTATCCAAGTGAGTGAGCTGTTTGTCACCGACATCGACTGGAAAACTCGCATCAAGCCTGTTTTATTCGCCCCCGAAACCATGCTGGCAAAAAAAATGATGCAAAAACTGCTCAAAGAAAAGAAAAGCATGGCCATCGTCATCGACGAGTTTGGCGGCACATCGGGCATGGTGACCCTCGAAGACCTCGTTGAAGAGATATTCGGCGACATTGAAGACGAGCACGACCACAACAAGCTCGTGCAACGCCAAATCAGCAAAAACACCTACGAGTTCTCCGGTCGAATGGAAATCGAGGAAATCAACGACAACTTCCACCTCGACATTCCCGAAGACGACGGCTATCAAACCATAGCCGGCTTCATTCTCGACCGCCTCGAAACCATACCAAACGAGGGCGAACAATTCCGCATCGACAATTTTTCGTTTAAAATCCTCAAAAAGAGCGCAGCACGCATCGAGTTGCTGCAACTCACCGTCAACGAAAAAGACAAAGACGAAAATTTCAGCGGTGAAAACGAAAAATAACCGGCATTTTTTGTTGATATAACAATAATTTGACTTATCTTTGCAGAGCAAATCAGCAATGGTGCGTTAGTTCAGCTGGTTAGAATGCCTGCCTGTCACGCAGGAGGTCACCGGTTCGAGTCCGGTACGCACCGCTTCTCCAAAAGGCTTAGTCACAATGGCTAAGCCTTATTTTTTCACCAAATCACGCCAAATTTAAACCGTCAAATTGTATTTGCGACAAAAACTCGTTATTTTTGTCGCAAAATCTGCGCCGTTATTGCCACATTAATGCCGCATCACCCCACACCCTCTGCTTATGTACATACACGAAAGAGACAACTGGACTAAATTCCAATGGCGTGCGTCAGAACTAACAGCGCTCATCGAAGCCGTCAGCCGCAAGCAAGGATTGCTCTACGGCAGGCTTGCCTCACTCGGTCTTGACAGCAAACTCAAGGCAATGGCAGAAAACTTGACCTACGACGTGATTCACTCGTCAGAAATCGAGGGTATTTGCCTCAATGCCGACGAGGTGCGCTCATCAATCGCCAGAAAACTCGGCATAGAAAACGTAAAGTACACCGCACCATCGCATTACGTCGATTCCGTTGTGACTGTCATGCTCGACGACGTGAGCTACTATGCCCAACCGCTGACCAAAGCCAAACTATGCGCTTGGCAAGCAGCGCTTTTCCCCACTGGATTCAGCAAGGGTTCACAAATTGAGGTCGGCAAATACCGCACTCACGAAGAACACATCGTCTCTGGCATGTTTGGAAGAGAGAATATTATAGCAAGTTAGCCACCCCAAGTTAATTGTCAACAACTGTCTTTTAAGCGACGAACTATGAAGAATATGGATAAATTCTGGCAAAATGCAGAGCGAATCTTCCAAAAGCAACTTAACAACAAGAAAACCATAATTGGGGGTTATGCCATCAGTTTTGTTTGCATCGCCATCAGCATACTGATAGTGAGTATAACGTTGTGGCGCCATAACGAGTTTTCCGCGAAAACCATTGAAACTGCTATTGCATCATTAATTTTCGGAATCATAGGATTTGTTTTTTGCTTTTTCAGAAAGTCAGCTCCCATAAGAGTTAAGTTCTACACGGCTTGCTTGACTTTAACGCTTTTTTCAACCTACGTGTTAATATTCCACCCAGAAGCCACATCACGACATTTCCCATATCCAGAATTCAACCGTGCAGTTGATTTTGCTGGCATTGTGTTTTTCGGTGGCGGAGGGTTATGGGTGTTATACAACGACTGCAAGTGGCACCTGCAACACAAAAAAAACAACAACAAACATAGCAATTATGACTAAAACCTATCCATTTAAGCCAGGCGACTGGATTATGGCAGAAGATGAGTTCGCAAAGGTAGAAAGCATCTTCGCCACATATTATGAACCTTACGACATTGACGAAGCAGATGATGCCAAAGTCGGAAGCTATAACCAAACCGTTATTTCTTATCAAACATTCTGCACCATTCGTGGCCGCGTATGCAGCTCAAAAGCGCAAATGAAATACTTGGATTTCTGCGACTGGATTAAGCCTCTTACGGCTGAGCAAGCCGCTTTGCTGGAGCAAATCAAGTCAAAGAAAGCAAAGGCTTTCACCGAGTGGGAAGCCAAGTGCAAAGACGCAAAATGGTATGTACCACTCTATGTAGCCGTTAAGAAAGGACAAGCCGACACCGCGCTCTCCAAGTTTCGCAAGGCGGCAAAGACGCTGCCCGAACGATTTGTCTTTTCTGATGTGCAAGCAAGACTTCGCTCAATACCCGAAATAGAAGCTGACTCGGCAAGCGCTTATGACCAGTACAAAGATTACATTTACTTTGAGTTGTGCTACACACTCAAAGAGCAAAAGGGGAAACATCTCACTTTTTGCAAGATAAGGGCATTTGAAAAATCAATGGATTTATCCATTTTCATTAACTACGAATTGGTTTTCGTCTCTTTATATCATCTGGTTCGCTTGCATGGCGAAGAAACCGGCTCTGAAAAACTGGCTCTTTTGGCAAAAAGGTTAAAAGAAGCCGGCAAAGCATTGTTCAACCAAGAATATAAAAATGACCAGATTGCCAAAGACTTTTTCAAACATGCCCCTAAAATCTTCTATACGTTCGACACAGCGTACGCCACAATGGAAGCATTCTTAGAGCGTCACGCTAAGGAATGGGGCGTTGAGGACCTTGCCGAATTAGTCAAAAACAGAGATGAAGACATCTTAAAGACCTATCACAAAATCCTCGGCGTGTAAGTTTTAATTCATTTCAAAATGGCAATATTTTGAACTATACATTCATACTATTCTCTATTGATATATGAAAGAATTATTAAATTCATACCAGGTTGGCGTCAATCTTGATTTCTTGCGACAATACTGCATCAGCAATGGCAAAATGCAGATTTTGAGACGTGGTGATATTTTTCAACAAATCAGCAACCCATCTCACAACATTGGTTATATAGAAAAAGGCTGTTTCAAATATATAGTTCATAACTATGCAGAAAAAAAAGACTACATCACAGGCTTTGCTTTCGAAAATGAATTCGTAGCCGATTATCCTAACTGTCTTTATGGGAATACATCAAAAGTACAGATAGAAACAAATGAAGAATCAATAGTTCATGTCGTTGAGGGAGCGACAGTGCTTGGTCTGTTCACAGAAAATGCAGATTACCGCAGTTTGTGCCAGCCCTTTTTCAATCCTGCCACCACCACGTTTTGCGACACCACCAGTATCACGGCAAACACTATCAGCAATGCTCCCAAAGCTATGCGCACGGTGAAGCTCTCGCCAAACACAAACACGCCTATCATTAAGGCTGTCACTGGCTCCAATGCCCCGATAATAGCCGCATATGTCGAGCCGATGGCCTTGATTGATATGTTTATAAACAGCACCGAGTCAGGAGTCATGCCCTGCGCATAAAGCGGCAGTGAAAACAGAGGGTTTGTGCCGTAGGCCACAGCAGCCACCACGCCAAACAGTGTTCCTTTAAGTTTGTTGTTCATCTTCAGCTATTATTCTTTTCCAAGTTTCTCACAAAAAGCTCTGCAAAGTTACTTCAAAAAAAACACTACGCCGCACCCCTCCGCCACACAAAAAAGCAAGCCGGGCGGCTGCGCAAATGCGCGGCCGCCCGGCAATTTTAATATTTATTCCATTCACAAATCCGCAGTCAGCGTCACACGATTCCTTGAGCCATCATGGCGCGAGCCACCTTCAAGAAACCTGCCACGTTAGCACCCTTCACATAGTTGATGTAGCCGTCAGGCTCGGTGCCATATTTCACGCAGTTGGCGTGTATTTCGTCCATAATGCCGTGGAGCTTTGCGTCAACCTCCTCACGGCTCCAGCTCAGACGCTCTGAGTTCTGGCTCATTTCAAGGCCCGACACGCTCACGCCGCCGGCATTTGAAGCCTTGCCAGGGCAGTACAGAATCTTCGCGTCTTGGAACGCCTTGATTGCTCCTGGCGTGCAAGGCATGTTCGCACCCTCACTCACAGCTATCACACCATTTGCAAGGAGTGTCTTGGCAGCATCTTCGTCTATTTCATTTTGTGTGGCACACGGAGTGGCTATGTCGGCTTTCTCGCTCCACGGCTTTGCTCCAGCCACATATTTCACGTCAAACTCCTCGGCATATTCTCTGATACGGCCGCGCTCCACATTCTTCAGATTCATAATCCAGTCAAGTTTCTTGCGGTCTATTCCGGCTGGGTCATATATGTAGCCGTCAGAATCCGACATTGTAACCACCTTTGCGCCTTGCTCAAGCAATTTCTCGGCAGTGTATTGCGCCACGTTTCCAGAGCCCGACACAAGCACCGTCTTGCCTTTCACATCAAGGTTGCGAGTGGCAAGCATGTTGTTCAAGAAATACACGTTGCCATATCCTGTGGCTTCTGGGCGTATCTTTGAGCCGCCAAAGTCAAGACCCTTGCCGGTGAACACGCCAGTGAACTGGTGTGTGAGTTTCTTATACATGCCAAACATATAGCCCACTTCACGGCCGCCCACGCCTATGTCGCCGGCTGGCACGTCCTCGTCAGGACCCACAAAGCGGAAAAGCTCTGTCACAAACGCCTGGCAAAAACGCATCACCTCGGCATTGCTCTTGCCGCGTGGCGAGAAGTCAGAGCCGCCCTTTGCACCGCCCATTGGCAGCGTGGTGAGCGAGTTTTTGAATGTTTGCTCAAAAGCAAGGAATTTCAAGATTGATTCCGTCACCGATGAGTGGAAGCGCACGCCACCCTTGTAGGGGCCAATCGCATTGTTGTGCTGCACACGATAACCTGTGTTGGTCTGCACCTTGCCTGCGTCATCTACCCAGTTCACTCTGAACTTGTAGATTCGGTCTGGAATACACAACCTCTCTATCAGGTTGGCATTGTCAAACTCCGGGTGTTTGTTATACTCCTCTTCGATTGTTCCCAACACTTGGCTCACTGATTGAATGTACTCCGGCTGGTTGGGAAACTTGCGTTGCAAGTCTGCAATTACTTTTGCTGCTTCCATTTTTAATTTTTATTGTCGTTCTTTTATCAAACTGAATTCGGTTATCGCACAGCGTCTGTGGTTAATATTTTGCACATCACAGCACCTGTTTCACTACAAAGTTAAAGCAAAATGACGTAACTCCCAACTTTTTGTAAGACACACACCACTTTTTGGCGCATCGCCAGGCACACATTTCATGCCATATCACCAGTCTGGCGGTCCTGTGCATTTCGGTTATTTTTCTAATGTCTAAACATTTGCGCCACATAGCCACTCCCCACTGCTCCGTCTTTCATTTTTTCAAAAAAAAATCTCCACCCAGCAAAAGATTTCCCAAGCCTCGCATCACAACAAGCGGAAAAACCGATTCAACCAGGAGCGTCGGCAAGAGAAGCGAAGCCAAAGTTTTATGCAAATCAAGTGAAAAACATTGGCGTCAACCACGCTTTTCTGCTATCTTTACAGCCACAAAACATCAATGAAACAAACACCGAAAAAAAACCAAACGCTATGAGCAAGCTCTTACTTGTGGTTGACCCACAAATCGACTTTATCACTGGCACTCTGCCAGTGCCTGGTGCCGAAGAGGCACTGGCACCCCTCGCCCAATTCATCACCGACAGCAATGGCGAATACGCCTACAAAGTAGTCACAACCGACTGGCACCCCTACAACCACTGCTCGTTTGTCGAGCAAGACGGTCAGTGGCCCATGCACTGCGTTCAGTTCTCTGCCGGAGCTGGCATCTACCAGCCTCTCATTGCTCCGCTCAACGAAACTTCCGGCTACACACAAGTGCTGACCAAGGGCACGTTTGCCGATGCCGAGGAGTATTCCATATTCCGCAATCAGCTTTCGGCCGAACATCTTCACAAGGTCATCACCGTGCTTGGCATAACGCAAATTGACGTGTGCGGCCTTGCCGGCGACGTGTGCGTACTCAACACTCTCACCGATGGTGTAAAACGCTATGGCGCGCCCATGTTCCGCGTTCTCACCAAATATGTGTCGTCGCTCGACGGTGGCAAGGCTCTGTCGGAGTTTATCGCCGCCCACGGCATTGCCACTCTATAAACAGAATAGTAATAAAAAACAAATGCCGCGAACGCCACCCAGGCGTCCACGGCATTTTCTTCATCATTCAGCTATTTAGTCAGCACAGCTTGCGCTGTGCACACAAGAGTTATTTCTTCTTGCTGTCGTCGCTTGAGCCGCCATTTGCCATGGCATCTTTAATTTTAGCCTCAAGTTCTTCTTCAAGTTCTGGGTTGTCAGCCACCATTTGCTTGGCAGCATCGCGGCCTTGTCCGAGCTTAGTGCCATCGTATGAGTACCATGCGCCGCTCTTTTTCACAATGCCGAATTCCACACCGAGGTCCACGATTTCGCCCACTTTGCTTATTCCCTTGCCAAACAGGATTTCAAACTCTGCCTTGCGGAATGGGGGCGCCACCTTGTTTTTCACCACTTTCACGCGTGTCAAGTTGCCCACCACATTTTCTCCGTCTTTAATTTGACCCAAGCGGCGAATGTCTAAGCGCACCGAGGCATAGAATTTCAGTGCATTTCCACCGGTTGTTGTTTCAGGATTTCCAAACATCACACCGAGCTTTTCGCGCAGCTGGTTGATGAATATGCAGGTAGTGTTGGTTTTCGATATTGTTGCAGTCAGCTTTCTTAATGCTTGCGACATCAGTCGTGCCTGCAAGCCCATCTTGCTGTCGCCCATGTCGCCCTCAATCTCGGCTTTTGGAGTCAAGGCAGCCACAGAGTCTATCACAATTATGTCGATTGCCGACGAGCGTATCAGTTGGTCGGCTATCTCCAGAGCCTGCTCTCCATTGTCGGGTTGCGCTATCCACAGATTGTTTACGTCAACGCCCAGGTTTTCGGCATAGAAACGGTCGAAAGCGTGCTCTGCGTCGATGATTGCAGCTATGCCGCCAGCCTTTTGAGCCTCGGCTATGGCGTGAATGGCAAGAGTTGTCTTACCTGACGACTCCGGACCATATATTTCCACAATGCGGCCGCGTGGGTAACCGCCCACGCCAAGTGCATAGTCAAGGCCAACGGAGCCTGTGGGTATCACGTCTATGTTCTCTATGTGGTCGTCTCCGAGCTTCATGATTGAGCCGCGACCATATGTCTTGTCGATTTTGTCCATAGCCACCTGAAGCGCTTTCAGCTTCTCTGGCGACACCTGTTTGCGCCCGGTGTTACCATCGTTTGCGGCAGCCTGTGCCCCATCGTCAAATTTCAACTTGTCTTCGTCCATAATGTTATATCGTTTTTGTTTTTATGCTTAATTTATTTCTCTCGGTTGCTGCCTTTGTTTTTTTTGAGCCGCCACATGGCTTATCTCATTCAGCACTGCAAATTTATGCCGCCACACGGGAAGTCTCATTTCCCCACCGCCACAACAAAGGTTAACGCCGAGTGCGCTGTCGCTTGTCGCTGGCGTCACTTTATGTCCTCATATTCCGCATCGCTCACGCGGCTTTCTTCACAGAATTGCTCCGTCTGCACGTCTTCTCCGGTGTTTTGCTCCACCACGCGGTCTATCTCTTCATAATCCACATATTCGCCCACGTCTTTGGCATACACCTTGCCGCTTCTCCGTCCGCTCTCATAGCGTTGGTTGCTGCGGTTGCCGGTGGCTTGCCCTCCGCCGCCGCGGCGCATGTCATCTATCGTCTGATGCAGTCTCCACGAAAACTTGTATATGCGGTAGCACACATACAAAATCAAACCAATAACAAGTAATTTAATCATTGCAATTCCGTTTTATAGAGAACTTATCACAATTGCCGTGCCAAAAGTTTTCATTTCACCTTGGTCAGCACCGACAAGAGCACATACAGAGCTATCGTGCACGACAATCCAGGCAGACCCATGGTAGCCACAAACACCACCGTAGCAGCCAAAATCAGCCATTGGCGGTAGCTCACCTTCAGGCTCAAGCTGTGCACTTTGAGCGAAAACAGTCTGAGGCTGCACACCATGAGCAGCGAGAGCACCACCACCAGTGCCAGCACTATCCACACGTTCACGTCTGGGTGGCTGGTGTTGTAGTCGGCAAAGCCTATCCAAAATATTGCGTTAGCAGGTATTGGCAGACCGGTAAACACCTCGCCCTGATTTGTGTCGAGGTTAAACTTCGCCAGGCGCAACGCGCCAAACACCGGAATAATCAGCGCCACGAAAGGCAACACGCCCTCCACGCCATTTTGTTGCATCACATTGAGCATTATCAGCGCCGGTGCCAACCCGAAGCTCACCGAGTCGCTGAGCGAGTCAAGCTCCTTGCCTATGCCCGACACCACATGCAGCAGTCTTGCCACAAAGCCGTCAAAGAAGTCAAACACTGCCGACATGGCTATAAACACAAACGCCGTCTGTGTGCCCGTCAGGCTGCCCACCAGCAGCTCCTGGCCCTGGAATGCAGCCACACACGCCATTGCGCCCGAAAACAAGTTCAGGCTTGTTATGGCGTTTGGTATGTTATTCTTGATTTTCTGAAACATTTCCTTGTTTTTTTCTGTCTTTCATGCGCGCCACCAGAGTCTGTCCTCCCCAAGTGCGGTCGCCAAGTTTAACGAAGAATTCGGCGTCAAGCGGCAGGAACACGTCAACACGCGAGCCAAATTTTATGAAACCTATGTGGTTGTCAAAAGCCACCGTGTCGCCCGGCTCCACGTATGTCACTATGCGGCGAGCCACTGCGCCGGCAATCTGCCTCACCATAACCTCGTCGCCGGTCTTGGTCTTTATCACTATCGCCGAGCGCTCGTTGTCACTGCTCGATTTTGGCAGATAGGCAGCCATGAAGCGGCCGGCATGGTGCTTCACATATTTCACCTCGCCTTCCACTGGAGTCCAATTGGCGTGCACATTAAACACCGACATAAATATCGACAGCTGTATCATGTTGCGGTGCAGATATTCGTCCTCATACACCTCTTCCAGCGCCACCACTGTGCCGTCAACACTCGCCACCACGTCAGTGGGTGTCTGCGCCTCAAAATGGCGGCGTGGCAGCCTGAAGAAGTTCACCACAAGACCAAACATGATTACCGAAATCACGATAAAGACTATCGGCACCACTTTGTAGTCGATAAACGCATACGACAGACTGTTCACCACTATCAAGATAAATAGCAGTGCAAATATGATGTTTAGTCCCTCGCGATGTATCTTTACTCTCATTTCCGATGATGTTCTATTTTTAACTTACAAAGATAAGAATTATTAAACAATACCCACGCCAATGCGCCACCATTTTCCACCTCTTTTTCACCACTATTTCATCTGTCTGTGTTCCCGTTAACACCTCGGCGCGCCACCAGCCGCAATTATCACCGCCGGCCGGCTTGGCTGTTGTGCTTTTTTCAAATACCTTTGCATTAAGCAAAAACAATCACACGCCCTATGAGCACATCGGTCAAAGTAATCTACGACACCCAGACATTCGACATACAGCAGTTCGGAGGCATTTCTCGCTATTTCTACGAGATTATACGCAATCTCCGCGCCACAGGCGACAACGTGCGCCTGCCCATGCTGTTCTCAAAAAACCACTACCTTAGCCGGCACGACGTCACCTCACACTTCAGTGCCATGCCCATGGGGTTTTATAAGTGCTTCAAAGGGGTGTTCAAGGGTCTTAACCGCCGCCACACGCTTGCAGCCATGCGCCGCGGCGGCTACGATGTGTTTCACCCCACCTACTACGACCCGTTTTTTCTCGACGGTCTCGGCGGCAAACCTTTCGTGCTCACAATCCACGACATGATTCACGAGAAGTTTCCGCAATACTTCTCACCCACCGACCCCACCGCCGCGCGCAAAGCGCTTCTGGCGTCACAAGCCGCACGCATCATAGCCATAAGCGACAACACGCGCCGCGACATTATCGACTACCTCGGCATTTCGCCCGATAAAATCGACGTCATATACCACGGCATAACCCCCGTCGAGCCTTCACGCACCTTGTCGTTGCCAAGCAGCTACATTCTATTTGTGGGGCAGCGTGGCGGCTACAAAAATTTCGACCTGCTGCTGTCGGCATTTGCCGCACTCTCTGCCAAGCACCCACAGCTTCACCTCGTCTGCACAGGCCGTGCGTTCAACTCACAAGAGTCGCAAAAGTTTGCCGCGCTCGGCTTAATCGGCAAAATCCACCACTTCAGCGCCACCGAGCCGCAGCTTGCCCAGCTCTACTGCCAAGCCACGGCATTTGTGTTTCCGTCGCTCTACGAGGGCTTTGGCATACCCATTCTTGAAGCCTGGGCCAATTCCTGCCCTGTGCTACTTAGCAACGCCAGCTGTTTTCCCGAAATATGCGATGAAGCCGGTGTTTATTTCGACCCTGCGTCGTGCCAAAGCCTTACCGAGACATTAGACCGCATCGTCACCGACGACGCACTGCGCCGGCATGTCACAGAGCTTGGTTCAAAGCGCGTGGCCGACTTCACTTGGCAAAAAGCCGCAGCCCTAACTCACGCCACCTACTGCAAAGTCATCTAAGCGCACAAACAGGCATAAAAAACAAACGCCACGGCTCATGCCGCAGCGTTTATTTTTTTATCACTATTTAGCCTTCTCTTGTTTACTCCGAGGTAACGCGCTCAAGCCATTTCACCATGCCGAGCATCACGCCCATCGACACGAAGCAAACAGCCAGGAACACCGTCCAGCACTCCCACAGCGGCATTTTGTTATACATAAGCGGGCCAATCCAAATCAGCAGGTTGCCCACAGCCGTTGCGCCGAGCCACAAGCCCTGGCACAAGCCCTGAAGGTGTTTTGGCGCCACTTTCGACACAAACGACAATCCAAGTGGAGAAATGAACAGCTCTGCCACGGTGAGGAAGAAATAGGTAACTATCAGCACCCACGGCCCAGCCTTCATGGCCTCTTTGGCGTCAACGCTCATAGCCTTGAACTCCTCGCCCGACGGATAACCCATGACAAACGAGTAGATTGCCAGGAACAGATAAGCCAAACCGGCAATAAACATGCCATAGGCAATCTTGCGTGGAGTGGATATTTGCTTGCCGCGACGGCCTAGAACACCAAAAATCCACATAATTATTGGCGTGAGCACTATCACGAAGAACGGATTCACAGCCTGCCAAATTTCAGGAGCTATCGAGTCGGTCTTAACAAAGTCGCGTGCAAACACCGAGAGCGACTGGCCGTTCTGGTGGAACGAGAACCAGAAGAATATTGCCACGCCAAGCACTGCAAACAAGGCATACATGCGTTGCTTGATTTCCTTGGCCATTGCCACCTTCTCCTCTGCGGTGTAGCCCACTGCCGCGGCAGCCTCTTTCTTCGCAGGTGTCGGGAAAATCTTCTTATATGCCACAAATATTGCAAGCGATATGAGCATTGCCACCACCGATGCTATAAACGAGTAGTGCACGCCGGTGTTGAATGTCTCCAGATAACCCGAGCATGCCGAGGTCATGTCGGCCACATTGCCGCCCACCTGCTGCATGAGATTCGTCAAGTTGTCCTGCTCCTCGCCTGTCATTGCCTTGCCTTCAAGGAACTTGTGGCACAGAGCCGGAAGTTCGGCGTTATAGAGCAGTCCCTTCGTCCCAAGCCACCACTGACGCAAATATGGGGCAATAAACGGAGCCACCAGACCGCCAATGTTTATAAACACATAAAATATCTGGAAACCAGAGTCACGCTTGCCTTTCACGGCAGCCAACGCCTCCGGCCCCTTCTTTGCGGCCTCGGCCTCAAAATTGTCATACATCTGGCCCACTATGGCCTGCAAGTTGCCCTTAAACAAGCCATTGCCAAATGCTATGAGCAGCAGGGCAAAGCAAGTGAACGGCAGCAGCCACGAAATGTTGGCGGCAGTTGACATTATAGGGAACGAAAGCAGCACATAGCCCGAAGCCATCACTATCAGACCAGCCATAATGGTGCCCTTATAGTTTTGTTTCTTGTCGGCTATAGCACCGCCCACGAGGCTCAGCACATAGATGAGCGCATAAAACACAGAATAAATGATGCCGCTCGTCTCGTCGCTAAGTCCGAACTTTGAGCACAAGAAAAGCAGAAGCACGGCGTTCATGATGTAGTAGCCGAAACGTTCGCCCATGTTGCTCAGAGCAGCGGGAATTAATCCCTTGGGGTGGTTTTTGAACATAGTGTAATGGTTTTTATTTTGTTAAAAATTAAGTTTTTACGCATCAGTCACGCCAGCGCTGCGGCCTCACTGCGTCTCCTTTATCTTGAAAGCCAAGGCATAAGCCCTGATTTTCTTCACCATCGACAGCAGGCCGTTGCTGCGTGTGGGGCTCAAGTTGTCCTTAAAGCCTATCTTGTCTATAAAATACAGGTCCGCGTCAAGTATCTCCTGTGGAGTTCGACCCGAAAACACACGTATCAGCAGCGAAATCAGTCCTTTCACTATTATCGCATCGCTGTCGGCCTGAAAATAGAGCTTGCCGTCGCGGTCCTCGCAGTTAAGCCACAACCGGCTTTGGCAACCGTCAATCAAGTTGTCTGGCGTATGCTGGTCCTCCGGCAAAGTCTCAAGCGAGTTGCCGAGGTCAATAATATAGGCATAGCGGTCAATCCAAGTTGACATTTCCGAGAACTCCTCTATGATTTCGTCTTGTGATTCATTGATTGATTGCATAGCGCAAATTAATTTTTTTAGTTAGCCAAAATTACTGAATATTTTGCTTTTTCGCAACAACCCAATCCCCACCCCACCCAAAAACCACCACCAAACTCCACACACGCACCACAACGAGCAGCACCCAATAACACAACCCCAGCACTACAACGGGCAGCACTCGATAGCACAACCCCACCCCACAGCGAGCAGCACGCAGTGCTGCAATGCGACAGCATGCAGCCTACCAACCCAGAATCAGGCGACAATGTGCCGGAGGCACATGTATATCCCATAACGACTGAGGAGCGACAGCGACGGTCGTGGGGCAAAACCAACCAAAATAACGCATGCCGGAGGGATGCGTATAGCGCCAACCTTGCCACCCAGCACCAACAAAAACGAAGCAGAGCCGCCGATTTTCATCGACAGCTCTGCCCAGTCTCTTACGTGGGTATTACCCACATTATTTTGTCATCAATAGAACTTGATGATGTTTTTCTTCACACCGGCAGCCTTGCTAAGTATGCGATACATAACTTGTGCGTTAGCCACCACGTAACCGCCACGAGTACGAGCGAACTGCATATTCAGCTCATCTTTCGACGGAACACGTTTGCTGCGCTCTTGACGAGTTGCTTGATACACATAGATTGCAGAATTACCCTTCCACGGACCTTGGAGTTGACCAGGTTTTGCAACCGACATACGGCCAATCAAGCCCACTTCAGAGTTGTCAATCTTGTTGATTCCGTCTTGTGCGAAAATCACTTGAGTTGTGTCAACAGCAGTGCCGAAGAGTTTAGCATAAGAGTTGAGGTCTTTAGCCTTGCCGCTGTATTGCTTCATGAGAGCATCACCCTTCTTAGAGTTGCGAACCTTAGCTGTCAAGTAGTCCTTAACGGCCGGATAGTCCACTGGGAAGTAGTCGTCCTTATACACATTGTCAAGAGCCACCACGATGAGCACGTCTTTGTTGTCGCTGAAGATTGTTGACACCTCACCAGGTTTGCTGTCAAATGCCCACTTGATAGCCTTGCGCGAATCCTTGATGCCGCCGCCAAATTGTGGGTTGTAACCTATTTGCGGAGTGCTTGGAGTGATTTCAGCCTCGATTGCCTGATAACCGGCCTTGGCTGCATTCTTCTCAAAAGCCTCTATAGTTTTGTTCTTGTTAAGGAAGTTCTGCAGTTTGTTTGTGATGTTGTCAATAGTCTTTTGGCTTGCATACGACTGGAAGCTCACATCAGCAAGAGTGTAGAATGTCTTAGGAGCTTTCTTCTCCACCACCTTGCAGAGATATGCGCCATCGGCACTCGATTGCAGCACCACATAACCAGCGCCAGCATTGGCAATCTTGGTCTTGAGCGAGTCTGGAGCGTTTGCTATTTGTTGCCACTCGGCTTCTTGTGTTTTCACACCCTTAACCTTGGCTACCTCGGCGAGAGGCTTGCCAGAGTTGAGCATATTGAGCACAGAGTCTTGCAGTTTCTTGTTGCCTTGCACAGCCACAGAAGCCACGTTCACCGAGTCAAGCGAGCTCTCTATCTTGAGCACCTTAACCAAGTGGTAATTCTTGTCTTGTGGGTCGGCCTTATACACAGAGCCCACCGAAGCACCCTTCACAAAGTCTCTCACAGCATTGTCAGTGATTTGGCTCAAACTTGCCTTCACAGAGTCGGTGCGGAGTTCGCTCATTGTGCGAATCGAGTCAATGCCGTTATATGCCACCAAGTTGTTGTAAGCCTTGTTGACAAGAGCGTTGGCCTTGGCCACATCGCTTTGCGATGGCTCCACGTTCACTGCTATGTAGTGAATGGCGCGAGTTTCCTCGTCCATTGTGAAGAGTTGTTTCTCTTTGTCATAAGCTGCTTTGAGTTCAGAGTCACTCACAGGGAACTTGTTGTCGGCAAGAGTCGAGTAGTCTTTCTTCACAAAGTTGATGTAGCATGTTGTTTCTCCGTCCTCAGCCATTTGCTGACGGTCGAGGTCGTTGGCTTGTATTGCGCCGGCAACGAGCATAGAGAGTTTTTGCATCTTGAGTTGCTTGAGCACGTCGTCTTGCATCTTCACCCAGTTGGCACGCAATTCTGCCACTTGTGCGTCCTGAATGCCATATTTTGCAGGATTGAAAATGAAGTCGTAGGCTTGAGCTGGAGTTTCAGCGCCTATCTGGCGTGCAAACTGCATAGCTGCCTGGCTTGGGTTCTTGCCAGTGAGCGCGTTGCTCAGCTCGCTGTCGGTAACGTCGATGCCCACCTTGTCATATTCTTGCTCAAGGAGTTTCTCGAACACCATTTCGTCGAGCAACTGCTGCTGTCTAACGGCTTGGTCTTCCTGATTGTTCTGGTTTTGATTCTGGGCTGCGAGCTCTTGTTCCCTTTTCTGGAACTCCATGATGTCGATTTTGTCGCCACCCACTTTAGCTGCGGTGTTGTCGTTGAACAATGACTCCACGGCGCGCACACCGTCTTCCACGATGAAGGCGAGGAGGCCAAGGCCAATGACAATTGTCAAGACAACCGCTCTTTTTCTGATTTTCTCTAATGCTGCCATTATTTTTTTATTTATTTTTGTTTTTTATCGGGTTGAAATTGCGTAGTTATTTCAGTTTAATAAACACGCAAAGATAGTAAAATTTGCTTTAGTGCCAAAATACGCCGCTAAAATTGTGTCATTTTGCCGGTTGTGGCCTTTTCCAGAGCTTTTCACGACCTTTCACCAAGCCCTGCAGGCTCATTCTTTTCGCCGAGCGCGGACTGCCAGGCGGCAGCAGCTTAAACATTCTTTAGGGTTTGCGGGGGTGACTTTTGTTGATTTATCATTATATTTGCAGAATAGTATAGACCAGACATAAATATCAACCTCGCAAGAGGTTCAAAAACATATTATAGCGACATGAAGTTAAAATCAGTATTGCTGACCACATGCCTTGTTGCGCCGATTGCCTCAGGCGCACAGCCAGCTTTGGCTGACACAGGTGCTGAGGGCTATCTCACCCGTGGCAAATTGATGTATGAGGCGCAAAACTACGTTGGGGCTATCGACCAACTTAGTCACGTGGCAACTTTGCCGGCCAACGCCTCGCTCCGCGAGGAAGCCGAGTTTTATCTTGCCTTGAGCAAATTTGAGCGCGGCGACCGCGAAAAGAGCCTCACCGCTCTCAACAAGTTTGTCAAGGACTACCCCACGTCGAAACACGCCAGTGAGGCTTTGATGAAAATAGGCGACTATTATTTCTATCGCGGCGACACCGACGCTCCGCAAACCCGCGACGACGCCGACGACCTGTTCCACAAAGGTCCTGCCTCGGCAAGTGGCAACAACTGGCCAAAAATCGGCGAGGGCAAAGGTCATGGCAACAATTTCGACGAAGCTTTAGCCGCTTACTCCAAAGTGCGCGAGGGCGCATTAGACGCCGATGCCAACGAGGACTTGCTCTATCGCAAAGCCTACGCCAACCTGCGTGTGGGCAACTACGAAGAGGCCAAAAAGCTCTACGACCGCCTGGCCGGCACCAAACGCTATGGCGATGCCACCAAGTTCTATGACGCCTATATCGACTATGCCAACGGCAACTACAACTCGGCTCTCAAAAAGTTCCGCAGCATAAGAAGCGCCGGCGAGCTCGGCTACCAGTCACAATACTATGAGTGCCAAATCGAATATGCCGGCAAAGAATACGACAAGGTGATAAGCCTCGGCAAATCGCTGCTCGCCGACAATGCCAACGATTATTTCGACGTGGAGCTAAACCGTCTGGTGGGCGAAAGCTACTATCACCAGAACAACGACACACAGGCACGCACCTACCTCAAAAAATACATGAGCAGTGTCGATGGTGAGCCGTTGCGCACCGCCTCCTATGCCATGGGCGTGCTCAACTATCGCGACGGCCAGTATCGCGCCGCCATGAGCAACATGAACCACGTCACCGGCTTAGCCGATGCCCTCGCCCAAAGCGCATATCTCTACATCGGACAGAGTGAGATGAAGCTCAACGAGATGGACCCTGCCGCAATCGCGTTCCAGAAAGCTGCCGCCATGGATTTTGACCGCAACGTCAAGGAAACAGCTTTCTACAACTACGCCGTGAGCCAAAGCCGCGGCGGACGCACTCCTTTCGACAAGTCAATTGACATGTTTGAGAAATTCCTCAACGAGTACCCCAATTCCAAGTACCGCGACGAAGTGGAAGGCTATCTCGTCAATGCCTATCTCACCACCAACGACTACAACAAGGCACTCACAAGCATATCACACATTCAGAACCCCGGCAAGCAAGTGCTCGCCGCCAAGCAAAAAGTGCTCTACAACCTGGGTGTGCAGGCATTGTCAAACAACAAGACCAAAACGGCACAAAACTATTTCAAACAGGCCATTGCCGTGGGCAACTACGACAAGAAAATACTGAACGAGTGCAAGTTGTGGCTCGGCGAGGCACAATATCGCAGTGGCGACTACAAGGAAGCCATGGACAACCAGCTCGCCTATGTCAACTCCACTGCCACCACCGACGAGAACTACGGTCTGGCGCAATACAACCTGGGCTACTCGCTTTTCCAGCAAAAACGCTACGACGCAGCCAAAAAGGCGTTCCAAAACGCCATCAACTCCAAGACCCTTAGCAAGGAGCTACTGGCCGACGCCTACAACCGCATTGGCGACACCAACTACTACACCCAAGACTTCTCGGCAGCCGAGAAGAGCTATGGCGAGGCAATAGGTCAAAACGAGGGCGCAGCCGACTACTCCATGTTCCAAAAAGCCATGATGGCAGGACTCAGCAAACGCTACAGCGCCAAGGTGGAGCAAATCGACGCTCTGCTCAAGGCTTATCCGAGCACAAGCCTTGCGCCACAAGCATTGCTTGAGAAAGCCAACGCCCAAGTGGCCATGAAGTCAGTGCCCGAAGCTCTTGCCACCTATGCGCAGGTAGTCAAGAAATATCCGCAGTCGCCAGAGGCTCGCAAGGCCATGTTGCAAGAAGGCATCGTCAATAAAAACAACGACAACGTAGATGCCGCCATCGAGGCATACAAGCAGCTCATCAGGAAATACCCGTCAAGCGACGAGGCTCAAGCCGCTGCCGAAGACATGAAACTCATTTATGCCGAGCGCGGACAGCTCAAGCAGTTCTCCGACTTCCTGGAGAGCGTGCCCAACGCTCCACGCCTCGATGTTGCCGAGGTTGACCGTCTGACATTTGAAGCAGCCGAGAAGCTCGCCATTGCCGACAAGCCAAGCATCACCAAGATGCAGCAATATCTCACAAATTACCCCAACGGCGCCTACGCAGCCCAAGCAAAATACTACATAGGCCGCTACTACTATGGCAAGGGCAACCTCAACGAGGCTCTGACCAACATCAACGCCTCGCTCGTTGGCAACGAAGACGCTTCGTTTGCCGAAGACGCGCTCTCTATCAAGAGCTCCATTTTGAGCAAGCAAGGTAAGAACGAAGAGGCCATGAAGGTTTACAAGGAACTTGCAGCCAAGTCGTCGAGCGCCGACAACAAGATTGTGGCACAGCTCGGCATGCTCCGTCTTTCTAAAGACATGAAGAAGTGGAAAGACGTCAAGAGCCTTGCCGACGCCCTGATTAGCGGCGGTGGCCTCAACTCCAACGAGGAGAAAGAGGTGACCATAACACGCGCCATTGCCAATGCCGCTCTCGGCGACGAGACCTCGGCACAAGCCGACTTGCGCCGTCTGTCAAAAGACACGCAAAACGAGTATGGTGCCCAAGCCGCCTACGAGCTCGCCAACATACAGTACAAGCACGGCGAGCTGAAACTTGCCGAAAAAACGCTCAACTCTTTCATTGAGCAGGGCACGCCTCACGCCTATTGGCTTGCCAAGGGCTTCATCTTGCTGAGCGATGTCTACCACAAGCAGGGCAAGGACTTTGAGGCAAGAGAATATCTGCAAAGCCTTAAAGAGAACTACCCAGGCAAGGACAAGGAGATTTTTGACGAAATCAACACTCGCCTCAACAGTTGGAAACAAGGCAAGGGGTCGTCGTCAAGCAAGAGTGAAAACTCAAGCAAAAAGACCTCCTCGCGCAAAAACGGCAACTCAAGCAGCGACAACAAGTCGAAATAACAAAAACGAGATAAAAGGAAATGCACAATATGAAAAAAATATATGTAAGTGCCTTGCTTGCTTGCCTGGTGGCTTTTAGCGGCCAAGCTCAGCAGCAAAAGCAGACCCAACAGCAAAAGAAGGAGAACCTCAACAAAGAGATTACACTCCAAAAAGACTTCGTGCCGGTGGAGAAAAAGGCAACCAAGAAAAACTCTCTGCCTAAAGTTAAGAAAACCACTTCCACCAAGGCCGTGAATCTGAAGTACAGCGACTGGGCCGCACCCATCGACGTGCCGTCTGAAGTGCCCACCATGCTGCCCTACGGCTACCGCACCGCCCACATATTCTCCGACCAACGCGGCTATTTAAGTTTTGGCGCCGGAAGCCAGCTCAACATGACCGGCAATGCCGGCTACCGCATAGTTGACACCGAGACCAACAAACTCGGCGTGTGGTATCAGCACAACAGCACTTGGGGCGGGAAAAACACTTCCGAGTCCATAACCGACGATGCCCTGCGCATGAAGCAGAAATACAACGACAACACGTTTGGCATCAACTTCAAGAACACCGCCACATCGGGCGTGCTCAACCTTGACTTGCTCGGCCATTTCGACAGCTTCAACTACTATGGCGCGCAGTCTGATTTCTACGACAACCACAAACAGAGTTTCACAAACTTCGGCGTGAATATCGGTTGGGACGGGCAATCTCGCCTCAACGGCCACCGTTTCGACTACAAAATAGGCTTTGGCTACGGCTATGCCGGCTATGGCAAGGCTTTTGCCGACACGCTCACCGACTATAAGGGCGCAAAAGAGCATAGTCTCAAGTTTGACCTCGGCGGCCGCTACTACACCGGCGACGAATCAAGTTTCGGCATCAATGCCACATTCGACTATGTTAACAAGAAAGCCGACAGCGACATGCTCAATGCCTTGATGCTTCCCACCGACAGCATCAACAAATCCTACGGCATGGTTACACTCAACCCCTATTATAGCTTCCTTGGCGAAGCTGTCAGGGCTCAACTCGGCGCAAACGTGCAGTTCTCTTTCAGTGACGGCACCGCAGTGCGCATTGCCCCTAATGTGAAACTCGACTTCCGCCTTGCCGACGGAGCATATCTCTATGCCGACTTGCAAGGTGGCAAGACCCTCAACAAGCTGGCGCGTGTGGCAGCCCTCAACCGCTATAGCGACCCTCTGGGCATGTATCAAAACACGTTCACCCCAGTTGACGGCGAGGTTGGCTTCAAGCTTGGCGAGTTCAGCGGATTCAGTGCAAAGGCATTCGTGGGCTACGGACTTGTGCGCCGCGACCTCGTCACCTATGTCACAGCCGATGCGCTTGGCAATCCCGACATGAGCAATTTCAGCTACACTAAATATCAGTATTTCGACTCCAAGGGCCTGAAAGCTGGAGCTGAGCTCGGCTACAAATACCGCTCAATCATCGACCTCAACGGCAAGGTGACCTACGCACCACAAAAAGACGAAGTCAACGTTGATGGCGACAACGACATCAAGGGTTACAGCTTGGGGCTTGACCGCCCACAATACGTGGCAAACGTTGACCTTAAAGTCACACCCATCAAGCCTCTTTCCATAGAGTTTGGTTGGGAATTCAGGGGCAAACGCTCCACAGTGCTTGCTTCCGACAACAGTTTCAGCCTGCTGAAGCTCAAAGACGCCAACAATCTGCATCTCGGTGCACGCTACCGCATATCCGACGTTGTCACCATTTGGGCTCAAGGCAACAACCTGCTCAACCGCAAGTGGGATTACCTCTACGGCATGGGGGCACAAAAACTCAACATAATGGGCGGTTTCGGACTCGTGTTCTAAATTGCCCCCTTATCACACAACGTGAGCAAGGGACTGTGCCGACTATCAAGTCGCAACACAGTCCCTTGCTCATTTATTCTCTTGTACCCCCCAGAGGCTTCATTTGAGCTTTTCAGCGGCAGCTTTCAACTCTTTATAGGGGTCAATGAAAAATTTGCGGTCGTGTAAGTGCGGGTGCGGCAGCGTCAACAGCTCAGAATCGATTTTAACGCCCTCTCCAGTCTCGTTCTCCGCCGCCATGATGTCGATGTCAACATTGCGGTCGGCATAGCCTCCACGGCTGTCGCGATGCGATGTGCTGCCAAGTTTACGCTCTATGTGGTGCAAGCGGTCGAGCATCTCCTCTGGCGTGAGGTCAGACCGCAGCAACACTCCCATGTTCAAGAAGCTGTTGGCCGACACAAACCCCCATGGCTCGCTCTCCACTATGTGCGACAGTGCCTCACACACGCCATATGCGCTAAGCTCCACAACGGCTTTGAGCAGAAATCCCTCTCGGTTGCCCAAATTGCTCCCTATGTTAAGATAATACCTCATTGCTTCTTTTCAAAAAAAGCCCGAAAGACGGCAATTGAAGTGACCCCAAAAAGTTGGACAGGTTATTAACTATCCGATTTGAGAAAGAGTTCGGTATTGCACCGGACTCT
>CAKUAR010000017.1 GCA_934636465.1 uncultured Muribaculaceae bacterium
GCCGTTCTTCATAATTGTGGCGTCTATACATAATGCACCCCAAAAGTTTTGTGTCTAACTTTTGGGGTGCAGTTCATTTTGCACATCGAGGGCTTTTTTCAAATATTCGGTCTGTATGTCAACTTTGCGCAAATCGCTGTTCATGGCAAGTGTGGTGTCGATGGGCGCATAGCGCAGCATTTCGTCTTTGTATTGCTCCAGAGTGAGCCCGGGAGCCACATTGGCGCGCACGTCCATGCCCATGAGCACTTTGAGTTGCAACAGGCACTGGTTTATGGAGTTGTCTGCCTCAAGGATTGACGGCTCCAAGTTGGTCACAGCCACATTGGCTCGCAGCACGTCATATTCCGATGCCGTGCCGAGCTTGAACTTGTTGCTGAAAATCTCGGCGTTCATCTTGGCCGTGGCGTGGTTTTCCTCAATCACTTTCTTGGAATCGACGGCAAGAAGCAGGGCATAGTAGGCATTTTTCACTTGGTTCACGAGCGACAGGCGCGACGAGCGGGCTGCCTCGACGTTTTGCAAAATCTGCGTGTCGTTTAGTTTTATCGACTTCCACAGCGTGGGCATGACAAGTGGCATGGAAGCGTTGAAGCCGGTGTTCCACGCATTGTCACGGCCTACACGAAACTTGGCGGTTCCCTGCTCGGTGTCCATATACATGGTCTGTTTGGCAAGTGTGCGCTGATAGCTGCCGGAGAAAGTGACGGTGGGCAACAGTTGCCCCAGCACCTCTTTCTTTGAGTAGTCAACCTTAGTGATTTCCATTTCTGCCACTTTTATGGTGGGGTTTTCGTTGAGGGCTATTCTGATGCAGTCGTCAAGACTAAGCCTCAAGGTGTCGGTGGCAGTTTGCCCCATTGCGGCAATGGCGCAACTGCACAGCACGGCAAACAGTAGTTTTCTGTTTCTCTTGTTGTTCATTTATAGATGTTTGTCTTTTAATTTGTTTTCTTGTCTTTTATGTCGTTGAAATTCTCAAGCAGAAAATCATCAACAAAATGCCGCCCTTTTTCGGTGGCAATGCCTCTGATGAAACAAAGAAATATCATTTCAAACATTTCTCTTAGGTCGAATTCCCACTCACATTGTTTGAGCGTGTCGCGCATGTTGCTCAAGCCCACGAACAGCATGTAGGAGGCTTGGCGGCTGTTGAGTGATGGCAACGCCAGACCTTCTTTCTTGGCTTGGTCAATCATTTTAGTGAGTCCGTAAACACGGCGCAGTTGCAGCTCTCTGAAGTCTTTGAGCAGTTCGGGATAAAGACGCTTGATGTCGAACAGCACCACATCGGACATGTCGCTGAACATTTCTATAAGCTCCAAGAACACGAGCATCAGAGCCTCAAAGCTGTTGCTCGCGCTCTCATATAGCGCATGCACGCGGTTCATGCGCTTGTTGTTGGCATGAAGCAGCGTTTCCTTAATCAGATTTGCCTTGCCGCCAAATTGCTCATAGAGTGTGCGCTTTGACACACCGCAGCTGTGAGCCACCGTGTCCATAGTCATTGACTGCGGGCCGATTTTCGACATCATTTTGTAGGTCTCGTCTAAAATTCTTTCTCTGTTTGGCATAGGCGAAGCGAGGGTTGTGAAGCTGTTTTGGTTTTTAAGATTCGGTTTTGCATAATGGTTTGGAATTTTAATGATTATGAAAATTCCTGATTGCAAAGCTATCGGAAAACTCTTAAAACCGCAAAAGTTTTATGAGTTTTTTGCTAAGTTGTTACAATTATTAACAATAGGCACACTCAAACGTTTTTTTGGCTAACTTTGCCTAAATCAAAATAATCACAAAAATGGCATCAGAACTCAACGCTTCACAGCTATTCTCTTTCTTGACACAACTTGCTGCCAACAACAACCGTGAGTGGTTTAAGCAGCATAAAGACCAATACGACACTCTGCGCCAGCAGTGGCTTGGCGATGTGCAGAGCTTAATCAATCTGATTTCGCAATGGGACGACTCGGTGCATGGGCTGAATGTGGCAGATGCGGTGTATCGCATATACCGTGACATTCGTTTTTCGCCAGACAAGAGTCCATATAAAACTTATTTTTCGGCTTGCTTCGGCCGTGGTGGGCGTCGCTGCCAGTCGTTTGCCCACTACGTTCATTTGCAACCAGGCCACAGCATGGTGGGTGGCGGCGTGTGGTTGCCGGCAAAAGACAAGCTTTGCGCCATGCGAAACTTGATTGACGCCGAGCAAGAAGAATTCACTAAAATCATAACTAATCCGGAGTTCACGTCACGCTTCAGCTTTGAGAGCGAGTCGCTCAAGCGTGTGCCGCGTGATTTCCCTGCCGACCACCCTCTGGGTGAGTATCTGAAAATGAAGGAATTCTTGGTGGTGATGCACGTTGACAAAGACTACTTCTGCACGCCCGACTGGCCTGAAAAGGCGAGCCGTGACTTGAGTGTGCTAAAGCCGCTCAAAGACTTCCTCGACTATGTGTATGAATGAACGGCAAAAAAATGAGCCGCAACACCATCACGGTGGCACGGCTCGATGAATAAAAAAATTATATCATGATGTAAAAAGCCTGTTTACAACTTCACGGGCTCGTATTTAAGTCCCCAGGCATCGGCCACGCCCTTAAACGTGACTTTGCCTTCCACCACGTTCAAGCCCTTGTAGAGAGCCTCGTCGTCTTTGCAAGCCTGGCGCCAGCCCTTATCGGCAAGAGCTATGGCGTAGCGCAGCGTGGCGTTGGTCAGAGCCATTGTTGATGTGTTTGGCACTGCTCCAGGAATGTTGGCCACGGCATAGTGCAAAATTCCATCGACCACATAAGTCGGCTCGGTGTGTGATGTGGGGTGCGATGTCTCAAAGCAGCCGCCTTGGTCAATGGCCACATCTACGAGCACAGTGCCCGGCTCCATGAGTTTCAGCATGTCGCGAGTTATGAGATAAGGAGCTTTTGCACCAGGAATGAGCACAGAACCTATCACAACATCTACGTCGGCCAGCTCTTGCACTATGTTGTGCTCGCTGCTATAGAGTGTTCGGACATTGGCCGGTGTTTCCAAGTCGAGCTGGCGCAAGCGTGGCAGCGACACATCGGTAATCACCACATTTGCACCCATGCCGGCTGCTGTGCGAGCTGCGGCTTCGCCCACTGTTCCGCCGCCAAGCACAAGCACTTTGGCTGGCTTCACACCAGGCACTCCGCCTATCAGTTTGCCTTTTCCGCCTTTGGTCTTTTGCAGATAGTAAGCTCCGTTTAACGCGGCCATGCGTCCTGCCACCTCACTCATAGGAATGAGTAGTGGCAACTGGCAGTTTGGCAACTGCACTGTCTCGTAGGCAAGGCAAATTGCGCCGCTGTTAATCATAGCTTCGGTCAAAGCCTTTTCGCATGCGAAATGGAAATAGGTGAACACCAACTGGCCTTTCTTAACGAGTTTATACTCTGGCTCAATTGGCTCTTTTACCTTCACAATCATGTCGGCTGTGGCATACACGTCCTCGATGGTAGGCAAAATAGTTGCACCTACTTTCTCATATTGAGCGTCGGGGAATCCGCTGCCTTCTCCGGCAGTGTGCTGCACATACACGTCATGACCATGCTTAATCAACTCGGCAACGCCGGCAGGAGTCATTCCCACGCGGTTCTCGTTGTTCTTAATTTCTTTCGGAATTCCAATTCTCATAATTGTACCGTTTTTAGTTAGTTTAATGGTAAATTTTTTTGCACCCCAAATATAGAAAAAAAACGACTTTTTTGTATTCGTCGAGCCTTATTTTTTTTGAAAAAACTACGAATAATGTAAATAATATCCGTAATATTTTACATTTACCTTGAAGGCGAACTGCTTGTATTAGATGAAATTCTTCTTTTCAGTAGCTTGGGTGGGGATTAGTTGATGAAGTTGACTGACACTCCCATTTGGAAGCGGCCAGGGTTGAGCGGATAGTGGGGGATAGAGAAGTAGTTTTTGCCACCAAACAAGCCGTCGTTGACATGGCTATACATCATAAAGAAGCGCGCTTGCTTCATGCGGCAATTCAAATATGCGTTCATAAATGCAAAGTCACCACACTTCATGTCGCGCTGGTTATAGAACGTCATGTTGGCGGGGTTGTAGTTTGGCGCATAATACTTGGTATAGTAGTTGCAATCAACGCCAAATTGCACTTTCAGCACCTTGGCGACAGCAAACTTCAAATAAAAATTGGAATACACTGCTAGTTTGGGCAATGCGAGCACTTCTTCTTTGGAAGTGGTTTGGTAAGTGACGCTGTTGTCCCAGTTGAATATGCCGAAATGCAGCTTCTGCTCAAGGGTGGCACTAAGCACATTGACAATGCTTCCGCACTGCTGCGGCAAAGCCTGTGAGTTGAAATACACATAGTTTTTGAGCGTTTCGTAGCCAACGTTGATTCTTGTGCCGCTAAATGGCACTACCAGTTCGCCACCCACTCTGAAACGGCGCACTTTGTCGAAATCGTTTTGCCAAGCATAGTGGTTTGAAACAAAATTTGTGAGCAGATATGGCACGTTCAAATTCTTGAAATAGCCATAACCTTTTATTCGCACCGTGTCGCCAAGCATTTTGAACTTGGTGGCCACGCCGCCATTCACGTCAATCTCGCCCTTAGCGTCGCCCACCACACCAAACTCGGCTTTGGCATCGTAGGTGAGCAGCGAGCCATGCTGCTTGGTGAGCTGACCACCGACCCTTACCAAATTTTGGGTTTTCACGCCTGGGCAGGCAAAAGGCAGCGCGGTGAGGCCTTCGATTTGCCGCCCTGCAAGGGTGTCGCCCACTTGAGTGAAGCGGCGCACCTCGTGTGTGCCATAGACGGCAAAACCGAACTTGGCATATTTGTTGAAGCCTTCGAGCATTGACACGCCCACGGTGTTGCGCAGGCTCCAGTATTTTGTCACTTCGTTTGTGCCGCCAAGCCCAAGATAGGTGTTGCTGAAGAAAGCCGTGTCCTCTGAAGCCGACTGGTTGATGAACTTGTGGCTGTTGTTTTTGTAGTCGAAAGTCCAGATGAAACTCGTGACCGGAATGTATTCTTTGCCTATCACGGTGTCGTTGATGGAGTCGCGTTTGTAATGAAAATAGCCCACCTTGTAGCGGTGGTTCATATACACCTCGCTGCCCACCACGCGAGAGTGGGCGGCGGTGAGCCGTGTGGGTATGGATTTGTCGTCAACCCTCGTGTCGCCGCCTTGCACAGAGGCCGGGTCGGTGATGTAGCGGTCGTCGGTGATGCCACCGCTCTCTTTGTTCAGGAAGTTGTAGTTGTTGAAAAAACCTTGAAACTCATATCTGTCGCCAATGTATGACCCAAACAATCGCCAGGAGAAATCTTTGTCGGCCTGATAGTTGTAAGAGCCTTTTGAATAGATGTAGTCCATGGCGGCGCCAAGCGCAATCTTTTTGTTGACATTTCCCGAAAACACGCCGGTGGTGCGGTCTTGGTTGGAGTATTTGTTACCGCCGGTGGTGTAGGCCAACAGCGTCATGGGAATGCGTGTGTTATAGAACGTTTGGTTCTCAACCGAAGTGAGCCATGTGCTCAAAGCGTCCTCAAAAAAGAATTGGCTGTGCTCCTTGCGGTCGAAGAAAATCTGGTTTTGTCCTTCGGCACCATAGTTGCCGGTGGTGGCCCAGGCGTTGCTCCGGAGCGACGGCACAAGGGTCTGGGCATAGTTTATGTGCAACGTGTCGATAGTTGATGGCAGTCGCAAGCCAAGCGGGTCGGACATGGTCCAGGCGAACGACGGAGCTACCTTTGGATTTTTGGCCGACAACTCCATGCCCAATGCTATGCACATCAGCACAATGCAATATTTAATAGTGTTTTTGTGTTTCATTTTTCTAACAATTCCACAAAGATAGTGCAAATTCCTTTGGCTCACGACAACACGTTTCGTATTTTTGCAAAACACTGTTTCGGATATGTTATGTTAAAATCAAATTTCAGCACGAAAAAGATGCAATCGGCACTATATGTGATTTTGCTTTTGGCGGTGATTGCCATGATGATGTCGATTAAGCGTTGCAGTAGCCGCCACAGCATCAAAATTGCTCCACAAACCGGCATTGTGACCATCGACTCCATATAACCCACTTGACAAAAAACTCGGCCACATTGTGTGCAGCCGAGTTTTGATTTTATTTCGTTTGTAGTGTAGCCGAAAAAAAGGCGAAGTCCGTGCAAAAAATCTTTATTTCACAACGATTTTGGCTGGTTGTGTGCTCGATGATGAGGTGAGCACATACACGCCGTCGGCAAGCTCAATGACTTGGTCGTTGGCAGCCGATGGAAGTGACTTGACGAGCTGGCCGTTAGGACGATATATACGGACATTGCTCAATGGCTCGCTGCACACGATGCGCACACCGCCTGTGGCTGGAGCTATGGCAAACGGCTTGCTTGCCTGCACGCCGCTCACACCGGAATACTCAACGGTGATTACGTTGGAAGCCACAGAAGTGTAGCCCAAACGGCACGCCTGCACGGTGTAGGTGTGGGTTTGGCCGGGTTTCATGTCGCTGAACTCATAAGAGGTCTCGTCGGTTTCAAACTGCTCGTTTGACACGATGGCGTGTTTGGCGTCGTAAACTATGCGGTTGACTATGTAGTAGTCGATAGTGTCGGTAGAAGGTTGCCATGTGGCCACATAGCTGGAGCCGGTGATGTTGACAGCCGGCAGAGCCTTGACAGCCGACAGCGACGGCACTGGGCGGCATGTGGCCTTGAGGTTTACGCCCACCGAACCCACGAGACCACCGTCGAGAATGAGGAGTTTGGCTTTGTGTGAGCCAATGGCGGTGGGAGTGTAGGTGAGGGTGAGCTTGTAGCCGTCGTCGGTGGTGGCTATTTCGCGAGGGATAGACGTTACGGAACTTTTAAACATGTTGTAGTCGTAGCGATATACCTGCACGGAGAGGTCGTTGGTGAGATATTTGCCCTTGACGTAGAGTGTGTAGTCGAGCGATTTGCCTATGGCCACCTCGCCAAAATCGAGCTCGGTATCTTGAGTTGGGGTTATGAGAATAGGGTCGTCGGGAGTGGGGTCTGGGGTTGGGTCTGGGGTGCTGCCTGGGTTATAGACTTTGCCTTTCTTGTTGCCCCAGATGTATTCGGCAAGCTCAGGATTGTCGATGAATGGGTTGCGGTTGTTCTGCGTTTTGAAAACTGCTTCGTTGCGCCTAATCTCCTTGTCGCTCACAGGGTCTTCGCGCGACCACTTGAGCAGCAGCTCATAGGCCCATGTGTTGAGCGTGAGGTAGGAGGAGTTGTTGACCATGTAGGTGTATTTGAACGTGTAGTCCTGGTAGCAGGTCGCCATGTAGAAATAAGTGCGTGCAAAGTCGCCTTTGTATTCGTCGGCCGGCTCAAATACATATTTGCAGCCGCCGCCTTGCCCGGCCACAGGGTAACCAATCTTGGAAACCCCATTGTCGAAATTGGCTGTGGAAACCACTCCCAGAGGGTAATTGTTTTTTGCAGTGTTGGCTTTGCCGTCGGACGGGTAGAGGTGGTTGAGGTCGGTGTAGGCTTCCACCTTTGAGCCGCCCCACCAACTTTTGGGGAAAGAGTGCTCAATGTTCATGCCTCCCACGGCGCGACCGTTGCCGGCGTAGTAGTAGGTGTTGTTGGAATACATGTCCCACACGCGATTTGTGCCAGGAATGACGTCGGTGCTCGGGAAATATCTCCACATGCTGTTATATGACAGAACCGTGTGGTTGCGTGTGATTTTGTGAATGGCGTCTTTAAGCGCTTCGCCCGACTTGCCGTTGATGGAGCTGTAATAGCCGGCAGGAACACTGGCGCTCGCACAAAGAGCGACTATGAACAAGTAGCTTGCAATGAGCAGCAGCTTGGAATCAAGAAAAAAACGTTTGTTCATTATCTCGTAGTGTGAAAATAGACTTATTGTGAATAGAATAGCGCAAAGTTAACTAACCTTTTGGTGATTTTTAATATTTTTTTTGAAAAAAAGAGTTGTGGTGATTATCTTTGGATAAGATTTTGACGGCGCGCCACTGGCTGGTGCTGCGACTAAAAACAGAAAATAGTGTTATGGCAAAGCCTTATTTTTCGGTAATCATACCAGTATATAACAGAATAGACGAAGTGAACGACCTGCTTGCGAGCCTGTCGAGGCAGACGTGCAAGGACTTTGAGGTGATGATAGTGGAAGACGGCTCCACGGAGCGTTGCGGCAATGTGGTGGAAAAATATGCCGACAAGATAGATGCGCATTACTACTACAAGAGCAACGAGGGACGGAGCATAGCCCGAAACTACGGCATAGAGCACGCTTCGGGCGAGTATTTTGTGTTTTTCGACAGCGACTGCGTGATTCCGGAACAGTATTTTGAGGTGCTCAAACTCCAGTTGGCCAAAGAGCCGGTTGATTGTTTTGGCGGCCCTGACGCTGCGAGCCAGGATTTTAACGACGTGCAGAAGGCAATAAGTTTCTCGATGACGGCATTTTTGACAACTGGCGGAATAAGAGGCGGCAAGGTGCAGCTTGAGAAGTTCACGCCACGCTCGTTTAACATGGGCTATAGCCGTGCCGTGTTGGAAAAGGTGGGCGGTTTCAGGGAAATGTTCAGCGAGGACATTGACATGAGCACACGAATCCGCAAGGCCGGTTTTAAGATAAGGCTGATAAGAGAGGCATTTGTATATCACAAGCGGCGCAACACCATGCGCTCGTTTGCACGGCAGACCTATGTGTTCGGCATGTCGCGCATCACGCTGAAATTGCTTTACCCCGACTCGCTGAAACTGGTGCATTGCTTGCCGGCCGTGTTTGTGCTGGGGTGTGTGACACTGGTCGTGCTTGCCCTGCTGTGGCACTGGTGGGCGATATTGCCGCTGGCACTATATGTGGTGATGCTCTGGGTGAGTGCGCTGGTTGAGACCAAGAACCTGAAAGTGGCGTGTCTTGGGGTGCTGACAAGCTTCATTCAGCTTGGGTCATACGGCACTGGATTTTTGAAGGCATACGTCTGGAAGATATTGCTGCGCCACGGACGCAACATAGAGGAAGAAGTGGCTATGCGCAAAGGCAAGTAGTAAAGAGAATGGACGCAGAGGGAGGCATGCCTGCTTCAAGGGCACTGAAAACACTGCTGGCGCAGGAGGACAGACCGAGAGAAAAGGCCAAGGCACGCGGCTTTGACGCACTGACCACGGCGGAGCTTATGGCAATATTGCTGGGCAGCGGCAGCCGTGGAGAGTCGGTGGTGGAGCTGTGCCAGAGGTTGCTTAGCGACTACGACAACAAGTTGTATCTGCTCGCGAGGCTGTCGATTAAAGACTTGATGAAATATAAGGGCATAGGCGAGGTGAAGGCGGCCGAGCTGCTTGCCACGCTGGAGATAGCCAGACGCTATCAGCTTGAGAAATTTGATGAGCAGTATCAAATCACGTCGAGTGTCAGGGCATACGAATATCTGCGGCCGCTGATGTCGCACCTCGACCATGAAGAATTGTGGATTTTGGTGCTAAACCGCGCCAAGCGCGTGACTGACCGGGTGAGGATAAGCTCTGGCGGCACATCGGCCACGGTGGGCGACGTGAAAGTGATTTTGCACGAAGCGTTGGCAAGGCTTGCCGACGGCATAATACTTAGCCACAACCACCCAAGCGACACTGTGCGCCCGAGCGGTGCTGACAATCAGCTGACGCAGACCGTGAAAAAAGGGTGCGATGCTGTGGGCATAGCGTTTGTGGATCACATCATAGTGTGCCGTGGCGGTTACTACAGCTACAGCGACAACGGCTTGCTGTGAGCCGAGCACGCAGAGAAATGCGATAAAAATCAGATAAATTTGAGAAAAATCAGAACGGAGCAGGGTCGGCCGGCGGAATGTTGATGTTGGCCGATGGCACTATCTGGTCGGCCGGCGGAACGCTGCCGGCAGGTGGAATGGAATTGTCGTCGTCGGGGCCGCCAAAGTTGGTAGTTCCGATTTTTGACTCGTAGGTCGCCGAGCTGTAATTGTATTCAGTCTCCCAGTTCTCAAATCGGGCAAGGTCTTTTGTGAAGTGCATCTTCACATCGCCCACGGCACCACTACGGTGCTTGGCTATGATGAACTCGGCAAGACCCTTGATGTTGTTGCCTTGGGCATCTACGTCGGAGTGGGTGTAGTATTCCGGGCGGTGAATGAAGCACACGATGTCGGCGTCTTGCTCAATGGCTCCAGACTCACGCAGGTCGCTAAGCTGTGGCCGCTTGCCGCGTCCGCCCTCCTCGGTGCGTGTTTCCACGCTACGGTTGAGCTGTGACAGCGCTATGATAGGAATGTTAAGCTCCTTGGCAAGCTGCTTGAGTGAACGTGATATGGTGCTGACCTCCTGCTCACGGCTGCCGAACTTCATGCCGGTGGCGTTCATGAGCTGCAAGTAGTCGATGATGATGATTTTAACATCGTGCTCCTTGACCAGACGGCGCGCCTTGGAGCGCAGCTCGAATATTGACAGTGAGGGGGTGTCGTCAACGTAAATCTTTGACGCATACAGGGCCTTGATGCGTGTCATGAGTTTGTCCCACTCGTTTTGCGAGAGCTGGCCGCTCTTGATTTTGTCGCCTGGAATTTCGCACACGTTGCTTATGAGACGGTTGACGAGCTGAATGTTTGACATCTCAAGCGAGAATATGGCAACAGGCTGGTTGTAGTCAACAGCCATATTCTTGGCCATGGAGAGCACAAAAGCCGTCTTACCCATGGCAGGGCGCGCGGCTATGATTATGAGGTCGCTGTTTTGCCAGCCAGAGGTCATCTTGTCGAGCTCATGATAGCCGGTTTCGAGTCCGGAAAGACCGCTGTCGCGGTTAGATGCCTCCTGGATTTTGGCTATGGCATCGTTGATGACAGGGTCGATTTGCGTGACATCGCGCTTCATGGAGCTTTTAGACAGCTCAAACAGCTTGCCCTCGGCCTCTTGCATGAGGTCATAGACGTCGATGGTCTCGTCGAAAGCCATGGTTTGAATCTTGGAACTGAAGCTGATGAGCTCGCGAGCCAGATATTTTTGCGCTATGATGTGGGCGTGATACTCAATGTTGGCAGCCGACGACACGCCAGCCGTGAGCTCGGATATGCGCAGAGGGCCACCGGCTTGCTCCAGAGTGCCGTCGTTGCGCAACTGCTCGGTGACGGTGAGCATGTCGATAGGCTTTTCCTGCACGCCAAGGTTTTGAATAGCCTCATAGACCACCTTGTTGGCAGGGTCGTAGAAACAGTCGGGCTTGAGAATGTCGTTGACAAGCGCGTAGGCGTCTTTTTCGAGCATGAGCGCGCCAAGCACGGCTTCCTCGATTTTAGTGTCCTGCGGCTGAATTTTTCCGAATTCGGAAACCAACTCCGGCTCATGCGCAGGCTTGTTGCGCCGATTGTTCTTACTTGTTTTTTCTACTTCAAATTCCATAGCTTTGTGGCTGCTTTAATTTTAGATTTAACGACTGCAAAGATAAGCTAATACTGACTAAGACGAAAGAGAAACCGCAGTGAAGTTGTCAACAAAATGTGAACATAAGTAGGTTGCCAGACGGCTGGAAAAACAGGGTGCGCACGGCTGGCGCGCGGTGTGACGCGTTGATGGCTCGGCATTAAGCAAAAAATCTGTAAATTTGCATTTGTTGACGGCGGCTGCGGCTGTCAAAGCGAAAGAATAAGGAATTTGTTAAAACAAAAACAGATATGTTCAGAATGAAAAACAAAATTTTATTGGCGATTGCGATTGGCATTGCGTCGGTGACAGGAGTCTCGGCACAATTCAATGCGACGCGTGAAGCCAAAATTCAAGCTGTGCTCAACAAGCTCACGCTTGAGGAGAAAGTGGCGCTGTGCGCAGGTGACAACGGTTCGTTTATGGGTATTCCACGCCTCGGAATACCGAGTGTGGGCTTGACCGACGGTCCGCGCGGCCCTCACGGAGGCCCTGCCAACGGCGGCGGAGGCTCCACTGGCTTCTCGTGCGGTGTGGGACAGGCCTCGACATGGAATCCAGAACTGCTGCACAAAATGGGTGTGGTGATGGGTGAAGAAACACACAACTATGGCAACGGTGTGCTGCTCGGCCCGGCGTGCAACATATTGCGTGACCCGCTGGGAGGCCGCTTCTTTGAGTATTACACCGAGGACCCGTATCTCAACAGCGTAATCACAGCAGAGATTGTGAAAGGTATTCAGAGCCAGAATGTGGCGGTTATGCTCAAGCACTATGCCTGCAACAACCGTGAGAACAACCGCAACAACTATTACTCGGTGGTTGACGACCGCACGCTCAACGAGATATATCTGCCGGCATTTAAGGCAGCTGTGGAGAAAGGCCACGCATGGGGATTCATGACGTCGGCCAACGGTGTGAACTATGAGTTTGTGAGCGACAGCCGCAAACTGCAAACCGACATATTGAAAAACAAGTGGGGCTTTGACGGTGTGCTGATTACCGACTGGCTGCAGACGCGCTCAACCGAGAAGGCTGCCTTTGCTGGCCTTGACATATCAATGCCAGGCGGAAAAAGATGCGGTTTCGGTGACGCCCTGCTTTCCGCTGTTAAAAAAGGAACTGTGAGCGAGCAGACGATTAATGACAAGGCTCTGCGCATACTCCGCCTATATGACCGCATAGGCTGGCTCGACGCCAAAGACGGCAAGGTGGACGTGGTGGGCAACAGCAAGCGCAACACTCCGGAGCACATAGCCGTGGCAAAGCAAGTGGGCGAGGAAGGCATTGTGCTGCTGAAAAATCAGGGCAACTTGTTGCCGCTCGACCCCAAGAAGGTGAAAAATGTGCTGGTGACCGGTCCGAACGCCGAGTATAAGAACTGCGCATGGGCAATGGGCGGAAGTAGCTGGATATTGTCGCCCTACGAGACAACGGTGCTCGACGGTGTGAAAAAAGCTTTTGGCGATGCCAAGGTGACATACGTCAACTCAAATGAACTGGGCGGATTTCAACCAGTTCCGACCGATGTGCTGAAAGCTGGTGACAACGGTGAAAAGGGCATCAAAGCACGCTACTATGTGAAAGGCAAGAACGACCCGGCAAAGACCACTATGGTTAAGGAACTGAACTACATGTGGGAGATGAGGTCGCCCGACGAGTCGATAAGCGTAGATGACTGGCGTGAGTCGCGCTACGAGGCCACTATAATTCCACCGGCTGACGGAAAATACACATTCCGCTTCACAGTGGGCGGTGGAAACCTGCTTGTGTTCAACGGTGAGTGGGGCGGCGCCCCAATGGCTGTGGCCAACTCTGCCAACGGCGTGGCTACACAAGCCACTGGCAGTGTGGACATGAAGAAAGGCGTGCCCTACACGCTGTGCATGATATATGGCAAGACAAGCGGTGACGCTTCGCTTCGCCTGGAGTGGGAAACACCAAAGTCGGACAACAACACCGGAAGCTGGAAGAAACTTGATAAACTGGCAAAGAAGGCCGATGTGGTGCTCTATGTGGCAGGACTTGACATGAACCAGGACACTGAAGGCCGCGACAGGCTTAACCTGACATTCCCGACACTTCAGGAAAAGACAATCAACCACTTGGCAAAAATCAACAAGAAAACGATTGTGACGCTTGTGAACGGCTCGCCTCTGGAGCTTGGAGGCATAATCAACAATGTGCCGGCTCTGGTGGAAGCATGGTATCCTGGCATGGAAGGCGGTTCGGCTGTGGCCGACGTGCTCACAGGCAAAGCCAACCCTTCGGGCCGTTTGACTATATCATGGCCAAAGAAGCTGGAGGACGTGCCAGCGCAAAAGCTCGGCTATGAGGACAACGACGTGATTTTGTTTACTGACAGCCTTATGGTGGGTTATCGCTATTACGACACCAAGAATGTGAAGCCGCAGTTCCCGTTTGGCTACGGACTGAGCTACTCCACGTTTGATTACAGCAACCTGACCCTGGTGAAAGGCGACGGCGACAATGTGTCGGGCCGCGTGACGGTGAAAAATACTGGCAAACGCGACGGCAAAGAAGTGGTGCAAGTGTATGTGCGTCCGGTTAACCCGTCGGTGTTCCGCCCGGCACACGAACTGAAATTCTTCAAGAAGGTGGAAATACCAGCCGGCAAGAGCGTTGATGTGGAGTTTGAACTTGACAAAGACGCGTTCTCTTACTACGACACCTCGATTGGCGACTGGAAGGTGGATAAATGTAGCTATGAGATAGAGGTGTGCCGCAACAGTGCCGATGTGGTGCTGAAGCAGCCAGTGAGCCTGAAATGATGCTCCGCCCCGCAGAAGGGGTGAAACAATAGCGATAAAAATAACAAGCGGTTTCCGAATTTTCGGAAACCGCTTGTTTTAGCTTAATATGACTCGTTAAGTAGTGAGATTAACGAACACGGCCAACGTAGGAACCGTCGCGAGTGTCAACCTCGATAGTCTCGTTGTTCTCAATGAACAAAGGCACACGAACTGTGGCGCCAGTCTCAACAGTGGCTGGTTTGAGAGTGTTGGTGGCAGTGTCGCCCTTGATGCCAGGCTCGGTGTAAGTGATTTTGAGCTTGGTCTTGATTGGCATTTCAGCATAGAGCACAGAGTTGGTTGATGCGTCAGAAACCACGTCAACGATGTCGCCTTCTTTCATGAAGTCAGAGCCAGAGATAGATGCTTTGGCAATAGGAATTTGCTCGTAGTTCTCCTGGTTCATGAAGATGCAGTCGTCGCCGTCGGCATAGAGATACTGATAAGGACGGTGCTCAACACGCACGTCCTCAAGTTTCTCGCCGATGTTGAAGCGGCGCTCCAAAACGCGGCCGTCAACCACGTCTTTGAGTTTTGTGCGCATAAAGGTGTTGCCTTTGCCTGGTTTAACATGAAGGAAGTCGATGCAGAAATAAAGTCTGCCGTCCATGCGGATACAAGTTCCAATCTTAATGTCTTGAGCGTTAATCATACTTTATTTATCTAAATATTATAATTTAAAATCGTAACTATTTCTAAAACAAGTGCAAAATTAATTGAAATGGCGAAAATTTGCAAAAAGAAAGGAGTAAAAAATAAGCGGTGGCTTGTTTAATTGTAAAAAAGTGAGTAATTTTGCAAACTGAAAATAAGAAAATAATAAAAAAGAAATAAAGATGAAAAGAACATTCCAACCATCGAACAGAAGAAAAGCCAACAAGCATGGCTTCCGTCATCGTATGCAAACAGCTGATGGCCGCAAGGTATTAGCTCGTCGTCGTCAAAAAGGCCGTTACAGCCTTAGCGTGAGCGACAGCGTATATAAATGATTAGACAAGTGACGGACTGAACGGTCCGACATGAGATGCTTTCTTTTGCACAAAAGTATAAGCCGTTGTAGCAACTGCTGCAGCGGCTCTTTTGGCGTTTAGGTTGTGCCAGCTACAACAAAATAATATTAGATATAAAAATAATATTAGATATAAAAACAGTAGTACATGTCAATATGATACCAAACCAAATGAAAAATACACCAGGAATCCACATGATTTGGAAATTTATTTCCACTAAAAATCTACCGAACTATAAAAACTTCATAGGAGAAAAGAACTATGAAATAAAATTATAAATTTTGCATGCAAAATTTATATAGTTAATTGTATTGTTTTGATTAAATTCTGCTGAATATTCAGTACCTTTACTCTTAGAAACAGAAGAAAAATATGGCTATGTATAATAATTGCATTAGATGCGCACAAGATTTAATTACAACTCATGAACAAACAAGAGCTGGATTTATAGAAGCAGCATTAGAGAAAAATCGCAAAGCATTACCATATATTGAAGATGCTAAAACTCTTAAATTTTATGCCTCTAGAGCAAAAACACCTATGGATTTACTTGATATACCAAACATCCGACAAGGTCTGCTTACTGCCTCCGGATTGTCAGACAAATCGTTGAAATACTTTGATGATTCTGACAAATTGGAGGCTATAAAAAAGATGATAGAGGAATTTTTATTACCTGCTGGTCGTGGATTTGTAGATGAATTGATATATCGCTATTTGTTAATTCGAGGTGATTCTCTTGGTGGCTCTATGCGTAATTTAGTTGGCACAATAGCAGAAATAAAACTTAAAAGAAAGATTTTTTCTGTATTATCGATGCTACAAATATCCTTTAACATCTTATCCAAAAGGAACAAGAATAGCAATAGGTGGACTGGTCTTACCTACGAAGACGCATTTTCTATTGCAGACGAAATATGTGCAATTAGTTGGTCTGTAAATGAAATTGACAAAGTTCTGTTTTTTAATACAACAATTCCTCTCGTAAGGAATAATGTAGACATTTGTTTGTATAAAGGGACACCTACGACTTTTGATTCTGGCAAGATTGTTCATTCTGACGAAGATGCCATTATGTTTGGAGAATTAAAAGGCGGAATCGATCCGGCAGGAGCCGATGAACACTGGAAGACTGGTAACACTGCGCTTGCAAGGATAAGGACTGCTTTTAAGGAGTATAATATTAAAACATCCTTTGTTGGTGCTGCCATAGAAAAGAAAATGGCTGAAGAAATATTCTTACAGTTGGAAAGTGGCACATTATCCAATGCCGCAAATTTAACATACAACGAACATCTAACGAATTATTGTGAATGGCTTGTAAAACTTCAATAAGCAATATTCCTTTACTTTTTCCTGAAGAAGAACTTTTGGTTGCAACCAGTGCAGAAGAATGGAAATTATCTAGTTTTTCTGCTGACGGATTTTGTTCGGATCGAGAGCGCAAAAAACTGGAAGATAAGTATTGGAAGATAACAGAAATAACCGATAAGTTTAACCGTCAAAGTGTAAGCTATCAGTTAAGCAAGAATGACAGTCTACATAGGTGGTTCAAATACAGAGAAGGATTCTCTTCTCAGTTAGTAAGAATTCTTTTAGATGAATTTAAAATCAACAAAGGAGATTTGGTAATGGATCCTTTTATGGGATCTGGTACTACTGCTTTGGTATGTGCATTAGAAGGTATTAATAGTATCGGTTATGACATTTTACCAATGTCAAGATTATCCATTATGGCAAAAAGTGCCGTATATGATTACAATATAGAAGAATTATATGCTATTTTAGGTGATATTAGGAATTTAGAAGTACCGTCTAATTATAACAAACATACAGCTTATGTATCCATAACCAAGGGGGCATACCCAGATAAAGAGAGTAAGGCCATAGCTTACTATACAGAATATTTTGAAAATTCTAACTATTCTGATATTTCCAAGAATTTATTAAAGTTATGTATTCTTAATTCTCTGGAAAAAATTAGCTATACTATTAAATCCGGACAGTATTTAAGTTGGGATCATAGATGTCCTAAAATTATAGAAATTAATAGATTAAGGACCGAAGCTGGGAAAAAGCCTTTTGTGAATAAAAACAATAAAGGTGAGCTGCCAACACTAAAAGAAGCCTTACTGGTGGAATTTACGCAGATGATAGTAGACATTTCTGGTTTTCAAGATAAAGATTCGAGTTTTAGTGCAACTTGCAACTATATTGAGGGTAGTGTCTTATTTGAGATAACAAAAGTAAAAGCAAATTCTATATCAGGAGTGATAACATCTCCTCCATATTGTAATCGCTATGACTATACCCGTACATACGGATTAGAATTAGCATATATGGGCAAAAATGATGATGATATAAAGAAACTTCGCCAAACACTACTATCTTGTACTGTTGAAAGCAAATCAAAGGTAGAAATGCTCAAAAATCACTATGAGAAAATAGGTAGGAGCGAATATTACGAAAATGTTATGGACATAGTTAGAAACAATAGTGTCCTTAACGAAATCATTTCTGCACTACAAGCAAGAAATGCAAAAGGTGAGATAAATAATAAAGGTATTCTTCGAATGGTTGAAAGTTATTTTGTAGAGTTGGCTTTCTTGTTTTCTGAATTATATCGAATATGCAAACCTGGTGCAAAGGTCGCATTTGTAAATGACAATGTGCGTTATGCTGGTGAAGTAATACCTGTTGATTATTTATGCACAAATATTGCAGAACAATTAGGCTTTAAGCCTGTAAAAATATACACTTTAAGGCAAAAAAAAGGTAATAGTAGCCAACAAATGGCTAAATATGGCCGTGTTGCGATTCGTAAAAGTATAACAATTTGGGAAAAAACTTCATCTGATGTTATTACATTTCTAAATGGGAAAATATAGAAATACTTGGTAAATCTGAATTTCAAGTAGAATCTGATTATGGGCGAAATGGAAATGAAGGAATTACAAGGGAAATTAGATAATATGCTAAATCTGGATAAATTTGGCAATTTGTCCAATCTCGTTAGTGCCTTATCGCATTTTAGCCTATAAGTCAAAACGTGCAACCCCTAAAGCCTCATAATATAAAAAGCACATTTAAAAATTGTTCCGAATCAATAAGAGTAATTATGCCTATAAAGCAAACACTCTGCGTTGCTTTGTTTTTGTGAATTGCTGAAATCAAAGCATACAAAAATGTGCCTTATAATGATGTGTATATGTGTGCCCAACGTTTGTCAATTAGGACTTTCGGTAGGACATGCATAGCAAATATAATATTTTTGTATTAGATTTTGTAGTTTAATTTGATATTTTGAACATAAAAACTGTTTTTGGCACATGTATTGTGAGAAAGTCAAGGAGTTGTTGCGAGATGATAAAAACTAAAAAGCCCGGAAAGGCGGTGAACCTTTTCGGGCTTTTGTGTGGGTGTTTGTTGTAGGGTGATTACTTGACAATCACTTTTTGGGTGTTGCCGCCGGCCACGATGAAATACACGCCTGGGGCTACGGCAATCGAATTGGCTGCTGTGCCGATATAGGCTCCGCTAAGGTTATAAATCTTGGCAGGAGCCGTGGTGTGGATTGTGCCATCCTCAGCGTAGCCGAGAACTACGGTTTTGTCAGTGGCTACGCTTTCCACTCCGGATGTGAGCTTTGAGCCTTTGTAGCGGTAGTTGAAGCGGTTGTTTGGAGCGCAGTCGCCAAAAGAGATGAAGTCGAGAATGTCGGTGGTTGACTTGTTGATGTTGTCAATCCACTTGAAGTCGAAGTCGCGGTCCTCGGTGAGGGCAACGGCCGACTTGGGTACTGTGAGCATCATTTCTTTGCCCGACACAACGTATGTTACCTCGCTGATGGCTTCCCAAGCCTTAGAGGCGGTGTCGTAGGTGTAGAGCTTCATTTGTGAGCCGTCGTTTGCCACCATGTAGTTGTAGCCGTTCCAGCCGTTCTTATAGTTGCAGTCGGCGTTGAGGAGCAGCGTGAGCCAATATTGGTCAGCTGAGGCCGAGATGGCAGAAATGTCAGATTTTGTCTTTACGTAGAAGTAAAGGTTGGCGTTGTCTTTGGTGACCTTGGCCGAAACGATGTCGTTGGTGGCGCGCTTGGTGGTGGCGGCACTGTTGACATACATGGCGTCGCCCGGTTCGTCCTTAAATTCGGGAGTGATGTCGCTCCACTGGTCGAAAGAGCCGTTGAGGTCGATTGTCTTTGACTTGTTTGGCACAGGAATGGCGCGCACGCCCTTGTATTTGCGAGTGTTGTCGATGAGCTGCAGATAGTAGTTGTCGCGGATAAGCGGCTCTTTGCTTGGCTCGATGTCGCGGCTGAACTCTTGGTTGTAAACGTCAACGAAATAGGTTTCGCCGATTTTGGCTGTTGCGCCTGGGCGAATGTTGCCAAACTCGCTTTCGCTCTTAATCAGGAAGCGTTGAGCCATCCACTCGTTCCACTGGGTGACCATGACCACTGGCGGGTGCATTTTGTGAGCTTGAGTCCACTGCTCGGCGAAGAACAGACCTTGAGGCGTCTCCTTGCACAAGCCATATTTGTCGAATGCTGGCTCCACTCCGTTGTGGAAACTCTTGCCAATCTTGGAGTAAGGGTGCTGGGCTGTTGACACGATGATTTGCTCGTTGATTTTCTGCTTGTTGACTGTCTTGTAGCCCACTTGCTGCGGATAGTTGGCAACCCATGGCCAGCGGTTTTCTCCAGTTTCCCAAGCCCATGAATAGCGTGCGGTGAAGTGGTCTTTTATGTCGGAGGTCCAGTTCTTGTATTCACTCTCGTTGACGAGAATGAGAGGTTTGCCGTCCCAGTAGAACCAATATTTGTTGTACTTGGAGTCTTTATACCATTTCTCATAGAGGCGGCTCACGGTGCTGGTGCAGGCAGAGTGGGTGGTGAACATGAGTTTTGGCCACTTGAGGCCGAGAGCGGCGCGGCGGTCAATCTCGTTCATCACGGCTTGCACTTGGTCGTCGTAGGTAAACCTATTGGTCACATCGAAATAATAGAAGTCGATGCCGGCGTCCATAAGCATTTGCATGTGTTTGGCAATTACGTAGCTGTCGCCGCCCTTGTAGTAGCCGAGGGCTGGCTCGCCACCCCAGTGAAACGCACCCACACCTCCCCAAGCAGGATTGTCGGGGTTGGCGGCAAGAAGCTTGGTGATGTCTTTGGTCTCGTTGCCGTGCTGTCCGTGCCACACGTAATAGAACATGCCTATGGTGCCCTTGCCTGGAAGAGCCAAGCCGTTGTCGGAGGTCTCGACAGTGCGGCCAAGCTCGTCGTCGCACACCCAGGTGTCGGCAAGCGGGTCGTAGGTCACATCGACGATGTTTTTGTCGTCGTCGCTGGTGATTTGCGTTAAGATGAGCGTGTTGCGGATTCCAGGCTTGAGGCAAAGCTTGTGGTTGCCGTTGACCGACTCCACATAGGTGGGGTCGAAATGCGGATTTTTGCCCTCAAAGTCCTCTTTGAGAACTATGGCGGTGGTGCCCTTACTGTCGGTGGCAGTTACCTCCACATTGTCGAAACGCACGTTTTGGCGCTCGTTGTTGCTGTTGGTGGCATAGAAGCCCACTTGGTGATTTGAGAGCAAGTTGTAGGTATCAGTGTATTTGTTGATTTCCTTGCCGTTGACAATGGTGGTGACCACATTGCCATCGACTTTGAGCTGAACGTGCATGCTGTCAGTGTAGGCAAACGACTTGGTGGGCACGTCGTCGTAGTAGTTCTCACCTTTGATGTAGGGGCTTGGGCAGATGTAAACCGAAGAACCGCTTTTCTCAAAATCCCACAGCAGATAGTTGCCGTCGCCATTGGGCGAAAGCAGAATCCCGCCGCCGGCATTGATGATGTTTACATCGACATCGACAGTGTATTTCTCACTGCCTGCCGCGGCATTGGCATTGAAGCCCATGAGCTGACTAACAGCCAGAGCCATGCCTAAAGAAAGTGTTTTTATTTTCATTGATTAATGATTATATTATTGTTATACTCTTCAAAATTAATTAAAGTTGTTGATATAGAGAGGCTGAATGTGCGCAAAAATGACGCTTGTGTGGTTTTGTCAGTGTAAATGGTTGCATTTACTTGATGAGAACTACGGTCTTGTCTGAGGCTGCGCTTTCCACTCCGGATGTGAGCTTTGAGCCTTTGTAGCGGTAGTTGAAGCGGTTGTTTGGAGCGCAGTCGCCAAAAGAGATGAAGTCGAGAATGTCGGTGGTTGACTTGTTGATGTTGTCAATCCACTTGAAGTCGAAGTCACGGTCCTCGGTGAGGGCAACGGCTGACTTGGGTACTGTGAGCATCATTTCCTTGCCCGCCACCACATAAGTGACCTCGCTGATGGCTTTCCAAGCCTTGTCGGCGGTGTCGTAGGTGTAGAGCTTCATTTGTGAGCCGTCGTTGGCCACCATGTAGTCGTAGCCGCTCCAGCCGTTCTTGTAGTTGCAATCGGCGTTGAGGAGCAGAGTGAGCCAATATTGGTCAGCGGAGGCCGAAATGGCGGAAATGTCGGATTTGGTCTTTACGTAGAAGTAGAGGTTGGCGTTGTCTTTGGTGACCTTGGCCGAAACGATGTCGTTGGTAGCGCGCTTGGTGGTGGCGGCACTGTTGACATACATGGCGTCGCCTGGTTCGTCCTTAAACTCAGGAGTGATGTCGCTCCACTGGTCGAAAGAGCCGTTGATGTCGATGGTCTTTGACTTGTTTGGCACAGGAATGGCGCGCACGCCCTTGTATTTGCGGGTGTTGTCGATGAGCTGTAGGTAGTAGTTGTCGCGTATAAGCGAATCCTTGCTTGGCTCTATGTCGCGGCTGAACTCTTGGTTGTAAACGTCAACGAAATAGGTTTCACCGATTTTGGCTGTTGCGCCTGGGCGAATGTTGCCCAACTCGCTTTCGCTCTTAATCAAGAAGCGTTGAGCCATCCACTCGTTCCACTGGGTGACCATGACCACTGGTGGGTGCATCTTGTGAGCCTGGCTCCATTGCTCGGCGAAGAACAAACCGTAGGGCGTTTCTTTGCACAAGCCATATTTGTCGAACTCCGGCTCCACTCCGTTGTGGAAACTCTTGCCAATCTTGGAGTAAGGGTGCTGTGCTGTTGACACTATGATTTGCTCGTTGATTTTCTGCTTGTTGAGGGTCTTGTAGCCCACTTGCTGCGGATAGTTGGCAACCCAAGGCCAACGGTTTTCTCCAGTTTCCCAAGCCCAAGATTCGCGTGCAGTGAAGTGGTCTTTGATGTCGGAAGAACAATTGTTGAATTCGTTTTCGTTGACTAGAATGAGAGGCTTGCCGTCCCAGTAGAACCAATATTTGTCGTACTTGGAGTCTTTATACCATTTCTCATAGAGATGGCTCACGGTTTTGTCGCAGGCGAAGTGTGTGGCGAACACGAGTTTTGGCCACTTGAGGCCGAGAGCGGCGCGGCGGTCAATCTCGTTCATCACGGCCTGCACTTGGTCGTCGTAGGTGAAAGCGTTGGTCGCATCGAAATAATAGAAGTCGATGCCGGCGTCCATAAGCATTTGCATGTGTTTGGCAATGACGTAGCTGTCGCCGCCCTTGTAGTAGCCGATGGCTGGCTCGCCACCCCAGTGGAACTCGCCAACTTTTCCCCAAGCCGGATTGTCGGGGTTGGCGGCAAGAAGCTTGGTGATGTCTTTGGTCTCGTTGCCGTGCTGTCCGTGCCACACGTAATAGAACATGCCTATGGCGCCCTTGCCTGGGAGAGCCAAGCCATTGTCGGAGGTTTCGACCACGCGGCCAAGCTCGTCGTCGCACACCCAGGTGTCGGCAAGCGGGTCGTAGGTCACATCGACGATGTTTTTTTTACTGCCGGCTGCGGCATTGGCATTGAAGCCCATGAGCTGGCTAACAGCCAGAGCCATGCCTAAAGAAAGTGTTTTTATTTTCATTGATTATATTATTGTACTAATCTTTAAAATTAATGAAAGTTGTTGATATAGAGAGGCAGAATGTGCGCGAAAATAAATAAGTGAATAGTAGTTATGAAGCAAAGATAATGCTTTGTGGTTGAAATGCAATGGTTTGTGCGAAAAAAAGCAACCGCTTCTTGTGCCACAAGAAACGGCTGCCTGATTATGTGTCGTGATGATTGCTTGTCAGCGTCAGCGAACAATCACTTTTTTGCTCCGCGAATTGCCTCTCACGATATATATCCCGGCTGGCACACTGACGTCGGTTGTGGTCTTGGCAACCAAAGTGCCAGTGAGTGTGTAGATGGCCACAGGCTTTTCGGTCTTGACGATGATTGCGCCTTGTGTGCCGAACACGTTGAGGTCGGCTTTGTCGGTAGATGGCTTGTCAACTGCGCCAATCACATTCTGGAAAATCAAATCCCAGCTTGCAATGCCGATGGTTGACTTGTAGGGGTCGAACACAGAGTTTTCTTTCTCTGTTCCGGCTGCTTGCCAAACATACCACACCGGTTTTGGCTCACCCGGGTGGTCGGCGTCGTCGGGGTAGTAGCGCAAACCTATGCGGAGACCGCCTTCCTCGCGGTTGTCTTGCCAGTTGTGCCACTGCATGGCGTCGATGCCCTTGAGCTTAGCCACCTTTTTCCATGCCCAGCACGCGCCGGCAGCTTGGAGTCGGAGGTTTTTTGCGCTATATGACGGAGAGTTGGTGCCTTGTTCAGCGAGGAAGAGCACACGCTTCTCAGTGCCTTTGTATTTGTTGGCAGGGTTCAAAGTCCAGTCGCTAATCACCTCAAGGTTTTTGAAAGTGATGTAGCCGGTTTGCTCAATGTCGTAGGTGGAGTGAGTGTCATTTTTCCAGAATTCTGGTTTGGTCAAGTCTTCTGGGTATGGGTGATAGGCCAGACCCCAGCGGAAGTCGCCTTCGCGCGACGAATACATGTTGATGATGTCGAGCATCTTCTTTGTGGTGTAGCTGCTGCTGCCCGAAACTGCCGTCCATGAGTGGGTGAACGAAGCCAGAACCGATGCGTTTTGGTCGTATTGGCGCACAATGTTGGAAACAAGGCGCATCGACTTCACATAGGTGTCAACATAGCGCTGTATTGGCTGGTCGCCCATGTTGGTCCAGTAGTCGCCCTGGTCAACCTCGTTGTGGAGAATCCAGTGGTGGATACGGCCGTTTTTGGTGCGGCTGTAGCGGTTGGCAAGGAACTCGATAGTGGCAGCGTAGGCCTCAACACCGTCGATAGTGCGGAAGTTAGGCATGGTGTAGGGACCTGAGGTGTATTCGGGGTGACGCATGTAGCCAGTGTATTTTGCGTCGCCTCCACTTGGAGTGACAAGCAGAATCACAGAAACCAGGGCATTGTTTGTTTGGCAATATTTGAATGTCTGGTCGAGCGATTGAATGGTGCTGCGGTTCATATAGTAGGTTTTGCCACCATAAGAGTATTTCAGATATGAGTTGTTGGGTGTGACTGACACAAGGCTATTGAGGAGTAAGTTGACAGTCACGCTGCCAATGCCCAGCCGGCTAAGGTCTTCTTTGTTTGCACCCATGTAGAAGCCACCAAGGCCTTTCTTGGTGGTCAGCACTCCAGGTTCTGGAGAGTTGATTGGCGTCACCTCATCGGCATAGCGTGCGCTTGACACGAGTGAGTCTTTGCCGTTGGTGCAGTCAACTATGGCCCACTTTGAGAGCAGACGGTCATATTTTGTGTAGGAGCCGTGCTTGCAGTAGCGTGGCAGGGTGATAGTGAAATCCTTGTCGGTGATGTCGGCGCGATACTCAAAATTAGTTTCCTCGGTCACGTCGATGTAAGGCGGCACTTCAACCAAGGCATATTTGCGACCCTCTTTCTCGCAAGTGCCTGATATGGTCACATTGTCGGCCAGCACGGTCACTGAATTGACTTGCGAGTTGTACTTGCGCTTTGTGTAGGTGTTGAGGTGGCGTGCTATGAGGCTTTTCTGGGCTGAAGTGAGCGACATGTCCTCCACGTTGATGTAGAGGTTGCGCAGCTGAACTGTGACGCCCTCTTTATTGCCGAGGTCGATGCGCAGATAGTTGCCGGCATGAGTCCAGTCGAAATTCTCTTTTGCTTCTTTGAGACTGATGCAGACTTTGGTCCACACATCAGTTTTCTTGATGAGGTCGGGGAAGTGTTGTGAGCGGTCCTCGCTTATAGGCTCGCAGTAGAAGAGCTGGAAGTCGTCGAGGTCTTGGCTTGCCTTGTATTCAAACGTGAGCGAGTCGGCGCTCTCGTCTAACTCGGCAGGCAGCGCACTTGTGAAGAAATAAGGGTCAGTGCCAGTGGTGACTATAGTGTAGTCGCCAGTGTTGGCATCTTGTGTGACTGTGGCCATGTTGATTGCCCTGGTTTTGTCAATGGTCAGACCCACAGCGTGAGCTGGAATTGACAATGCCAAGAAGCACAGCAGAATTAAAAAATGAGTAGTTTTTTTTAACATTGTTGAGATTTATATTAGTGTCATTATAATTACTTACAAATATAGCTGAAATTTTAGAAATATGGGCATTGGCGTGGCATTATGCACGCTAAGAAACAAGTGCCGGCGGTCTTTTTTTGTGCTGAAAGACCGCCGGCTGATGCAATATGCTGCGGCATTGCAATGCCGCTAATGAAATCAGTGAGTGAGATACCACTTGTAGAGGGCTGGAACGCCGTCTTCAAGCTCCATGCTGTGATGCCAGCCGAGTTTGTGCAGCTTCGACACGTCGATGAGCTTGCGCGGAGTGCCGTCAGGCTTCGATGGGTCGAAGTTGATGGTGCCGTCAAATCCCACGGCTTTGGCTGCCAGCTGCGACAGCTCGCGAATGGTCAGCTCCTTGCCAGTGCCCACGTTGATGTGGCAGTTGCGTATTTCGCCAAGTTGCGGCAATGCGCCGCCACGGCCTGTGGAGGTGTTGCGGTCGATGCGTCCGCCGGTGGTTGCGCCGTAGAATACTGATGAGTATTTCTCTATGTCAATTATGTCTTTGAAATCCACATTGAGCAGTACGTGCACGCTGGCATCGGCCATGTCCTCGCTCCACAAAAACTCGCGCAGAGGCGTGCCAGTGCCCCACAGGTTCACTTCATTGTCGGCAATGCCAAACGAAGCCAGCACGTTGAGTATATCGGCTTGTGAGGCGTTGCCGTCAATGCCCTTGACGGGGCGTTTGGCCATGTCGGCGCGTATGGCGTCCCAGTCGGCTTGGTGAATGAGCTTGGCAAGGTGAATCTTGCGAATCATGGCCGGCAGCACATGGCTGTTTTCGAGGTGGAAATTGTCGTTTGGGCCATAGAGGTTAGTGGGCATTACGGCAATGTAGTTGGTGCCATATTGCAGGTTGTAGCTCTCGCACATTTTCAAGCCGGCTATTTTGGCTATGGCATACTCCTCGTTGGTGTATTCGAGCGGCGAGGTGAGCAGGGCGTCTTCTTTCATGGGCTGCGGCGCATTTTTGGGGTAGATGCACGTGGAGCCAAGGAAGAGTAGCTTTTTCACTCCGTGGGTATAGCTCTCGCTAATCACATTGCACTGCATTTTCATATTTTGCATGATGAAGTCGGCGCGATAGAGCGAGTTGGCCATGATTCCGCCCACATAGGCGGCTGCCAGAACCACGGCATCGGGTTTCTCTGTGTCGAAAAACTGGCGGACTGCCACCTGGTCGGTGAGGTCGAGTTGGGCGTGGGTGCGACCCACGAGGTTGTTGTAGCCTTTAGATTTCAGATTGTTCCAAATGGCAGAGCCTACCAGCCCGTGGTGTCCTGCCACATAGATTTTTGAATTTTTATCAAGCATAACCTTAAAATGTGTGTGTGATTTTACTTTACGATGCCTTTTTCGAGATATTCCTCAAGGTTGGTGCGCACTTGTTCGCCGGCACGCTCCATGGCCACTTGCTCCATGTCGTGGTCAACCATGATTTTCACGAGTTTCTCAAAAGGCGTTTTGCTTGGATTCCAGCCAAGCTCGGCACGGGCCTTGGTGGGGTCGCCCCACAGGTTCACCACGTCGGTTGGGCGATAGAAGTCTGGCGACACTTCCACGAGCACTTTGCCCGTGCTCTTGTCGATGCCTTTCTCGTTAATGCCCTCGCCTTGCCACTCAAGCTCTATGCCCACATAGTGAAAAGCAAGGGTGCAGAATTCTCTCACGGAGTGCTGCACACCGGTGGCAATCACGAAATCTTCGGGGGTGTGGTGCTGCAAAATGAGCCACATGCACTCCACATAGTCGCGTGCATAGCCCCAGTCGCGGAGCGACGACAGGTTGCCGAGCAGCAGTTTTTGCTGCTTGCCCTGCTTGATGCGTGCGGCGGCGAGGGTGATTTTGCGTGTCACGAAGGTCTCGCCACGGCGCTCGCTCTCGTGGTTGAACAAAATGCCGGAGCAGCAAAACATGTTGTAGGCGTCGCGGTACTCGCGCACTATCCAGTAGCCGTAGAGCTTTGCCACGGCATAAGGGCTATAGGGGTGAAAAGGCGTGTTCTCGTTTTGCGGCACTTCTTCCACCTTGCCATAAAGCTCAGAGGTAGAGGCCTGATAGATGCGGCAAGTGTTGGTCAAGCCGCATTGGCGCACGGCTTCGAGCACGCGTAGCACGCCGGTGGCGTCAACGTCGGCGGTGAACTCCGGCGAGTCGAAGCTGACTTGCACGTGGCTTTGCGCCGCGAGGTTATACACCTCGTCGGGCTTCACGCGGTTCATCACCTGAATGAGGCTGGTGGAGTCGGAGAGGTCGGCATAGTGCAGGTGAAAGTCGGGGAGACCCTCAAGGTGGGCTATGCGTGCCCTGAAATCGGTGGAAGAGCGGCGTATGGTGCCATGCACATCATAGCCTTTTGACAGGAGCAACTCGGCCAAATAGGAACCGTCCTGACCGGTGATGCCGGTGATGAGAGCAGTTTTTTTATTGTTGTTCATCTTGTAATCGTTAAATAATTAAGTGCAAAGTTACTATTTTTTGTGGTTAGGTCGATGGCTTGCAGTGAAGTAATTGGCGTGCCGTCATTTCAAGGGCTGACCTATGAGCACAAATGCCAGCGGCTTGCTGAGCTTGATGACGCGCAGCACGAGCAGAGTGACGGCAACAATGCAAAATGCCACGCCGGCCGCAACCACGAGCAGCGGCACGTTGGCAAGCCCAAGCTGCTGCATTGGCTCTTGCAGTGCCGTGAGGGGAAACAGAAAGAAGTAGTGGCACAGATATATACCGAGGCTTTCATGCCCCAGATAGTTGAAATAACGCGCCACGACCGACGGCTTGCCGCTCTGGTGATACTCGGCGTTGCTCCACGGCTCCACGAGGGCAATGGCTATGATGATTAGCGCAAACTGCATTATGGGGCGCGTGGCAAACACGCACATGCGTGGCAACCAAGGCAAGTCCCATGGATAGACCACGGAATACCAGAATGAGCCAAAAACGATGATGGCAGCCGTGAGCCACCACTGATTGTGGCACATGCGCTGGAATGTGTCTTTGTGCTTGCGTGTGAACACTCCTATCATGAATATGGGGAAGAACTGTGCCAGCAGCCCAAATCCGGCGGGGTCGAAATTGGCGTCTTCGTCGGCAAAGTTGACCGCCAGCGCCACGAGCACGGCATACACGAGCAGCGTGACCACGGCTTGCAGCCAGAACTTGCGTAGGCGCGACAGCACCGCACTTAGCGGATAGTAGATGATGAACATCTCAAACAGGCAAAGTGTGAACCAGTAGCCGTCTTTCCAGTAGGCGCGGTATAGGTCGGGCAAGTTGTCGCTCAGCGGCGAGAGCAGGTGGCTGTGCGGAAAATAGAGCACCCATAGGGCCGACATGGCAAAAAACGGTATCATCAGCTGACAAAAGCGTTTTTTGATGTTGGGCGTGGCAAATGTGCTGTCGGCGGTACACTTGTATGTGAGATAGCCGCTGATGAAGAAAAATATGGGCATGTGGGTCTCGGCAATGAGCTTGAAGAGAAATGCCGCATCGATTTTGCGTATGCACATGGTGAGCACATGTCCCATCACCACAAGGAATATGGCGATGCCTTTGAGTAGGTCGAAATATTCGATGCGGTGGTTGGCAATAGGTGTTGTTTGTTGCATTTAGCTGTTTATAGTTTTATTAGTCGTAATGAAAAACAAAAATACATAAATTTGTGTAATTTGCTATGAAAATTCTTGCTTGTTGACTCTACAGATGATTTTTCTTGCGATTCCGTCTTGCAGATATGCAAATATTTGCGACCTTTGCTCTGAGGTTAGTTGTTTGTACATAAGCAACACAAAATTAATTAATCTTGGGGAGACTTCGGTCTCTTTTTTTGTATTGCTTGATTGACTGACGTTGTACACTCTTTGGGGCTGCGCGCCCCAGCCGTTAGGCAAACCTGCGGTGTTTTTCATATTATTTTCACCCGCAAATTTTGCACTTCCATTTTGAATGTACAAGAAAAAATCACGCAAAAGTGGAATTCACAAGGTCGGGTGCCATATATGGGAATGTGCCGCCAAACGATTTGTCGTCTGTCGTTGTAGAGATGTTGAAGTCTATCAACTTATATACCTGACGTTGATGCCACATGATATTGCTTGGCTTGATGTCCCTGTGGTACACTGGCGGATTTTGCTCCTGCATATACACCAACGCATCCAATATCTGCGAGGCCATTTTATAAACCTCATCTACGGGGAGACGAAGGTCACCTTTGATGTAGTCTTGCAGATTGTCACCTTCAAGGAGTTCCATCAAAGTGTAAAACAATCCTTGCTGTGTGCGGTCATTGAATTTGAACTCAACGATATTTGGGTGATGTAGTGATTTTAATGCTTCAAACTCATTGATGGCATTGTCCACAGAGGCATCACGCTCGAATATCTTGATGGCAAGGAATTGTTTCTGCATATCGTGCCATACTTTGAATACTCGTCCAAAGCCACCACGTCCAAGCACCTCATGAAGGGTCATAGAGGGTGACACCTTTACTCCAGGTTTCATGTCCTTCAAATAGGCAATCTTGTTTGAACCGTTGCCTTGGGTTTGGTGAATCGTGGCAATGGTCTCCTTTTCCTCGTCAGCTATTGCATTGTTGATGAAGTCTATCATCTCGGTGGCATCTTGCCAACGGTGTTCAGGGTCAACAACGATGGTGTTCTTTATCACCTCGTCCATCCATGCTGGGAGATCCTTTGACACCTTGCTTGGCAACAGGTCTTCTGCCAATACACCACCAAGGGCGGTGGTGAATGTCAGCACATTGTCAAAGGGCAGTTTACCAGTCATCAACTCGTAGAAGATGATTCCCAAAGCGTAGATGTCGCTTCCTGAATTAACGTCTCCGTCCAACAGTTCGGGAGCAGTGTAAGGTGAATTGATGTCTGCCTTTTGGTTAATCGTGAAATTCAAGTCTGAATGTTCCACAAACCATGCCATTCGGAAATTAGCTAAGGCTGCCTTGCCTCCTTCGTACACATAGATGTTTTCTGGGCGCACATCTCTATGATATACGCTCTCTTTGTGGGCAGCCTTCAAGGCATTGGCAACATCAAGGATGATGCTGATCTTGTCTGTTTGCTTGAACGTCTTTTGGCGCAACTTTGAACGGAGGGTGCTCTCGTCCTGATAGCGGCTTATCTCGTAATAGTAAGTCTGCTCCTCGTTCATGCGGCACTCGGTCTTGACAATATAGGGCGAATTGCCAATCTTTTCTTGCGCCATATACGCGTTCTGTACCTGTAGCTTCAGTTTGTTCAGCTCTGTTGGACTCTTTCCTGCAAAGTCGAGGGGGTACTCTCGTATCTTATAGTGCGCTGTTGCTACGAGTTGAGGAACACAGAGATATTCCGTAAACTCCTCTGTCTCCTGCAATACCTCTTCAATATGGTAGTTGAAGATGGAGGTTCTTTCTGCTCTTCTGTGTACAGCAGACTGACCAGTCAACAAGTCAGCCAACTGGTTCTGTACATTCGCTATCTGTCCTTCTCTTCGTCCGATGAGGTCGGGACGGGTCAAAAACTCTATCAAATCATTACCCAAGGTGAATGTTTGGTTGTAACATTCACACTGGGGATCTATGCCGAACTTAGACTGCTGGGGATTACTCAAAGTGACAGCGGTCAGTATCTGACCAAACAGCCAATCTGGATGTTGGTTCTTGATTTTACTTGCAAGAATGCGGCTTTTCAGTCCGGCAGTCTTGTGCGGATTGGCAACTTCCTGCCCGCTTCTGAACCAAGCCCAATCGTCACCTTCAAGATTTCCGCCCCAATCTTTGTTCTCTATGTGATACACTGCATGAGGTGCCACTACGATACAGTCATATTCCCAATACTTCATCACACGGTTTTGTCCCGTTATGGCAAGATTAAGGTTAGGAATGATGATGTAGTTACTTGGCAACTTCAAGTCAAGAAAGTCCAGTAAACGCTTTTCACCAGCGTTTACCGGGCCATCGTCATGTATGGGTCTTCTTACTTGTGCCATATGCTTATCTTATTTGTTATTCATTATCTTTTTTAATACGCCAATCATTAGGTCGGCTCGTTTAGGGATAGCTTCTTCGCAGAATGTGCAGAACTTGTCAACTGCTTGGAAATAACTATCCCTGTCAAGGTCTTTCATATAGCTCCAGACGTAATCAAATATATCCTTTGGCTTACCGTCTGCATCTACATAGTCTTGTAGCATCATGTTGTCGACAAAGTGTTTCCAACCTTCTGCACCTTGATATTCTTTCATCACCTTGCGGTTCTTATAAAAGATGCCTTTCAAGTGCATGTCGGGTCGTTTCTCGTCCATGGTCACGGCATACATTGCTTGCAGATATTTGTCCATGTAGCCACGGAACTTAGGGCTGTCCTTGTAACTTGCCATGGTTTCTTTGTCGTTCGGCTTATTGGGCAACACCCAAAGATTTCCGATGCCGTTCAACAGATGTGCTACGTGCAGTGCTCGTTCTAACTGCTCTTTACTCGGGCTGAATTTCTCCATTCCCTTGAAATACTTATCCAGTATGTTGCTGCCGAATAGATTTTGGAAACTCACCATCTGACTGCTGCTATACTCATAGTGATTGATGGAATCTACGGTGAGATTAGGCCATATGCTTCCAAACACCAAAGCCATGATGGATTTTGCCAATTCGTTCTTAGGCCAACTTTCTTTGCCATACTTCTCATCTTCTGTCAAAGTCGCCAAGTCGAAGTTGCGCAATTTGTCTATATTGCCGTCCAGCCTTTCTTTGATGAAATCTCTCACTATGCGCAGGGCATATACGTCAGACGATTTTTCTTCTTTTTCCTTTGCCTTTTCCTTGCGATACTTGTCCATTTCTTCGAACTGAGAAGGTGTGAAGAGGTCTGTCTTGCGGTATTCACAGCATCCTTTGAGGTAACGGTCACGGAAACTCTTGGTAAAAAGCCTTCCGCAACCTTCGCCTTTCCTTTGTATGCCACCTGCATAGACGCAACCTTCACAGATAGTTCCTTCTACTCCTGTAAACGGGAAGTTATCTTTCACTTCTATGAAGTCTTGAATGTCGCCATCATTAGCGAGTTTATGTATCATATTGCTGAGAGTGGCATCTCGTTCGTCTATTGGCTCATCGGCAGCGTCAAGTGGAGTCGGATAGAACTCGTCATCCAAACCGATGGGATGCTCCATGCGCTTGCAGAATATCGGGTCCATAGAACGTGGATGAACATCCATCTTCAACTTGTCGTCAAGACTTTTACGTGCCATGTCCACAAGCGAGGTCTCTTTTCCTGTTGCCTCGTTCATAAAGTTCATGGCTGCTTCGTCATTCCCCAAGAAGAATGCGGCTGCAGGTGGAATGTGGAGCAGAAAAACCTGTGTAACACCGTCTTTCTCGTACACATCCATCACCTTGAAATAGCTATTGCAGTGGAACGTGCAGAGATTCCATTTCTTTACATCAGGATTTTCCTGACATAATTCTTCTATCTCACAAAACATGGCGGCATGTGCGCTGGCTATAAGAAAGCGTGTCTTATGTGCTGGTTTCAGTAGCTTTGTCGTTGCATCCACAAAGAAACCGGCACGCAGTATGTCGCCCACATGATAGGTGGCATCTACAATCACAGGCGCATTGGTGTCACGATAGAAGAACTGCAGACCAGGCAGTGTCCAATTGGCAAACTTCTCGAAAAGTTGCTTGTAGTCCACTGTTGCTTTCTTTGGCAAATGGCTTCTTTCCGCATCACAGATACTTCCGTCTGTCGTTACGATGTATGGTTTCTCGTCTATTTCGGCATAGATGAAGTCTTGTTTCTCCATCCAATATGCCAAGTCGAATATCATCGGGAAGATGACATCGCCAGTCACGTGAGCCACACCGTATGTATATCTTGTCTTCGGATTGTTTTTCGACTTACGTATGGTGTTACTGAACACAAAGAAACCGTGCTTCACCTTATACACATCATTGTGCCAAACTTTCAGCACGATGCTTCCGTCCGGGCGCAATATGTTTTTCTTTGCTCCCAGTTCTGCCTTATAGTAACCTTCTCCCCATTCTTCTATGTAGGTATAGCCGTCAGAGACAAGTCTTTCTGTTCTGTCGATGAGATACCATTTGCCATCATCATAGACTCTGGCGATACCATTGCTATCGTAGTCGTACTTAGTCATGGTTATTCCTCCTTTAGTTGTTTGCTTATCCAACCTTCGTCAATACATTGCACTCCTTTCACAGCCATGCGTGGATCCATCTTGCACGCCATCTTATGCTCGTAATAGTTGTCCATGGCGAAACGCATCTGCATCATGCTTTCCCTTTCAGTATCGTCATAAAGGAAATAAATGGTGCCGTATGGAAACTCCTCGGTGGGGGCCTCCACATGGTCAAAGTAGAGTTCGTAGCCTTTCTTTGCCAAGTCTGGGTTGATTACATGAGTTATCATGTATTTCTGTCGTTCGATAGCCACATCGTCCAACTCATTTTCGAGTATGAGTATCTTTTCTTTCAAGCGGTTCAGACCGAACACACCACGGAAGGTGTAATTACCATTCGTGCTGAAACCGCCTTCTGGCAATTCCATTGGTTCGTAGTTGTAGTCGTCGGGCTTGAAGAAGTCGAAGAACAACATGAACTGGTGTTTCATGTCGTGATAGAGGAATCCTGCCGGAATGCCTGTCACCTCGCCACAGTGAGGGCAATGATACATAAACAACTCGTCAGAGAATATCTTTTCTCTGAGTTCTGGATTCAAGTCCACATTTACTGACGACCAAAAGCTAAACTCTCCTTCTTGGTGGCAGTGTGGACACGTTATGTTTTCTTTTCTCAACTGTGACATATTCTTATTCTTTTTATTTGTTGGCAAGTTACAGGCAAGTTAGAATTGACTTTATAACCATCTGATAGTCAGTTATACTTGCTTTTCTTGTTATTATACGAGCCTATCTTGGCAAGTTACAGGCAAGTTAAACTTATGCCCATATCGGAATGTATCTCATATAGCGTGGAGCTGTATCTGGGTCAACAGGCTTTATCAGCTTCTTGGCCTGTACTTCTTTTATCAATCTTGACACCATACCCGATGAGGTCGCTTTGAGACCGAAGCGTTCTCGTAGGGACGAGTTTGACAGTGCATCGCCCTCTATGTATTTGATACAGGCGTGCAGATAAGTTGACCAGATGCGGTCATGTTTTGAATTTTAAGGAATTTTTATGGCAGATTGTGTTGTGGGTAAAAAAGCAGAAAGAGTCGGGCTTGGGAACCCGGCTCTTTCGTGAATTAGTCTAAATGTAATTTATTGTTCAACCATGCGGCATGGGCATTGCCCCATGCCGCGCAGCATACACGTCATTTTGCCTCGGCCACAGCTATGCTTTGGCCAGCAGAGTGCGCAGTGACTTGCGGTGCATATTGGCACTGTGCCGTGGCGATGCCCACATTATAGGTGCCTGGGCTGGTGACATACACGTCATAGGAAATGACGTGTGTGCCTTTGCGCAAATCAGAGAAGAAAATGTTTGAATTGCTGTCCTTGGTTTCGAGATAATAGAAATCGCGGTCGGCAACACGGTAGCCCGAAGTCTTGTCGGCTGGCTCAAAGCAAGCGGCGCGCTCGTCGGTGACGGTGACAAAATCAAGGTCTTTGAGGTTCTTGATGATGGTGCGCACCTGCACCTTATCGCCCACCTTGAGTGATGTGGCCTTGCGGAGCTGACCATCGGCACCATAGACCAAAAATTCCTTAGTAACAGACAGGTCGGCAATGCTGTGAGCCTTGATAGCCGTCATGGGAGCTTTGCTTTGCGCATACACGGCACCCCATGCAGGGTTGGCTGCACTGCGGCTTATGGTTATGTTGCCTTGCGACGCAGCAGAAATCTGCTTGCGGGCGTAGCCCAAGTAGCGGTCAGTTTGGCTGAACTCCACTTTCTCGCCGTTGAGTGTTATGGTGGGGGCATCGTTTTGGGTGAGCCACTGGCTGCCGGTGTTGAGCAGCGCATACACAGCATCGGCGGCAAGGCTTGAGCTGCCCCAGTCGTTGGTCTGCTTGTTGAGCAAAATCCATTTGCGTATTTGGTCAAGCTCATTGCTTGGCGCACCCACCTCGCTCATTGCCTCGAGCACGGTGGTGGTGAGAGCCACTTTGTCGAACCAACGCCAACCCGACTGCAGGTTGTCCCAATACATGCCGGTGGCAGGCTTGGTGATGGCATACTCGCGGATAGACTGAACAATGGTGGCAGCCACATTGCCGTAGCCATTGCGCTTGAGAGCCATTGCGAAATAGGCTTTGTCGGCGATGGTGAGCCCTTTCCACTTGGTGGTCATGGTCTTGAGGGCATTTTTGATGAGCTGCTTGGTCTCGGCCGACTGCTCGTTGGCAAACATGGTGCGTGTATAGACATAGGGCGCAAATCCGCTATAAAGCGACTTGACGTGCCGCTTGCGGCGGTCGTTCACTATTTCAATCTGCTTGCCGTCGAGGTATTTCAGGGCTTTGCTCACCATGGCGGTGAGGTCGCTGCTGGCAGGCATGAAGCCGAGGTGGTTGATTTCGCCTATGATCTGAAGCACCTCGTGGGTGGTGTGGAGCGACGACTGGCAGCCTGGATAGCGGAACCAACTCCAACCGCCGTCGGCGTTCTGAAGCTCTTTGAGCTTGCTGATTATCTGGTTGCACTCACTGCTGATTTTGGCGTCGTCGAACAAGTCGGCAAGGCGCGACATGCGCAGCGACTGGCGGTCGGCTTCACGAACCCAGGGCGATGCCATGAGCGTGCCAATCTTCAGGTCGCTGTTGCGCTTAAGCATTGAGGTGAGGGTGGAGTCGGCTGCCGAAGCGTTCCAGTGGTCGATGGCCTCTTTGATTTTAGGATTGCTTGCTGCCAGACCCTTTGCCACGGTGGCGGCAAACAGGTTGTGTGCCAGTGCCGAGGCAGTGACGTTGTTGTCGGTGAAAATGGTGGGCAGTGCCTGAACGCAATGCCACACGGGGTTGTCGCAGTATTCGAGCGTGACGCGCGAACCGCTGGCAAACTGTGGCAGTGTGATGGTGCTCTCGCCCCTGCCTGGCTCAATGTAGAACTGCTTGGTCTCAATCACAGGCGATATGGCTGTGAGCACCGGAATCATGGTCTGCTCGCCGTCGCTAAACGCGCTGTTGGCGGCCTTGACACGGAAACCGAGGAATGAGGCGGTGTCGGGCACGGCATAGTCAATGGTCAGTGGTGCCGACCCTTTGGCAGAAATGCTGCTTGTGGCGAAATCGCGGCTGGCAAGCACTGTGCCGGTGCGTGGGTCAAACAGCTCTATCACGGCATCGTAGCTAAGTGGCGCATCGGTGGCATTTTGCACTGTGGCTGCAAGTGTGGTCTTGTCGCCCTGACGCACAAAGCGCGGTAGGCTTGCCTTGACCATGAGCGGCTTGCTCGTCACCACGTTTTGTGCAAAAACGTCGTTTATGAGCTCGCGGTTGAAAGCCAAGGCTTTCACGTTCCAAGTGGTGTTGACGTCGGGGGCGTCGAACTCTATGGTCACGTCGCCATTGCCGTCGGTGCGGAGTGCCGGACACCACAGCGCGGTCTTGACCTCGCTTGTGCGTGGCACAACCTTGGTGAGGTTGGCTTTGAACGTGGAGCCGCTGCCAGTTTTCTTCATCAAGAAATCCACAGGGGCTTCGCTAAGCTGGCCTGCCATGACAGAGACACTCTCGTTGAGTGCAAGTGCCCGGCTCTCCTTGGTTATGCCGCGCAGATACATCACCCTCTCAAACACAAGCTGGCCATAGGTATTGAACTCCGGGCTGAGGAATAAGCGGCCACGAAGCATTTTTGCACTCCATGAGAGATTGTTTTGTGACGGAAATGATGTGGTGAAATATCTGATGTCGAAAGGTCGGTTTGAGAAGTCCATCACGTTGAGAGCCCATTTGTTGTCGGCAATGTCGTTGATGGCTTTGTCGGTCATGGAGAGCAGCATGGCTCCCATTACAGGAGCTTGCTTCTTGTTGATTACGCGGAAGGTCCACTTCTCCTTGCTTCCGGAAACGAGCTTGTTGCGGAACGATGAAGCCACAATCTTCAAGCTGTCGGCATTGACAGGCGACTGCATGGTGAAATCTTCCATGAAACTCTGGTTCCCATATACGCACAGGAGTTTGACGAACACTCGACCATCGTTGGTGGCCGGCACGTTGAACGACACCTTGTGCATGCCCGGCTTGTAGTCGAGCCAGCCTTCCTTGATGATGTTTTTGCTGTTGGAGGCGATTAAGTATATGTGCGACTCCGGTGTGGCTGTGCCTATGGTGATGTGTGCCACATTGTTGGCATCGATGCTGCGCAGGCACGACGGTGTCCACATGGCCTCGTCAACGGGGCAGCGGCTGTCGGTGGCACGGAAAAGCACGATTGGCGACTCTGTGGTCTCTGCAGTGGCGTCGTCGGCAATGCCTATTTTTAGGTCATATTTGCCAGAAGCGATGCTCGTGAGGTCGATAATGGGATTGGCGGTGTTGAACTTGCCGCTGACCAGCACCTTGCCGTTTTGGCTAAGCGTGAACGAGCAGAGGGCGGCAGTGTCGATGTCGATGCTGGAGTTGTAGATTACCGGCAGCTTGAATGGCTTGTCGTTGAGGAAAACCATTTCGTGGCGCGCTTTGCTGAACATAACTCCGCGGTGTGCGCCTATTGAGAAGCTGTAGGCTTTCTCTTGCGACTCGCCTGCCGAGTTGGTGCAAATGGCACTGGCGGTGTAGCGGTTGAACACTATTTTTCGTGCAGCCTGCTTGTCGTTTTCACTGAACAGCGAGGCTGGATAGGTGACGGAGAACTGTCCTTTGGCGTCGGTGGTTATGGAGTCGGCGCGCAAGAGCTGTGTGTTGCCGTCGTCGATGCGCCACCAGCTCCAGGCGTTGCTGCAGAGCGAAAGCTGCACTGTGGTGTTGGCTACCGGCATGCCGGAGTAGGTCTCAACCTTGCCTTTCAGAGTCACGTCTTGACCGGCAGTGAAACTGCTGCTTGAGTTGAGGAATGTGACGGCAAACGTGGGCGTTTTGTATTCGCTCACTGAAATTGATTTGGTAGAGGTGAAAGAGAAGCCGTCGCCCTCGGCTTCGATTGTGAAGTTGCCGTTAAGGCGTCCGGTGGGCACTTTGAACTGGCCGTTGGCGCGGCCGAAATCGTCGGTCACCACATTCAGGGTGTCGATTTCCTGGTTGTTGGCGTCTAAGAACGTGAGCTTGATGCGCTGCCCAGGCATCACTTTGCGTGTTGACTCGTCGGTGTAGTAGCACACGGTGGCAAACTTGATGGTCTCGCCTGGGCGATAGAGCGCGAGGTCGGTGAAAATGTCGGCTGCCATCACATGGCTCTGGCTCAAGAAGCCCTTGTAGTAGGTGATGGCTTGCGCATAGGTGTCGTTGCCCATGGTGGCGTTAATCTGCGCCATCTCCACGCCCGACGGAATGGTGAAAGCTCCATTTTTGTCGGTCTTGCCGGTGCTGAATTTGTTGCTTGAAATACTTACGCCTTTCACTGGGCGGCCGTTGCGCATGTCAACCACAAACACCTGCTGTGGCGCATTGATGCGATTGACCATAAACATGGTTATGTCGTGAACACGGAACAGCTCGCTGCGAGTTATCTCTTTGCGTGCTTGCAGAGCACCGTCGGCATTGAACGACGGAACAACTATGTATTCGCCATAGGTTTGCGGAGCAAACACGGCGGCGTGGCTCACAGTGACTGCGGAGTCGAAAGGCTCTTCGACGCTGGGAAACGAGATTTGCCGAGTATCTACCAGCTGCAAGCCGCTTAGCGGAAATTGCCATTTCTTCTTTTGGCTTGATAGCGAGCTTGGCAAGCGGTATAGCGACAGCGTGAACTTGCTGATGTTGTTATATGCCACGTCAACTTTAATGGAGTCGCTGGAGCTGATGTCGGGCTTATAGGAAACCCTGACGAGCTTGCTGACGAGCCTGTTGGCGTTGTTTTGCAAGTCGTTGGCATATATAGAGTTTGGGTAACGCTCCAAGTAGCTGGTGAGCGTTTTATAGTAGGCCTTGACAGAGGTGACAGGCTTGTCGTCGCTGTCGAAGACATCGGTTTCTGGTCTTGACAGCAAAAATAGTCCGCTGTGCTCATTGTCTTTATATTTGTCATAGAGCTTTTGCATTGAGGCGTCGTCTTTGTCGGAGCAAGTGTAGCTGGCAAAGATTTGTGCCGGAATGGTGGTGGCTTCAGCAATCCATTTGCTGGTGATAGTCTTGTCGGTCGTCAGCTCAAGAGCCTTGCACGACAAAAACTCAAACAGCGTGGGGGTATAGGCGCTGCGGTGGTTCTTGTCGGCCTTGATGATTGTGTGGTAGTCGGTGATAGGGCATTTCTTGAGCGCATCGCCATAGCTTAGCGACTTGGCGAGCAGCTCATTGACTTCGGCCTTGAACTGTGAGTTGTCCCACTCGGTGTAGTCGGCTGGCCGTTGCCCAATTGGGTTTTTGCGCCCTGAAACGCCGTAGGTATCCATGTAGCTGTTGAATGTACGCGCCTCAAAATAGTAGAGCAACGCCTTGTAGGCTGGTCGCTGCTCTATGGCAGCCACAGAGTCAATCTTGCTGACAATATCGGTGAGGTTGTCTTTGGAAATCTTGCTCTTGGCCAGAGAGTAGCGTACGATTGCATCGACAGCCTTTTGGCCGTCGCCGGTTTTTAAGGCTGTTTTCAAGTCGGCTTCAGCCGTTGTGGCCACGCGCTTCGGAAAGTTGAAGTCGGGCTCTGACGCGGAGCGCGCCAGGCTTGGCCACATGAAAAACAGTGCTGCTAACGCCGGCAAAAGAATGCTTTTCTGAAAGTGTCGCATATCTTAACTTTTTATTTGTGATGATGAATAGTTTATTGTTTTGCTAATTAGTGTGAGTTGCTCACTACAAAAATAAAACGCTTAAATGGATAATGCTTGCTTATGAGCGTGTGAAAAAATGTTAATCACTTGGAGGGAAAACAACAAATGCCAACAAAATAATGCTTGCTGGCCGGTGGGGTGGAAATAAAAACTTGATTTTGCTGCTGCAGTATTGAGTTTTTGGGTGTGGAAATGTGGAGTGGAGAAAGCTTTGCGTGGAGTGAGTGGGTGCGCGCCAGTGGGTGTTGTGGCTCCCTCTGGCGTGACAATTACTGCGCTTTCTTCTTGCTGCGCGTCAGCATGCTTTTAGTGAACTGGTTTTCGGCTCGCTTGAGCAGGAATAGCTGCTTTTGCGACAGAATTTTAGCAAACTTGTCGTAGTATTTTGCTTCGATTTCGCCTTCGCGCACCTTGGCTTGAGAAAGGGCTTCGGCAGCTTGGCGATATTCAGAGTCCGACGGATTTTTCTTGGCCGAAACTTGGTTTTCGAGCTTGCGTGCCTCGGCGTTGGTCTCATAGATTTCTTTCTCCATGGCTTCGTAGAGCAGCATGAATTTGTCGCGTTGCGACGGTGTCATGCCAGTTTGCTCCACAATCATCTTGTGCTTGTAGTCGAGCATTTGTGTGGCCCACTGCGAGCGTTGTGCGCTTTTGCCAGCGGCGTAGGCTGGAGTGGCAAACATGAAAGTGGCGCTTATGGCCAATATTGCGAAACATGCGAATTTCATAAGTCAGAATGATTTTTAATGTTAACTAAAAAGCCAACCGCAAGCCTCTTTTTCGTGGTAAGAGGACTGACGGGTGGCCGATTTCGTGAGTTAGGAACGATAGCCGCCGTTGCTGCAGGCAGAATTAATTGCCAACCTCGCTGGGCTTGGCAGTGTCGGCCGAAGCCGTGTCGGCAAACACGCTGTCTTCATAGTTCATGATGTCGTAGTCGCTGACATCACCATTCATTATGAAGTCTTCAGCATTCTGCTCATCGCTTCGCAGACCCTCGGCAAGCTCGGTGGCTGTTTTTTGGTGATTGCTCACGCCGGAGAAGTCGTTGAAGATTTTCATCATGCACCAAATGCCGGCAAACATGGCAGCCATGTAGATGTAGGGACGGAAGCGCACCCATCTTGATGGCGTTTGCTCTGCTTCGGTGATTTTGATTTCAGGAAGCGAATCGGCTAAGTTCTTGTTGAAATCGGCGAAGAAGTTCTCGGGCACCTTAAATCCCGGGTCCTTGCCAAAATTCTTCAATATGTTAGAATCGTCTTGTTTCATTACGCACTTTTGACTTGCAAAGATTAAAAAGGTTTAATCGTTGTTATCAAAAAAAGTCTCTAATTTTTTTACGGCATGGTGATAGGAGGCTTTTAGAGCACCGACCGAGGTGCCGAGAATTTCGCTCATGTCTTCATATTTCATCTCGTCGTAGTAGTGCATGTTGAACACAATGCGTTGCTTTTCAGGCAGTGTGGCTATGGCTTTTTGCAGCTTGATTTGTGCCGCGTCGCCGTCGAACCACTCGTCTGACTCAAGAGAGTTGACCAAAAAAGAATCGTCCTCGTCGAGTGAAATATTATTTTGAACTTTCTTTTTGTTGATGAAAGTGATGCTCTCGTTGATGGCAATCTTGTATAGCCATGTGGAGAGCTTGGCATCTCCGCGGAAGTTGTCGATGTTGGTCCACGCCTTGATGAATGTGTTCTGCAACACGTCGTTGGCATCGTCGTGGTCGATGACGATGCGTCGGATTTGCCAGTACAGCAGCTGTGAGTAGTGCTCTATGACTTTGGAGAACGCTGCCCGGCAGGTGTTCTGGTTGCCCAGTTGCTTGATTACAGAAGTTTCGTCGTAGGTGTATTTTGATGCCATTTGTCAGAAAATATCATGTAAAGATAGGTCAATAATTTGAAATGCCGAAATGTTGCCGAAAAACAGAACAGTTTTTGGGCGTTTTTTAATCAGTTTTGATTTGCCAATGGCGAAACTGGTGGCACGAAGCATGGTGTGGATATGCGCGCAGAAACAAAAATGGAAATGGCTTTGTCCTCAACTTGTGGGGGCAAAGCCGTTTCGCTGTCAGTATAGTGTGTTGGTCTTTAAGACGCAATCACTTCATTAGGCATGAACCTGTGGTGGTGACGGTGTAGCCGTTTGTTACATAGGTGGCCATGATGGTTCCGCCAGCCAGATTGAGGTTGGCCTCAATGCTTGTGAGCGGAAAATTCTTGATTATGCCGGCATCGCCAGTGTTGGTGGGCGCAAGGTTGGCACCTGTGATTTTGTAGCCTGTGGCGGTGGCTTCAACTTTCAGGTTCTCGTATTCGAGTTTTGAAATCAGAGCCATCGACTTGCTGAAACGCACGTCGTAGATGCCAAGTTTTGCAGTCAGGGTCTTGTGGTCGATGGCAAACTCATAGGCTGCATTGTCGATGTTAAACGACACTCCGCTTGCGTCGGTGGCGTTGGTTGAAGTGTTTTGATAGTAGAGCGATGACAGTGTGGCATTGACCGTGGTCTGACCGTTGATGGTGTAGGTAACGGAGATTATTCTGTTGTTGTAGTCAATCACACCTGACAAGTTAGTGACCACTCCGCTCAGGTTGCCTGCTGATGGAATTGCCCTGTCGATTGAGAATGTGTAGTAGTCGCGAGTGGCATTGTGCGTGGCAGGAATGTTGCTTATGGTGAACTCGTAGAGTGGTCCGTCGTTGGAGAGCCGCACCACGCCCGACAAGTCAACATAGTTGTCGGTGCGGTTGAGCTTAAGCGTGTAGCTTGACTTGAACGGCTCGGCTAATTGCCCGTTGGTCACCACATGGTTGAGCATGGCGACATTGATGTTGAGTGTTCTGCTGTCTTTTTTGTTGTCGTCTTTGCTGCATGAGCACACGCCCATAAGCAAAGCGGCAACCAAAGCTGACATTAAAAAAAGTTTCTTTGTCATAGTGTGAAAATGTTTGTTTGTGGAGAGTAAAAATGTTTATTTCTTCACCCTGAGTGTAGTCATGAGCTTGTTGAGGTCTTGCGACGACTTATAGTCAATGCCGAAGCAGTTGAATTCCACAGAGTAGGTGCCGTTCACGAGATCGAGCTCACCTTTGAAGTTGCTCACCTTGCGGCTTGTCATGGGAGTTGCGTTGCCCTGCGAGTCATAGGAGTCGGGGGTGATGCTGTCGGCTGTCAGCTTGAAGCCATTGGCTTGCGGAGTGACCTTTATGCCAGGAATTCCAATCTTGGTTTGTGTGGGCATCTTGTCGGCAAACTTCACGTTGTGCATGTAGAGGTTGGTCGTGATGCTGTCGGTCTTTGGTGTCTTGAGCTGGAACTCGCAGTAGGCTGTGGTGGCCGACGAGTAGTCGCAGGCGTTGTCGGGGAGAGCCGACAAAATCTTTTTGGTGGTGAGCACCACTTGATATGGGGCAGAGGCTGTGCGCACCTGGAAAGTGATGTGGGCGATGTTCTGGTTATCGTCGATGATGCCCTTCATGTTGATGATGGTGTAGCCGGAGATTGCTTTTCCGCTCTCGTCGGTGGGCGTGAGCTGGTTGGCGGTGAACTCCATCACGTTAGTGGCAGGATAGCTTGTGGTGATGCCTTTGAGATAGAATTTTGACTTTGGCATCTTGTCACTGAACGACATGTCCATGAGCACGTCCATCTGCTTTTGAACGTTGTCGATTGTAAAAGTGCATGTGCCCGACGATACCGAAGTGGGGCCGTCTGCTGTGTTGATGGGTGTGGAAAGCACGAGCAGCGCGCGAGTGCTGGTGGTGTTGCTTTTGATTTCGCTTTTAGTGCATGATGTTGCAAACAAGAGCGCAACAAGAGCAATAACTGAAAATAAATGCTTCATAATTCTTTTATGTTATAATTTGTTATTCATTCTTTTGCTTTTTGCCGGGCAATCATAGATTGACGCGCAGGGTGGTGCCAAACTCCCGGCGAAGTCCGCGCTGATAGAACTCATGGCCTATCGACACGAAATAGAACGTGCGAAACCTGGTGTCGGTGAGGTTGTGCCCCCAGAATTCGAGCGAATAGTTTTTGCCGTTGAGTGCCACGAGTGCGCCGAGCTGGGCATAAAACGGCTGCGATGCCGTGTTGGCTTCGTCCCAGTAGATTTTGCCTGCTCCGCGCACATCGGCTTTCAGCGTGACGTCGTGCAGCCAAGAGCTGCGGTTGCCGAGCGCAAACTTGTGCAGCCCCTCGGCATAGAGGGTGGAGGTGGGTGCGTAGGGCACGGTGTTGCCGGAAAAATCGGTCTGTCCGTTGTCGTAGCGCACAAACTTGGCATTGGTGTAGCCGTAGCTGAAGTTGACGGCCGTGTTGGCCGTGAAGTCGATGGTGAAGGCGAACTCTGCACCCCAGTTGCGCGTTTTGCCGGCATTGGTCATCACACGCCCTGTGGTGGTGCCGTCGGGAAACACGGTGAGTTGCCTGTCGCGGCAATCCATAAAGAAAAACGACAGGTCGCTTTTCACACGGCTCTCCCAGCACTCAAAGTGGCCGCCCACCTCATAGCTCCACGTTTTTTCGGGCTTGTAGCGCACAATGGAGTTGATGTCGTAGGCGGCACCTATGCCCATGTAGCCCATGAGACGCTGTTGCAGCACATCGCTGAACATCTGCGTGTTAAATCCGCCTGATTTGTAGCCTTTGACCACCGATGCATATATGCGCGATGGGTGAGGTGTGCTCAGATTATAAGTCAAGCTTACTTTTGGCAAGACTTGGAAAAAATTGTCGTTCAATGTGTTGTGGTCGTCAATATCGATGTCGGTGTGGCGATATAGCGTGCCGCTTTGTCGCTCCCAAGTGCTATAGCCAGTGTGGGTGCTGCTGTGATATTTCAGCTTGGAGCATTCGTAGGCCAGGCGCAGGCCGGCTGTGGCCACAAAGCCGTGCCAAGTGTAGGACGACTGATGATATGTCGCCAAACCATAGGTGGGGCTTGTGAAGTGGCTGCCGAGCAAAAATTTGCGGCTGTCCCAAGTGATGGGATAGTCGGGGTTGGCAGCATTGCGGTGGCTCTCTATGAGTTCGCTTATGCCGGTGTCGAGAAAAGTGACAGGAGCGTCCATGGCATAATGCCTGAAAAAGGCGAATAAGCCGCCAAGCCAGTTGTAGGCGGAGCTGGTGGCACTGCGTGTCACCAAGTCTTGCGTGACGGCGTGCTCGCGCCGCTTCTGCGTGAGCGTGAAGTAGGGCTTGGGGGTGAAGTCCTGGTCGAGGGTCATATTGTCGTCGATATACTGGTAGCTTGTGATGCTTGACAGCGAAAAATTGCTGAAACGTTTTTTGAGAGTGAGCCCGTCGAGCACATTTTTGCGGCGGTAGAAACAGGTGTCGTTGTAGGCAATCTCGTGTGTGGCTGCCGACTCATAAGGGTAGCCGCCTTGCCTTGACATGCCTATCAGCAGGGTGTTGTGGAGCGTGAAATCGCTTGACGGGTGCCACTCAAATTTCAAGTGCCCCATGCCTTGACGTTCCCAGTCAATCTTTTTGCCGTTGTAGCTGTTGGTGAAGCCGCCTTGCGCTGTGGTGTAGTAGATGCCAGTTGCAATGGCGGCTTGTGGGCT
>CAKUAR010000018.1 GCA_934636465.1 uncultured Muribaculaceae bacterium
CAGAAAGGCGCTGTCGAAAATGCCAACAAGCTTTTCCGGCAATATTTCCCAAAAGGCACTGATTTCCGCAAGATTGAACGAAGGCAATTTGACGTGGTGCAGGCCAAAATCAACCGGAGACCTCGGGAAAAACTGAATTTCTCTTCGCCTTTAGTTGAAGTCTTTAAACTCTTGAAATAATTTTGCACTTGCTTGTTGACTCTACAACTAACTATTTTCATTACGATTCTTCTTTTTGTTGTAATTTGTCGTCATCATACTGATACCTTATACAGCATTTATTGGGACCATTATATTTACTATCAATAGCAAGGAGTCCTGTCGCTTTGAAATACAAACTTCCTTCTTTGGAGTAAAACACCTTATTATTTGGATGTACCTCAATGTATGGAGGATGATTAGGGTCATCGATACATTCTTCATAATAAAAATCTGGAGCTATCTCCAATAGGGTTGATGGCAAAGAAACATGATACATAGCTTCAAAAACATCATATCCAATTTTCTCGACACCTTCTGGTATCTCTATCTCGTCTGTCCATGTCAATCCCCGAAGAGATTTATTACCTATGTACTTAACACTACGAGGTATTTTTATACTGTCAAGAGAACACAAATCAAAACATCCGTCAGGTATTCCTTCCAAGGAGTCCGATAGCCTTACACTTTCAAGTTCAGACATCAGAAAGGCGTTTTCCCCTAATGAAACCAACGAGTGAGGCAATTCTAATTTGTTTATGTCGGCTGCTACAAAAGACCATTTGCCTATACTTTTCAAACCATTATTCAGCTTTAATACGGACATCTTATCATAACCACAGCAAGCACCATTACCTATATGCTCCACAAAGGGAAGAACTACAAGTTCTGTTGCTTCTGGAGCATGTACAAGTGTTTTATAATCGGCAGAATATACACAATCCATATACACAACAAAAGACTTTGCAATCTTGATATTAAGGTAAAGCTTAATAAGAACGAATAATCTTATTGCATCCCCACAAACAAATTGTGAAAGATACTCTTCGTATGTACAAGATTTGCCATCTTTATATAGTATATCCCCAACAAACAATTCATCGAAAGATATTTGTTTGTATTTGGTGTAGTCGAAATCATGTGCTAACTCAGAAAACGTATTTGCAGATACATTTCCTGTCAAGACAATACACGAAGGATAATTGTTTCTACGTTCCCATTCGTGCAGAGGTTCAGAGCCTATCACATACAACGACTTGTTCATTTGTTCTCGTTTTAAAACTTGTTTATCAGAATCGAATCATTCACTTTGTCACAAGTCGTTAATATGAGTCGAATACTGATGACTGATAAATATGTCCATGAGCTTATCCGACAACGATTGTGAAACACGCTCATCCAGCTGATACTTGCCTTTCAACAGTTCTTTGGGCAATTTCAGCTCACTATTGTCTATAATGACTGGACCAACTACATTAGATAAGACGTAGACGGTACAGTCATCCACTTGATGACGTTCGTCAATGTCTTCAAGGAATGGCACCGATTGTTCGCCAATAGCGATTCTATTCTTTTATGGAGTTCTGGATATGAGCATAGTTAATTTACACTAATTACGGTAGAACCTAGAAATATTTCGTATTCGTCTTTGAATTTGTTTGGTAAATCCAATGGCATTTTATCATTCAACTCTGCTTTATCGAAAAGCCCTCCCCAAAAGTTTTGCACGTCATCGCCTTCTGCTAACGATTCTACATAACTTCTAAATGATCATATCGGTGGATTAAAGACGTTTGTTCAATTACCTGAAAAATTCTGGCGCAGATATGGCGCACCCTTAAACGGAAAATCAGCGCAACTTGCTGTCTTACAACTCGTTACGCTGATTTTGGCGGAGAGAGAGGGATTCGAACCCCCGGAGGTGTTACCCTCAACGGTTTTCAAGACCGCCGCGATCGACCACTCCGCCATCTCTCCATGTTCTTAGGTGTTTCCCTTAAGAACGGTGCAAAGGTAGGAACTACTTTGCGTTCTTGCAAATTTTTTTGGCAAAAACACTCCGAAACAGTCCAATTTCTTTGATTTTACTCAGTTTCACGCCAATCTGCGTGCCTCTACCAACTACCATTCAAACAGCAAGCGAGGTTTTGCCGATGCACAAATTGCAAAAGCTAACCAAAAAGCGTGGGCAAGAAACCGCGAAAATGGTTTCTTGCCCACACATATATCTTTGCTCAAGGCATGCCACACAACACTGCCGCGTCACACGACCAGACATTATGTCACAATCAATAACCGGTGTAAGTGTGCGGCGTTATGGCGCGCATTTCAGCCTTAACAGCATCGCTGACGTTAAGCGTGTCGATAAACTCATGAATACGCTTCTCGTCAACCACATCATTTGTCCTGGTTAAAGCCTTCAGCGTCTCGTATGGCTTCGGATAGCCCTCACGGCGCAATATGGTCTGCAGAGCCTCTGCCACCACGCTCCACATGTTGTCGAGGTCGGCATTTATGCTCTCGCGGTGCAAAATCAGCTTGCCAAGACCTTTCAGCGTGCTTGCAAGAGCTATCATCATGTGCCCTACCGGCACACCCACATTGCGGAGCACCGTTGAGTCGGTCAAGTCACGCTGCAAGCGCGACACCGGCAGCTTCATCGACAAGAACGCAAGAATACTGTTGGCAATGCCCATGTTGCCCTCGCTGTTCTCAAAGTCTATCGGGTTCACCTTGTGAGGCATGGCACTCGACCCCACCTCGCCAGCTTTTATCTTCTGCTTGAAGTAGTTCATTGAGATATACAGCCACATGTCGCGGTCAAGGTCTATAACAATAGTGTTGATGCGCTTCATGGCATCAAGCAATGCGCCAAGGTTGTCGTAATTTGAAATCTGCGTAGTCCACTCCTCACGCTCTATGCCGAGCTTCTCGTTGAGGAATTTCTTGGCAAACACACGCCAGTCGTATGCCGGATATGCCGTGCGGTGGGCATTGAAGTTTCCTGTGGCACCGCCAAACTTGCCGCTCACTGGCACAGCCTTCAGCTGCTTCAGTTGCTCCTCCAGGCGATAGGCAAACACCTTAATCTCCTTGCCCAAGCGTGTGGGCGACGCTGGCTGACCGTGGGTTTTGGCAAGCATAGGTATGTCTTTCCACTCCTCAGCATGCTCGTTGAGCCAGTCTATCACCTCCTGGATTTTAGGCACCAGCACGTCTTGCACGGCATCTTTAATCGCTATTGGCATTGACGTGTTGTTTATGTCCTGCGATGTTAGACCGAAGTGAATGAACTCTTTGTGCGCACTCAGACCAAGAGCGTCAAATTTCTCTTTCAAGAAATATTCCACAGCCTTCACGTCGTGGTTTGTCACCTTCTCAATGTCTTTCACGCGCTGGGCGTCTTCTATCGAGAAATTGCGGTATATGTCACGAAGTTGCTCAAACTTGCTGTGATCAGCGTCGGCGAGCTGTGGCAACGGCAATTCGCACAAAGCTATGAAATATTCAACCTCAACCTTCACGCGGTAGCCTATCAAGGCATATTCCGAGAAATATTCCGCAAGCTGTTCTGTCTTGCCGTGATAGCGTCCGTCGATGGGCGACACGGCTGTGAGTGGACTCAAATTCATTGTCTTCTATGTTTTTTCTTAAATGTTTCTTTGATTCGTTGCTGCACCGGCTCTCAGGAAGAGAAATCGCATGCCATGCACAACACATCACAAAGTTAGCTAAACTTAACGAAACGCACACCATGTCACCACCACACATTTTCACAGAATTCGCATCAAATTCAACCAGAACTCAAACAAAAAAAATTTGCATATTCAAAAATATGTCGTACCTTTGCACAGCAATTAGGCAATGAGTCCAAACTTGGGTGTTTAGCTCAGCTGGTTCAGAGCATCTGCCTTACAAGCAGAGGGTCGGCGGTTCGAATCCGTCAACACCCACACAAAGCAAAACTGATTGGAAATCCCCAATCAGTTTTTTTTTATTTTCCCCAATACTCTTCCACAATCCAAACAAACAAAAAAAACTAAAGGTGGCGTGCCATGACAGGCGCGCCACCTCTGGTTATTGTGTGTTTTGTTCCGTAGTCTCTCAAGCTGCGGAACTACTTATTTTCCTCATTTTTTAACAATGATTTTGCGGCTCTTGGTTGTGCCGTCACTATATGTGGTCTTCTCCACATACACACCGCTCACAGTAACCTCAGAACCAACGTTCACGCCGTTCAAGTTATAGTAAGTGCGGCTCACAGGCACCACTTCCACGTCAACCTCGCCAACTGCCGTCGGGTTAGCAATGGCTGTCACAATCCAGCCCTTAGCTGTGGCATTATCCACGTTGGCATCTTTTGTGCCAGGCATGTAGCTGATGTTGAGTTTGCGTGCCCAGCTGCTGTTGTTGTCAGTGATTTCCACATTCGACACGTCTTGCAGTTGCTCTATCAAGGCATTGATAGCGTCAGCGCTCATCTGGTTGTTTTGCAGTGACAATCCCTGCACGCCCTTGTTGTTGCTCAAGTCGAGGGCAGTGAGCTTGTTGTTCTCTGCCGAAATCCACTGAACGTAAGTGTTCTTGCTCAAATCGAGAGCAGCAATGGCGTTGTTCTCGCAGTTAAGCCAATAGAGATATGGGCTCTTCGTCAAGTCAAGCGTGGTAATCTTGTTATCATTGATTTTAAGCTGGCTCAACGACGACTGGCGGCTCACGTCGATAGCAGTGAGTTGGTTGCCGCCAAGGTGAAGCATCGTAATGCTTGGGTTCGACGACAAATCCACCGAGCTAAGTTTGTTGCCCTCGGCATAGAAGAGCGACAGGTTCTTTTGTGCACTTGTGTTGATAGCTGCTATTGCATTGCTGTCAACGTTAATCCAGCGCAATTCTGGGTTGGCTGTGATGTCAAGAGCCTCAAGCTTGTTGTTATAGAGATACAAGCCGGTGAGAGCCGTATTCTTGCTCAAGTCGATAGCTGCTATTTCGTTTTCAGCCAAATTCAGTGTTTTCAGACTCTTGCACTTGCTTGGGTCAAACGAGGTCAACTTGTTGCCATAAGCATAAATGCTTGTCATAGCAGTCAGGTCATCTACGTTAAGTGCAGTGATGTCGTTGGTGTGGCAGCTCAGCTCATCAAGACCGCTAAGACCGCTAAGGTCAAGTGATTTCAGCTTATTGTTGGCGCAATCCACTTCATAGAGAGTGCTGTGGTGTGGCAACTTGAGCTCTTCCACATTGTTGTTTGAGCAGTCCACCTTCGACAAGTTGCCCATGCCAGAGCAGTCAATGGTACCGGCAATTTTGTTGTTGCTAACATCAAGCACACGCAGAGCGCTGCACTTGCTCACGTCGATAGAAGCAATCTGGTTGCTCTCGGCATACAAGCCTGTGAGTTTTGTGTTGTTGGTCACGTCGAGTGCGGCTATCTGATTGCCGCCCACTTGCATCTGCACCATTTCAGGAACGTTTGTCACATCAAGGGCAGTGATGTTTTGCTGACGAGCTATAAGTTGGATTATACCGTCGCCATACACTTTCACTGTGCTGCCTTTCACTACACCGTTCTTGTAGCCCGACGACATCTTGTCGCTCTTGTTGCCGTCGCCCCAATCAATCTGGAATTCTCCATTTGAAGCCAAGCCCAGGCGCACGCTCTCGCCCACCTTGCCATAGGTAATCACAATAGCTGGTTTAGCCTCAGCCTTATATTCGTATGCGCCCACGTCGATTGACTCGCCCAGCACACGGCTGTTGCCGGCAATGTCGGTGGTCTCAGTGTAAACGTCGGTAGCTGCGCCCTTGTCAATAAACTGGCTGCCCTCGGCAAGTGCCCACAAGGCATCTTTCACGGCAGCAGTGTCGGCAGCGCTCTTTGCCACACCCACAAATGCAGTGGGTTTCACAAAGTTTGAGGCATCGGCATCAGCGTTGCCTATCGTGTTATACACCTGGTCTTTGAGCGATTCCAGGCTGAAGCCAATGTTGGCAGTGTCGTTGTTCTCTTTCACACGCAGTGAGTTGCGCTGCACTGTGCAGTTCACCACCTGGCCACCTTTCACAAAGATGCCAGCGCCGTCAAACGACTCGTTGTTATACACCACGCAGCCCACAACCTTGCCAGCGTTGTTGTAGATGCCGCCGCCACGACCACCAAGGTCGCTTCCATAGTCGGTTGCATCGGCATAGCAGTTGGCCACCACGTTGTGCAGCAGCAATCCGCCGGCATTGTTCACACCGCCGCCCAGCAGACCACGGCAGCCAATCACCGTGTTGCCCTCAAATGTTGAGCCGTTGCCCACATAGGCAGCACCGCCCGACGAGGCATAGCAGTCAGTGAATGTGCAGCCAGTCACCTGCGAGTTGAAAGCGGCCACGCCACCGCCACCGTCGTCGGCCACGCAGTCCTTAAATTCGCAGTTGCTCACAGTGGCAGCACTTGCATAAAGCGCACCGCCAATTCCCTGACCATAGCTTGAGTGGCTGTAAGTGCTTGCAAAGTAGCAGTCTGTCACAGAAGCCTTGTTGTCTGCCGTGCCCGCCACATACACACCGCCGCCATACGAGTTGCTGTCACTGGTGCTCTCGGCAGAGAAATAAGCCGAACACTCAAGCACGCGGCACTGACTCACATGCACATTTCCACGGGCATACACAGCAGCTCCGCTTGGCCTGGCCTGCGCCACATTGGCGTTTGCACCTCTAAGCGTAAAACCGTTGATTGTGGTTGGTTGCGTAAACACAGCTGTGCTATAGAGCAAGTGGGTTGAATTTTTCTTTGTGCCAGGCACTTGCTGTGTGCCGTTTGAAGCAGTCTCCAACTTCCACGTGTAGCGATAAGTGGTGCCGGCTGCCAATTCGCGCACCCACTCGTCAGCCACATCGTCGTCGGCGTTAAGCACTGTTTCATGCACAAACTCGTATGCCTTGCCGCCGCTCACCTTGGCACGCGCATCTTTCGACGTCTCGTTGCCGGCAAAGCCGCCGTAAAGGCTAACACCATCTTTCAAAAATATGGCGTTCGATGTTTTCTTTGTTTTCTTAATCAGTGAATCCGGTTGATAGGTGCCTCCGGCAACCCACACCTCATCACCTGCGCTCGAAGCATTGATAGCTGCTTGCAATCGGCCGGCAGCATTCTCCCACGATGAACCATCGCCTGTGCCGCCCACCTTCACATAACGCACTGTTGCCTGTGCGCCCAGCACCGGCAGCAACGACAGCGCCGCAGCGGCTGTCAGTTTAAGTAAAGTGTGTTTCATAATGTTTTAACTAATTGTTATTATAACTTTTATTTATCTCATTTCTGCCCTGTTACTATAATCACCAACAAATGGGCATATTTTTTTCAAAGTTACTGCAAAATCGCCACTTGGCAATCAAGTTTTTGATTTATTGTACTTTTTGCCACCGCCAATCACTTTTCCAGATGCAACGGTAGTTGAAGCGGCGGTTTGGCGCACTGTCGCCGTTAACGCACAGCGATATGGCATCTTTCAGGTCAGCAGGATTGTCGGCCCAGTGGAAATCAAACGTCAGCGAGTCGCCGCCAACGAGCTTCAGCAGTGCGCGTGGCACAGCTATCTCCATCTTGTTGCCCACCTGGGCATATTTCAGCGTGCCCACGTTCTTCCATGCCTTGCCGTTCCAGCGCATCAGCGTAGTCTCGTGGTCGCTCTTCACGCTCTTGTTCACCAGGTAGTCATAGCCGCACCAGCCGGTTTTGCTGTTCTTGTCGGCGTCAATCAGCAGGAGCATCCAGTTATTACCGCGCCAGTCAGTCATGGCATCGGCGGTCTCCACATAGAAATACACGTTGTTGTCGTCAACAGCAACCTTGCTGCTCACTATGTCGTTGCGGCCGCTGTTGTTCACATAGTGGTTGCCGCCATAGCCAGCATAATCGCGGTGCGCCACGTCGCCCTTGGTGTCATAATAGGTCACCTTCACGCCGTTCCAGTCGTCAAACTTGCCGTCTATAGCCACAGTCTTGGCTCCATGATTTTCCGGTATGGGGCGCACGCCCTTGTAGCGGCGTATGTTCTCAGCCATCTGCATATAGTAATTGTCGGTGTAGCCGCCCTTCATTGGTGCCACCGTGCGGTTAAACTCGGCGTTGTATTGGTCCACAAAATAATATGGCGAGTTTTTGCGGCCTAAGAAATCGCTCGGTCCGTTTGGCGAGCCGTCGGGAAACACACCGCCCTTAAACAGCCGTGCCGACCATTCATTCCAGTCGTTCACCAGCACAAAGTCGGGGTCGGCATGTATTGCCTCGTTCCAACGTTCCTGGAAATACACGCCCCACTCCACCGGATTTTTCACTTTCTTGCACAATGCCGGCACATATCCCCACGCCGGCACGTCACCGTTGCCGAGCACTGGCTCGCCAAACTCACGACTCCAGCTCTTGCCCACGCTCCACACCGCATGTTGCGCCGGAGTCACGGCATATTGCTCCAACCTGCCATTGTGGGTGGCGGCAAGCGAGTCGGGGTTCATGCCCTTCACCTTGGGGTCTTCCATTTCATAGCCATAGCACCAGCTGTCTTCCGTGCCCACATATCGCTTGCCACGCCACACATATTCGCCCCACCACATGTTGCGCATGGTGAAAAACGCCTTCACCTCCTTAGTGTAGTCCTCATAATACTCCTTGCAATAGTCAGGGTCGCCATAGTGCGGATTGGTCACGTCGATGGCAGCCTTGGGGTCGTAGTTCGGGTTGTGATGCTTGCGCAGACCAGAATTTGAGTCCTGCCACGGAGTCCGGTTGCACAGCAGTAGCGGTTTGCCGTCCCAGTAGAACCACAGGTCGCGATAGCTGTTGGTCTTATAATATTTCTCATATATGCGCTGCACCACCGTAATCACCTCGCCGTTAAATGCCCAAAAGCACACCTTTGGCACCTTGTTGCCAGCCGCTTTCATTTTGCGCATTTCATTAAACAGAGCTTCCCACTCGTGCCAATAAAATATGGCGTTGGTGGCATCGAGTATCAGCACGTCAACGCCTGCGTCAGCAAGCATCGACAAGTCTTTCCTGATTATATATGGGTCACTGCTCAAGAAATAGCCGTCCTCTGGTTCGCCCCAGTGATATTCGCACTGCCCTGGCCACTTGCTCAAATTTTTTGTAGCCCCGGCCGAGTCGGTCAGCACCTTGGTCACGTCGCGGTCATAATAGCCTTTGGGCAACTTGTCGTTGTGGGCAGCCTTGCCGTGCCATGTCACATAAAACATGCCCACCGTGCGGTTTTTGTCGGTTTTCACGCCGCCAGCCTCTTTAGCCGTTGGCATTTCGCGACCAAGACCGTCGGTTGCCACCCATGTGTCGGCTTGCAGGTCAGTTTCGCGAAGCGCGGCATCGGCTCCCACGCCTAAAGCAGCACACAACAGCGCCAATGCCAAAATTTTTTTTGTTGTCATTTTCTGTGTTTATAACAAAAAATGCAATCCCAGTGCCGCAGCCTAAGCCTTCCACCAGGATTGCATATTATCTTTCTTTTTTGAGCGTTGCCCGTCAGCACACTAAACACTGCTGGGCAATCAGCATCATTTCTCTTGCGCTGTCAAATATCACTTTTTCCAGATGCAACGGTAGTTGAAGCGGCGGTTTGGCGCGCTGTCGCCGTTAACGCACAGCGATATGGCATCTTTCAGGCCAGCAGGATTGTCGGCCCAGTGGAAATCAAACGTCAGCGAGTCGCCGCCCACGAGCTTCAGCAGCGCGCGTGGCACGGCTATCTCCATTTTGTTACCCACCTGGGCATATTTCAGCGTACCCACGCTCTTCCATGCCTTGCCGTTCCAACGCATCAGCGTGGTCTCGTGGTCGCTCTTCACGCTCTTGTTCACCAGGTAGTCATAGCCGCACCAGCCGGTTTTGCTGTTCTTGTCGGCGTCAATCAGCAGGAGCATCCAGTTATTACCGCGCCAGTCAGTCATGGCATCGGCGGTCTCCACATAGAAATACACGTTGTTGTCGTCAACAGCAACCTTGCTGCTCACTATGTCGTTGCGGCCGCTGTTGTTCACATAGTGGTTGCCGCCATAGCCAGCATAATCGCGGTGCGCCACGTCGCCCTTGGTGTCATAATAGGTCACCTTCACGCCGTTCCAGTCGTCAAACTTGCCGTCTATAGCCACAGTCTTGGCTCCATGATTTTCCGGTATGGGGCGCACACCCTTATAGCGGCGTATGTTCTCTGCCATCTGCATATAATAGTTGTCGGTGTAGCCGCCCTTCATTGGCGAGATTGTGCGGTTAAACTCGGCGTTGTATTGATCCACAAAATAGAATGGGTTTTTACGGCCAAGGAATTCAGTTGGTCCGCCTGCCACTCCGTCAGGGAACTTGCCCGATGTGTAGCGGCCTGCTGTCCACTCGTTCCAGTCGTTGAGGTAGATAAACTTAGGGTCGCTCTTCAAAGCCTCGTTCCAGCGGTCTTGGAAATATATACCCCAAGCCACAGGGTCTTTGACCTTTTTGCCCAATGCCGGCACGTATGCCTCGGCTGGCATGTCATATTTGTCGAGTTTAGGCTCTCCGCCATCACGGCTCCAGCACTTGCCGACTATCGACATTGGGTGTTGTGCAGGCGTCACCGCAGCCTCTTCTGGCTCGCCTTTGTGATATGCCACCAGTGAGTCCGGGTTCATCTTTTTCACTGCGTCGTCACACATATCATAACCAAAGCTCCAGTTGTCCTCTGTGCCCACATAGCGTTTGTCGTTCCACTTATAGTAACCCCACCACATGTTGCGCATTGTGAAGAAGTCTTTCACCTCCTTGGTGTAGTCCTCATAATACTCCTTGCAGTAGTCTGGGTCGCCATAGTGCGGATTGGTCACGTCGGTGGCAGCCTTGGGGTCGTAGTTGGGGTTTTTGTGTTTCTTTATGCCGTGGTTGGCGTCAACCATAGGCGTCATGTTGCACAGCAGCAGTGGCTTGCCGTCCCAGTAGAACCACAGGTCGCGATAGCTGTTGGTCTTGTAGAATTTCTCATACAACTGTTGCACCACTGTTATGGCATTGCCGTTAAACGACCAAAAGCAGAACTTGGGCACCTTGTTGCCTTCGGCCTTCATTTCACGCATTGTCTTAAACAGTGCGTCCCACTCGCTCCAATACATTGCCGCATTGGTCACGTCGAGTATCAGCACATCAACGCCTGCGTCGGCAAGCATCGACAGGTCTTTTCTTATCACATAGCGGTCTTTGCTCAAGAAATAGCCGTTCTCAGGCTCGCCCCAGTGATATGTGCCGCCGCCATGCCATGCCGGGTCTTTGTCGTTGAGTCGTGCATTTGGCGATTCGTGCAACACGCGGTCCACGTCATGAAAGTATTCGCCCTTTTTGCGGTTCTTTTCATGCTTGCCGTCGTCGTGCCAAGTGATATAGAATATGCCCACCGTGCGGTCTTTGTCGGTTTTCACGTTGCCCACCTCTTTAGCCGTGGGCATTTCGCGGCCAAGGCCGTCAGTTGCCACCCATGTGTCACTGAAAATGTCGTCCACTTCCTGCGGCACAGGCACTTCGCGCGCACCAGCCATTGCCGTAACACCCATCACGCTACCCAGGGCCACTGTCGCCAATTTCTTAAATCTCATTTTTCTTGTTTTTCTTTTTGTTAATAATATTCGATTTGGTCTGTTCAGTCGTCAGACAAAAAACCTTATTTGGGTTTAAAGTTAGGCATTATTAGGCACCTTGGCAAGATTTTTGTTATATTTGCTTTTAGATAAATTTCAATTTCGCACACACAATGGAAATCACTATCAAGGACTTTATGCTCATGCAGCCCAACTACCCCAAGGTGGTTGAGACCGACAAATACTATATCGCACTCGGCATGCACCTGGCCAAACTTTGGGACAACTCCCACCGGTTTCTGTCGCTGCCCGACGACACACGCAAAAAAATCGTGCTTGCCGTGATGGGCTATTTTCAAGACATTGTGGCCGACTCCGGCCTGTGGCGGGCTTTCGTCACCATGCACAAAAACCTGTATGGCAAGCCACTGCCATTCTATCCCGTGACCGACGACTATGTGGAGTTTGAGCTCAACCCCGAGGACTTGCAGTTCATAATCTGGTATGTGATTGAGGGGCAGACCTGCGACAACGGACTCACTTCGCCTTTCGACCCCGACATCGTGTGGCTGGCGCAACTGTTCTACAAGGCTCTCGACAAGGTGTATATCGACGCTCCCACGCCAGTGGAGTATAACGTGGTCACAGGCATCGACCCCGACGACATCGACGACGTTAACCGCATCTACACGCTAAGCAAGTGGCTGTTCTATAACAGCTACCTCATGCCTCATGCCGCCAAGGTGGCAATAAGCGCAGCCATGACCGAGGCTCGCAGCATAATGCAGAGCAAGCGCCACACAGAGGACCGCGCCGACCGCCTATCCGACCTATCAGACCGCACCATGCTCAACAACCCCACAGGGCCTCTGTCGCTCACCGTGGGGCAGTGGATTGAGCTCATTGCCAGCAACAAGCTACCCGACCCCAAGCCGCAGCAAGCCTCTGCCGCCAAACCCCACAAATTCTACACTCAGTTTGTCAACGCCACCGGGGGCAAGGAGATTGCTTTCTTCGACGGTTATCCTGCCCTTGAGCAGTTTCTCATAGAGCAAATGGGCTGGGACGACGACCCCGACGGCATATTTCCCAGCATGCGCAGCTGCCGCAACTTCGTGATTCTTGCCAACCACGACAAGGGTATTCTTGTGGCACCCGATGTGGCCCAATGCATATCTCACCCCGACAACCCACTCTACGACAAAGCCATTGCCGCCCGCGAGGCCTACAAGCTCGTCACCGACTATGGCCACACGCCCATCGACCTCGTGCGCTACTTGTTTGACCACGACATGCTGCCCGACGCTGTGCTGCCTGGCGACGACTCCGGCCGTCTGCTGCTCGACAACTGGGACTTCCTTGCCAGACTTTACCAGCAAGGCTTCTACAACGGCGACTGACCGCCAGGGTGCGCATTTTTCAGCCACGGCGGTTAAACCTCCACCTGTTATTATTATCTAACCGATATACAAACACGAGTAAATCTTAACCCACTAAAAAACTCAACATTATGGACAAAAAAAGAAATTGGGTCATCGAGTCTGCCATAATAGCTGTGGCAATCGTAGTTTTAGGCCTTAGCCTCAAGGGCGGCATCGACGATTTCGTCAACAAAGACCGCAAAGTCACCGTCAAAGGACTTGCCGAAATGGAAGTGCCAGCCAACAAGGTCACCTGGCCCATCGTCACCAAGCAGACCGGCAACAACATGCCGGCCCTCTATGCGAGTGTCAACCACACGGCCTCCACCATCAAGGCCTATTTGAAAAGCAATGGCATAAGCGACAAAGAAATCAGCGTCAACGCGCCGCAAGTGACCGATGCCTGGGCCAACGCCTATGGTTCCGACCGCCCCACAGACCGCTACGTTGTCACTTCGGTCATCACTGTCACCTCCACCAAAGTTGACAAAGTGCGCAGCATTATGGCGCGCCAGGGCGAACTGCTCAACCAGGGCATTGCCATAGTTGACGACTACAACAACAGCGTGACCTATGAGTACACGTCTTTCCAGAAAATCAAGCCCGAAATGATGGACAAGGCCATTGAGAACGCACAGCAAACCGCCGAGCAGTTTGCCAAAAAGAGCGGCAGCAAGCTCAACAAGATTGAGTCGGCAGGTCAAGGACAGTTTGAAATCACATCTCGCGACCAATACACGCCCTACATCAAGTCGCTGCGCGTGGTCACAACCGTCACCTATTCGCTCAAGGACTAATCTGGCACAGCCTCACTTGCCGCCTGCCACAGGCTGAAACAATAATAAACTAAAAAAGCATACACATTTCACAATGACAAGCAAAACATCATTACTGGCTCTCGCCCTGCTCGTGACCACATCGCTCACCGGCTGCAAAGAGAATTACTCCAACGGCGAGAAAGTGGGCAACCTCATAGAGTTCACCAGCAAAGGCGTGATTTGGGACTCTTGGGAAGGCCGGCTCAACCTCACCCAAACCGGCATGAACACCAGCGGAGAGCCATTCCCATTTAGTTTCGACAACGACCGCGACGACCAAGACTCGCTCATCAACCTCATGAAGCAAGCCCAAGTGGAGGGCTGGAAGCTGAAAATACGCTACCACGAAACTTGGGGGTTCAAAAATTTCTGGCAAAACCGTGGCGAGACCGACTATTTCGTTGACGACGTGACGGTGCTCGACAAAGACTTTGCCAACGTGTCTAAGCGGTTCAACAGCCAGCAGCAGGGGCATGTAATCGACACCGTTTTTGTGGTTATCGATAAGTCAGAACTTCTCAACCACAAGAAGTAATCCTCACACATACACACACTGTGGGCTGCATCAGCATTTCCGATGCAGCCCACAACTCTTCTATTATTTTGCCATCACTTTGCGGCAGCCTTATCTCACGGCCACCTTCTTGCATTTATCGGCCACTCTCACCACATACACGCCCGGCTGCGCCTCTATGCTCACGTCGCTTGCCGATGCCGAGGCATACACCAACCGGCCGCTCATGGCATACACTGCCAGTTGCTTGCCGTCGGCACCGCTTATGCTTATCGTGCCCTTGCCGCCCACGGCTTTCCACTCGGCATTGTCGTCAATCTCAGCCACCGCCGAGTAGCCCACAAAGTCGCTGCACTCAGCTATCTGCGTAAATTTAATTCCGTCGTCTTCATAACTTGTCTCAAAACGTCTCATGGCGTTGCTGTCAAACACATAAGCATGTACGCTTCTTCCTGTAAGCAAGTTCTGTCCCTGCTGTAGCAAGTCAAAATCCTCAAAATTCATAATGCCAATGCCTGTGAGTTTATACAGATAGTCGGGCAGCTGCGACACCTCGCGGTAGCTCTCACATGTCGGCTGTTCATCGTCATCGCCCTCAAGCGTTATGAAATCAAAACTTCCCTTGTCGTCAATCGGCACATATCTATATGTCAGGCTTTCATTCCCATAGTCTATGTCATATCGCAGCCCATTCCCTTCGTGAGTTGCCACAACCGGAATCGTGTCGGGCTCTTCACCGTCGGCAAAAACCACCTTAAAGCTGGCCACGTCGTTCTTGTCGGTATTCAGATAGTTGAGAAACAGCCCCAACGGGCAATCGTCGTCATTAACAAAGCCCATGTGCGTGGTTGTCAAATCCATGCCGTTAAATTCATCGAATGTGGTGAATTTATTCCATTTTATGTCAACGAAATTGGCTATTCCCTTTGATGAGCCAAAACCACCACTTTCAGGAGTTGAAAAACTATACGACACCGTCTTTGGTGCGCCATTGGCATCACTTTCCATAACAATAAACCCCTTCATGCTTGCGTCCATAGCATTGTTTTGGCTTGAGCGTGCATCAAAAAGTAGCACCGCTGGTCGCTCTGCGTATTTTCCCACTTCAATCACTAATTGTTCCTTATTCCATTCGCCATTATAATGCTTCACGATGTCTGCCATGCTCAAGAGCCGACCGTCCTCAGAATAAGAAAACTCTAATTTTCCCACATACCTGTTCACAGTGTCACGATAAAAGTCCACATCATAGGTCATGTAGTCCACACTGCTCACCAGTCCGGCATCGTTGTATGCAAACGTCAGTGTGTCGGTCAGTCCGGCAAATGTCTTGTCACCCCAAGTCTCGTCACTTGCCTCACGCACACACTTCACAAGACGCCCAAAACTGTCATATTCCAAGTGGCACAGCACAGTCTTTGTGGTGTCAGTCACAACAGTAGCGTCATCGCTTTGCGTTATTGCCTGCCGCCTTTGCCCTATGTTAATCAGTTTCACCGTCTTTGGCAATGCGCATTTGGCTTCCACCCTCGCCCCATTGCTGCTAATGCTGTAACTCGTTCTGTTTGCCAGTCGCGCCAAGCGTTGCGCGTCTTTCATGCTCACACCGCTTGCACCGGCCACCAAGCAGCACAGGCTAACGCCAACTGCCGCCATTGCTAAAATTTTCTTCATCTTGTTTTCTTTAATATGTTTTTCTGTTAATACTGCTCCATGTTACTTTCAGCATTGCTTTCGTCTTTGCATTTGGTTCGGCATTTGCTTTTAGTTTTGCTTTAACTTTTGCATTTGTAAAATTACACCCACCAAAGCTCTGCAAACAAAAAAAACGCGTGGTATTTGCTCTCACCACACCAAATACCACGCCCTCTTCCCCACACAAAAACCACTTTCCACACCCACAAACAAAAAAGGTGGCTGTGTCGTCGTGACACAGCCACCTCATTGCTATAGATTCTGGTAAAACTCTAATTCATCACACTAAACCACGGCCGTGGCAGTTCTTGTACTTCTTGCCACTGCCACACGGACATGGGTCATTGCGTCCCACCTTCGGGCCCACATGAATTGGAGCCGTTGGGTGTTGCGGTCCTTGAGGAGCCGATGCTGCCGCACGCTGAGCGTCGTCGCCTCTGCTCTCGCTATACTGCTGCTTAGGCTCACGGCGTGGCTCTTCCTCGCGTTGAGCCTGGCGTGGCTCTTCTTGAGTGGCTTCAACCGGAATTTGTCCGCGCATCAATATCGACACGGCCTTGTTGTTCATTGTGCCAACCATGGTCTTAAACAAGTTGAACGACTCAATCTTGTAAATCACCAATGGGTCTTTCTGCTCGTAAGTGGCATTTTGCACTGACTGGCGCAACTGGTCGAGTTCGCGCAAATGCTCTTTCCAGCTCTCGTCTATGGTCATGAGCAGCACAGCCTTTTGCCAAGCTTTGGCCACGGCGCGGCTCTGTGTCTCATAGGCTTCTTTTATGTCAACCACGATGCCAAACACATGCTTGCCATCGGCAATCGGCACTCTTATCACGCCCTGTGGTTCCATGCCAGCAGCTTTCTGCTCCTCCACTATGCGCGTAATCACCGGATTTGCCACCTCGCACATGCGTTCTGTCTTGCGGCGGAATGCAGCTTGCACTGCGTCATAAAGCTTTTCAGCACATTCTTTCGAGTCCATGCGCTGATATTCCTCCTCAGTGAACGGCAACTCCAAGGCATAAGTTGTGAGCACCTGCATTTTCAAGTCCTCATAGTCGCTTGGGCCAAACTTGCCCACAGTGTCCTCCACGCTGTCATACAGAGTGTTGATTATGTCAGTGCCTATGCGCTCACCCATCAGAGCGTGGTGGCGGCGAGTGTAAATCACCTTGCGCTGCGCATTCATCACGTCGTCATATTCAAGCAAGTGCTTGCGGATTCCGAAGTTGTTCTCCTCCACACGCTTTTGTGCGTTCTCAATGCTTCTGGTCACCATTTTCGACTCTATCATCTCACCGTCTTTCAGACCCAGAGTGTCAAGCATCTTCACCACACGTTCACTGGCAAACAGACGCATCACCTTGTCTTCAAACGACACGAAGAACACTGACGAACCCGGGTCACCCTGACGGCCGGCACGTCCACGCAGCTGGCGGTCAACGCGACGCGACTCATGACGCTCGGTGCCGATGATAGCCAAACCTCCTGCGGCTTTCACTTCAGGAGTGAGCTTGATGTCGGTTCCACGGCCAGCCATGTTGGTTGCTATGGTCACCACACCTTTGCCATCGATTGAGCGACCTGCGTGTGCCACGATTTCAGCCTCTTTCTGGTGCAACTTGGCGTTGAGCACATTGTGCGGAATGTGGCGAAGCTCAAGCATACGGCTCAATTTCTCAGATATTTCCACCGATGTCGTACCCACCAGCGTTGGGCGGCCGGCATCGCGCATCTTCACAATCTCATCTATTACGGCATTGTATTTTTCTTTTTCTGTCTTATACACACGGTCGGGCATATCTATGCGTGCCACAGGCTTGTTGGTGGGTATTGTCACCACGTCAAGCTTATAGATGTCCCAGAACTCGCCAGCCTCTGTCACAGCCGTACCGGTCATACCCGACAGCTTGTGATACATTCTGAAGTAGTTCTGCAGTGTGATTGTGGCAAACGTCTGTGTGGCGGCTTCCACCTTCACACCCTCCTTGGCCTCTATGGCCTGGTGCAGTCCGTCGCTGTAGCGGCGGCCTTCCATGATACGGCCAGTCTGCTCGTCCACGATTTTCACCTTGCCGTCCCCGGTCACGATATACTCATCGTCGCGGTTAAATAGCGTGTAGGCTTTGAGCAGCTGTGTCACCGTGTGCACACGCTCGGCCTTCACCGAGTAGTTGTTGAGCAACTCGTCTTTCTTTGCCATCTTCTCCTCGTCGGTGAGTGGCTCATTGGTCACAGCCGACAGCTCGGTGGCTATGTCGGGAAGCACAAAGAATTTTGCGTCATCGGTGCCTCGTGTCAGCACGTCTATACCCTTGTCAGTAAGCTCCACCGTGTTGTTTTGCTCGTCAATCACAAAATACAGCGGGTCGGTCACCGTAGGCATCTCGCGGCTGTTGTCCTGCATATAGTAAGCCTCCGTCTTGAGCATGAGCGGCTTTATGCCGTCCTCCGACAAGAAGCGTATGAGCGGTTTGTATTTCGGCAGACCCTTATAGGCGCGATATAGCAGCAGAGAGCCTTCTTTCACCTCTTTCTCATCGTTGCTGCGCATCATGCGGCGAGCGTCAGCCAGGAGCGATGTCACAAGGGCGCGTTGTGCGTCATACACACGCTGCACGTTTGGCTTGAACTGGTTGAACAGTTCGTCGTCGGCTGCGTGTGGCACAGGGCCAGAAATGATGAGTGGCGTGCGCGCATCGTCAATGAGCACAGAGTCCACCTCATCTACAATGGCATAGTTGTGCGCGCGCTGCACCATGTCCTCCGGGCGCATTGCCATGTTGTCGCGCAGATAGTCGAAACCAAACTCACTGTTGGTTCCGAATGTAATGTCGCAGTTGTAGGCTGCACGGCGTTCCTCGCTGTTTGGCTGTGTCTTGTCGATGCACGCCACGCTAAGGCCGTGGAACATATAGATAGGGCCCATCCACTCCGAGTCACGTTTTGCGAGGTAGTCATTCACCGTCACCACATGCACACCGTTGCCCGTCAAGGCGTTCAGGAACACTGGCAGCGTAGCCACAAGTGTCTTACCCTCACCGGTTGCCATTTCGGCTATCTTGCCTTGGTGAAGCACTATACCGCCTATGAGCTGCACATCATAGTGCACCATGTCCCAAGTCACCTCGTTGCCGCCGGCTATCCAGTGGTTTTTATATATTGCCTTGTCGCCGTCTATAGTCACAAAGTCGCGGCCCTGGGCTGCCAGATCGCGGTCAAACTGTGTGGCAGTCACCTCCACTGTCTCGTTTTGCGAGAAGCGGTGGGCGGTTTCTTTCACTATTGCAAAAGCCACAGGCAGAGCCTCGTTAAGTCCGTCCTCAAGTTTGTCGAGGATTTCCTTCTCCAGTTTGTCCACCTTGTCCCAGTAAGGCTCTCTGTCGTTGTAGTCGAGAGTCTCTATTTTTGCCTTGATTTCGGCAATCTCTTTGCGTTGTGGCTCAACGCTCTCGGCAAGCGAAGCACGGATTGATGCCGTCTTGGCTCGCAGCTCATCATTCGACAACTTCTCTATTTCAGGGTAAACCGCCTTGATGCTGTTCACTATTGGCATCAATTTCTTGAGGTCGCGGTCGCTCTTGTTGCCGAAAATGGATTTCAAAAAATCATTAAATCCCATTATTGTAATTTGTTTTATTTTCTTGATTGATAATCACTTGCAGAGCATTGGCATTTCATGGAGCCAATATGCCCTGTTAAGTTGCAAAGTTAATAAAAATGTTTTGATTTCAAGCCTTGTAATAGTCACTATTGTAGCGACATGGCACTCTTTCCGGCAGCGTTGGGCGAGCGTATACGCAGCAAGCGAGACACGGTGGGAGCAAGCGTGGCGGCATCTACCTCGTGGGTGATGCGTTGAGCCTTCACGCCTGGGGCAAGCACAAACATTGGCACGCTCACGGCATTGTCGCGCACATGCTTCACCTGTGGCTGCTGTCCGCCCTCCACGTCCACCACGTCCCAGCCAGGGTTCACCTCTATCACCACATCGCCTGCCGTGGCAGGTATCATCATGCGGTTCAAGCCCTGAAGCTCCTCGCTCACCGGGTTGTTGAGTATCTCCTCAAACGTGTAGGCGGCTGTCACACCGCTCATTTGGCGCAAGAATTCACTCGACTTGGCTCTGATTTGCCCCAAGTCGATGTTTTTTTCTTTTATTAGTTTTCTGTTGAGATAAAAATTCTGGTCATAGTAGCCATCTACCCAGTTGCCGTTGCCATACACAGCCATCAGATACATGTTAAGCAGCGACTTTGCCCTGTCGGGGCGGAACTCGCCTGTGGGTATGTTGAATTTCGGGTCAACCGTTCTGTTGCCCTCAAACTCGCCTGTCGATGCCACAAACACCACCGCCTTGCCAAGCCCCACGCTCTTTTCTATCGCCGTGAGCACGCGGTCAATCTGGCGGTCAAGGCGCAGATAAGTGTCTTGCAGCTCTATGCGGCCATCGCCCTTGCCCACGTCGCCAAATGGTGCGGCGCTAAGCCCTATGTTAAGCATGTCGAGCTGTCCGCGACGCCCAAGGTTGAGCGACTTCATGCAGTCGAGCGCCACATCGGTCACTTCCTCATTCACCATGCCCGACTGTTTGTAGAGCTTGTAGCGGTCGCGCGCTGTCTTTGGGAACGTGTAGCGGAACGAGTAATAACGGCTGCTCTCTGGAGCGAGCGAGTAGGCAGACAGCGGCAGCAGCGGTTTCCAGCTCAGCGTGTCGAGCTTCGCCGCCAGCGAGTGCCCGTAGTTGTGCGTCTGTATGCACTGCGGCACGTCTTTGTAGAACGTTGTCGTGGCCCAGTTGCCTGTTGTCTCGCTTATCCAAAACGCGCTGTTGGCGGCGTGTCCGGCAAGTATCAGTGCCACCTGTGCATCGGGAGCCACGGCATACACGCCCCCCAACCCATTGTTGTCGAGCTTAACCTCGTCGCCAATGGTTGACACTTTGAGCGACATGGGCGAGAATGTCTCGTTGGTGAAGTTGCCCATGTAGCGCGTGTCGGTCAGCACATACTGCGGTATTCTTTTTTCCGCGTTATAGGTCATGGCCGACGGCACTCCGTTCACGCGCGGATAAGCCCCGGTCATGAGTAGCGCAGTGCCAGCCACGGCATCTACACGCGGACACTTGAAGTTCACGTTGTCGAAATATGCACCGTCGCGCATCAGCCTGTTGAAGCCGCCTTGCCCAAACTTGCTTTGCATCAGCTCTATGTAGTCGCTGCGCAGTTGGTCAATCACGATGCCAACCACAAGCTGCGGCTGCTCGCCTTTCACTTGCGAGAGCGCACCAAGTGCCACCATCGACGCCACTATCGACGTCACTAATCGGTTTATTTGTTTCTTGCGGCGCATTTTTTGTTGATTAGCAAATAGTTCAAGTTGCGTGCCAGCGGCACCAATATCAGCGGATAGACGGCTGCGTTTGCGCTCTGCACAAGGCCCACCGTCACAAGAGCCAGTACCATTGCTGCCACATTGCACCACCCCACAATTCTAAGTGCCTTACCGGCCTTTGGAAACCAGAGCAGCACAGCCGGCACTATGTGCAACGGGTGCAGCCACAGCGCGTTGGCGTTGGGTGTTATGCCCTCGTGGCTCGACACAAACACGAGGAAAAACATCAAGCAGCCACCGGCCGTGTAGGCAAGCGCAAGCATGGTGTCAAACCACCGCGTCACCTTGCCACGGCGCTGGTCGGCCACCGTCACGCCAAGTGCCACCACAAGCAGCAGCCATGCTGCGGCAAGCGGTGTCTGCCACCACGGCGTGGGGGGCAATATTGTGCCGTTGTTGTCGCCAGGCATGAGCACGCGCTCCGTCTTGACCAGCGGCACTCGCTTGCCGTCACGCTCTATCGTGGCACCGCCCACGGCCTTCATCAGCACCATGGGTATGAACATCTGCTGGCGATAGGTCACTAGTGTGTCCACCGCACCACCGAGCGCAAGGTCTATGCCGAAACGCTCCCATGCGTAGTTCTTGTCATATCGTGTGAGCATCTGGCGGAATGTCAGCGTGTCGGTCATTGCCGGGTAGCGTAACGATTCTCCCACCGTTTTTTCTATTATGTCGCGTGGACGTGTTGCGCAATTATCGCTGAAATATTTGTAACGGTATGTTGCCTTCTCCGGCATGGCATTCTCAATCAGCATGTCACGCACAGCCACAGCCTGCTCCTGGGTCAGGTTGAGCTCTTGCTCCACCATTTTTCGCCCATTATAACCCGCAAGTGCATAAAAGCCCGGCAACGCCACGCACTTGTAGTCGGTTTCGCCGGCCGCAAAGCGATACACGAAGTTTGGCGAGTGAAAATCAAACACGCCATAGTTGAAAAACAGGTCGCTGTCGGTGGTTCTGACCCTCAACTCCGAGTGTCCATACACCTCAAACAGCTCGCTGCCAGGATAGAACGTTATCAGGCTCACATGCACAGAGTCAGTTTGCGCACCGGCCACAAGAGCCACACACGCAATCATCAGCTGCACCAGCAAGCCACACAATTTGTTCATTCCTGTTTCTTTTGTTTGTAAATTTCTTTTTGCGGCGCACCATGGTCGCCGCCTCACAGTCATATCACTGCAAAAACAGTGCCAACTGCTTTGTTATGCAAATATATGAATTTATCGTTACATTCCTTTGCCCAAGCCCAAAATAATGCAACTTGCGCCTCAACCATTATTAAAAATATGTTTACAATCAAAAAAATATCTTCAACGCTTCATCACTTTGTAAAAAAAAGACTACATTTGCATCAGAACAAAAACTAAACTGACTTAAATCACGCAATTATGTTGACTCAGCTTTATAATGGCCGCATTCTGACACCCGAAGGTTGGATAAACGAGGGTTCGGTCATCTTCAACGGTTCAAGAATTGTTGAAATCAAAAAAAGCAGCAATGTTGAAGATGGCATCACCAATGCCATCGACATCAAGGGCAAGTATATTGTGCCTGGAGGCATAGAGCTTCACTGCCACGGCGGTGGCGGAAGCGACTTCATGGAGGCCACGCCCGAAGCATTCAAGACCGCCATCGCGGCCCACATGCACCACGGCACCACAGCCATCTATCCCACCTTGTCGTCATCACCACTCGACACCATGGAAAAGAGTTCGGAGGTCTGCACACAGCTCATGGACGAGCCCGACAGCCCCATCATGGGTCTGCACTTCGAGGGTCCTTATTTCAATCCCCTCAAAGCCGGCGCACAGATGCCGAGTGTGATACGCAACCCCAACGTTGACGAGTATCACCACCTTGTGGAGGACTTTGAGTGCATACGCCGCTGGGACGTGGCTCCAGAGCTCCCCGGAGCCGTTGAAATGGGACGCTACCTCGTGAGCAAGGGTGTACTGGCAGCTATAGCCCACACCGCAGCCGAGTATCCGCATGTCAAGGCTGCCTACGATGCCGGTTACAGCCATGCCACCCATTTCTACAACGCCATGACAGGATTCCACAATGCACGCGAGTTTAAGCACGCCGGCACTGTGGAAAGCATATATCTCATGGAAGAAATGACTGTCGAGGCCATAGCCGACGGCATTCACGTTCCGGCTCCACTGCTGTTGCTCATATATCGCACCAAGGGCGTTGACCGCACAGCACTCATCACCGACTCGCTCGCCGTTGCCGCAAGCAGCAGCACTCGCGCATTCGACCCTCGTGTCATCATCGAAGACGGTGTGTGCAAACTCGCCGACCGCTCGGCTCTTGCCGGAAGCATCGCCACTATGGACCGCCTGATTCGCACTGCCGTGAGCGTGGGCATTCCGCTCTACGACGCTTGCCAAATGTGCTCAGCCACACCAGCACGCATCATGGGCATCTACGACCGCAAAGGCTCGTTGTCGCGCAACAAAGATGCCGACATTCTTGTCCTCGACGACGACGTTAACTTATGCGCCGTGTTTGCCATGGGCAAATTGGTTGAAGGCACAAACAAATTGTGAAAAAAAAATCGCAGCAACAGTTGCAAGTTATCTCAATTTGTCATACCTTTGCACTTGTTAAAACCAAATGGTGAAATTAGTTCAGCTGGTTAGAATGTCGGATTGTGGTTCCGAAGGTCGTGGGTTCGAATCCCATATTTCACCCCAAAAAGAGAGACTCCTCAACGAGCCTCTCTTTTTTCTTTTCCCCCTCATCTCACACCGCCAACAGCACCATATAGGCTTAATTGCAAAAAAGAAGGACTAATTGCAATAAACTCTCGATTCCACATTCTTTTCAAAGAAACTATTTATGTGATAGCAATTTAATGAATAAAACCACTATCTTTGTGTGCAACAAAATACCAAGACGAACGAAGTTCTTCCGTACCCTCCATATTGTACTTTATGGCAGAAGACTATGCCTCTTTGAGCCATTATGGCAAAGCATAGTCGTTGCTGCACAGTCTTAATGAAGCCTATCGGCAAGCCGAGCAACCTGTGAATCCAATATTTGAAGGATATGAGGATATTTATTCTAAACTTTCAGACATGGGTTCGTTTACTGTAAGCAAACCGAATCATGATGTTTTCGTCCCATTATCAGTTCATAAAAACGACAATAACAAGCCAGAAATGCTATATGTTACGGCAAATTTCAATGGAAACGACATAAAATGCACTTATCGACACAGGTGCGTCAGGTTCTTTACTCACATATCGTTATTATAAGAAAAGCGAAAATCTCTTTGATGGCAAAACGGCAACGAACTCTTTGCATTCTGCCGGAGTTGGCGGCATTTCTGTAGTGAAAACGATACCCAGTCCTTGGTCTTATACTATTTCAGGCAAGAAGTATGATGTCACAAGTATTCCTATCGTTGTTTCTCCTGCTCAAAATGAAGATTACGACTGTTTGATGGGATTACCATTGTTAATGTCGCACAAGAAATTTGTCTTGAATTTCAATGAAATGTGGATTAGATTTGACGACTGAATACATCCCCCACTGCCATAAGCCTCGACAGAAAGAAACACATCACCTCATTGACAACTATGTTGGCATTGACCGCCACAATGCTCAATATGCGCAAAGTGATGTAAAGAGGTCAGTTGCCACAGTTGTGGCAACTGACCTCTTTATTTATGTACGGCACCACATTCCTCAAAGAATGTCGCCCCCCCCAAAAAAAAAGCAATACTTATTGTTGAGCCTCAAGTTTGGCCTTAACCTTAGCAGTCACGTCGATGGCGCCTGCGCCTCTAAACACCACGCGGTTGTCCGACGTGTCAATTATGTATGTAATGCCTTCCTCGTTGCCCACAGCCTCAACAGCCTTTTGTATTTTTGCATAAATCGGAGCAGTCAAATTCTTGCGCAACTCGTCAAGGTCCAACTTTGCCTGACGCTGAAACGTCTGAATTTTCTGGTCATTCTCCTGCAACTCCTGCATGCGGCGCTCCTTGATTGTCTGTGGAGTGGCAGCATCGTTGGCAAGAGCCTGATAGTCGGCATATTTCTTGTTAAACTCGTCTTGTATTGTCTTATACTCTGCCTGATATTTGTCAGAGGCATTTTTCAGCGAAGCCTCAGCAGTAGCCTTTTCAGGCATTGCGTCAAACAGTTCCTGCACATTCACTGTGGCCAGTTTCATAACTGTCGGAGCCACCACGTCAGATGCCGACGTTTGTTGTGCCGGAACCTCATCTTCTGCAGCACCAGCATTACTAACACCTGCATTTGCCACCATTGGCAACACGGCCACTAAGGCCAGAAACATTTTCTTTATCATAGCGTTTAAGTTTAATCTTCAATTTTTACACCATTTGCAAAGATAATGCAAATCAAACGCAGAAAACGCAAGCTTGCCTGATTTTTTTGCTCAAATGTTTCCTTTACTTGCCATTTTCGTAATTTCATCATCGGCGCGAAGCCACATTTGTGCCGCCAAACACACGTTTTGGTTCATTTCGCACTCATATACTGTCAAACACACTCGGCAACATGACGAGCGTGCGGTCAAGCTCTATTCCATACACACCGCCCTGACGGCCTTTCACCACGTATGGCGCATACACCTTTCCCACTGGCAATTTGGCTCTGAACGCACTTTTGATTTTAGAGATTTTCTGGTTCAGAACGTTTTTCGTCGGGTCACACATGTTGTCCACCACGCTGTCGCGCATGCCCTCGCTATGGTCTTTCACTATGTCGAGAATTTGCCTTAACTCGTCGCGATAGTCTACCATCTGCTTCAGCACTATGCCCTCCGGGTGACGCAGAAACAGCAGATACAGTGCCTTGCAGCTTGAGTCCATCTTCACTATACACTCGTCATAGTCTGGCAGCACTATGTCAAGATTTCCGTTCACCACAAGCCGGCTCAACCCGTCGGCCGACAGCACATATTTTCCTCTCAACTGCACGGCAAGCCAGGGCGTGGGATCCTCATGATATTTCACAATAAGCCCCATTATCTGGGCGCGAAGTTTCTCTATGTCGTGCTTAAACTCTTCCATATCAGTGCCGTCGTCTGCACCTGCGGCGCAGCTGGCATCAAGCGTTTCGTCGCACACTGACGCGTCATCGGCAGCAGTCGGCTTTCTAACAAACCCAAGCCCAAGCGCGCGTTGCAGTCGCAGCCGTGGCATCTTCTTACGCTCCTGCGGCAAAGCAAATGTCGGTGCCGACTCCACCGCCGCGTCACAGCACGGCTCACCACCCAGTCCGGTGTAAACCACCTCATCACCCGACGTGTCGCCCACGTCTTCAAGCGTTGCAAAGAAATCACTGATTCTTGCAATGTTGTGGCACAGCACCACGCCATATTTGCCAATAAGCCCTACGCTAAACCGCCGTGCAGCCACAACGGCTCCGCCCGTCCACGCGTCGCGGCAAAGCACCCGCAGTTGCCAGAGGTGGCTGTCATGGCGGCACAACTCCACCAAGCGGTCGCGATACCGCTCCACTTCACTCTCCGAGCCTATCAGATACACACAACCAAATTCCAGTCCCTTGGCATATTCCGGCACTATTTGACGCAATGGCATAATTCACAAGTTTAATGATTAATAATTTTCAGCGTTTGTTCTCTCAAAGCCACAACTACCATGCCAAAAATCATGAGACTGCCATCATGCTCTTGCACCCAATGCTATTTGTTGTAAAATCTCTTAAAGAACACTTTGTTAAGCGATTTCAAATTCTCTCGGCGGTCAGCTTCGCTCGCATCATCGGCCATACACGCGCCTGCGGCCGTGCACCACTCTTGGCGCCATGCCGTCTGCTCGGCAAACATGGTCTCCATTCCGCTCTCAGTTTTGTCAAACATCACGGCATTGTCAATATGCAGGTTATATGCCACCGATTCCACATCATGCTCCGCCCCTATGTAAGCAAACAGCCACCCCTGCTCTTTGAACATGTCTATCAGCATCTGCACCGCTTTGCCGCTAAACTGGTGCGAAGCGTTCTCATAGCCGTCGGTGATTATGGTCACCGACACCAGTGCGTCTTCCTCACCCTTCACCTTGTTTTGCAAATCCACCACCGTGGTTCCAATGGCGTCATATAGCGGAGTGCTGCAACATGGCCTATAATCAGCCTCTCCTAAAGGTCTCACCTCTCCAATAGGGCAATTCTCATACACTCGTTTCAACTCACAACCGCAAAAACGCACCAGCGTGAACAGTTGTTGCTGCTCCGGATTTTCCTCCTGGGTCTTAGAAATTCCCTTGATTGTCTTGTTCACACCGGCCACGGCACTTTCACGCACTGAATTCATACTTCCACTCTTGTCAAGAATAATGACATTGTAAACTTTGCTTTTCATTTTTGAGTTAATTTTTAGTGTTACACAATTCTTTCGCTCCCTGACCTTGGCAAACGCCTCATTGGTCAAATCACAATGCAAAAGTAATGGCATTTATTCCCCGCTCCAGTTTTCCGGAAGCCTTTCGTTTTTTGCCGCACGCTTAGCCCCCACGCCCTCTGCGGCGCGCGCACATTTCACCACCAACAAACGCGCCCCTCACACGCCTGCACACAAAAACAAAAGTGGCCAAAACCACATTGGTTTCAACCACTCCTTATAACCCTATTGATTAATAAAATTTGAAATTTTTCTTTTTTTCAGCGATTAAGTCGCACAGGCATTATTTAATGCCAAGTTTTGCCTTCACTTTGGCAGTCACGTCCTCTGCGCCTGTTCCATGATACACAATCGATGGAATCGACAGGTCGAAGATAAAGGCATATCCGCCTTCAGCGCCCACGGCTTGAATTGCATTCTGAAGCTTTTGGGTGATAGGCGACAGCAATGTTTCCTGTTGCTTTTGCATGTCTTGCGAAGCAGTTTGGCTGAAGTTCTGGATTTTCTGATAGTCAGCCTGCAGTTCCTGCTGGTGGCGGTCTTTAACAGCTTTGGGAGTTTTAGGGTCCTTTTCCTGAGTCTCGTATTCTGTCATCTTCTTCTGGAAAGCGTCCTGAAGGTTCTTCAGCTCTGTCTGATACTTGTCCGAAGCTGTTTTCAGAGTGTTTTCAGCAGTAGCCTTTTCTGGCATAACGTTGAAGATTTCTTGACTATTCACTGTTCCAAACTTCAGTGTCTGGGCAGAGAGGCAAAGAGGTGCAGCTACCAAAACTGCCAATAAGATTTTTTTAAACATAATTGTAGTTGTTATTTTTTAATTTGTTTCAGTTTTCCTGATTTGTTATAGCATTATTTTGAATATCCAAGTTTGGCAAGCACTTCGTTGCTCACGTCGATGCGTGGCGAGGCGAAGATTATGCTCTGCGACGAGGCACGGTCAAAAATAACTTGAAATCCGCGTTCCTCGCTCACCTTCTTCACGGCGTTATACACATCGTCTTGAATAGGCTTGATGAGCGACTGACGCTTCTTGAAGAGTTCGCCTTCAGGGCCAAAATATTTATACTGAAGCTGGCTGGCCTCTTTTTCCTTGGCCACGATTTCAGCCTCTTTTTTCTTCTTTTGCTCGTCGGTCAAAAACACCATGTCGGCCTGATAGTTCTTATACATGGTGTCAGCTTCCTTCTTCATGTCGTCCACCTCACGTTGCCAGCGTTGCGACACTTGGTTGAGCTGCTCATTGGCCATTTCGTATGCAGGAATGTTTTTAAGCACATATTCCATATCCACTAGAGCAAATTTCTGTGCATTGGCGGCTGCAAGTCCTGCCACTACCGCTATCAAAAGAACTGCTAATTTTTTCATAACACTTCTGGTTTAATTTTCTGAATAATTAAAATTTCGATTTTAGATGTTTAGACTAACACAATGTGCGATAGTTTAATTTCATCAGAATTCCTGACCAAGCACAAAGTGGAAGTTGCTTCCGCCCTTGCGGCCAAACACGTTGTCGAAACCATAGGCCCAGTCGATACCCATCATGCCTATCATTGGCAGATACACACGAACACCGGCACCGGCCGAACGCTTCATGTCAAACGGATTGAAACGTTTCACCGAGGTCCATGCGTTACCGGCCTCTACAAACGCTATCGGGTAAATCGTTGCGCTCGGCTGCAGCATCAGCGGGAAGTGCAGCTCCATCACAAAGCGGTCGTATGCGTATGCGTCAGAACCATAAGGGGTGAACTGGCCGTTCTCATAACCACGCAGGGCTATGGTCTCGGTAGCGTAGGTGTAGCTTCCCGACATGCCGTCGCCACCCACATAGAATGTTTCAAACGGTGACTTCAAATATTTGTTCCAGCTTCCGAGCAAGCCAAAGTCGGCGCGCGTCATGAGCACCAGTGTCCAGCGGCCGTCGGGGTCGGTGAGTGGAGTGTAGGTGCGAGCCTGGAACTTGAGTTTCCAGTATTCTATCCAGCGATACATCTCTTTCTTTGATGCCTCGGTGCTGCTAAGCGACAACTTGCGCCAGTCTTTCTTGCCAAACAGCGATGCCGGCGGTGTGGCTCTGAAGCTGAGCGAGAATGTGCTGCCTCGGCGTGTGTAGAGCGGGTTGTCGATACTGTTGCGCGCCAACGTCAAGCCAAACACGAGTGAATTCGACACACCGTTGTTCATATAGTAGAGATAATCCCAGTTTTTGAGACTATACACCTGATAGCTCAAGTCGGCCGATATGGTGAAATAGTCGTCTGGCCATTTCAGTCGTTTTCCAAAGCCCACTGTCAAGCCTCCCATCTGCAAATATTTGTTGGGGTCGTATGCGTTCTCTATGCTGCTTGTGTAGTAGTCGTTGTTGCCATAGCTGTAGCGGCTGCTGTTATACATGTAGTTGCTCATGTAATACTGCATAGCCTGATTATACTGACGGTTATAGAACGACGAGTTGATACCTGTCTGACGGCTGTAGAACGCCGACACCGACAGCGAGTTCGGTCGTTTGCCACCAAACCACGGGTCAAGGAACGACAAGCTGTAAGCCTGGTAATACTTGGCGTTAGTCTGCGCGCTGATTGTGAACGTCTGTCCGTCGCCCTGTGGAATGATTCCGCGATAAGATGACGGGTGCAGCAAGTTCTTGATTGAGAAGTTGGTGAATTTCAAGCTCAACTTACCCAATATACCTGTCTGGCCCCAACCGGCAGAAAATTCCACTTGGTCATTTGCCTTCGACTCCAGGTTCAATATGATGTCCACCGTTCCGTCGGCCTGGTTTGGCTCTGGGCGCACGTCCATCTTTTCAGGGTCGAAATGTCCGGTCTGGGCAATTTCACGAGCCGAGCGCACCAAGTCTTGTTTTGAGAACAGCGCACCTGGACGCACTCTCAACTCACGGCGCACCACTTTCTCATACAAGCGGTCGTTACCATTGATTACCACTTTGTTGATTTTAGCCTGCTTGCCTTCATACACTTGCATCTGGAGTCCCACGGAGTCACCTTTCACGTTAGTTTCCACCGGCACAAGGTCAAAGAACAAATAGCCGTTGTCAAGATACAGGTTGCTCACTGCATCGTCGTCCTCCTGCATACGCTTCTGGAGCAACTTTTGGTTATACACGTCGCCCTTGTGTATGCCGAGCACGCGGTTGAGCAGATTTGTGTCGTAAATGGTGTTACCCACCCACGATATGTTTGAAATGTAATATTTCTTGCCTTCGTCCACAGTGATGTGCACATCTACACGGTTGTCGCTGTAGTTTGTCACACTGTCGGCCACGATTTTTGCGTCGCGGTAGCCTTTCTCGTTATATTTGTCGATGATTCGCTGCTTGTCGGCGTCATAGTCAGAGCGCACAAATTTCTTTTGATTGAAGAGCTCCATGATGTTGTTGTTCTCATTGGTTTTCTTCATCACGCGCTTTATAGTTCTGTCGCTCAACACATGGTTGCCGTTCAGATATATCTTGTGAACCTTGATTTTCTCGTGCTTATCCACTATGATGTCGATAATCGACTGGTTCTTCTTGCTCAAGTCCTCGCTTTGGCGCACATCTATTGTGGCTTTGTCAAAACCCTTAGCTGTAAAGAAATCCTTAGCCACTTGCTTGATTCGGCCAATTAGGTGGTGGCTAAATTGGTTGCCCGGCTTGAGATTGAGCTTTTCGTCAAGTTCCTTTTTCTCGCCTTTCTTCACGCCTATGAAGTTCACCTTCGACACAATGGGGTGCTGGCGCACGTCGATTTCGAGCCATATTTTGTCGTTAACCACCTTGGCGGCCTTGATTTGCGCTTGCGACACAATGCCTTGACCATATATGCGCTTCACTGCCTCGCGAGTCTCATCGCCAGGCACCGATATGCGCTGTCCCACGCTCATTCCGCTATAGCTGATTATGGTGTTATCATCAAAGTTATCGTTACCAACCACTTTGATGTCGGCAATTTCATACACCTTGGGCATGCCAGAGTAGATGATTTTAGGATTATAGATTGTGTCACCCACTGTTTTGGTCTCTTGCTGGGCATGAGCCATAAGCGTGCCCGAGAGCAATGCCATTGCCAATAATAGTGTCGTCTTATATCGCATCTTATATATTTTGTTCTTTTTCGTTTTCTATTTGTTCGCCTGTTTTGCCAAAGCGGCGCTGACGCGACTGATAGTCGATTATTGCCTCGCAGAACGCGTCTTTTGTGAAGTCGGGCCAATACACTGGCGTGAAATAAAGCTCGCTGTAGGCTATCTGCCACAGCAGATAGTTGCTTATGCGCAAGTCACCGGCAGTGCGTATCAGCAGGTCAGGGTCAGGCATGCCGCTTGTGGCAAGGTTACCCGACACCACGTCGGCGTCTATGTCGGCAGCGTCAAGCTCGCCGTTCTTCACCTTTATGGCTATCTTACGGCAGGCTTCCACTATTTCCCAGCGCGACGAGTAGCTCAAAGCCAGGCAAAGCACCAGTCCAGTGCAGTGAGCCGTGTCGGCCATGCACTTGCCCAGCCGTTTGCGCGCAAAGTCAGGCAGCGCGGCCTCATCGCCTATCATAGTGAGCCTCACGTTGTTCTTTATCAAGTCGGGCGTTTCGCGCTCTATCGCCACCACCACCAGGTTCATCAAGGCATCTACCTCGTCTTTTGGGCGGTTCCAGTTCTCGGTCGAGAAAGTGTAGAGCGTCAAGTAGCCAATGCCGAGTTCACTGGCGATTTCTGTGATTTGACGCACAGTGTTCACGCCCTCCTCATGACCGCGGGAGCGGTTGAGGCCGTGCTGCTTTGCCCAACGCCCGTTGCCGTCCATGATTATGGCAACGTGCTTCGGAATCCTCGTCCTGTCTATTTTATCTACCAGCGACATCGTTTCTTTTTTATCTTTCTCTATAATTGTTTATCTAACTTACAATTTCTTTAGTTTATCAGCCTGCCAGCCTCACTCCACATAGTGGCACTTCGTGCAGCGCTTGCCAAACTCGTATGTCAGCGAGAACATAGCCACCGAATACCAGTCGGTGTTTTTGGCAAACGAGTGTTTCATGCCGTTCAAGTCGCTCAGTCCGTCAATCTTGTCGCTGAACTCCTTGCGCATTGTGAACTCAAATCCCAAGTCAAGGCGTTCTTTCAACTTTAATTTCACGCCTGCGCCCAGTGGTATCACAAAACTGCCGTTAGTTTTGCCACCTGTCGAGGCCAGCACGCCGCCCAATCCCACCGTCATATAGGGCGTGAAGCGGCGATAGCGCTTATATCTCGGTCCTATGCCGTAGCTGAAGAAGTTAAACTCCATCTGCGCGCCCAAGTCATACAGGTTCGACTTGAACTCATAGTGCTCGCCTCCCGGAAATTGCGTGCTTATGTCGTTGCTGTTTCCGCTTATCGAGGCATAGAGCAAGTTTGCTTTGACTGCCCAACGGCTGTTCATGTTGTAGCGAAACAGCACGCCTCCTGCCACACCTGAGTGTTTCAGCAAGTTGCTGTTGTTCACATCGCCCAAATATCCGCTTATGCCCACGGCAGGGCCTATCTCATAGCGGTAGTCTTGGGCTTGCGCAGCCTCCGAAATCACAAATGCGGCAATCAAAAGCGCGCACGCTCTGCCCATACGGCCACAAAAACCGCCTATATGTGCAAAACAACGCATTTTCTTAATCGTCATGCCGCTCATCACTTTTTATTGTCTATCGTTGCCGTCAACTGCCCTATTAATCACATCATTCAACCCACGTGCCGAGTGTTAATACAGTGGTTTGAACGTAAATCTGTTGATAGCTCCTTTCCACACACTGTTGAGCAGCTGCCCCGACTGGTTGATGCCACCAAACAAATAGACGTATGGGCAATCCCAAGAGTCGATGCCTGTTGCACTCGCACGGCGCATATTTTTGTGATTTGCTGTCAATTTTCTTACTGGAGCCATTGGATAAATCCATGCCGGGAGAGTCACTGCCGGCGTCTTCTTCCACACACCGGCGCTTGCGCTCTGGCTGTCGGTCAGAGTACTCGTTTCCACAAAAGCCTCAGCTCCATAGAAGCCCGGCATATAGGCTGGCTGCTGCATGTAGCTTTCGCCTTTCTTCCACAATATGCCCTGGTCACGCGACGTGTACACCGTGGTGTTGAGTGTTCCGTCGGCAAGACGGCCTCCCATCACCACCCAAGTCACATAACGTGTGGCCTTGAATGTCTTTGAGTTCACATCTACAGTGTAGTATGGGAATAGCACTGGCGACATCAGCTTTGGCAGTGTCGATGCCGACGACACGTTGTTGATTTGTCCCCAGATTTCTCCGTCGTAGCCCCAAACGGCGTTTGTCGGAGTCATGTCCTTCATCAGTCCGCCGGCTATCATGCCTTGCGGGTTGTCCGACCAGCCATTGTTTGCATACACCATTGGTGATGCGTCCATCACAGGGAACTGGTCTTCCAGCTCGGTCGGCACAAACCCTTGACGACGCGGATATTCATCGTGCTTATAGGCATCACCGCTTCTCAACACACCCAAAGCTCTGTCGCCGCAGTAGCCGCTTATGCTCGTCCACTGCACTCCGCACGATGACCACGAACGGCCGTCGGCCGACTTATACAGTGTGCCGTTACCGGCAAGCATATACAAGCAGCCAGAAGCTGCAGTTATGCTTCTGACGTTTGGTTTCACAGGGAAATTCACCTTCTCGCCAGCCCATGCGCCTTGTGCTGCGCTTGCTGCCGTTGACAGGTAATATGTGGTGTCGCCGTTTTCATAACGGGTCACATAGTTCATGTATTTGTCGCCATACTTCACCGTTTTCTCGTCAACCAGGCTGCTGCCTTCGGGAGTGTTTGGCAACGTGCGTTTCTCAAACTGGCTCCAGTAAAGCGAGTCTGGCTCCACCTGATGCACGTTGACCTTTATTTTGTAATATCTGGTGAGTGTGCCGTCATAAGAAGTCACCTTGAATTTCACATCGCCAGTGAAGTCTATGCTGTCGGTCGTGCTCATGTAGCTGAACGTGGTGTCGCGATGGTTCTTTGCGCCTGTGATTTGGAATTCGGCCTCCGACACTGCCGACGAGAACGTCAAGTCCACACACAAGTGCGATACATCAGTGCCCACTGGCAGCGAGTCGGCATTGTATATTTCTGCCTTGTCAAGGTCAATCGTGAATTGCACCGAGTCGAGATGTGCCATCACGCTGTCGTCAGCCACAAGGGCAAATGTTTTTATGAGTGTTGTTGACTGACTGTAAGACTCTTCGATAGTGTCGGTTGATTTCTTTTCGTCTTTGTTGCACGACACTGCCCCAAGTGCAATCGCCAGGCAAAGCAAAATGTATAGTGGAAACTTCCTTGTCATTTATCTAAAAAGATTGTTTTGAATTTGCAAATTTACAATAAAAATAAAACTTCTTGGGGCTTTTGGTCCTTTTTTCAAAAACCGCACTCCATTTCATGGTGTAAAATTAATACTTAACCATAAAAACCAACAAGCAAATTAAGATATTAAAGCGGATTTGTCTGTTTTTTACACCTTTTTAACGCGAAATTGCCACACCGTCTGTCTGCCTCTGGCAACCACCGCCCAAATAGCCCGCCACGGCATAGCGCGCAAGTGAAACAAACAAGCTAACTTTGCACTCGCGGCGCAATCCATGCCCCACATGGCTGACCGCCGCACTATTTTCAAACTACGCTCCAACAATCCGTTACTCCCACTATGACGACCAACGAGGCAATACAGATCTTCCGCACACGGCTCTCAGGCATTTTCGACCGACATGAGATTCAAGCCGTCACGCGCATAGTTTTCGACGACATAATGCACTACTCGCCAGTTGACATGATTATCCACGGCTCCGACGAGCTGCCCGACTTCATGCCACAAAAACTGTCAGGCATAGTCAACCGCCTTGCAGCCCACGAGCCGCTTCAATACATCTTGGGCGAGGCACGCTTCCACGGCCACAAGTTCCGTGTGACGCCTGCCACGCTCATTCCGCGCCCCGAAACCGATATGCTCGTTGACATAATCGTCGATGACAACGCCGCAGCCACCGACTTGCGCGTGCTCGACATTGGCACTGGCAGCGGTTGCATAGCCATATCGCTTGCCCTCGCGCTCAAGTTTCCGCACGTCACAGCCACCGACATTTCTCCGGCTGCGCTTGCCGTGGCGCAGGAAAACGCCGCCGCCCTCAAGGCCCAAGTCAACTTCTGTTGTGCCGACATCTTGCAGGCTGTGCAAAATCCGCCGGTCGAGGCCTTTGACATAATCGTGAGCAATCCGCCCTACATTTGCCAGAGCGAGATTTCTGGCATGGGAGCCCATGTAACTGACCACGAGCCCCACACCGCCCTTTTTGTGCCCGACGACGACCCTTTGCGCTTCTACAAAGCCATAGCGCGCTACGCCACCCAGGCTCTCGCCCACGGTGGCAAACTCTATTTCGAAATTAACAGCCGTTTCGGCGGCGCAACCGCCGCCTTGCTCCGCTTGTCAGGTTTTACCGACGTCAGCATAGGCAACGACCAGTATGGCCGCCCACGGTTTGCCACGGCCACCAAGCCGGCATAATCGCACAAGCCATGCCAATCACATAATACACAGGGGGGGGGGAACTTCAACCCAAAAAGTCACGCAGCTCCGCAAGCCGGCGTTTGCACTGCTCGCGTCCCAGCTCATACACCGTCCACATCAGCGCCGGGTCATGGCAAGTGTAGCCTATCGGCAAAGCCTCGTCGGGGCTGAACACAAACGCCTTGCCCTCGCGCTCGCGTTCTCTAACATACGCCACCTCGGCGTTATACATGGCAGGTCTGGCGGCAAGTGCCTCCACAAATTTCGGATATTTGCGCATGGCCATTCTCACTATCGGCACCAGTTTGTTTGGCTGTTTCACATAGCCGGCAGGCCGGGTCAGCACCACCACGTTGCGGTCGTAGCCCAGCTGCTCAAATTTCTTCAGCGGAATCGAGTCTGCTATTCCGCCGTCAAGCAGTTTTTGTCCGCCAAGCGCCACCACGCGCGCCACAAGAGGCATCGATGCCGAGGCTCTCACCCACTCAAGCCCCTCATAGTCGGCTTGGTCCACACGGTGATACACCGGCTCGCCTGTCACCACATCGGTGCAAGTCACATAAAACTCCATTGGGTTGGCGGCAAAAGTCTTGCTGTCAAACACATCATATTGCGTGGGCACTATGTGGTAGCAATATTCCGCTTCATACAGATTTCCTGTCTTTACCAGCGTTTCCAGGCTGCAATAACGCTTGTCGCAGCAAAAGCGCGTGTTGTAGCGTATCACGCGCCCAGGCTGCCGCGACTTGTAGTTGCAGCCAAACGCCGCACCGGCCGACACACCAATCATACCGTCATAGTCAATGCCGTTTTCCATCATCACGTCTATCACGCCGGCCGTGTATAGGCCTCGCATCGCGCCACCCTCAAGCACCAAACCTCTTTTCATGCCTTTAATCCTCGCTTTTCTTGTAAAAAAGTGGTGTGTCGCTCTGCACATACTTGCGCACGACACACCACCACTATCGTTTTATCTTCTTTTCTCCGCTTTTGGTCACACAGAGCAGTCAACTGCTCAAATGTCCTTATACGGCAAGAACTGGAGCATTTGCCCAAACTTCTTTGCGCCATCGGTGAGCTGACCGCCTACCATGCCGCGCATAAAAGCCGGCAGTTTCAGCAGCAACTCTGCCACAGCCTCGGTGTGTTCGGCGTCGATTCCTGGCTTCAGCGTGATTGCCAAGCCAAACTGCACTGGCGACTCGGCTGCGGTAAATGCTATTTTTGTGGGCTGCACCTTCTCGCTCAACACCAGTTTCAGCGGTCCCATTGGCGACTCCAGCGTGATTGAGTCGCTCGAAAACTGCAACTTGTTGAGGTTCTTCTTTGCATCTTCCGGCAGCTTGTCAATGTTCTTTTCTATCTGATTCTTGAAAATTTCCGGGTTCGACAATTTGCTGAACACAGTGTCTATGTCGCAGTTGATTGTCACAACGTCGCTTTTGTATGAATCCATTGCTGTTCTTTTACTCTAATGCGTTATGTTTGTGTTATATGCGTTCTCTGTTTCAAAAAAAGACAATCTCGCTCACATGCGCGTCAATCCACAATTTCGCGGCCGGCTGGCACCCAGTGTGCAGGGTCTTCACGCCACTTTGCAAGCGTCTCCACGTCCGACTCCTGAATGTAGTTGGCCTTTACGGCAGTCTTCAGCATTGCGCTGTAGTTGCTTATGGTTATCAGCTTAATGCCAGCCTGCTCAAACGCCTCGCGTGCCTCCGGGAACTCATAGGTGAAGATTGCCACCATTCCCACTACCACACCGCCTGCGTTTTCCACTGCCTTGGCGGCTTTCAGGCTGCTCTTGCCGGTCGACACAAGGTCTTCCACTATCACCACCTTTTGTCCTGGTGTCAGGTTGCCCTCTATCAGGTTCTCAAGTCCGTGGTCCTTGGGTGACGAGCGCACATACACAAACGGCATGCCCAAGCTGTCGGCCACAAGCGCGCCCTGTGCTATGGCTCCAGTTGCCACACCAGCCACCACGTCGGCATCACCGAAGTTTTCCAGAATCAGGCGCGACAGCTCCACCTTGATGAAGTCGCGTATTGACGGATACGACAAAGTCTTGCGGTTGTCGGTGTAGATTGGCGAGTTCCAGCCCGAAGCCCACACAAACGGACTGCTCGGCTGAAGCTTTATTGCACTTATCTTGAGTAATTTCTCCACTAAAAGATCATCTAATTTTTCCATGAGAATGTTTATTTAATCGTTCTTTATTCCGCAAAATTACTAAATAATCAATGCACGCCCAACATGCCGGCACATGTTTTGCGCCCCAACCGCAGCCAAAATAACTTTTTTTCACCCTAAGCGTCAAGCCTGGCGGCCGCAAGCGTCATCACCGACACCTTTATGCCCTGTATCCCGGCAAGCGACTCCGCACAGGCAAGCAATGTGGCGCCGGTGGTCACCACGTCATCTACAATCAGCACATGTTTCCCTGCCAGCTGCTGCGCCGCGCGGCTGCTGGCGCTATATATGTCGCGCGCGTTCTCCATGCGCTGAAACACGTCTTTGTGCGTTTGCGTCTCGTGCGAGCGCGCCCGCAGAGCCTCCACCAGCTCAAGCCCGGTCACGTCGCCTATGCCACGCGCCACGTATTCACTCTGGTTGTAGCCGCGCGCAGCCCTCTTGAAGCTGTGCAGCGGCACGGCCACCAGGCAGTCAATGCCGTCGAAGAAGCCCCACTCCGCCATTTCCGCTGCCGCACGGCGAGCAAGCCACCGCCCCATCTTTGGGCGGTTGTGATACTTCATGTCAATTATTATGCGTGAGTAGTCAGTCCCTTTCTCATACCAGAAATATGCCGCCGCGCGCTCCACGCGTGTTTTGCCGGCAAACAGCTGCTCCATGGCGTTAAACTTTGTCCGCTCAAAAAACGTGCGTGGCAGTTGCTCCAGGCACATGCGGCACAAGTAAGGCTCATCGCCGTGCAGCACTTTGCCGCACACCGGGCAAGTGCGTGGCATAACAATGTCGGCAGCCCCTCTCAGCACCTCACCAATCCTCATCGCCGCCAGTTCCAGTCAGTTTGTCAACAATAGGGAAAAACACCTCCGGCTCAAAACCTCGCGAGGCGGCAAACCGCAGCAGCGAGGCCTTGGCAAGCCGAGGCTCCTTACCGGCAAGCGACCGTGCCTTGCCCTCAAGCAGATGCCGCAGCGTGGCGTTGTATTCATCATCAGCTATTTCGCACATGGCCTCGTCCACTAAGTCCTGTGCCACCCCTTTCTGCCGCAGGGCGTATGCAATCTTGCGCCGTCCCCAGCCGTTGAAGCGGAATTTGTCGCGCACAAATGCCACCGCATATCTGCCGTCGTCCACAAACTTCTCCTTCACAAGCCGTTCCATCACAGCAGCCACGTCACTCTCCGCCAGCCCCCAGTCACGCAGTTTTTTCACGATGTCGGCCGAAGCCTGTTCGCTGCGCGAGCACAAGGCAGCAGCCCTGTTGAGGGCGTTAGCCGCCGAAATAGGTTTCTTTCCTGTTCTCATATCCCGATTTCACTACACACACATTTACTATCATAACCCGTGGTGGCAGCACGCACCGCCGCCACGAAACAAACTAAAAACAAACGTAGCAAATAATCCCCAATCCACCAAATCCGCCCATACCACCCATGCGCAAAACCACAAAAACTGTACATTCAAAATAGATGTACATTCAAAATGGATGTACATTCAAAATGGATGTTCATTCAAAATGGAAGTACATTCAAAATGGAAGTGCAAAATTTGCTTTTCTTCGAATTTGTTTCTACATTTGCAATAGGTTCAATAATGAACGTAAAAAGCATATGAAAACCGCAAGAGTTATTTCAAAAGAAAGTGTTAGAAGAGGGAATGCTGCAACTATGAGCGGTCAGAGCCGTTGCGTCTCCATGGATGGAAGAAATGTGTCAATACGTCGTCATACTGTTTCTGGAGTTTGTATGATGACTTTTTCCCGTAAGGATATTGCTACAGAAGCGAGTAAAGCTTATGGAAAAGTCGTGCGATAAGGTTATGGCGAATCAATATAATTTTATCTACGAAAAACTTGTTACTGCAGAAGATGATGTCTTGGGCTTGATAGCGTATGGCATTTACAAACAGCACAAGATAGAGTTTATTACTAAAATAAAGGAGGAGAATAAAAGGGAGCCAACACAAGATGAATGCAATTCGTTTTTTGCAGCTTCAACAACAGAAAGCCAGTTAAACAATTATAGAAATCAGGCAGAAGCTCTTCTTTCGGAAACAGTGGGCAACATAGCCAATGAGGAATTGGGACGTTTTGAAGATGAGATGGTTCGTAATTACAAAAAAGAAATAAAGGATTGTATTCCTGGAAATTTAAAAACATTTTTCGTAAGCGTAGGCGCAGGTATCGTTTCTGCTTTTTTATTTGCCATTATAGCAGGTGTTTTCTATTTCATAGGCGAGACATCGGATAAATCCAATATGAAACAGACAAAGGAGCTAATGGAACGTGTACATACACCCCATAGTGATAGTATTTCCACAAAAGTGCCAATTAAGTAAAGAGAACTATGGTTGAACCTCAGTATTAAGAAGTTCTACCATCTCTTTTGTCTTATCTCTGCATATAACGTACGGCATAGTTGTCCATGCCAGTTTTTTTGCAATTAAACAGAAATACCTTTGCCCCCCAAAAACAATAACATATTTTTTATCCCAAAATTTTCATGCTATGAATATTGGAAATACGATTACAATTATTGCCATAGTGGTTATAACTCTTACTTTTATTCTTGGCATATCTTATGCCATTTATATGAATATCCGGTATAAAAAAGAGCAAGATGCAAGAATTAATTTTTACAATTCCGTTTCTAAACATCTAAATGACAAATGATTGCATCTAAATTCCAGCATGTCGCATATTTTTCAGAATTATGAAAGAAGAACAAATCATGAGAGAACGCCTCGCAGACTTGAAATTTGTGGTGTCTTGGCGTGAGATAGCCAACAGGTATTTCGGGAAATCGGCATCGTGGCTATACCATAAGCTCGACGGCATCGACGGAAATGGAGGTAAAGGCGGTTTCTCTGAAGCCGAAGCAAAGCAGCTACACGATGCACTTTACGACATTTCAGACCGCATTCGCGCCGCCGCTGACAAAATTTAACGAGACCATCTATATCCGATAACAACTCTTGCCTCAAGTGGCTGCTTCCGTGTCTGGGAGCAGCCACTTTTCATTTACAGCAGGCAAAAAACAAGGCTCACTATTGGTAGCTTTTGCGCGGAACTACAATCCGCGCCTCTTCCCAATGATAAGCTTTCCTTTTTCTGATGCAAAAATCGCTTGCGAAGATTGACTCCGAGTACACGAGGAGACACAACCGTCACCTCGACAAGTACCAGAGGCAGATAGCTGCAATTTACAAGGCCGCAGCGCAAGACGCTGCACGCATAGGCATAAGGTTTGATGCGCCAAGTGACAAGATTTTCAGCTTTAAGGATTATCCCGGTGCCAACAGACAGATAAAGACTTTGTTGAAGCGCATGAGCAGGGATATAAGGGCTATTGTGCAAGGCGGCATTGACGAGGAGTGGCAGCTTGCCAACGACAAGCTCGACGACACGGTGGCTCTCGCCCTCGGCTTCAATTTGACCGGAGAGGAGATGCGGCGGTATTACAACACCAACTCCGAGGCATTGGCGGCGTTCCGTCAGCGCAAAGCCAGTGGCATGACCCTTAGCGAGCGCGTGTGGAATTTGACGGAGCAATTCAAGTCCGAGCTGGAGCTTGCCCTTGACGGCGGCATTCGCGACGGATTGTCGGCCGATGAGATGAGCCGCCAAATCCGCCAATATCTCAACAATCCAGACAAGCTATTCCGCCGAGTGAGGGACGAGCACGGCATCTTGCAGCTGTCACGCCGCGCGGCGGCTTTCCACCCCGGCCAAGGCGTGTACCGCAGCAGCTACAAGAACGCTCGACGGCTTGCCGGCACGGAAACCAACATTGCTTACCGGCTGGCTGACCACTTGCGCTTGCAGCAGCTTGACTTCGTTGTCGGCATAAAGGTGGTGTTGAGCAACAACCACACCACGACAAACAGCAAGGGCGAAACGGTGGAGCTGCACGACATTTGCGACGAGCTTGCCGGCAATTACCCAAAGTCGTTTGTCTTTACAGGGTGGCACCCGAATTGCCGCTGCCACACCGAAACCATACTGCTGACCGCCGAGGAGCGGAAGATGCGGCGACAAGGGATTTACAATCCAAAAAGAAGCCCTAACTACGTTGCCGTACCACCGGAGAATTTCACTTCGTGGGTGCAAGACAACGCCAGCCGAATTGCCGCCGCCCAGCAACGCGGCACGCTGCCGTACTTTGTCCGCGACAACCGAAAGGCGGTCAATTTTATTTTGAAAAATGCAGACACTGGTATTCGCGTGGAAGCGGTGGAGCGAACTCTTAATGTTAGACCGGTCAAACAGCCGCTTTCGCAAGCTGCAAAAGACAGACGTGCGGTCATAAGGCAGCTTGCGAAAGAAATGTTGGTTGGGAAACAATTCCCATTGCCTCAAATTGGTGGTGCTGCCACAATTTCAAGCCGTGGTATCAAGGAATGGCTTAATCAACCTTTTGGCAACGAAGACAATACAAAATCAAAAAATGAAGCTCTGTTGAACTTGCAAGGTTTGTTGGATAAAGCGGTTTATCGTGGTAGTGGAATAGATAAGCACGACAGTACACTTTCTGTGTATCTGTTTGAAACAGAGATAGGAGGCCGCAAGTGTTGGATAATCGTAAGGCAAAACCACACTGGTGAGTATCTGATTTACAGCGTGTCGGACAAGGAATCAATATTGAAAGCAGTGAAATAAAAAAGAAAACATTGCCATTGGTAGCCACTCGCGGAACTACAATCCGCGCCTCTTTCCAATCGCAATGTGTCCATATGCTGATACAAATATACAAATATTTCTGGAATAAAAATATTTTTGGTCATTTTTTTAGTTTTTAGTATGGGGTTTCCCCTGTGAAGTGACCCCAAAAAGTTGGACAGGTTATTAACTATCCGATTTGAGAAAGAGTTCGGTATTGCACCGGACTCTT
>CAKUAR010000019.1 GCA_934636465.1 uncultured Muribaculaceae bacterium
CACACCCATATAGTTCGTGGGAGAAAGGAGCCATTGAAAACATGAACGGATTGATTCGACAGTATATACCTAAAAAAGAGAATTTTGAGAACTATACTCATCACGACATTATGATTATCCAGAACAAAATCAATGGAAGACCAAGGAAAAAGAACGGATTCTTGACTCCGATTGAAGTGTTTTCTAAACATTCAACTTAATTTTGCACTTGCTTCTGGAATCCGCCTGTTTCGTAAAAGTGTGGAATTAATGTTAAAAAAGGTAAAAATGTGCATCAGCGCAAATTAATGGTCAGCGGTGTGGTCAAAAAGAACAGTAACAGCGCATTACGGAACTCCATGCCGCCACGCATGCGCTGGTGGCGCGGAACAAGAAAATTCGCCCTGTGCTTATGTGGACACAAGGCGGATTTCGGAACTTTTTTAAAGAATATATACTATGTCAGGTTAATTTGTGGGGAGAATGTGCAGAGCGGTCATTATTTTGTGGAGGTTTGCTTCTTTTCCTCTTTCACCACATTGAGGAAATAGGCTTGCGACTTGATGAGGTTGCGCGAGTGGAGCACGAGCGATTTGGTCTCGGTGAGAATGTTGAGAAACAGTGCGCTGGCCTTGGAGCTTGCTGTGGGGGTGGCTTGCAGCAACTTGATGTGCTTCTTGATGATTGCGGCAATGGTGTCGAACAGCTCATCGCGCATTTCCATCACAGAGTCGAGTGCCGAGAAGTCACCTTTGGTGAGCATGGTGTTGATTTTAGCGAATATGTCATCAACGTGGTCGTTCACCACCTTGAGGTCGTGAATTTGTTCGGCGGTGAGTCCGCGGTGGTTGTTGTCGATGTGCTCATAGGCAGGCTTGGTGCAGTGAAGCAAGGCTTTCGACACCTCGCACAGGTAATCGACCACCTGCACATAGTAGTGTGCCGTTTCTACGCCTTGTGCTTCAAGCAGCTTTATGGTGGAAACTATGGAGTATTTGCACTCGTTGGCTTCGTCGTACATGCGCTGCGACTCGTCAACCATGTCCTTCAATGCGCGGCGGTCTTGCGTGAACAGTGCCACGAGCATGCGGTTATACACGCGCGACGTTTGCGACATGGTGTCGCAAACCATGACGGTGCAGTTGTGCAGCACGTCCTGCGGACGGTCGTTGCTCTTGACGAGCGGTTTGTTTTTGGCTGTTTTCTTGGTTTTGCTGCTTGACGAGAAGCGACTGAACAGTGCCCATGCGCTAAACAGCACCGCCACTGCCAGACCCCAGTCACCTCCCCACATGAGCACCGAGCCCATGCAGAACGACAGTATGAAACCGATGATGGCTGTTAGGAACCAGCCCATAATCACCACCATGACGCCGGTCACGCGATACACGGCGCTGTCACGACCCCATGCGCGGTCGGCAAGTGACGAACCCATCGACACCATGAACACCACATAGGTGGTGGACAGCGGCAGCTTGAACGATGTGCCAATGCAGATGAGTATGGCGGCAGCGGCAAGATTGACCACGGCTCTGATTTTGTCGTAGTTGGAGTTGCCGCGTTCTTTCTCGTCGAGCGGAATGAAGCGGCGGTTTATGGAGTCAATCACATGGTTGGGGAGCAGACGCAGATAGGCGTTGTTGAGGTTGACGGCGGAGCGCACCAGAAAACGCGATATGGGAGTGGAGCTGAAACGCTCTTTCTCGTCGTTTTGCGAGGCAAGAGAAAGCTCGGTTTGCGACACCTTCATGGCGTCGCGCGAGAAAAACAGCGTAATCACCATGATGACTCCGGCTGCAAAGAGCAGCCAGCTGTCGGTAGTGGTTGGGTTTTTGAGCCCCTCCATAGTCATGCTTATGTTGCCGGAGTCGAGAGCCATGCGATAAGAGTCGAAGCCGGCCAGCGGCACACCTATGAAGTTCACGAGGTCGTTGCCGGCAAAGGCGAGTGCCAGGGCGAATGTGCCGCACAAAATCGACACTTTAAGAATACTCACCTTGCACTGCTGCAGCACCCATAGCACTGCCGAGGCGGCAATCCACACCACCAGTATCACGGTGAATATGTGTGCGCTTATGTAGTCGTTGATTTCAGGAGTGATGAGACCGGAGCTTTTAAGACCCTTGAACAGGGCAAAGTAGATGATGCCCACTATGGCTATGCCGCACCACAGAGCGCCATATTTCTTCATCTGCTTGCCGTAGCGGAAGGTGAACAGCAAGCGCGAAAAATACATTGTGACCGAGCCCATGAGAAACGACAGCACCACCGACACCAAAATGGCTGAAATCATGACCAGAGCCTTGCCGCCGTTGATAAACATGTCCATGTTGTTGACGGTGAGGCTGCTGTCGTTGTAAATCTTGAATGATGCCACAGCCACGGCAGTGCCGAGCAACTCAAATATCAGTGACACGGTGGTGGAGGTGGGCAAGCCCATCTTGTTGAACGCATTGAGCAGAATCACATCGCTGAGCATCATGCCCACAAACAGGAACATGATGTCTTGAAACTGGAACGCTTCGGGGTGGAAAACGCCGTTGCGTGCCACCTCCATCATGCCGTGCGATGTGAGCACACCCACAAGTATGCCGCAAGAAGCCACGATGAGTATGGTGCGGAGCGAAGCCACCTTTGAGCCGATTGAAGAGTTGAGAAAGTTGATTGCGTCGTTTGACACGCCCACAATCAGGTCGAGTATGGCCAAAATTGCCAATACGACCACGATTACCGTGAAAATGGGACTCATAGTAAAAAAATGTCAGTTTAGAGAAATGTGTTTTTTATATTTTTGAGATAATCTTGTCTTTTTTGCTGAGGTGGAAAAACTATTTGTGGAGCGTGAAAGTGAATTTCAGTCCGCCGTTATATTGGTTTTCCACCGAGATTTTACCCTTGTGGAAAAGAAGGGCGTTTTTCACGATTGACAAGCCAAGGCCTGTGCCGCCGAGGGCGCGCGAGCGGCCGGTGTCAACGCGGTAGAAACGTTCGAATATGCGGTTGAGGTGCTCTGGCGGCACGCCTATGCCGTTGTCGGCAAAGGAGAAGGTGTAGTAGTCAGAGGTCTCGTCGGTTAAGTCCACCGTCACGTCGCGTCCGCCACTGTAGTTGAACGCATTGGTAAACAGGTTGCGGAAAATCGACTCTATGAGCGTCTGGTTGCCGTTGATTTTCACGTCATCTGGCACATTGATGTGAATGCGCATCTGCTGGCTTGGCGGAAACACCTTCATGTCGTCGGCCACACGTTTTATGACCGAGGTCACGTCAACCGGTGCGAGCTGTATCTGGTCGGGGGCATCGCTGATGCGTGTTATGACCGAGAGGTCGGAGAGCAGCGCCGCGAGCCGTTTCACGTTTTGGTAGGCCTTGTCGAGCAGTGCATGACGCGTGTCGTCGTCGAGGTCGTTGTTCTCTATGGTTTCAAGACAGGCTTGAATCACATGCACCGGGGTCTTTATCTCGTGGCTGATGTTGTTGGTGAGCTGGTGCTTGATGCGCTCCTTGTCGCGCTGCTCATACATCGCCTCGCGCAGATTGCGGTCGCGCTCATTGGCTGTTGACTGCAAAATCTTGTAGAGGTTCACGATGTGGCGCGATATGTCGCCAAGCTCGTCGTCGGGGAAACTGCTGCTGTCATATTTGCTTATGTCGCCAAATTCCGCCTCGTTGGCAAAGTCGCGCAACTTTTTGACCACACGGCTTATGCTGTGGGTGGCAAACCATGCCATGATGGTGAGAATGAGCGCCACCACCACTATGGCGTAGCTTTGCACGGGGTCGGCCTGGAGCATGGTGGCAAGCGAGTGGTTGTAGGGCAGTGCGCTGCGTGCCACCAGAGTCTTGCCGCGTGTGGCAGAATAGAAATATTCGCGCCTGCTTGTTGTGGAGAGGCGGCGGCGCGTGAAGCCGTGGCCATATTTCAGTGCCTCTTGAAATTCGGGGCGGTCGTGGTGGTTGCCTATTTCCTTGGGCTTTTCGCCGGAGTCATAAACCACGTTGCCGCTGAAGTCGATGAGCGACAAACGCATGCTGTCGCCAGCCATGTGGCTCAGTGAGTCAACAAATGCCGGAGTCATGGAGTCGCCGTCTGCCAGACGATCGTGCACCAAGCCGTTGATGCGCTGCAGACGGTCGTTGAGCAGATTGGTTTTATAGTCGCGCTCACGGGTGTATTGCAGTGCGAAAAATGTGCAGGTGAGCACCCAAGTGAACAGCGCAATCAGCAGGAAAAGGCGTGTCTGAACACTAAATCTTCGTTGAGAATCCATAGCCAAAACCGGTTTTTGTTATTATATGGTTGCCATATTCGCCTATTTTTTTGCGCAGACGGTTGATGTTGACGTCGATGGTGCGGTCAACCACAATCACGTCGTGCTTGTCGTGCCACACTGCTGACAAGATTTCATCGCGCGAGAAGATGCGGTCAATGTTGCTCATGAGCAGTGTGAGGGTTTCGAACTCGCGCGGTGTGAGCAACACTGGGCGGCCGTTGACGGTGCAGGATTTTTGCACGGTGTTGAGAGTGAGTCCGCCAAACTCTATGACCGATGCGTCGTGGCCCGACATGGCACTGCGGCTCAGCACGCTCTTCACGCGTGCCAGCAGCTCCTTCATGGAGAAAGGCTTCTTAATGTAGTCGTCGGCACCGGTGTCGAAGCCGGTGAGCACATCGTCCTCGGAGTCTTTGGCGGTGCAGAAAATTATGGGAATGTGCTTGAGTTGCGCATCTTGGCGGATACGTTTAGCGAGTTCAAATCCGCTCATGCGCTCCATCATTACGTCGAGCAGCAGCAAATTGAATTGCGACAGGTCGAGTCGCAGGGCCTCTTCGGCCGAATTGGCTGTCACGACGGAGTAACCTGCCAACTCAAGGTTGATTTTCAGCACATAGCAGATGGTTTCCTCATCATCGACCACAAGTATTTTTGCGGATTTATTCATGATTTGTGTGGCTTTTTTATGAACTTTTTTACACTGCAAAGTAAGAACAAATTGCGTTGACGTGTATAACAAATGTGTAACATTTTAACACATGTAACAAAGCTCTTTGTGCTAAGAGCGGCAAAAGAAGCAAGGCGTCAGAACTGGAAATATATGAAAGGCTGCACGTCGGCCGAGGCAAACTCTATGACGAGTTGCACCACAAGCATGAAAAGCAACAGTTTCCATATCCACAGCGACTCTACAAACAGGCCGACGAGGTCGGCATAGAACTCGCGCGGAATGAAGTGCATCACCACCACCAGACCCATTAGCAGGCACCAGATGTGGCGAGCCAGCACAAAGTCGGGCAGTTGGGTTATATGGAAGTCGGTGAATATGCGTGAAATCATGGTGCAGGCATCACCAAAGCTTGCTGCCCTGAAAAACACCCACAGCAGCGTGACAAACGTAAATGTGAGTGCCCAATAGCACAATGCCCTTGCCACCCCGGCCTGACTGAAACGCCCGGCTGTGGCTTGCGACCAAGCCTTGTTGATGCACAAGCCCAAACCGTGGCCGGCTCCCCAGAACACAAACTTCCATGCGGCTCCGTGCCACAAGCCGCCGAGTAGCATGGTAATCATGATGTTAGCATAGCGGCGCGGAGTGCCGCGGCGGTTGCCGCCGAGGGGAATGTAGATGTAGTCGCGCAGCCAGAACGACAGTGACATATGCCATCGCCGCCAAAACTCGGTGATGCTGCATGACTGATATGGGAAATCGAAGTTTTTGCCAAGGTCAAACCCCATCACGGAGCCAAGTCCTATGGCTATGTCGCTATAGCCGGAAAAGTCGCAGTAGATTTGCATGGAGTAGCCCACCACGGCCATGAGGGTCTCAAGGCCACCATAGGCGGTGGGGTTGTCGAACACGAGGTTGTTATACTGCGCCAGATAATCGGCAATCACGGCTTTCTTAATCACCCCGGTCATTATTAGCCACAGCCCACGATACACGGCTTCGGCCGAAACAGGGCGGTTATCGCGCAACTGTGGCATGAAATCGCGTGCCCTGACTATGGGGCCTGCCAGCAATATGGGGAAAAACGACAGGTAGAACGCATAGTCGCCCCATTGGCGCACCGGCTCCATGTTGCCACGGTACACGTCAACCACATAGCTTACCGAGCGAAATGTGATGAACGATATGCCCACCGGCAGTGCTATGTCGAGTGGCTGGAAGTTGCGGCCTATGATGGCATCGAAATTCCACAGCATGAAGTTTGTGTATTTCAGGGCAAACAGCGACCCAAGCGAGCATGCGAGCGACACGGCGAGCAGCTTGCGGCGCGACTTTACACTGCTCTGCACGGCAATCAGCCGCGCAACGTGCCAGTCTATGACCGAGAGTGCCAGAAGCAGCAGAAAATACCAGCCGCTCGACTTGTAATAGAAATAAAGGCTGAATGTCACCACAAATGCCACCATTTGCCTGTGGCGGTTGCGCAACAGGGCAAACAAAGGCAGAAACACCACAAACATCACCCAAAACATGCCGCTCGTGAACAGCAACTGGTTGTCGTGGCTGTAGGTGAGGAAGTGGGCTATGTTGCCGGGCAGGTTGGATATGTCGAGTGTGCCTTGGTTCATCGCTGGTTGGGTTGCAAAACTAAAGTGCGGCAATGTGCGCTTGTGGTGTCGGGGCGTGCAAGCCTTATGGGGTGTGCCGATTCGGTGGTTATCCATACGCACACACGGTCGGCCCAATCCGCAGCTGACTGTGCTGTGGGGTGGGCGCCATCGGCTTTGCGCTCAAACTGCTGTCCTGCCGAGAGGTAGAAGCAGCCGGGCTTCACGCTCGACTCTATCAGTTCGTTGATGCCGGTGTCGGGTTTCCAGTTTGGTGGACCTATCCACACATAGGGTATGCTGCCCACTTGCGCGAGCAGACGGCAGACAAACGGCTGCCGCTTCTCCTTGATGTTGGCCACAAAAAGCTCATTTGCCCCAAGGCAAATCAAAATATAGTTGGGACGAAACTGCGCTATGTAGGCTTGCAAGCGATTGCTGCTGCCCCAAATCTCGGTGCTGGAGCTATACCAGATGACCGATGTGAGCGTGTGTCCGTTTTTCTTGGCATAGGCTGCCATGCGTGGACTTAACCCCTCAAGCATGGAGTCGCCAATAAATAGAATGTTTTTGGCAGCGGTGTCGAGTGGGTGCTTCTCCTTGGCCGGTGCTGGCTTTGGTGCCGGCTTGGCAGACTTGTCGTGGGTAGGGCCGAGGAGCGAAGTGGCAAATGTGGCGGTTTTGAGCGTGGTGAACTCCAGGTTGATAGTGCCGTGTAGCGACATGACGGCGCACACAATCAGAGTGATTGCGAGAATGAACCAAAGACCTATTTGTGGTTTGCGCATGTGTTTGCCTATGAAAAGAGAGTGAAATCGGCCCCAAAGAGCCAATTATGGCGATTGAGACCGATTTGTATCGGTTACATTGAACTTACTTTAACGGTGTGATGCCTATGCCCGGAATGTCGTGGAGCGTGATTTTGCCGTTTTCCACAGTCATGCCAGAGAAGCGGTCGTTGGCAATGAGCAAATTGCCGTCGAGGTCGGCGAAGTCAACAATAGGCGAAAGGTTGGCGGCTGCTGTAACGGCACATGACGTTTCGGTCATGCAGCCAATCATAACCTTTAAGCCCAGAGCTTTGGCAAGCACAACCATCTTGTAGGCCTCGTGCATGCCGGTACTCTTCATGAGTTTTATGTTGATGCCGTCATACACACCCTTGAACTTGGGAATGTCGGGCAGACGTTGGAAAGCCTCGTCGGCAAACAGTGGCAGCGGAGAACGCTCGCGCAGCCATGCAGTTTCATCAATCATAGTCTTGTCAAACGGTTGTTCCACAAACAGGCAGCCTTTTTCCTTGAGCCAGTTGCAAAGCTCCAAAGCTTCTTCCTTGTTTTTCCAACCCTGGTTTACATCTACACAGAAAGGCACGTTGGTCATGCTGCGAATCACCTCGATTGTTTCCTTGTCGTTGTCAAGACCCATTTTCACTTTAAGCACTTTGTAGGGGGCTGCTTCCTTGACCTTTTGACGAACTACCTCGGCTGTGTCGATGCCTATGGTGAAACTTGTGTTTGGCGCTTTGGCAGGGTCGAGTCCCCAAATCTTGTACCAGGGCTGACCCATGATTTTGCCGAGCAGGTCGTGGAGGGCAATGTCGATACTTGCCTTGGCGGCGCGGTTGTTGGGCGCAACACTGTCAACGTAGGAAAGTATGTCCTCAATTTTGAATGGGTCGTTGAACTGCTCCAGGTCGAGGCTTGACAAGAACTTTGTCACGCTTTCCACCGATTCGCCGAGGTAGGGTGGCATGGAAGCCTCGCCATAGCCCACGATGCCGTCGTAGGAGAGCTGCACCTGCACGTCGGGGGTGGTGGTGCGGCTGTAGCGCGCTAGGTTGAAGGCATGGCGCAACTTGAGTTCATAGGGGAAGAATGATAGTTGCAGTTTGCCGCTCTTTGCCACTTTGCGTGTGGCAGAGCCCTTGGCCGATAGAGAAATAGGTGAAGAAGCCGCAATCATTGCAGCCCCTGTGCCAACTATAAAATTTCTTCTGTTCATAATTGCTTTGATGTGTTATGATAGAGTGATGAAAATCGTATTGTCTTGTTTGTGTCAGAGTGTCAGAAATACCAAGGGTGTTTTGCCACAGAGGTGATGCCAGTGGTGCCCACCTGACCGTCTATTCGGCTGATTGATAGTGCGGAGTAGAGATAATCTGGAGCTGATGGGTCGAGGCTGTTGATTTTTACTTGACCTGAGCAGTGAATGAATTTGCCGTCGCGCAGATATATGCCCACGTGAGTCACACGGCCAGTCTCGGAGTTGCCAAAGAACAGGAGGTCGCCGAGCTTGGCAACCTGCCAGTCCTCGCCCTTTATTTTCAGTCCTGTGAGTGCTTGCTGCGAGGCATCGCGCTGCAGGATAATGCCGTTGGCAAAATAGCTCACCTTCGACAGTCCGGAGCAGTCGGTGACCTTGGTAGATGTGCCGCCCCACAGATAGCTTGAGCCCATCATGCGCTTTGCAGTGGCTTCAATGAGGGCTGGGTTAAACTCCTGTTTGCTCCACTTGCCAAGCTCCTCGATTTGGGCGGTGAGCACCCAGCCAGTGCGGCCGTCGGGCGTGGCGAGTTGAGTCCACTTGCCTTTTTTCGCCTTAAATTCCAGTATGTTGCCAAGCACGAGGTCGGTCACGGTCTCATTGCCATTGGGTTGCGTGGTGAGGCGTGAGTCGTAGGTGGTGACTATGTAGCGTTTTGCCTGCTTCCACTGGCTCATGCGCTGTGCGTCGCAGAATGTGACCGACGACTGCGGCACATAGGCTATGTAGGAGTCGGGCGTTTGCACCCTGAGCCACTCGCCGGCGCTCTCAAGCACCTTGACTGGCGTGCCCATGATGGCTTGTGTGGCCATTTCGGCGGCGTGGCGCGGAGCTGTGCGCAGCGAGGCTATTGACAGCTTGACCAGTGCCCAGCGTTGCGATTCGGGCATGGAGTGCTCAAGCACCACTGTGCGGTTGTCGAAGTTTTGTATGCCGTTTTGGCGCAGCTCGTTGTCGATGGCTTGCTTGAGCAGCTCGCTGCTCACAGTGCCATATATGGTGGGCACGCCGTTTTGCATTATGGTTTTAACGTCCCAAATGGCGGTGCGGCTGTCGGGTGCAGCTTTTGCCTTAAGGTTGGCAATCAGTTCTTCCGGAGTGCTTGCCACGGCACTCACAGCCACGGAAAGCATTAGTGCTATGGATAGTAATCTTAGTGTTTGTTTGATGAATTTCATAATAAAATATTGTGCTGTGTTTTGTTGTCGTTTGTTATTTTATTTCGCATTGTCCTCACTTGTGATGCTGTTGACTTGGAAGTGCGAGCTCCATGAGCCGTAGTAGAGGTTGCCTTTGCGCCACTCCACTTCACCAGACTGGAAATCTACGGTTTCGCTGCGTATGTACTTCTTGGCAGGGCTCAAGGCGTCGCCAATGCCCTCGTTAGACGCAAAGCGATAAATGTCGAGTCCGCTCTTGTAGTAGTCGTTGAGCACCGTGCCGCGAGTGGAGCGGCCAAAAGAGGGGTCGGTAGGCACCCACCCAATGCCCTCGAAGTATGTCTCTGCCCAGTCGTGGAAGTTGACCTCGCCGGGGTGCAGCATGTAGCCGCTCTCCCAGCGCGCCGGAATACCGAGGCTGCGCACGAGGGTTATGTAGAGCAGAGCCACTTGTCCGCAGTCGCCATGACCATTGGCAAGCACATAGGTCGGCATGTTGCGTATGGTGCTGTATTCGCGTGCGCCAGCCCAGGGGAAATTGGCAGAAATCCAGTCGTATATCTTAGAAGCCTGCAAAACAGGGTTGGTCTCATTGCCCACGATTTGCAACGCGAGCTGGTGCAGACTGTCGGTGAGCACTATGTGTGGTGGTTGCGATGCCGTGTAACGCTTGTGGGTGTCGGAACTGGTGTCGTAGGGCTCAAGTAGCATAAGCATGTCTGATTGTGCCATATGACGCTCTGCCACGAGATATGACATGGTGTACTCAAAATGTGTGGGTTTGCCCTTCTGGGCTTGTGCCTCCATATACACGGTGTGGTGCAGGCTGCCCTTGCTCATTGTGACAGGGCGGTTGCTGCTGATTAATTTTATGTCGCGTTGACGTAGGTTCTCGTAGGGGAAAGGCAACCACACGCGCAGTGTTTCACCGGCCGGAATGGCGTCGGCGTTGACATCGAGTGTGAATGTTACGTTGACGCGTCGCCAGTCGCGCGCACCGTCGGCATTGGGTGCATGGTGCATGGCTTCAACGAAATATTTGCGGTAGAGCTTTGCCGTTTGCTGGTTTTCCTCATCGTTGGTGGTCTTGAACTCATCGGCCAAGAGCCAAAGGTTGCGCACGGCTTTTCTGAACCACCACTCTTGTCCGTCGATGGTCATTGTCTCTATGTTGCGCTTAGCTTTCCAGTTGTCGATTTGCGATGTGGTGACATCGGGCATTTTGTCCTTTATCTGCTTTAAGCCATCGGCAGGAGTGAGTGTGAAATCGTGGCGTATGCGATCCATGATTTGGTTTAGGGAGTCGATTTTCACAGCGTTGTCGCGCCTCACTTTGGTCGGGAGTTTCTTCATGAGCTTTGCGGCTTTGGAAAACTCGCCGGAGTCGATGCAGGAGTTCACGGTTTTAAGCCAGCTCGGAGCTTGTGCGCTTGCCGTGGCAGAGCCTGCAAGCAAGGCAATGGAGAATATGCAAGAAGCTATATATTTCATCACATTGTAATTAATGGTGCAAAAATAGTAATATTTTTATTCTAAACAGGCGTGTTTGCCTGACAAATTGCAATTGTTGGCCTCTCTGGCGGAGTTGCGTCAGAAATTGAGTCGTCGCTTCATGGTGAGGGAGGTGATGACAGAAGTCATCAGCCCTATGGCTGCCACAAACAGGAACACGACCACAATGTCGGGCCAGAGAACCTTGACAGGATAGGCTTGCACTACCACCATGCTTGCGTCGCCACCCAGCTTGAGCCACCCGAAGGCCTCTTGACACAGGCACAGCACCACACCGAGCGTGATGCCGCCCACAGCGCCCACAAGGGCTATGAGCCAGCCTTCGGCCACAAAAATGTGGGTGATTTGCTTGTCGGAGGCTCCCATGCTTCTGAATGTGCGTATGCTTTCGTCTTTCTCTATGATGAGCAGCGAGAGGGTGCTTATTACATTGAACGTGGCGATTATCATGATGAATGCGAGCAGGAGAAACGCAATCCATTTCTCAATGTTCACGAGTTTATATGCCTCGGCTTGCTGCATGAGGCGGTTTTTGACCGCGTATGCCGGGCCGAGCACTTGGCTGATTTGTGCCATTACTTGCGACTCATCGGCGCCTGGGGCGAGCTTGACTTCTATGGCAGAGGCCTGGGAGTCGTAGTCAAACAGCTCGCGAGTTAGCTCGATTGGCACGAAAATCATGTCGTTGTCGTATTTGCTTTGCTGAAGCTGGAACACGCCCGACACAAACACCGAATCTACCCTGAAGGCATCGACTGGCGATGCGAGGTTGATTTGTCCCACGCGCTGCGGAGCATAGAGCTGCAGCATGCGCAGATAGCCGGGGCGAGCATGGAGTTGGAGCGCAGGCTCCACAGCGAGCACGGCATAGCTCGACATCTGGTCGTGGAGCTGGAATTCGCCGTCAACCATCACGCTGTCTATGTCGTTGATGGTGTCATAGTTGTCGGGCACACCTTTCAGGCGCACCACCATCTGGTAGTCGGTAAACACCGCCAGGGCGTTGTCCTCGATTACAGGCACGGCTTGCTGCACACCATCGATGGCCTTGACGGCAGAAATCACGCTGTCGGCATCGTTGACGGTCTTGCCTAGTGTGGCGGTTATTGAGATTTGAGGGTCGAGCATGGCGAGTTTGCCCATAATCAGCCCTCTAAAGCCGTTGAACACGCTGAGCACACACACCATGGCCGCAGTGGTCACCACCACACCGCAAATGGAGATTATGGAAATCACATTGACAGCGTTGTGGGTCTTTTTCGACTTCAGGTAACGGAGTGCTATTCGCAGCGGCAGAGTGCTCATTGCTTGGGTTGTTCGGGAGAGTTATTGTTGTCGCTGCTGCTGTCGCTTTTGTCGTAGTGCTTGTGCAGCAGTGAGTCGATGTGGTCAATGTAGTCGAGCGAGTCGTCGAGATAGAACGACAGTTCGGGGCATTTGCGCAGCTGGTAGCGCACTTTTTGTGCCAGTGCGTAGCGAATGCCTTTCTCGTTGGTGTTGACGTTGGTAATGATTTCTTGTGCTTTGTCGCTTGGGAACACGCTCAGATACACTCTGGCTATGCTCAAGTCTGGCGACACTCTCACCGAGCTTACCGACACCAGAATGTTGCCAATCTTGGCTGTTTCGAGACGGAAAATCTCGCTGAGTTCTTTTTGCACGAGTCGTGCTATTTTTTCAAGTCTTGCTTGTTGCATGTGTTATAGACTGTTGTCTGGTTTGTGAATAAAATTTGCTTTGGGTGCAAAGTTACTTGTTTTTCCCGAAAAAGAACAATTATTTGTCGCCGTCGGGTTTGCGGTAGATTATTGTGAGACCGTCGCGCAGCGGCACTATCACTTTCTCCACGCGAGAGTCGGCCGCAACGCGGTTGTTGAAGTCGATGATTCCTTGCGTCTGCGCGTCCATTTTGGGCAGTTGCTCAGCCACCTTGCCATACCATAGCGTGTTGTCGGCTATGATGAAGCCTCCGGGGGCAAGGTGAGGCATCACGAGGTCGTAATACTCCACATACTGCCGCTTGTTGGCGTCGATAAACACGAGGTCAAACTTCTGGTTGATGCGCGGCAAGATGTCGTTGGCGTCGCCTATGTGCAGCGAAATGCGGTTGCTCACCGGCGACTCGGCGAAATGCTCGGTGAGGAAATCCTCGAGTTCATCGTCGATTTCTATGGTGTGAATGTGAGCATCGTCGTCGAGCAGCCCCTCGGCCATGCACTGGGCGGAGTAGCCGGAAAATGTGCCAAGTTCAAGCACGCGTTTGGGGCGAATCATGCGTACAAACATCTTGAGCATGCGCCCTTGCAAGTGGCCGGAGCACATGCGCGGATAGAGCAGACGCAGGTGAGTGTCACGGTCGAGCTTGTGCAGGTGCTCTGGCTCGGTGTCGATGTGGGCGAGGATATAATCGTCTAAAGCTTCGGTTTCTTCAATCATTTGGGCTGCTTGCTTGACAGGTTCAACAAAAAGGCGATGGCGCGGCGGTAGCTGTCGAGCCCATAGCCTGCCACAACGGTGGCGCAGGCGTCTTTTATCATCGACACATGGCGAAACGGCTCGCGCGACATTACATCGCTTATGTGCACCTCAACCGCCGGGGCTGTGACGGCGCGCAGTGCGTCGGCAATGGCAATGCTATAGTGCGTGTAGGCGCCGGCGTTGATTGCAATGCCTTGTGAAGTGAAGCCCACGCGCTGAATTTCGTCGATTATTGCGCCTTCGTGGTTGCTTTGGAACAGAGAGAACTGCACGTCGGGATATTGCTTGACGAGTGTTTGCAGATACTCGTCGAGCGACTGGTTGCCGTAGATTTCGGGCTCGCGCACGCCCACCAAGTTCAGGTTGGGGCCGTTGATTATGGAAATTTTCATTGTGAGAGTGTTGTTTGCTGCAAAGTTACACCAAAAAAGTGTGTGAGAGGAGAGCCTGCGCCAGGCATTTTACATGTTACATGCTGGGCTCGTGTGCCGCCTGTGAGAGCAGATAGTGACCTATTTTGCAATATATGCACTTGCGCGCCTCGCAATAGTTGCGTCGCAGTTGAATCAATGCTTGCGATGACAGGGCGTCGGGGCAGTCGATGCCGGCATGTCTGAAAGCTTCCACGATGGAGTTTTTCTCGGGGCGCAGACTCTCAAGCAGTGTTATGGCTTTGTTGGCCAAAGCATAGTTGCCTGTAAACTCGCCATGGGCGTAAAACAGCGGTGCCACTGTGTTGATGAGTATAATGTCGATAGACCTGTTGCCGAGGGCTTGTGCCGTCACTCCGGCAGGTTTGCCAAAAGAGAAATGGTTGGCCCAATAACCGGTGAGGTTCACTGCAAAAAGAGCGCGTATAGCTTTCTCGTCGGGGGCGGAAAGCAGATTTGACATCAGCTTGAAGCCGCCATACACATATTGCGCAAGCATGGCTATGCGGCGGAACGGGAAATTCTGCGGACGCATGCGAAACGTTTTCCACACTTCCGGCTCAAGGTGCTCGAGCGAGAATTTGTTGGCCAAGAACGCATATTCGCTGCGCAGCTGGCGACAGTAGGCATCGTTGTCGGCAATGCCGTCGGTCAGCAGTCCGGCTTGCCCGAAAAGAAAAGCCTCGATTTGCAGCAGCGAGTCGCTGTGCTTGTTGAGCAGGCGCAGGGGCGACCTGCGCGCCAGCCGTTCAAAAGCCTCGTTGTTGATACCGAACCCCAGATTGCGTGCCAGAGTCACATAGCACACGTCTTCCCAGCTGCCATGAAACTGGTCGTAGAGGGCTTGCAGCCGCTCTACCTTGGTGTGCAGCCGCTCAAAAGCCAGTCCCTCAATCCACTCGGTGATGGTGATGTGTGGCACTTGGGCTATGCCCGACGCGCATGGCAACTCGCAGTGGGCGTTGACCAGCGCGTTGTAGCTCTCGTTGAACCGGGGCGACACGTCGAGCACAAGTTGCGGAATACGCTCGCCGTTGGTGCGATAGACCGGAGCGTCGTCTTTCTGCACCACGTGCAATATTACGCTGTCGTAGGCCTTGTCGGCGTTGTGGCCATGCCGCTTCCAGTCGGTGGCGCGCACATGGATTTCGATGTTGCCCACCCACGTCTGTCTGTCGATTTGCACCTTGGCGTTGAAAAAGTCGGGGCCAGCGTCGGTGTTGAGCAGACCAGGGTCGAGCACACGAATGTGCCGGCCGTCGTTGGTGGTCATGTCGTCAGACCGCCAAAGCCTGTGCTGCCAGATGTATTGCAAAATCTTCTCCATGCCTGAAAAAAGCGGCTTGCGCCGCGCAAGCTGCGCGCATTAAGCCTATGTGCGGCACTAAGATAGCACGAAAACCGGAAACAAAAGCAAAAACCATGACAAAAAACGGCGACATCGGGGCATAATATTCCGACAATGCTTGAGGTGATGCTGGCGATTTGCACTATCTTTGTGAAAAGAAAGAAAATAAGCTACAAATATGGCAGAGAAAATAGTGGAAACCCCAATGATGAAGCAGTTTATGGCGATGAAAGCCAAGCACCCAGATGCTATATTGCTGTTTCGCGTGGGCGATTTCTATGAAACTTATTCGCAAGACGCCATAGTGGCATCGGAGATACTGGGCATAACGCTCACGCGTCGCGCCAACGGCGCTGCACGTTCTCTGGAAATGGCTGGTTTTCCGCACCATGCGCTCGATACCTATCTGCCCAAACTGGTGCGTGCCGGCAAGCGTGTGGCCATCTGCGACCAGCTTGAAGACCCCAAGCTCACCAAGAAACTTGTGAAGCGCGGCATAACCGAGCTGGTGACCCCTGGCGTGGTGGTGGGCGGAACAATTCTCGACCGCAAGGAAAATAACTTCTTGGCTGCCGTGCACTTTGGGAAAAAAGCGTGCGGACTGGCGTTTCTCGACATATCCACCGGCGAGTTTCTGGCCACGGAGGGTTCGGAGGAGTATGTGGATAAGCTGCTCGGCAATTTTGCCCCCAAGGAGGTGCTGATAGAGCGGAGTAACCGTAACCGTTTCAATGAAGCATTTTCGGCGAAATATTTGACATTTGAGCTTGAGGACTGGATATTTACCGAGGAGTCGGCCATGGACCGCCTGCTCAAGCATTTTGAAACAAAAAACCTGAAGGGCTTTGGCGTGGAAAACCTGCACAGCGCCATAGTGGCTTCGGGTGCGATATTATATTACCTCGACCTCACGCAACACACTCATGTGAAGCACATCACCAAGCTGTCACGCATAGAGGCTGACCGCTATGTGAGGCTCGACAAGTTCACGGTGCGCAACCTGGAGCTTGTGGCTCCGATGAACGAGGACGGCAAGAGCCTGCTGTCGGTTATCGACAAAACGTTGTCGCCAATGGGCGCGCGCATGTTGCGCCGTTGGATATTGTTCCCGTTGAGAGACACAAAGAAAATCAACCGCCGGCTCGATGCGGTGGAGTATTTCTTCAAAGACCCCGAAGGGCGTGAGTTGCTGAAAACGCAGCTTGAGCTGGTGGGCGATGTGGAACGTCTGGTGTCGAAGGTGGCAGTGGGGCGCATCACGCCGCGTGAACTTGTGCAGCTGAAGTCGGCACTTCAGGCTATAGAGCCGATAAAGAAATATTGCGAGCAAGCCGACAACAGCGTGCTGCGGAGCTTTGGCGAGCAGCTTAATCCGTGCCCCATAATCCGCGACCGCATCGATAAGGAGATAAATCCCGACGCGCCAAATCTGGTGAGCCGTGGCAATGTGATAAACCGCGGCGTAGATGCACAGCTCGACGAGTTGCGCGACATATCAAGCTCAAGCAAGGGCTACTTGATGCAGCTACAAAAGGCCGAGAGCGAGCGCACAGGCATACAAAGCTTGAAAATAGGCTACAACAACGTGTTTGGCTACTACATTGAGGTGCGCAATGCCCACAAAGACAAGGTGCCCGCCGATTGGGTCAGGAAGCAGACCCTGGTAAATGCCGAACGCTACGTGACGCAGGAGCTGAAAGAATATGAGGAAAAGATACTTGGCGCCGAGGAAAAAATACTGGTGATAGAGGCACGGCTGTTTAACGAGCTTGTGACGGCTGTGACTGATTACATACCAGCCATACAGGCCGACTCAAACCTGATTGCGCGCCTCGACTGTCTGCGTGCTTTCACGCAAGTGTCGGTGGAATACAAGTACAACCGCCCGGAGCTTAACGATTCGCTCGACATTGAGATTACCGAAGGCCGTCACCCGGTGATAGAACGCCAAATGGCAGCCGGCGAGGAATATGTGCCCAACAGCTTGCGTCTTGGCAACGACGACCAGCAGATTATGATAATAACAGGTCCTAATATGGCAGGAAAGTCGGCTCTGCTGCGCCAAACGGCACTGATAGTGCTGATGGCTCAAATTGGTTGTTTTGTGCCGGCACAAGCCGCCAAAATAGGCGTTGTGGACAAAATTTTCACCAGGGTGGGAGCGAGCGACAACATTTCGCTCGGCGAGTCAACGTTTATGGTGGAAATGACCGAGTCGGCGTCAATCCTCAACAACATCAGCCAGCGAAGCCTGATTTTGTTTGACGAGCTTGGCCGAGGCACGAGCACCTACGACGGCATATCCATAGCCTGGGCCATTGTGGAATATCTGCACGAGTCGGACTTTAAGCCAAAGACGCTTTTTGCCACGCACTATCATGAGCTTAACGAAATGGCAAAAACGTTTAAGCGCATAGTGAACTATAACGTGACGGTGAAAGAAATAGACGGCAAGGTGGTGTTTATGCGAAAGCTGGCCAAAGGTGGCAGTGCCCACAGTTTTGGTATTCATGTGGCAAAAATAGCCGGCATGCCGCGCTACATAATCAGCCGTGCCGAGGAGGTGCTGAAGCAGCTTGAGGCAGCCAACCGCCACGATTCAGTGGCAGTGGCTCCAAGCGGTGAGGCCGACAGCGGCGTGCAACTGTCAATTTTCCAACTCGACGACCCTGTGCTGAGCCAGATACGCGACGAGATACTCGACATCGACATCAACAACCTGACGCCGGTGGAGGCTCTCAACAAGCTCAACGACATTAAGGGAATACTCACCGGCAAGGCGCAGTGAGGCAACAATGTGAAAGAAAACGAACACTCTTTTTGACAAATGGACAGAAAAGACTTTGAAATAATGGCTCCTGTGGGGTCGTGGGAATCGCTGACTGCCGCATGGCAGGGTGGCGCTGATGCAATATATTTTGGCATTGAGGGGCTTAACATGCGCTCCAAATCGTCGGTCAACTTCACGCTCGACGACTTGCACACCATAGCCGCATGGTGCCATGAGCACGGCATGAAGAGCTACCTGACCGTTAACACGGTGGTGTATGACAGCGACATCGACTATATGCACAAGATTGTAGATGCGGCACGCGAGGCCGAAATCTCGGCAATCATAGCGTCGGACATGGCCACCATACTCTATGCCAGAAGCATAGGCGTGGAGGTACACATATCAACGCAGGTGAATGTGAGCAACAGCGAGGCCGTGAAGTTTTATGTCCAGTATGCCGACGTGATGGTCATGGCACGCGAGCTTAACCTTGACCAGGTGAAAAACATACACAACCGCATAGTGAATGACGACTTGCGCGGGCCGCACGGAGAGCTTGTGCGCATAGAGATGTTTTGCCACGGAGCATTGTGCATGGCGATTTCGGGCAAGTGCTACTTGAGCCTTCATGAGACCAACTCGAGCGCAAACCGCGGAGCTTGCCGCCAGATATGCCGTCGCAGCTACATTGTAACCGACCGCGACACCGGCGACGAGCTTGCCATCGACAACAAATATATCATGTCGCCCAAAGACTTGAAAACCATTCATTTCATGAACAAGATGATAGACGCTGGGGTGAGGGTGTTTAAGATAGAGGGGCGCGCACGCGGGCCTGAATATGTGCGCACCGTGGTGAGTTGCTACAACGAGGCCATCAACTCAATTCTCGACGGCACATATAGCGACGAGAAAATAGCCGACTGGAACGAGCGGCTGTCGCGCGTGTTTAACCGTGGGTTTTGGAACGGCTACTATCTGGGGCAGCGCCTTGGTGAGTGGACGTCGAAATATGGGTCGAGCGCAACGCGCGTCAAGCAATATGCCGCCAAGGGAATACGCTACTTCACAAAGCTGGGTGTGGCTGAATTCTTGATGGAGGCCGGCGAGCTGCATGTGGGCGACGAGGTTATCGTCACCGGCCCCACTACGGGCGCAGTGCCTGTGAAGGTGGAAGAAATACGAGTGGATTTGAAGCCTGTGGAGAAGACCGTGAAAGGCGAGCATTTCTCGATAAAGGTGGGCGAGAAAGTGCGTCCGAGCGACAAGCTGTTTGTGTGGCGCAAGGTAGTGCCCAAGCAATCGCTGAAATAAGTTTTCAATTACCAACCATACACAACAACACACAAGAGTGTGCTCACACGGCGCGCTTGAATTTGCGCATATACCAGAATATGAACACGCCGGCTATGATTGCCGAGGTGAAATCGGACGTTGGCACTGCAGCCCACACGCCATCGAGGTTAAACCGCAGCGGCAGCACTATGAGCAGCGGAATGAGCAGAATGAGTTGGCGCGAGAGCGACAGAAATATGCTGATTTTCACTTTGCCTATGCATTGGAAGAAGTTGGTGACCACCATTTGGAAGCCTATGAACGGGAACATGAGCATATTGTAGTGAATGGCCATTACCGACATTTTTATGAGCTGAGCGTCGGAGGTGAACATGCGCGACATAAGCCGTGGGAAGAACATGCCCACAATCCAGCCAACAATCATTATGGCCGTGGCACTGGCTATGGCAAGCCGCAACACACGCATCAGGCGGTCGAACTGGCGTGAGCCATAGTTGTAGCCGGCAATGGGCTGCATGCCTTGGTTTAGACCTATGACAAACATGCCAAACACGGTGGATATGGCATTGGCCACGCCAAATGCTCCCACCGCCATGTCGCCGCCATAAGTCACGAGCTGACGGTTGACGAGTATCACCACGATGCAGGCACACACGTTCATGAGAAACGGTGATATGCCTATGCTCACAATGAGCTTGACGAGCGATGCACGCAGACGATAGATGCCGCGCTTGAAGTGCAAAAGCTCGTTGGGGTTGGCGAAAATCTTGATTTGCCAGCACAGTGCCAGACACTGAGAAATCACGGTGGCGAGTCCTGCTCCGCGTATGCCCCAACCCCACCAGAGGATAAACACCACATCGAGCAATATGTTCATAACCACGGTGAAAAGGGTAGCCATCATGGCTTGCCGGGGTTTGCTGGCAGCACGCAACACGGCATTCATGCCGAAATACATGTGCGAGAAAATGTTGCCGGCAAGAATCACCTGCATAAACGAGGTGGCATAGGGAATGGTGGCATCGCTTGCCCCAAAGAATCGCAAAATGGGTTCGAGGAATATGAGGCACAACACCGAGAACAGCGCACCGATAATGAGGTTGAGAACCACGGAGTTGCCCATGAGCTGCTCGGCGGTCTTGTAGTCTTTTTGGCCAAACTTCACCGATATGGCTGTGGAGGTGCCTATGCCCACGGCTGCGCCGAACGCCGCGCCGAGGTTCATAAACGGAAACGTGATGGCGAGTCCGGCTATGGCGTCGGCTCCCACCACCTGGCCTATGAACACGCGGTCGATTATGTTGTAGAGCGAAGATGCCGACATGGCTATTATGGCCGGCAGGGCATATTGCCAGAGGAGGCGCCCCACAGGCTTGGTGCCGAGTTCGAGTGTCGCTTTTTTGTTGTCTGTGCCGTTGGTCATGATTGTCGAGAGTGTGTGTGAGTTATACTGAAAAGGGCAGTGCCTTTTGTTGCCGTGGAGTGGGGAATGCTTGATGTCCGGTCACGGATTTGGGTGCAAAGTTAGCGATTTGTTGCGAAACGAGTTGTGGGTGATTTGTTAAAAACGTGTCAGTGAATGAGGTGTTAACGACAAGATAGTAGTAAATTTGCAAGAAAAAGAAGCGGTTATGGATTTGATTGAGGCTATCAAGGCACGCCACAGTGTGCGTGCCTACACCGACGAGCCTGTGAGCCAGGCCCACATTGAGGAGTTGCGGCGGCTTGCCGACAAGCTCAACCGTGAGTCGGGGCTGCGTATGCAGGTGATTGCCGGCGACGCCAAGGCGTTTTCGGGATTTATGGCTCATTATGGCAAGTTTCGCAATGTGACCAACTACATAGCCCTTGTGGGGCCAAAATGGTCGTCAACGGTAGATGAAAAAGTGGGTTACTATGGGGAGCAACTGGTGCTGCGCGCCACGCAGCTCGGACTTGGCACTTGCTGGGTGGGCTTGACCTACAGCCGCAACCGCGATGTGGTGAAGGTGGAGCAAAATGAGCGGCTTGTGTGCGTAATAGCCTTTGGCCACAGCGCAGAATCTGGACGTGCGCACAAGACAAAGACGCGCGCACAAGTGATGGTGGCCACCGATGCGCCGCAATGGTTCATTGACGGTGTAGATGCTGCTCTGCTTGCCCCCACGGCTCTTAATCAGCAGAAATTCAAGTTTAAGTTGCTCGACAACGGCAAGGTGAAGGCGTCGGCAGGCTTAGGCTTCTTCTCGAAGGTGGATTTGGGCATTGTGAAATGCCACTTTGAGATAGGCGCTGGCGTGAATAACTTTGACTGGAACTATTGATTGCCGCCATCACCGGCCTTGTGCCGCGGCGGACAAACCACCGACGACGGCGCGCTGACACGCGCTTGGGCACCGAGTTGCGGAATTTTTTGCATGAGTGGTGTTGACAGGCGTTTGCGCGAGCTGGTGAACCTTATGGCTTGCGCCGGACATACTGTGGCGCAGTTGGCGCACATCACGCATCGGCTGCCGTCGATGGTGTGCTCCGTCGAATTGACGCACGCTGCCTTGCACTCCTGCTCGCATCGGCCGCAGCTTATGCACAGGTCGGGGTCAATCTCAAAATGAAAAACCGACACCTTCGACACCGTGCCGAGCACTGTGCCCACTGGGCAAACGGTGTTGCAAAACGTGCGTCCGCCGCGCCATGTCAGAAACGTCACCGCCGCCATTACCACTGCTGCGCCCACAAAGCCGAGAAACATCTGCAAGCCTTGCGGAATGAAGCACAGATAGTCAATCACATTGCGAAACACCATGTAGGGGTCAGACAGGCTGGCAACATAGCGGTTGTCGTCGGTCACGCTCACTGCCACGAGCAGCAGCACGAGGTAGCGCAAGCGGTTGTCGGCAGGCACAAAGCGATAGGTGCCGCGGCCGTGGCTGCGCAGGCGTTTTGAGAGCCATGCCGCCGCATCTTGCACAGTACCCAGCGGACACACCGACGAGCAATACACACGCCCCAGCAGCAGCGTCACTCCCAGCCAGAACAGGCATGCGCCCAGGGTCATGGCCACGAGCGAGGTCATGAACTGAAACTGTGCCACCACGTTGCCCATGTTTAGCTCAACGAGGACGGTGGTGAGGAGCAGTATGGCCACCGATAGCCACACCCTCGCCGCTTTTATGATTTTCACCGGTTTCATGCCTGCATGTTTTTTAGCCATGCAAGTTAATGAAAAAAGGCTTTGCGTGCAACCTTTGTGTGGCGTTTGCACTATCTTTGCAATATTATGTTTTTTTGTTACCGTCAAAAACCTTATATGCAAGATATGAAGACAAAACGAATGTTGCTATCGGTGATTTCGGCTGTGATGTGCGCCCTGTGCTCGTGGGCTGGCGCAAACGTCACGGTGGGCGCGGCGCGCACCAACCTCTATGTGCCTCTGCTCAAGGGCAAGCGCGTGGCGCTGCTAAGCAACCAGACTGGCATGGTGGGTAAGAAGCATGTGCTCGACGTGATGCTTGAGCACGGACTGAATGTGGTGACTATATTCTCGCCTGAACACGGCTTCAGGGGCAAGGCCGACGCCGGCGAAAAGGTGGGCAGCTCGGTTGACGGCAAGACCGGCATACCCATAGCTTCGCTCTACGACGGCAAGTCGCCCATGCCAAGCAAGCGGGTGATGGACAGCATAGATGTGATTGTGGTTGACATACAGGACGTGGGCTTGCGCTTCTACACCTACTATGTGACTATGATAAACCTAATGGACGCAGCCATCACCTACAACAAGGAGTTCATGGTGCTCGACCGCCCAAACCCCAATGGAATGACGGTTGACGGCCCGATACTCGACATGAAGCTCAAGTCGGGTGTGGGGCGGCTGCCCATACCCACGGTGTATGGCATGACCATGGGCGAGCTGGCGCGCATGGCAAACGGCGAGGGGTGGCTCAAAGGCGGCAAGCGTGTGAGACTGCTCACGGTGATTCCGTGTGCCGGCTACACTCACCGCACGCGCTACCGCCTGCCCATAGCTCCGTCGCCCAATCTGCCAAACATGCAGGCAGTGTATCTGTATCCGTCGCTGTGCTACTTTGAGGGCACTCCGGTGAGCCTTGGCCGCGGCACCGACTTTCCGTTTCAGTGCTATGGACACCCTGACATGAAAGGCGACTTTACGTTCACGCCACGCAGTGTGCCCGGAGCCAAGACCCCGCCGCTGCTCAACAAGCTGTGCCACGGCCGCGACTTGCGTCATGTGAGCCAAGACAAGGTGATAGCCGGCGGCATAAATCTGGAATATGTGATTGACGCTTACCGTTCACTCGGAATAGGAGAGAAATTTTTCACGTCGTTTTTCGACAAGCTGATGGGCACTGCCAGTGTGCGCGAAATGATAATGCAGGGTAAGACTGCTGCCGAAATCAAGGCGTCGTGGCGCACCGACGACGAGAAATTCTGCCAGCAGCGCCGCAAATATTTGCTTTACAAGGAGTGACCGCGCCCGGCTGTGCGAAAAATCAGATGAAAAGAAAGAAAAACAGAGAGATTATTTTTTTTTAGATAAGAAAACCCTAAAAAACAGATAGAAAAAAGATATGTCGATACCTCAGATTGTGCTGACCACGATAGTCGGCTATTTTGCGCTTTTGTTTGTGATTTCGTGGGCGGCATCGCGCCGCACCGACGACTCGGTGGCTCTCACCGGAGGCCACAACGCCCCATGGTGGGTGGTGGCAATAGCCATGATTGGCGCGCCCATTTCGGGCGTCACGTTTATCTCGGTGCCGGGTTATGTGATAGGCTCGCAGTATAGCTACATGCAGATGGTGCTTGGCTTTGCCGTGGGCTATCTGGTGATAGCTTACTGGCTTGTGCCGCTGTTTTATAAGCGTCACCTGGTGTCGATTTACGGCTATTTGGAAGACCGCTTTGGCGGCCACACTCACAAAACCGGCGCATGGTTTTTCTTCGTGAGCAAGATGCTGGGCGCGGCGGTGCGTTTCCTGGTGGTGTGCGTGTCGCTGCAACTGCTCGTGTTTGAGCCGCTCCATGTGCCTTTTGCCGCCAACATAGTGGTGACCATAGCCCTGATATTCCTTTACACGCTGCAGGGCGGCGTGAAGACCGTGATATGGACCGACACGTTAAAGAGCCTGTGCCTGATATTGAGCGTGGTGCTGTGCATAGTGTTTGTGTGGCGTGGTGTGGGCGGCGGCAGCATGGTGAGCCGCATAGCCGACAGCGGCACAGCGCGCATGTTCTTCTTCGACGACCCGAGCAGTGAGAAATATTTCTGGAAACAGTTTCTTGCCGGCATATTCATGGTGATAGCCATGACGGGGCTTGACCAGGACTTGATGCAGCGCACGCTGGCAAGCAAAAACGCGGCAGAGTCGCGCAAGGGGCTTGTGGTGAGCGGCATCACGCAGGTGGGTGTGGTGGCTCTTTTTCTTGTGCTCGGCTCGCTCCTGGTGCTCTACACGCAGGCTCGTGGCATAGCACTGCCCGAAAAGGCCGACACGCTCTTCAGCCTTGTGGCTTGGGACGGCGGCATGCCTGTGGCGGTGGGAGTGCTGTTTGTGCTCGGACTGGTCTCGGCCGGCTACTCTGCCGCCGGCTCGGCTCTCACGGCTCTCACCAACTCTTTTCTCGTTGACATAGCCGGTGTGCCGGCCTCACAGTTCGGCCAGCTTGGCGCAAAGCGGCGCTTGGTGCATGTGGGCATGGCGGTCTGCATGGGAGTGATAATCTATTTGTTCTATTGCCTCAACAACGACAGCGCCATAAAGCTGGTGTATGCTTTGGCAAGCTACACCTACGGCCCAATTTTGGGCCTGTTTGCCTATGGCATGATGTGCAAGGGGTGTGTGCGCGACCGCCTGGTGCCTGTGGTGTGCATTATGTCGCCGGCACTTAGCTGGGTGCTGCAGTGGGGCATGAAGGCGTGGTGCGGCTACACCATAGGCTTTGAGCTGCTGCTCTACAATGCCGCGTTCACCATAGTGGGCTTGTGCCTGCTCCGCCTGCCTTGGCGTCAAAACCCGGCAGAAACCGCTAAATAATTCCGTTAACTGATTATGGCAAACAAACTCCTAAGCAAATATCTGTGGATAGTGGACACCGTGCGCCGGCACGGCCGCATCACCTTGGCTCAGCTCAACCGTTTGTGGCTCGCCTCCGACTTGAGCGAGGGTTCGCCCATGATACGCCGCACGTTCTATAATTGCCGCCAGGGCATAGAAAAGACGCTCCACATAAGCATAGAGCGCGACCCCGGCACTTATGAGTATTACATTGACACCGACAGCGACTCATCTGCCAAGATGCAGCAGTGGCTCATGGACTCAATGGCGCTGAGCAGCATGCTCAGGGAGTCGTCGGCTGTGAGCGGCCGCATAGTGCTTGAGCGCGTGCCGTCGTCCAACGAGTTTTTGTCGCTCATCATTCAGGGCATGCAGCAGCAGCGGCGTGTGAGGTTCATGTATAAGTCATATAGCGAGGTCACGCCCAAGGAGAAGCTGCTGGAGCCTTATTTCGTCAAGATATTCAAGCAGCTGTGGTATGTGGTGGGCTTCAATGTGGCCGACAGCAAGATAAAGACCTACTCGCTCGACCGCATACGTAGCCTTGTGGTGACCGACGACAGCTTCGACATGCCTGCCACAATCACTCCATATTCCTATTTCAAAGACTGTTTTGGCATAGTGAACACCAGTTCGGAGCCACGCGAGGTGACTCTGCGCGTGAGCCGCTGGCTTGCCAACTATTTCAGGGCTCTGCCGCTTCACGACAGCCAGCTTGAGCAGATACACGGCGATTACTCGCTGTTTACCTACAAGCTAAAGGTGACTGACGACTTTGTGCAAGAAATATTGCGCTATGGCGCCAACATAGAGGTGGTGACGCCCATAGAGCTGCGTGTGAGAGTGGTGGAGGAGCTGAAGAAGTCGCTTGCCAACTACGGCATAGCAGCCTCGGTCAAGGGGCAGTGAGTAGCCGTTAGTAGCCTGTGGGCAGATCGACGTCGGGGTTTATGTCGATGTCGCTAAAATCTGTTTCCACAATCGGGCAGAAATTCTTATATTCACCCCATCGCTCGTCGCTGGCATAAGCACTCGACGCTCCTTTAGGCACATAGAGTGTGATGTGTGATACATTTAGATGATAAACCATAAATTCTACAGAGCTGCCCCAAAGAGTAGGCTCATAGGCAATGCCTACCATGGTGGGAGGAACTGGGTTTTTAACATATAGTTTCCGTAGGAGCCTTAGGCATGCGCTGCGGTATTCTCCAATATAGCTTGCAAAAGCCCCAGATCCAATTTTATTTACGCTTTCTCCTAATACAATAGTTCTTAACGAGTCGCAACTGTAAAAGGCTTGCCCACCAATTGACGTCACGCTGTCGGGTATGATGACATACTGCAGTCTTTTGCAGCGGTAAAAAGCCTGGGTTGCAATGTGGCGCAAAGTGTTTGGAAAGGTTATAGATGACAGTTCCGTTTCATAAAAAGCTTCAGGACCTATTGAAACGACTTTATAGGTAGTGCCATTATGCTGCACATAGCTTGGCACGTCAACGTGGCCTATAATGGAGTCAGAATTATAGCCTGTAACCTCACAGGTTTTGTCGGCTTCTGAATACACTGTGAAATTAAGAATACCCTCGCTGAACTGCTCGTCGGGCGGCGACAAGAACTCCTTTTCCCTGATTCTGACAAAGTTTTTCCAGCCTGGGGCGTTTCTGTAGGCTTCGAGTGAGCCTTTAGGCACATTCAGTATTGTGCTGCAAGACACGTTGCCAGTGAAAGTGTCGTCGTTGAACGAAAACGGAGGGTTTGCCGTCTGCATGAATATTTGTTGTAAAGACATAGTGTTGACCAAGATGGTGCCCACTTCAGTCAAGCTGCGAGGAAGCACCAAGTTATAAATGTCACGGCCCCCAACTTCTCTATCGGTGTAGAGACTGTTGAGACTATCTAATTTGTATATGTTGTCGGGCAGTACAAGAAGTTTTGATGAGAGAGACCTGTTGCCTTTGAATTTGAACGATGAAACGGTGTGTAGTGTGCCCTTGATGGGCACGGCCTTTGGAATAAAGACGCAATTACTGTTGTATTTTTCAATGAGCGCACATGAATAAGGGCCAGTAGAGGCAAAAAGCATATTGCTGGCATATACGGTATCTACTTTTTCTACATTTTCCACGAGGTTAAACCGTCGCCAGATGCTGTTGTTTTGGTAGTTGCTTAGGCACCCTTTTGGAACATACGCAGTGACGTTGCCCTTTGTTAACGAGGCATTAGTGAAGGCATAAACCGACGTTATGGGGGGAGTGGTGCGATTAATGTAGATGCGTGGTATGTAATTTTTAACAGCCAAGGCATCATCGTCAAGCCTGCCGATTGATGATGGAATTGTGATTTTGCTTATGGCGCAGTTGTCAAACGCTCCGCTGCCTATAGCAATCACAGAATATGACACTCCATTGCTGGTAACGGTGGCAGGTATTGTAACGTCGGAGCCACATTCGCCTTCGCTGCCTGCAGGCCTCTGTGTTAATTCGCAGGTTTTTTCGTCGGCCGACAGAATTTTGTAGTAGAGCCCGTCTTGCGAGAAGTCTTGGCTCTGTGCTGTTGCAGCAAGCAAAACGAATAACGCCAATAGCCAACCTCTATTTATCGTTTTATTATTCATAATCAGATATTATTTTGTCGGAAACATTAGAATGAAAAACTTGGTTTTACATTTGCTTTTAAGAAATCAACGATGTCGGTGTTTTGTATGTTAACTCATATTTTTTTTTCGTCGTCGTTCATAATGATATGTTTGGTTTTGTGTTAATTAAAAAGTTATTTTAGCTGAGTCTCCGGCGATTCGCACCACATAGATGCCGCGTTGCGGAAGCTTGATGTGCCTGCTGCGGCCGCTATACACGAGCTGCCCCAGGGAGTTGAACACTTCGATGTCGGCATTGAAATTGCCTGTCACCGAGAGTGTGCCATCGTTGACGGCAAGTGTGACTTTGTGATTGGTGAAAAAGTTTTGCTCCACACTGCAAATCATTTTGTTGAAGAAAGGGCTCCAATTATAACCCGAGTATAAGTATGCCCCTTTCATTTCGGGGGGCACAACCACCACTTTACATTCGTCGGGGTTAAAAGGCAGGGTTGGGTCGTCGAGCAAAAATGACGGATTCATGCAGTAGTCAGAGAAAATGGTGTCGATGTCCATTTTATATTCCTTGTCGCCCTTGGTGACAGAGACAAACGCGCCGGCATTGAATATGCGTGTGTTGCGGCCTATGTGAATATTTTTAAGCCCTGTGCAGCCTGCAAAGGCATAGCTGCCAACCGACCGCGTGTTGTCGGGTATGCGCAGGTCGCCTGCCAGTCCGCTACAGAAAAAGGCACTGTCGCCTATGTTGCACAGTGTGACCGGCAGTGTGACTGAGGTGAGCTGGCTGTAGCCCGAGAAAGCGTTGTCGTCAATATCGACCACATAATAGGGTATGCCGTTGTGCTCCACTTCGCAAGGAATGGTGAGATGGCCAGAATAGGTGACGTCGTTGTTTCTGATGACACTGCATTTCTGCTCGTGCTCCGACATCACTCTGAATTTTAAGTCACCAGATGTGAATTCCTCGTCGGGTTTCTCGTCGGCGGAAAAATCACGTTCCCTTATTCGTCCAAACACTTGCCAACACCTGTCTTTCTCATAGTTTTTGGCACAGCCGATGGGCACGTTGAGCACCATTTTGCTTGTGAGGTTGGTGCGATAAAAATAAGGATAGTTGTCGTCGTACACTGCGTATTTATAAGGCGATGGCGACCTGGCATAGACGCGCCTCAAGTTGGGCTTAAAGTTGAATAAATCCTTCAAATCGTATTGTTCTTCGGGGATTACAATCATTTCAAGGTCATTTTGTCCATTAAACACCCAGGAGGCAACGCTCTTGACTGACTTTGGGAAAACCACTGACGTGAGCTTGACATTTGAGAAGACAAAATCATTAATGTACTTGTTTTCATTGCTCTGGCGGTTAGATGTTTTATTTGGCAAAAATAGCATATCACTTTGTGAATTGCAATAGTTTGAGAAATAAAATCGCTGTTTTTGCTTTTTGCGGTTTGCCTGGTTAACTGTCTGGTGAAAAAAACAATAAGCCGGGCTTCGGTCAGTGGGGTGAAGCCCGGCTTGGTGTGGTGCTGGCGGCGCATGGCGTGTGCCGCGGCGTTTTCCTTTTTGTTTCTTTTCAGACGGTGAGAATCTCTTTTTCCTTGGCAGCGAATATCTCGTCGATTTTCTTGAGATATTTGTCATGGATTTTTTGCATTGACTCTTCGGCGTCTTTCTCCACATCTTCGCTCATGCCGTCTTTAACGGCTTTCTTGAGTCCCTCTATGGCTTCGCGGCGGGCGTTGCGCACGCTCACCTTTGCTTTCTCGGCCTCGCCCTTGGCTTCTTTCACGAGTGCCTTGCGGCGGTCCTCGGTGAGCGGGGGGAAGTTGAGGCGTATCACCTCGCCGTTGTTTTCGGGAGTGATGCCGATGTTGGAGTCGAGAATGGCTTTTTCCACAGCCTTGAACATGCCTTTGTCCCAGGGAGTGATGGCTATGGTGCGTGCGTCGGGAGTGTTGACGTTGGCAACTTGGCTCACCGGCACTTTGCTGCCATAGTAGTCAACTTTCACTACGTCGAGAATGCTGACGTTGGCTTTGCCGGCACGCAGGTGCGACAACACGTCTTCCAGGAACAACACGGCGTCGTTCATCTTTTTCTCGGCGGGATTGAGATATGATTTTACGTCATTCATAACTGTTGGGTGTGTGTATAATTGTTTGTTTTGGTTCAAAAATACGCAAAAATGCTTGAAGTGCAAAGCATGTGGTTATTTTTTATTACTTTTCTGCTTTTCTCATTGTCTTTTTATTGTTTAGAGTTTTGTTGAAATGGGTTGTGTCTGTTGGTTGGCGCGTTAAACGTAGTGCAGGGTGGTCCACTTGTCGGGGGTGACGGCGGCGGCCGCCGAGCGCAGGTCGTCGATGGTGATGGTTTGTATGCGTTCTATGGCTGCCTGCAGGGGCATAACGGTGTTTTGGTAGAGGAAGCTCTTGGCTGCGCTCATCACGCACGACTCCGAGTTGTCCGACGCCACGAGCATCTGGCCGCATAGTTGCTTTTTGGCGGCGGCGAGCTGTGTGGGGGTGAGGCCGTGGTCAGCAAGCTCTGCCACGGTGCGCGCTATGATTTTGAGGCTTGTGCCGACGTTGGCTTTGTCGCACCCGAAGTAGATTTCGAGCAAGCCGCAGTCGGTGAGCGGCACGAGCGACGACTCCACGGTGTAGACGAGCCCCCGGCGCTCGCGCATGCGCACATTGAGCAGCGAGTTCATGCCAGGGCCGGCAAGCACGTTGTTGAGCAGCGACAAGGCAAATCGCTGGTCGCTGAACATGCTGGTGGTGCGTGCGCCCACTATTGTGTGGGCCTGGTGTGAGCCTATGCTCACGGTTTGCACTGCCGGCTTCACGGCTGGCGGTGTGGCACGGCGGCGGTGCGGCTCGCCTTGCGGCATGGCCGAGAAATATCGCTCAACGAGGCGAAACGTCTTGCTTGGCGCGGTGGGGGCGGCGACGAAGAAAATCATGTTGTCGGGCACGTAGAATGTGCGCAGCCAGCGCAGGCAGTCGGCTTGCGTGAGGCGGCGCAGGTCGCGCTCCACGCCGAGAATGTTGTGCCCCAGCTCATTGCCGGCAAAGATTATGTCGTCGAAGTCGTCGAATATGGCGTCGGCAGGCGAGTCGCGGTAGGACTGGGCTTCTTCGAGCACCACGTCGAGCTCACGCTGCAGCTCGTGGGGCGGAAAGATGGAACACTGCACGAGGTCGGCAAGCAGCTCCACGGCGCGCTGCAGGCTTTGCTCCGGAAACACGGAGTAGAGCACGGTTGACTCCTTGGTGGTGTAGGCGTTGAGCTCGCCGCCCACTTTCTCCATGCGGTTGAGTATGTGCCATGCCTTGCGGTGGGTGGTGCCCTTGAAGATAGTGTGTTCCACAAAGTGCGCCAGCCCAAACTGGCCTCTGGCTTCGTCGCGGCTCCCGGCATTGACTGCCACTCCGCACCAGCCCACGTGCGATGTGGTGGTGATGTGGAGCACTCGCAATCCGTTTGGGAGCCTGTGTGTTTTGATTTCGCTCATTGTGTTGGCTGTTCGTTTGTTTTGAGGGTGGGGCGTGGGTTACATGCGCGTGTCAACGTGCAAGATGTTTTGCACAAACATCAGTTCGCGTATGTCGCTGCGCGGCACCTCTATGTCGTCGTAATTTGGGTTCTCGCTGCGCAAAATCACCAGCTGGGGGTCGGTGTGGCGGCGTATGTATTTGACCATGCGGTAGTCGTCGAGCAGCACCACATAGATTTGCCCCCAGTAGATTTGGCGCGTGTTTGAGAGTTCGCGCACGGCTATGTAGTCGCCGTTTCTGATTACGGGGCTCATGCTGTCGCCGCTCACCTTCACTATGCGGCAGTTGCTGCTCACCACGTCGGGCAGATTGACAGAGCCGATTATCTGGTCGTCGGTGAACAGACGCGCACGCGGCATAGTGCCGGCGGTCACGTCGATGTCATAGACTGGGGTGCCCTTGAACTCCTGCAACTCGGCCGGAATCACGTGGAGCGACGTGGCAGCCGGCTGCGCCTTGGCAAACGGCAGGTCGTTGCCAGTGGTGAGCCACTCCTTCGACACGCCGAGGTTGATGGCAATTTTGTTGACCAGCGAGTCGCTGATGGGCAATTTCTGGTTCAGATACTTCGACAGATTCGACGGGTCGATGTCTATCTTTTGTGCGAATTCCACTTGGCGGTAGCGCAGCTCTTTCATGAGATATTTGATGCGCTCTATGATGTCATTTTCGGCCATAAAAATTTAGGGTTAAGAGTTAAAAAGTTGAGATTCCATTTTTAGAGTGACGTGACACATAATTATTGCAAAATTACACAATTTTTGTGGTAAAATACCAAAAAATATAGTGCGTTTGGCAAGAATTGTTTGGGTAAAAAAGATGTATCTTTGCAGGTGAAGAATATGACCAAGAAACTGAGGCTCGACATATCGCGTGTGGCGACTGCGCTGGCGGCTGTGTGCTGCCTGACGGCTTCTGCCGGCATAAGGGTTTATGCCGACAAGTTTGTGATTGCGCCTGGCGAAACCAGGGAGCTGACGCTCAACATGGAGTGTGACTCGGTGTGCTACCGCGGTTTCCAGATAGATATGGCTCTGCCGGAGGGCTTGGCTGTGGTGCCTGCCGATTCGGTGACACCGCTGTTTGTGACCGACACGGCACGGGTTGGCTCAAGCCACAAGATAGTGGTCGGTGAGCTTGGTCAGGGCCGTTATCGCATGGTGGGCTACTCGCCAGCAAATGCTAAGCTGGGCGGAACGGCCGGGGCTTTTCTGCACTTTTGGGTGAGGGCGGCCGACCGCGCTTTCGACGACGAGACGATAAGCGTGAGCGCAATAGGCTTTGCCAACACGGCGAACGTGACGGAGCACGCCGCCGACGCCACCATGCCGGCTGTGTATGCCAACAGGCTTGAAAAGGTGCTTGCCAGCGGCACCGACGGTCATGAATATGCTGTGGCCGACACGCTTGCAGTGGGCGGCTACACCGGCAAAGGCTATGCTTTTGTGACCGACGGTGGCGGTCGATGGCTTAAAGTGGACTTGACCGACGGTGGCTTGAAGCAGTTTGTGGATTTGCAGACCATAGCACCTAACACCTTGATGGGCGCAATGACCGGTAGCGGCGTTAACCCCACGCTGACGCTCACGGCGGAGCCTGTGGCGTCGGGCACGGCAAAAGAGGTGGCACTGCGCACGCTGCACTTGGGCGACATGGACGACGGACAGAAGTTTGACGCCGCGCCCAATGAGGTGCTTAATGTGGCTGGCTACTATGTGGAGAGCGCTGACGGCAATCGTCTGTGCCAGTATGAGCAAACGAGTCTGCGCAAGGGCGTGAGCCTTGCGGTGGCCAAGGACTGGTGCAACAATGGTGGTGACCTGGTAGATGGCGCGTCGTACACGCTTCCGGTGGTGGCGCAAATCAGAAATGCGTGGGTCAGCGACAGCGACACCATTGCCAATGCCGACAATTACTATGAAAACTATGTGATTTATCCGCTTGAAGTGCCGGTGGTGACAGCGGTAGAGACGGTAGATGCAGCAGCTGCTGTGCAAGTGATTGGATTGCATGGGGCGATTGTGGTGCGTGGCGCTGGCGATGCCGATGTGACGGTGATTGACGCCGCCGGCCGCAAGGTGGCGGCTGGACGTGGCAGAGAGTTTGCCGTGAGCCGTGGCGTGTATGTGGTGCTTGTGGGCGGGAAAGCCTACAAAGTGGCGGCAAAATAGTCGTTGAAAATTAAAAATTAGATATTTTTGTTGTTGTTTTGTGATAATTCGTTATAAGTTTGCGGTTGTAACCAAAAATAACAAGTTATGCGAATTAAAAAACTATTATTTGCTTCATTTATGCTTTTTGCGTTTGTGGCAAGGGGTGATAATGTGGGGATTACACCGCTGGCAGCGTGGCTATGGAGCGGAGCAGTGACAGCGCTTGACCCACGGAAGTGATGTTGGAGATGAGAATGGAGCGGTGGCCGTTGACCTCACGCAGCTTGCAGCTCTTGGGGTTGCTCTGCAAGTAGTTGAGTATGCGCCCGAATGCCGGCGACTGATAGTAGGCAATGTTCTCTTTTCCCACAAAATAGATAAACATGCTTCCCTGCTTGAGTATGATTTTCTCTATGCCGAGAGCCCTTGCCGTGTGGCGCAGCGGCACAATGCGTATGAGCTCTTGCGCCATGGGCGGAATCTTGCCGAAGCGGTCAACCATGCGTTGCTCAAACTGTTCTACCTCGGCATCGGTCTCCATGCCGTCGAGCTCGCGGTAGAGCGAAATGCGCTCGTTTTCCTGTGGCACATAAGATGCCGGGAACATAAGCTCAAGGTCGGTGTCGATGTTACAGTCGGAAACATACTCGGTGTCGCTGCCAGTGATTTTTGCCTTCTCCTCGTCAACATCGCGGAACGTGTCGGCAAACTCCTCGGTTTTAAGCTCAAGCACAGCCTCTTTGAGCACTTTTTGATAGGTCTCATAGCCCAGGTCGGCTATGAAGCCGCTCTGCTCGGCTCCAAGCAGATTGCCGGCACCCCTTATGTCGAGGTCTTGCATGGCTATATGAATTCCGCTACCGAGGTCGCTGAAGCTCTCAATGGCTTGCAGGCGGCGGCGAGCCACCGGGGTGAGCGGCCGGGCGGGATTGACGAGCAGATAGCAGAACGCCTTGCGGTTGCTTCGGCCCACGCGTCCACGCAACTGGTGCAGGTCGCTGAGGCCGTAGTTTTGCGCGTCGTTGATTATGATGGTGTTGACGTTTGGCATGTCGATGCCGCTCTCCACGATTGTGGTTGCCAGCAGCACGTCGTAGTCGTGGTTGGAGAAGTTGATTATGCGCTGCTCAAGCTCTTCTGGCTTCATCTGCCCATGGCCGGTGATTACACGTGCGTCGGGAACCACGCGGTGTATCATGTTTTCGAGCGTGGCGAGCTGCTCAATGCGGTCGTTGATGAAAAACACCTGTCCGTTGCGAGAAAGTTCAAAATTGATGGCCTCGCGCACAATGTCGTCGGTGAGTTGCACCACCGAGGTGAGTATGGGGTAGCGATTGGGCGGCGGAGTGGTGATTGCGCTCAAGTCGCGCGCGCCCATAAGCGAGAATTGCAGTGTGCGCGGAATTGGGGTGGCCGACATGGTGAGCGTGTCAACATTGACCTTAATCTGCTTTAGTTTTTCCTTTACCGACACTCCGAACTTCTGTTCCTCGTCGATTATGAGCAGTCCCAAGTCGTGAAACTTCACAGTCTTGCCTATGAGCTTGTGGGTGCCTATGAGAATGTCGATTTTGCCTTCGGCAAGGTCGGCAAGGAGCTGCTTCACGTCTTTTGGTTTGCGTGCGCGGGTCAGGTAGTCAACCCGCACCGGGAAGTTGGCCAGACGCTCGCGGAAAGTGTTGTAGTGCTGGAAAGCAAGCACGGTGGTGGGCACAAGCACGGCGGTCTGCTTGCCGTCGGTTGCGGCCTTGAAAGCGGCTCTTATGGCGATTTCGGTCTTGCCAAAGCCCACATCGCCGCAAATGAGGCGGTCCATGGGCTTGTTGCTCTCCATGTCGGCCTTGACAGCCTGGGTAGCTTTGAGTTGGTCGGGGGTGTCCTCGTAGATAAACGATGCCTCAAGTTCCTGCTGCATGTAGCCGTCGGGCGAGAAAGCGTAGCCTTTTTCTTGCCGGCGTTGTGCATAGAGTTTGATGAGGTCGCGGGCAATGTCCTTGAGCTTGCTCTTGGTGCGGCTCTTCATTTTGTTCCATGCGCCAGAGCCGAGCTTGCTCAGGCGAGGCTCTGTGCCCTCTTTGCCGCGGTATTTCGACAGCTTATGAAGGGCGTGAATCGACACGAAAATTATGTCGCCGTTGAGGTAGGTGAGCTTTATCATTTCCTGCATGGTGCCGTTGATGGCAGTGCGCACCAGTCCGCCAAAGCGGCCTATGCCGTGGTCTTCGTGCACTATGTAGTCGCCCACTTCTATTTGGTTGAGCTCTTTGAGCGAGAGGGCGAGTTTGCCCGACCGCGCTTTGTCGCTCTTGAGATTGTATTTGTGGAAACGGTCGAAAATCTGGTGGTCGGTAAACACGCAGGTTTTGCTGTCGGCGTCAACGAAGCCCTCGTGCAGGGTCTTGAGCATAGGGGTGAACGCTATGTCGTCGTGCCTGTCCTCAAAAATGGCGTGCAGACGCTCTATTTGCTTCTGGCTGTCGCTGAGAATATAGATTGTGTAGCCTTGCTTCAAGAAGTCGTTGAACGACTCGCTTATGAGGTCGAAATTCTTGTGGTATATGCCTTGTGGCGAGCAGTGGAGCGACAGCTTGGCGTCGCCTTTGGCGGTTGACTCGCCATTGAACACGTCGATGCGGCGTAAATTGTTGAAAGTGGCGATGAAAGCCTTGTCGTCAACCACCTTGTTCATGGCGTTCTGGTCGCCGTCGCCCGAAATCACGGTGCTCGCCGACAAGGTTTCGCCGGCTATTGCGCTGATGCGGCTTTTGAGCCACTCGTGGTCGCGGCAAACAAGCATGGTGCTGATGCCCACATAGTCGAGCAGCGACACGCCCGACTTATTGTCGGAGCTGCTGTTGCCGAGTATGCTGATGGAGTTTAGCTTCTGCTCCGAAAGCTGTGTTTCAACGTTGAATGTGCGAATACTGTCGATGTCGTCGCCAAAGAAGTCGATGCGGTAGGGCAGCTCGTTGCTGAAAGAGAATACGTCGAGAATGGAGCCGCGCACCGAGAACTGCCCAGGCTCATACACATAGTCAACTTCCTGGAAGCCGAGACTGCGCAGACGCTTCTCGATTTCTGTCAGGTCGGCTGTGGTGTCGGTTGAGAGGGTCACGGTTGACTCATCTATGGCCTGTTTTGATGCCACTTTCTCGGCAAGAGCCTCCGGATAGGTCACCACCCAGCGCAACTGCGGATTGGTGAACCACTGGTTGAGAACCTCTACACGCAAAATCTCTTGCGGAGCATCTATCTGGCCATATTTTATGTCGCGCTTGTAGCCCGACGGAAAAATTAGTGTGGCCTTGTCGGAAGTAATCTGGCAGAGGTCGTTGTAGAGGTAGCCGGCCTCGTCGAGGTCGTTGGCTATGACGAGGTAGGGGGTGGCGCGTTTTGGTAGCCGTGACACGAGCATGGCTGTGGCCGAGCCGGCAAGTCCGTCGATGACCATGACGCGGTTGGCGTCATTTGCCACCATCTTTGCCAGTGCTGCCTGCCGGGCCTTGCTGTTGACTATGTCGTTGAGTTGGTCTATTTCCACTTTTGCTGTGCAGGATTAGATTAGTGCAATTCAGGTGCGTTTGGCCTTTTTCTTGCTTTGGGGCTTGGTGGCCTTGGACTGTGATTTCTTGCCTATGTTGAGGATTTTCTCATACTCTCCGGGCTGCACGAACATCAGCTCGGCGCGGTCAATGGTCTCGTCGGACTTCAGACTGTATTCTATCTGACCGGCCTGGAAATAATATCGCTTGATGATTTCCTGTGCTAGGAGCTTGGAGATTTCTTTGCGGTGTATGTCGAGATCGTGCTTCAAGTCGTGCTTGAGCAACTTTTCGAGTTTGGCGAAAGCCGCCTCGGTGGAGTCGTTCATGTAGCCCTCGGTTTTGGCAACTTTTTTCAGGTTTTTCAAGCCGTCTTCACACACTTTGTCGTAGTGGAACTTGTCTTCGTTGACAAACGACTTGAACGCGTTGAATATGGTGTCGGTGATTTCAAAATCCTTTGGAGCCGGGATTGTGGCGTGCTCGCTTGCATATTTTGTGGCGAAATCAAAAGCCCAGTTGTCGCGAATGATGTTATAGACGAGTCGTGTCATTTCGGGGTAGTCAATCTTGATGTCGGGGGTGATGCCTCCGCCGTCGCGCACCTCACGGCCGTTGGCGGTGTGGAACACGTGCGTCAGGCTGTCGGGAATGCGCTTGGCGCTGCCGTCGGCGTTGCGGTGGCTGTAGTCGAGCTCCTGAATGAGGCGTCCGCTTGGAATGTAGTATTTGGCGATTGTCACCTTGAGGAGCGAGTTAAAAGGCAATGGACGTGTGGCTTGCACAAGACCCTTGCCGAAAGAGCGTGAGCCTATGACCACGGCGCGGTCGAGGTCTTGCAGTGAGCCGGCTGTGATTTCAGACGATGAGGCAGAGCCGCCGTCGATGAGCACGGCGAGCGGAATTTTTGTGTCGATGGGCTCGTCGGTGGTTTTATAAGTCTTTTCGTTTTGCTTCACGCGGCCTTTGGTCTGGAGCACTTGTGTGCCTTTTGGCACAAACATGCCCACTATCTGCACAGCGCTTTCGAGCAGACCGCCGCCGTTGCCGCGCAGGTCGAGGACTATGTATTTCACGGCAGGGTTTTTCTTGAACTCAAGAAGCGCGTTTTTCACCTGCTCCGGCGAGTGCTCGTTGAACGTGTTGAGGTTGATGTAGCCTATGTTGCCTCGCGCCACGCCGTAAAACTGCACCGGGTCCATTTTAATCTTCTCGCGAGTGATGTCAAACGCCATGATGCTGTCGGTGGCATAGGGGCGCGCAATGGTTACTTTCACCTTGGTGTTGGCCTGGCCTTTGAGCTTTGCGCTCACGGAGTCGCTGCTCCATTTTGCCACAGTGTCGTTGTCAATCATTATGATGTGGTCACCTGGTTTCAGCCCAGCTTTGGCAGCAGGGCTGTTTTTGTAGGGCTCGGAAATATACACGCCTCCGCCTTTGCGCTGCATGATATATGAGCCTATGCCCCCATATTCACCTGTGGAAATGACCATGAAGTCTTCCTGGTTTTTAGCTGGGATATACTCGGTGTAGGGGTCGATGTTGTCGAGCATGGCAGCTATGGCAATCTCCATGTTTTTCTGCACGTCGATGGTGTCGACGTAGAAAGTATTGAGCTCTTTGTAGAGATTGTTGAATATGTCGAGGTTGCGCACGATGGCGGCATCGTCGTTTTGCTCAAGCGCGTTGACGGCGATGGGTGAGCACACGGTGGCGATGCAGAATGCGAGAGCGAAGTGTCGCAGAATCTTTTTCATTTTTATCGAATTCTAAAATTGATTGCTAAAGTACTACTTATAGCTGACATAAGGCGTGGCGTGAGCATTAAAAAACTCTTAAAACGCGCAAAATTGCAATATTTTCTCAGAAATTATTGCATATATCAAAATTTGAGAGTACTTTTGCAACGCATTTGCGGAATGTGTTTTTCTGCGGTTGCAGACCAAATGCTTCAATAGCTCAGTTGGTTAGAGCACCTGACTGTTAATCAGGGGGTCGTTGGTTCAAGTCCATCTTGAAGC
>CAKUAR010000020.1 GCA_934636465.1 uncultured Muribaculaceae bacterium
AAGGCGCTGTCGAAAATGCCAACAAGCTTTTCCGCCAATATTTCCCAAAAGGCACTGATTTCCGCAAGATTGAACAATGGCAATTTGACGTAGTGCAGGCCAAAATCAACCGGAGACCTCTGGAAAAACAGAATTTTTCTTCGCCTTTAGTTGAATTCTTTAAACTTTTGAAATAATCTTGCACTTGCTTGTTGACTCTACAAGAATTTGTATTACAGCAAATTTCTTCTTAGCTTTGCATTGTGTCGAGCAAGGCTTTTCTGCACAAAAGTCCCCGCGCCCAGCAACACAGTGATAGTAATGCCTTGGTGGCATTGAATTTTATAATAAAACAGCAATGATTATGAAACCAACAAGTCTGCATCGCCGCAAGAAGCACAGTTCGCGCAAAAAGATTATATGCGCCGTGGCCCTCGTACTGATTTTTCTGGCCACCGTCACCACATGGGCAAGTTTCTTTATGCTCAACTATTCGCTCAAACCCACTCGCACATCGGCCGAAAAGGCTTATCGCGACGTGTTCAACCAAGAGCCCGACGCCAAGCCGTGGATTGACAGTCTGAAGCGCAACGAGGAGATTATTGACACGTTTATCAACGTGAGAGGCGAGCGCCGTCACGCCATAATCATCAAAGCCCCTGTGAAAACCAACAAAGTGGCTGTGCTCGTGCACGGCTACAACTATTGCGCTGTGGGCATGCTCGGCATTGGCTACATGTATAACCAAAAACTTGGCTACAATATAGTGTTGCCCGACCTCTACGCCCACGGCAGCACCGACGGCAACCACATCAACATGGGCTGGAACGACCGCAACGACGTGATTTTATGGATTAAAATCGCCGACAAGCTGTTTGCCGACAGCACCGGGCACTCACAGATAGTGGTGCACGGCGTGTCGATGGGCGCAGCCACCACAATGTGTGTTTCGGGCGAGAAAGAGGGTGCGTCGCCATTCATAAAGTGCTATGTGGAAGATTGCGGCTACACCAGCGTGTGGGACGAGTTTCGCGAGCAGCTCAAGCAGCAGTTTGGCATGCCCGAATTTCCGCTGCTCTACACCACGAGCGAGCTGTGCAAGCTCCGCTATGGCTGGACATTCCAAGAGGCGTCACCCATCAAGCAGCTGCGCAAATGCCACAAGCCCATGCTCTTCATTCATGGCGACAACGACACTTTTGTGCCCACCCACATGGTCTATGAACTTTATGCTGCCAAGTCGCAGCCCAAGAGCCTGTATGTGGCCAAAGGCTCTGCACACGCTAAGTCATACAACGACCACCGCGACGAATACTATCGCACGGTCAAGGCTTTTGTGTCAAAATACATTCACTGACAGCACCTCGCCATCACCAGTTTTTGGCATGGCACACAATATTTTTTGAAAAAGAGAGTTATTATCTATAACAGCATAATATTTTTTATCTCTGATGAAACTTAAATTTCTCACAATAGTGGTGTTGTGCGCCTTGTCTGCACAAAGTTTTGTTGCCAAGGCCGACGACGACATCAAAAACGACGAGTTCAACCCCATCACTACCGGTGTCACATCAATGTCGATAACCCCCGATGCACGCGGTGCGTCAATGGGCGACCTGGGTGCAGCCACCGACCCCGACATCAACTCGCAGTTTTGGAACCCGTCGAAATATGCCTTCGCCTACAGCGACGCTGGTGTGTCACTGTCCTACACCCCTTGGCTGCGCAAGATTGTCAACGACATCTTTCTGGCCAACCTCTCGGGCTACAAAAAACTCGGCGGTGGCGACAACCAGGCCGTGAGCGCATCGCTACGCTACTTCTCGCTTGGTGAAATCAACACCACCGACGATGCCGGCAATGCCATGTCGAGCGTAAACCCATTTGAAATGTCGTTCGACGTCGGCTATTCACGCAAACTTTCGGAGAAATTCTCTATGGGTGTCGTGTTGCGCTACATTTATTCCGACCTCGGCTATTCCAACATGTCGTCGCCCGACCAAACTTCAGGAGCCTCGGCTTTCTCGGCCGACGTTTCCGCCTACTTCACCACCTATCCGGTGATAGGCCGCAACGAGTGCCAGTGGTCGTGGGGTCTCAACATATCCAACATTGGCACCAAGGTGTCGTATAACGGCGGCAACGACCCAGCGTTTCTCCCCACCAACCTGCGCCTCGGCACGGCATTCACTTTTCCGCTTGCCGACTATCACAACCTCACGCTCTCTGTCGATGCCAACAAGCTGCTCGTGCCCACACGCCCACGTCTTGCCGACTACGACAACGACCAGCAAGCCTATGAAGACGCCTTGCAGTCGTGGAAAGACGAGTCGTCAATCGCCGGCATATTCAAATCGTTTCACGACGCTCCAGGCGGAGCCAAGGAGGAGTTGCGCGAAATCACCTACTCCATTGGTGCCGAGTATGCCTACAACCAGCAGTTCTTCTTGCGCGGCGGCTACTATCACGAGAACAAAAACAAGGGCAACCGCCAGTATTTTGGCTTTGGAGCCGGCTTTGCGCTCAATGTGGTGCGCCTCGACGCGGCCTACATGATTGCCACTGCCCAAAACAGCCCTCTCGACCAAACCCTGCGTTTCACACTGTCGTTTGACATGGACGGCCTCAAAGACCTCTTTGGCCGCAAATAACCAAGTCATCAGCCGGAGTTATGAGCAACTGCAATTTCAGAATAGGAATGGGCTTCGATGTTCACCGCCTCGTTGAGGGACGTGAACTGTGGATTTGCGGAGTCAACATACCATATCATCTTGGCCTGCTTGGCCACAGCGATGCCGATGTGGCAATACACGCCCTGTGCGATGCAATGCTTGGCGCAGCTTGCCTGCGCGACATAGGCTATCATTTTCCCGACACCGACCCTCGCTACAAGGGCATTGACAGCCGCAAACTGCTGTGTGAGGTCAACCGCCTGATTGGCGAAAACGGATATGCCATAGGCAACTGCGACATCACCATTTGTGCCGAGCAGCCCAAAATCAATCCACACATTCCGGCCATGCAGCAGCAGCTCGCCCAGTGCCTTGAGTGTGCCCCCGGTCAAGTGTCGATTAAGGCCACCACCACCGAGCGGCTTGGTTACACTGGTCGTGGCGAGGGCATAGCGGCCTATGCGGTAGCACTGCTCACTGCCAAAGGCTAATCGCTGATATTTCTTTTGGTTACATTCACACATGCAAAGTCAAATGACACCACCGTCGTTTGACTTTATTTGCGTTTTTTTCACTACCTTTGCACCCATCAAGTTTTTATATATGACAACATTCACAGATTTAGGGGTCCGTGAGGATCTGCTCAAAGCAATCACAGAGTTAGGCTACGAACAGCCTATGCCAGTTCAAGAAAAAGTTATTCCACACCTGCTCAATGCCGATACCGACGTGGTGGCACTGGCACAGACCGGAACCGGAAAGACCGCAGCGTTTGGCTTGCCCACGCTGCAGCGCATCGACACCGCTTCATCAGCCACACAGGCTCTCATACTCGACCCCACGCGCGAGCTCTGCCTGCAAACGAGCAACGACCTCACCGACTATTCAAAATACATCGACAGCTTGCGCATATTGCCAGTGTATGGCGGCTCAAGCATCGAAGCCCAAATCAAGACCCTGCGCCATGGCGTGCAGGTGATTGTTGCCACACCGGGCCGTCTGCTCGACCTCATAAAGCGCGGAGCCGTCAAGCTCAACAACGTGCACACCGTGGTGCTTGACGAAGCCGACGAAATGCTCAACATGGGCTTCGTTGACGACATCAATGAAATCTTGTCGCATGTGCCGGAACAGCGCAAAATGCTGCTTTTCTCGGCCACAATGCCGCCCGAGATTGCCAAGATAGCCAAAAACTACATGCACGAGCCACAGGAGTTTGTGGTGGGCACCAAAAACGAGGGTTCAAGCAATGTGCACCACATCTACTACATGGTCAATGCCCGCGACAAATACCTTGCCCTGAAGCGCATCGTTGACTACTTGCCAAACATATATGGCATCATATTTTGCCGCACCCGCGCCACCACGCAGGAAGTTGCCGCACAGCTCATTCAAGACGGCTACAACGCCGACGCCCTGCATGGCGACCTCTCGCAGGCGCAGCGCGACGCCGTGATGAAGAAATTCCGTGAGCGCAGCCTGCAGCTGCTTGTAGCCACCGATGTGGCTGCGCGCGGACTCGATGTTGACAACCTGACCCACATAATCAGCTACAGCCTGCCCGACGACAACGACGTGTATAACCACCGCAGCGGACGCACCGGCCGCGCCGGCAAAAAAGGCGTTTCAATAGCCCTTATCCACAGCCGTGAGCGCAGCAAGCTCCGCCAGATAGAGAAACACATAGGCAAGACGTTTGAGCGCCGTGAAGTGCCAAAGCCAAAAGAAATCATCGAGAAGCGTCTGTTCAACCTCGCCGACAAGCTCGAAAAGGTGGAAGTGCGCGAAGAAGAGATTGAAACCTACCTGGGCGGTGTGATTAAGAAGCTCTCGTGGCTCACCAGCGAGGAGCTGCTGAAACGTGTGCTCTCGGTGGAGTTTAACCGCCTCATCGACTACTACAAAAACGCTCCAGCACTCGACTATGTACCCGAAAAGAAAGAGAAGAAAAGCAAAAAGGACAAGCAAGGCAAGCGCTACGACGACTCACGCACCAAGCAAGAGAAAGACTCTCGCGTGGCTGAGGAAGGCTTTGAGCGCATTTATGTCAACGCCGGAAAAGCCGATGGCTTCTTTGTGACCGACCTCATAGGACTTATCAACGCTAACACCAACGGCAAGCGCATAGACATAGGCCGCATCGACCTGCTTTCGGGCTACTCGCTGTTCGACGTCAAAGCCGGTCAGGGTCAAATCGTGGTCAATGCTCTCAAAAATTCCGACTTCTATGGCAAGCGCATCTATTCAGAGTTTGCCAAACCAGATAAAGACTATGCCCAAGAGGGCAAGAACTCACCAAAAGCCGACCGCAAGGCTCGCTTCAGTCGCGACCGCGACCGCTCAAAGGGTTCAAAGGGGAAACCGCGCCGTGAGCGTGGCACTCGCCGCGATGCCGAGCGCGGCTTCAAAAAGAAGAACAAGGATTAAAGCACTCTCAATGTGCCATAGCTGCACGAAAAATAACACAGTGAGCCGTCACACAGCGTGTCGGCTCATTTTTTGTTTGCTGCTACGGCACACACAGGTGTGCGCTTCGCCACTCATTAATTTGCCATTTATGAAAATTTAATGCTATTTTGCTCCCGAAATTTCAAGAAATGCCCTAAATTCACGTTCCAAAAATAAAATCTGCAAAACACTAAGATAATGAGACGCTTTTCCATAATAATTGCAGCACTCACAGTCATAAGTCTAATCACACCGGCCAGTGCGCGCGCTGTGCGCGACTTCTTTGCATCTGAGCCTGGCATAGTGTTTCCGCTGCTGCCTGTCAACACCCGTCTCGATATGCTCGACTATTTCGACAACGGACAGATAGTGTCAGCAACCAACAATCTTGGCAACGACACCCAAATCATATCGCTCGACAGCACTTTCTTGTCGGTGCAAACCTCGGAGTGCCGCACCGTGGAGCTGCGCATGTTCACGCCGTCGGCTCGCGACACCGTGATTGCCGTGATTGAAACCGTGGAGCTGCCCATGGCCGACAGCCGCATCAGCTTCTACGACCACGACTGGAAGCTGCTGCAAACCTCCAAGTTCATCACACCGCCCACCATGGCCGATTTCTTCACAAAATCCACCCCAAGCAGCAAGCGTGCCGACCTCTTGTCGTCAATCGACTTTCCGCTCATAAAACTAATGTTCACGGGCAAGGCTCACGATGTGGTGGTGGCAAAAAGCGGGCTCAAAGATTTCTATTCGCCCATCGACTACAAGCGGTTTGAGCCATACGTGACCGACTCGCTTTTCTACACGTTCAATGGCAAAAAATTCAATCTGCACAAAAAATAATCTCTCCCACACCGCCATGCCGCAACCAGCCGACCCCACACAGCCCATAAGCCTGCATGAGTTCAACGGACGCATCAAGCAGCTTCTCAACAATCCACAAGTGCAAAACGTGTGGATTAAAGCCGAGACAAGTGATGTGAGAATAAAGAACCATTGCTACCTTGAGCTGATACAAAAAAATGCCGCCGGCAACACAGTGGCAAAGATGACGGCACTTATTTGGAGCTACACCTACGCCAAACTAAACGAGAAGTTTCGCAGCGTCACAGGCCAGGACTTCAGCACTGGCATGAACCTCATGCTCAACGTGTCGGTTGCCTATCACGAGCAGTTTGGCATGAAAGTGGTGGTCAACGACATCAACCCAGAGTTCACGCTTGGCGACATGGTGCGCCAACGCATAGAAATCATCAAGCGGCTCACTGCCGAGGGCATAATCGACCTCAACAAGCGCGCTTCCATGCCAAGCGTGCCGCAGCGCATAGCCATAATCTCGTCTGACGGAGCTGCCGGCTATGGCGACTTCATGAAGCAACTCACCGCCAACAGCTATGGGCTGCAGTTCTACACCTGCCTGTTCAGAGCCATGATGCAGGGCAGCAACACCGCCCCGTCAATCATCAGCGCCATCAACCGCATTGAGAACCATGCCGACTTGTTCGACTGCGTGGTCATAATCAGAGGCGGTGGCTCCACTTCCGACCTCAACTCTTTCGACAACTACGACGCTGCCGCGCGCATAGCCCGATGCACCCTGCCCGTGATTGTGGGCATAGGCCATGAGCGCGATGTCACTGTGCTCGACTTTGTGGCACACACGCGGGTCAAAACCCCCACAGCAGCCGCAGAGTTTCTGGTGCAGTGTGGCACTAACGCGCTCGCCAGGCTCGGCGAGCTGACAACCACCATAGTCACCACCGCGCGCAATGCCATATCGGCTGCCAACGAGCATTTAAGCTATATTTCTGGCAACATTCCCATTGTGGCGCGAAACCTCATTGAGAAAAACCAGATGAGGCTTCTGCAAATGGCGCAAACCGTGCCGTTGTGCGTAAACAGTCGCATCGCGTTTGAGCGCAACACGCTGCAGCACCACACCGACAACATCGCCTCGGCAGCGCGCACCATGCTGCAAAACGCATGGACGTGGCATGGCAACACAAGCGACAAAATAGAACTGCTATCGCCGCGCAACATTCTAAACCGCGGTTTCGCCATAGTGATGCACAACGACCAGCTCGTGTCAAGCGCAGCAAAGGTCAAGGTTGGCGACAGCCTCACCGTCCACATGCGCGATGGCAAGATACGCACAAAAATAAACAAGATAGAGTAACTTCATTTCACCCAGCTAACACTACAAATTATGCAAACCACCACCGACAATTCACAATTAACTTACACTCAGGCTTCGGCCGAACTCGAAGAAATCGTAAAGAAAATGCAAGACCCCGAATGTAGCATCGACGACTTGGCTGCCTACACAAAGAAAGCCAAGGAGCTGCTCACCGTGTGCAAGCAGAAACTCACCGCCACAGACGAAGAAGTGAAAAAGATACTCGCCGAGCTTGAGCAGTCAAACTGACAACACTCCACACCACCCAAATATTTCCGCAAAAACGACACTAACGGCAATTTGCAAAAGCCAAATTGCCGTCAAATAGTTATCACCTTACTTGCACCTTTCATTTGTTAATTTTTGCAAAAAACAAAAAAATAATTGTTTTCGCCTTTTCTTAACATTATATTTGCTATTAATAACACAAACCACTTTAATAACTATTAAACTTCAACAACATGAGAAAGATTCTTTTTTTTATCGCTGTGTCCATCGCAACGTCATTAACATTCTTTTTCACCTTCAATTCCTGTGAAAAAGAAAACATTTCGTTTTCTGATGATTCAAAAGACGAATTAACAATTGAAGGCAATTTATTTGACGTCTCCACAATGAGCTCAAATGATTACCTTGCTGTTGAGAAAGCCCTTGACAGAATGAATATGCATTTTGTAAATGGGAAGTACGAAACTAATGGTCTTTCAGCCAAGCAACTTGGCATTTCTGATAACCTTTACCTCCAACTACAAATAAAGATTGCAGAGTCTAATGGAGAAGAAAAAAGTATTAGAAATTTAAGAAAGAGGTTAAAACGAGCCGGAGAAGATATCAAATACCCACAAATGGACTCTGATTCTCTAAAAACACCTGTGAATTGTGTTCCTATATTAATAAACACAGTAATACAAGATTTTGGCGCGGCAAACATTCCTTCAGTGGAAGACATTATATCGTGGTGTTCTGAAAATGAATACTATGTCCCCAAACAGGGTGTTCCACCAAACTTTTTTGGAAATGTCATTAACCATTTTTTAAATGGGAGGCAAGTTAACATAAGTAGTTTACCTATCAATTATGCCTTTAATAAAGAAACCATTACAAGCAATAAATATTACATTATGTCGTCAAGTAAATATGGTGGTCACGCAGTGCGTATTGAATGGTTCAAACGAAGTGAAAGTTCTGGAGAGATAACTTTAATTGGATACAATCCTCAAGAGGGAAAGTCCACATTCTATAACGCATCAGACGTAATAGAAATTTATGAAATTTTTGGTTTAAACTAAACAATTATGAAACGAATAATACCCTTACTAACGGCAATCATTGCCGCCTGTAATATCAATGCCCAAACTGCTGATGTTTTTGAAAAAATCAAAAGCAACAACGACTCGGTTTTCATCATTGAAGACAAAGCTCAGCAATCATTCAGCGAATGGTCCAAAGAAAACTCAACAAAGTGGAACATGACTTTCTCCGAGCCAAAAGGATTTTTCACCACAAACAATCTTCTGATTTTTGTCTATAACAACATCGACAAGCAAAAAGCACGTCCCTGCGAAATGTATTACCCTTGCTTCACGTCTAACGACAAGGAATGTCTTATTGGCTTATCGGGGGCAAATTTCATGCACTCTATCTCAAACAAAGACATTAAAGCCAACAGCCATATCGCCGATGCCATTTATGGTGTGGTTGACACTACTATTTGCCGCAACATCAATCCAAACGATTATGTCACCACATTTTCCCGCTCCGTTTCCAAGCGTCTTGCCAATGCAGATGCAATACGCTTGATTGACATGCCGCTAAGCCACACTCTCGACAACAAATGGGCGGCATGCAAATACATTTGCCTTGAAAAAGCAAACAGACCTATCGCCTATATGATTGTTCTTCTCTCAAAAAAAGGAATGGCACAAGCCGGCAAATACGTATCAGAAGCACTGAACATATACCGCTACGGCAACAATCAAAACTGGATTTGGCCAGACAAATAATTCCTTTGGCAGACAAAAAAAACAGCAGGCTTAAAAACCTGCTGCTTTTTTATTTATTGAAAGTGATTTTTCCGTTTACATCAGTTGCGGTTGTTGCCGAAGAAACGCAACAGATAGAGGAAGATGTTGATAAAGTCGAGATAAAGCAACAAAGCGCCTATCGTGGCAAGTTTACCCACATTCGACTCATCGGTCTGATAAGCCATTTCCTTGATTTTTTGCGTGTTCCAAGCAGTGAGGCCAATGAAAATTGCCACTCCGGCAAAACTTATAGCCCAGTCCATAGCAGAACTGTGCAGAAAGATGTTAACCACCGAGCACAAAATCAGTCCTATCAACGCCATAAACAAGAATGTGCCAAATTTGGTCAAGTCTTGCTTAGTTACATAGCCAAAGATGCTCATTGCCAAAAACACTCCTGCCGTGATGCAGAATGTCAGGAAAATCGACTCTGGTGAATAAACAAAGAATATCGATGTCAGCACCACTCCATTGAGCACGCTATACAGGTAAAACAGAATGGTGGCGGTTGACGTGCTCAAGCGGTTGATTGCGCCCGACAAAGCCATCACCAGTGCCAACTCTGCTATCATAAGCCCGAAGAACACTCCCTTGCTTGCGAAAATGGCAGTGCACAGTGCAGGGTTCGACAACAAGAATAAAGATGCAAGTGTCGTGACAACCAATGCAAGTGTCATCTTCACATACACCTTGCGCATCACCATCGACACATATTTGCTCAACGACCGTTCTGCGGCAAACGAGCTTGCAGACTGCTGCGGCTCATTGCCCAAATTGTAATAGTTGTTGTAATTGTCCATATTCGATAAAATTTTTAGAATTACTTACACTTATCTCTATGCAATAAGCATGCCAATTTGCCAAATCACATTCTTTCGGGCACCTCAATGCCAAGCAGTGCAAATCCGCGGCGAATTATGTTGCCTACCGTGGCCGACAGCGTGATGCGGAACGCTCTCTTGGCCGCGTCTTCCTCGCGCAAAATGCTGTAGTCGTGATAGAACTGATTATACTCCTTGGCCAGCTCATACACATAGTTGGCTATGAGCGCAGGGCTATATGAGTTGCCGGCGTCTCTCACGCTCGATGCGAAATCGGTGATTTTCTGAATAAGCGCGATTTCTTTCTCGTTTGGCTCTACAGCGTCTATGTTTGCCGCATTGTCTTGCTCGCTGGCCTTGCGGAGCAGTGACTGAATACGCGCGTATGTGTATTGAATAAACGGACCTGTGTTGCCGTTGAAGTCAATTGACTCTTGCGGATTAAACAGCATGTTTTTGCGCGGGTCAACCTTGAGAATGAAATATTTCAATGCGCCAAGACCCACAATGCGCAGCACATTGTCTTTCTCGTCGTCGGGCACACCCACCAGGCGGCCAGGATCATTGCTCATCTTGCGCGCAGTGTCAATCATTTCGTCCATCAAGTCGTCGGCATCTACCACAGTGCCCTCGCGCGACTTCATTTTTCCGTTTGGCAGTTCCACCATTCCATAAGAGAAGTGAATCAAGTCCTTGCCCCACTTGAAGCCCAGCCGGTCGAGCAAAATCGACAGCACCTGGAAGTGGTAGTTCTGCTCATTGCCCACCACATATATCATCTTGTCGATGGGATAGTCGGCAAAACGCAGCTCTGCCGTGCCTATGTCTTGGGTCATATACACCGACGTGCCGTCGCTGCGCAGCAGCAGCTTCTGGTCAAGGCCGTCGCCGGTCAGATCGGCCCACACCGAGCCGTCTTCTTTCTTGTAGAACAAGCCTTTTTCCAGACCCTCAAGCACCTTTTTCTTTCCCTCGAGATAAGTGTTGCTCTCATAATAAATCTTGTCGAAGCTCACACCCAGACGCTTATAGGTCTCATCAAATCCGGCATACACCCACGAGTTCATCTTCTTCCACAATGCTCTCACTTCCGGGTCGCCGTCTTCCCATTTTTTAAGCATGGCGCGAGCCTCGGCCATGAGTGGCGAAGCCTTTTCGGCTTCTTCCTCGGTCATGTGCTTTTCCTCCACCAGTTGCTTGATTTCGGCTTTGTAGTGCTTGTCAAAAGCCACATAGAAGTCGCCTATCAGGTGGTCACCCTTCTTGCCAGAAGATTCTGGAGTCACGCCGTTGCCCCACTTGAGCCAAGCCAGCATCGACTTACAGATGTGAATACCGCGGTCGTTCACTATATTGGTCTTAATCACCTTGTTGCCGTTAGCTTCCATGATGTTTGCCAAGCTAAAGCCAAGCAAATTGTTGCGCACATGGCCCAAGTGCAGTGGTTTGTTGGTGTTTGGCGACGAGTATTCTATCATCACCAGCGGACTGTCGGCAGTCACTGGCTTGAAGCCGAAATTCTTGTCGTCACTCACTTTTTCGAGCACCTTGGTCCAGAACGATTTTTCAATAGTGATGTTCAAGAAACCCTTTATCACATTGAATTTTGCCACTGCGTCGCAGTGCTCTGCCAAATAGTTGCCTATTTCTGTTCCTGTTGCTTCTGGTGCTTTGTGTGCAGCCTTGACAAACGGGAAAACCACTATTGTCAAGTTGCCTTCAAACTCTTTTTTTGTGGTTTGCGGAGTGATTTTCTCTGCTGGAAAATCAAGTCCGTAGAGAGCTTTCACGGCTTCTGCCGTGGCTTGGGCTATAATGTTTTCAACCAACATTTTTCTTTCCGTTTTTTTATGTTTTAATATTTTTTGCAAAGATAATGCAAATCGAACGCAGAATATCAAGCTTGCTTGAATATTCTCCCCTAAAAATGGCGTGCAACCTCACTGCACTTCCTGTATTTTTCCGAGCGACACATACCATACATAGCCTTTCACGGCAGTTTCTCCTGCCATTCGCCACATGTTCATGTAGCCTTTCACTTGGTCGGCATAAACGGCCATTTCCTTAGCCCCCATGTCGCGGCCAAATTTATAATCCACAATCACCACTGAGCCGTCAGGGCGGCGCACCACACGGTCGGGTCGGCCGCACTCACGCTCGCCATGATTGTCAAATGCTATGTTACGCTCGTTATACACCGCCAGGTTGTCGGCAGCAAACCACTCCCCAGGCAGTCCGCTGCTCAAGTCTTGGTGGAGTTGGTTGCCCCAGTCGGCGGCCTCGTTTTCAGTCAAGAAACCCTTGCTCTTGCCGAAAGCCAGAGCATAGTCAATGTCGGCAGCGCTGTGCATGCGTGCAAACACCATGTGCATGCGTGTGCCCATAGTCTGTGCAGCGCTACTTTCAGGCAGCCGCACCTTAATCGACGACGCTTCTGCGCCTCGCACGCCATAGGCAGGCATCTCCACGCCAGTAGCTCCGGTGTCCTCACCATTTGAGCCACTGCATTTTGGCTCCGCCGAGCCTATTTCATAGCAAGTACCGCCAGCATCGCTGCTGAATTTCAAGCCCTGCGCCTCAATTCTGGCTTTGAAGCCGGCATCGTCAAGCGATGCTTTGAGCAGTGTGCAGATGTCGGCAAAAGCACCAGACGCGTTGCGCCCTGGCTTTTGGGCGAAAATGTGCAGCTCCTGTCTTGGGCGCGTAAACGCCACATAAGTTTTGTTTAGCTTGTCAATCACGTCTTCGCTCAACTGGCGACTATAATATTCTGCAAACTTGGGTTCGCCTTTGAGCAGCGATTGTGCCACTGGCAGCAGAGGCGGAATTATTTCATTTATATCATTCAGCTTTTCGGTGTCGTCGGCTGTCTGTTGCCCATCTTCAAAGTAAGGCAGCAGCACGCTTTTTTCCACCCACATGTCGCCCATCTTCACCATGGGCCAGCTGGCAAACGGCAATATCACGCACGGAGCCTCAAGCCCCTTTGACTTGTGTATGGTCATCACCTGCACTGCATCATCGTCGGCAGCCGAGCTCACGCTGAGTGCGTCTTTCTTCTGGTCCCAGTATTGCAGGAACTCTCTCACGGTTCCGCCATTGCGCTGACCGCAGAAATCAACCACAAAGTCTTGAAACGCCATGATAAACATGGTTTCCTGGTTGCCTGGCGCGCCGCACAAAAATTCGGCTATTATGCGGTCCACTATGTTGACCATAGTGCCCAGCTCATTGCTGTCGTCGGGCAAAAAGCTCTTTATCTGGTCAACAAACTCATTTGCACTTTCGTCTTTGTCGGCCGGCTCTTTGGCGAAGCAGTCGGCAAGCAGGTTGCCGAAATCAGCGTCTGGAGCATTATTGCCACTGGCAAGCTCACTCTCAAACCGGCGCAGCACACGATATTGGCGCATTTCGCGCTGGTGCTTGCGCAGCAGGCTACCGAGCGCGGTGTCGTCGGTGGCATCTACCTGCTCATAGAGTGCCGAGTCAATGTATCTTAGCACACTCACTATCAGCCTGACCGATGGCGAGTTTTTAAGCAGTAAAGCCTCGCCCGACTTTATGGGCAGAGCCTTGTCGCCGGCACTCTCATTATAGGTCAAAATTCGCTCCACCACCGCCACACCGTCGCGGTTAGTGTCAACAAGAATCAATATGTCGCCCGGAGTGAATCCTCGCTCCATTATGCCATGTATGTATTCCGGCAGCATGTCAAGCACACTCTCGTTCTTGTCAGCCGGAATGTTCACCCTCACATAGCCTGGCACGGCGTCCTTAACCGTGCGCTGCTCCACGTTGCCGTATGTCTGCCTCACGTTCTTTTCCACGCCGGCAGTAGTTGCGTCGGGCTTGAGAAAAAGCGTTTTCGCGAGCATGTCGGGGGCAAACAGCGCGTTGTTAAACTGTACTATGGCCGGATAGCTGCGATAGTTGGTGTCGAGCGCCACCTCATTGTAGCTGTGTGAGAAGTCAATGTTCAGCTGCGACTGCAACAGCTCTGGCTTGGAGTTGCGGAAGCGGTAGATGCACTGCTTCTCGTCGCCTATTATTAAGCTGTTTTCACCCTCGTCGCCGGCGGCCGAGTTCTCAAGCAGAGGCTTGAAGTTGTCATACTGCATTTGGCTCGTGTCTTGAAACTCGTCAATCATGAAATTGTTGAGCCATGTGCCAAACCGCTCATACACAAACGGCACTCCGCCTTTCAGCGTCTGTGCTATGAGTTCATTTGTGTCGCTTATCAAGATGGTGTTGCTGTCCTCGCGATATTGCGTGAGTTGCTTGTCGATTTCGCCCAACAGACCAAACAATTCCGCAGTGTGTACAAACCCCGACAGAGCCGCCCACTTGCTGCCTGCAGTGGAAATCTGCGTGGCTGCATCGCTCAGTTTGTCATACACCTCTGGGCAGTCCTTGTCGAGCCTTGTAAAATCGGTCTTTTTAATAGAGCTCCTGATTTTTTTTGGTGTGAGGTCCTCTGGCTTTTTGCCAAGATCGTTTTCAATGCTTTTCAAGCCGTTGATTTTATCAACCGCCCAGCCCAGCCTCAACTCCGTTATATTGTTTTCTTTCACAAGGCCTTTAAACTGGGCCAAGTTGTCATCAAACAGCTTTACTTGAGCCTTCTTCTTGGCATCAAGAAACTGAATAAAGCGTTTTATCCTCGACAAACAGCCGTTGCTGCCGCCTTTCAGCCCGAAGTCCGCCAAATATGCCTTTATTTCGTCGTGGTGACGGCGAAACACCTCGTTGTTGATGTTATAGGCAAAATTTTTCAGCGTTCCTTTACCAGAAAACAAATCCCAGTCAAGCTTGCTTTTCAAGCGACTGTTGACCAGGCTTTTTGCCCATTCATTTATGTTTTTGTCAACGTATGGCGTTCCCAGATTGAGCAAAAACGAGTGTACCGCCACATCTATGGCATAGCGGTCGTCGAGCTGCAAGTCATAGCCGGCGTCACGGTCAAGCTCGCGCGCAAACGAGCGCAGCACGTTCTGAAAAAACGAGTCGATGGTGCTTACGTTAAACGATGAGTAGTTAAACAATATGGCGCGCAATGCCACGCCTGCCAAGTCCACCACCTTGTCTATCACGCCGTCGCTGCTGCCGTCGGCGTCAACAAACTCGCTCTTGAAGTCATCGTAATATGAGCTTTTCACCTTGCCACGCAGCTTCAGGTCATTTTGCACACTCAAGGCGTAAAGCTCATTGACAATGCGCCTTTTCATTTCGGCCGTGGCCTTATTGGTGAACGTGATTGCCAAAATGTGCCTGAAGTATTCTTCTCCGGGTTTCCGTAGCTTGTAGCGACACTTGCCGTCGGCACATTTCACCACCTTGCCGAGCACATTCTGAATATATGTTTTTGCAAGCTGATAGGTTTTTCCCGAACCGGCCGAAGCCTTTATCACCTGCAATTTTTCGTTTGAAATCTCAAGTCCCATGGCATCTATAATTATACTTTTGTTTTTTGTATAAAGTCAGCTCTCCCTGCGCGTGAGTCAAATCACACGAGCCTTAAATCCCTTGTCTTTCATCAGCCCAAGCAATTTTTGCCTGAAGTCGCCCTGAATCAAGATTTCGCCGCCACGCGCCGAGCCGCCCACACCGCAGTGCTGCTTGAGTTCGCGCGCAAGCTCCTTTAGAGCATCTTCGTCGCATATGAAACCCGACAGTAGCGTCACTTTCTTGCCGTTGCGGTTGCGTTTGTCAAGCATTATGTCCACCATGCCCTTGCCTTGCTGCTGCAAGGCGTCGCCGGCAGGTTGCGTGGCCTCGGTGTCGTTCTCGGCATTGGCGGTTGGCACCTCCACATTGAAGGCAGCCCCAAGTTTTGCTTTCCAGTCTTCTGTGTTCATAATAACAAAAATGCAGTTTTAGTCAGTTAACCCAAAGTTAATGCTTTTCGGCATTTCTTGCAATTATGCCACGCTTTTGTGCCACCGCCAGCCACACCGGCAACCGTGGCATAAAACCTGCCGGCACGCCACCAGAAGGCAAAATTGTGCGCTCTCTTATTTCTTGAAAATCAAATTCAGCACCCAGCTCACCACACCAAGCACCACGCTATAGAGCATGGCCGACCAGAAGCCGTCGATATGAAAAGCAGGCACAATCCATGCACACAGCAAAATCATCAAGCCGTTAATCACAAACGAAAACAACCCTATGGTGAGTATGGTCACAGGCAAGGCGAGCAACTTCACTATTGGCTTCACAAAGGTATTGATAAAACCCAAAACCAGGGCTATCACCACAGCCCACCACCATGGAGTGATTGACACTCCAGGCAGTATATATACCGTTATTCCCACGGCCAATGCAGATATAATCAGTGTTGAAAACATAGTTTGTAACATTAAATTCCTGTCATTAGACTAAAAAATCTCCGCTTAGTTTAAAAAATTTGTTGCGCCCACCGACATTTATCGCCATATTTATGTAAATTCGCACAAGAAAAATTCAACGCACAATGAACCACAGTTCTCGCTATTTGCTCAAACAGGCAAGAGACTATTTCATGATAGTTTTGGGTCTCAGCGTCTTTTCTTTCGGATTCACAGCTTTCGTTTTGCCGCAAAAAGTAGTGACTGGTGGCATTGTTGGCGTTGCCTCGCTGCTCTACTATGCCTTTGGGTGGAACGTGGCAGTGTCAAACCTTGTCATCAACGCCTTGCTGCTGCTCATAGCATTTAAGAGCGTTGGCATGCAGTTTGCCATGCGCACCGTGTTTGGCGCCACGGCGGTGAGCTTACTCTTAGGCGTTATGCAGCCCCTGTTTCCACACACGCTCGTTGACCAGCAGCCGTTCATGAATATGGTGATTGGCGCAGTGCTGTGTGGCGTGGGCATAGGCACCACCTATGCACATGGCGGAAGCTCTGCCGGCTCCGACACCATTGCGGCAGTTGTCACAAAATACAGCAACGTGTCATTTGGCCGCATCATGGTCTATTGCGACCTCACCATAGTGTCGTGCTCCTACATCGTGTTTCACAGCATCGACAAAATCGTGTATGGCATCATATTTCTCATCACCTATTCGTTTATCGCCGACCGCGTAATCAACAACAGCCGCCAAGCCGTGCAATTCCTCATCTTCTCCGAGAAATGGGAAGACATAGCCAACGCCATCAACAACGTGGCCAAGCGTGGCTGCACACTGCTGCACGGCACCGGGTGGTACACCAAGCACGACGTGAAGATGCTCCTTGTGCTGTGCCGCCAGTTTGAGAGCGACCGTATTTTCCAAATCATCAAGTCAATCGACAAATCCGCGCTCATATCGCAAACATACGTGCGTGGCATCTACGGCCTTGGGTTCGACGAGCTAAAAGTCAACTTGCACAAGTTCACGCCAGAAATACCCGACGAAACCACGCCAATAAACAAAACTGGCGATGAGCCGCAAAACCAGCAATAACTCACCACACCAAAGTCTCATGCCACTCTACGGCACAGACTCACGCTAAAAAACTGAACAACAAGATGAAGCAACTATATCTGTTATTATTACTGCTCCCTTTGCTCACACTTGCCACTGCTTGCGGCGACGACAATCCGCTCGACAATCCGCCCGACATGGCAACGCAAAACATGATGATTGAGAGCCGCGAAAAGACTTTGCTCGGCCAGACCGACATCTACATCACCGACAACCTCAACTTCAAGTCAGCAGACTATTATTTTGCCGACATGGGGCAAGTGCTCGACCTCGGCCACATAGAAGAGCAGGAAAGCGACCTCACCACCATCACCGGCGAAGTGGCGGTGGCAGAATACGAGGGCTATATGGCCATAAAGCGGAGCAATCTGCACCGCTTCCCGTCAAACAAGCTCGGCATATTCATTGGCAGCAGTTACTATCGCATCTGGGTTGACTCCTGGCTCAAAGACAACAAGCAAAAAGTGGGCGCGTTGGTCAACTACGCCCTATATCTGCCCAAGAAGTTTGAGTTGCCCACCCCGTTTGGCATGGCAGGCTTAATCAATGCCAGCCAAGGCGAGCGCACACTCACCGTCGATGTTCCACAAAAAGACTGCGAGTTTGACCTCTGCCCCGAAGCAAGCCGTTTTGCCACCATAAGCGTCACGACCAACCAAAAGCGGTTGTCACAAGCCACAATCACCCTAAGCCAAGCCATAGAGTCTGTGCCAGGCCGCTACGAGTTATACATTCGTTTCCACAACTCCTACACCACACTCTACTTCGAGGTGTTGTAGAGTGCCGCGCACTCCCCGCCAAACCTGTGTTGCCGTCCGCAAGATCAGCGGATTTTTCCAGTGAGCAATGTGCAGCCAATCAACAGTTGGGGCGCAACACTTTGCGCCCACAGCCACTGATTGCATTGCCAGCACCAAATGAGCGCCATTGCCTGAAGCAGCCCCCAAAACAAAATCACAGTCCGCACCAAGCCTTGATGCGGACTGATTCATCATCTCACCGAAGCATGAAATCACCTTCCTAAAAACTGGCCATAGTAGTCATCGTATTCTTTCAAATTCTCATTCCTCAGTCTGTCAGCCACTTTGGGGTCATAATGCCAGCCGGCCTTGCCGCTATACTTCACGGCACGCCACACAGTCTCAATATATTTACCGCTGCGCTTCACGCCACTGTCAGTCAATAACACATTCACCGTCACCACTGGCCGTCCTGCCTTTTTAAGCACCAAAAAGTTGCGGTGGGTGTAGTACTGTCCCATAACTGAATCATTGGCAGGCAAGGTAACCACCACAGCCGTGTCGGCATTAAACCGCCTTGCATTAATGCGCTTCACATAACGCGTCATGTCAATCGCGTCATGTTGGTCTGAGAGATACTCATACCAAACAGCCCCCTTTACAGCCCAATATGTCTCACACTGCGTAAAATCTGCCACATCGCCCACACTTTCCTCAAGCATGTCCCACACTCGGCTTCCAAAAGTAGGCATCAGAACGACACACTCTCTGTCGGCCGACTGGAGCATGGCACCAAAAGCCCAAGCTATACCAGTGCCGCCATTTGAAAGTGCCGGCTTGTACAATCCCATATACCTGCCGTCAACAAAGCCCTTAGGCATTTTAAAGTCAACCCCGAACGAGCCGTTGACATACTTCTCATACGACACGAATGGCACTTCTACAGCATCATCCAAAATTACGGCGGCGCTTCCATTTGCTGCCATAAGCAGCAGTACAGCCACTGCTGTCACAAGTCTACTTATTTTCATCATTTTTCTTTTCTTTTTGATTGTGAACAACAATTTTGATTGCAATTGCATTTCTCCTTCGCCAGTTTCTTCACAAACTCAGTCTCTTGTTTAGCATGCTGCCTTTCAATCAGTGCAACGTATGGCGCAAAATACCTTATCTCAAGCATTCTGTCGAGATTCTTGTCATATTTCCAGTTTCGGTTGCCATAGCCAACACTTTCAAGCAGTGCAGCCTCATATTTTGCCCGATTTTTCAAGCCATCAGCAGTGAACAGCAACGTCACACCCATAGGCACACGACCTGCTTTCTCAAAAAACAATATCGTCTTGCCTACATAGCGTTTGCCGCCCAGAGTGTCGCCATTAACAGGCAGCTTAACAAGACAAGCCTTGTCGGCATTGATACGCGAAGCGTCAACAGGCTTCACATACTTCCGCATATCCACCAACGGAGGATTTCCGCGCAGATAGTTCAGACTGAATGTACCTTTCACACTCCAATACACATCAGCTCTAATGCCCTTGTAGTTATCATCACAGCCCATTTTCTCAAAATTCCCAACAGGGAGGCTCTCATCTTGCACCAGCAGCAGGCATTCCCCATCTATTGATTCCGCCATAGCATTAAATGTCAACCCTACGCCAATTCTCCGTTGCTTGGATTTTGGCACATAGAGTCCTCTTCTGTTTTTATCCACGAACCCGTCTGGCAAGAGGATCTTTATATCCAAAGCCTCATTGAAATATGCCGTAGCTTCTGCAAACCTGCTCTCACAACTGTCGAAATAGAAGTCTGGTATACGCGGCACCTCATCTGCCGCAGCCACCCGCAATGCACTCAGCACCACAGCCAGCAATAAAAGCACTCTGATTTTCATAATACAAACTTTTAAGCCAAAAACAATTTACAATTCAATATCGAGATCCTGCAACAGAATATATACTTAAGTCCACCACTTTGATAATCTCCACTTGACAGACTTGTATCTGTAAACGAACATTAGCTTTCCAACTGTTTTGTTCATATTAATTAATATTTAATCAATGAATAAATAATTTATTTGTTTGTTTATCCGTCATGTTCCGATTAGTTTTTATTTCCTAAAAACAACTTTGTGCAACTTTTTCAGGATAGCCAACCATTTTTCCATTTAGCACCCAAATATACAGCCTCAAACCACGGATTTGCAAACTTTTAATTATTAAAAAAAACTAAAACATTTGTGTTTTCCACAAGCACATTAACTTCACCAAGCACAGCCACATACGCCCAACACCTCACCCTACGCAGGACAACAAAACATTGCTGCCGCCACAACATCGTGCAATCCAAACAACCCATCTGGCACAAGCCACCAACACACAACTGTCCTGTCATCGTCTCCAACAAGCAATTGTTACCAGTTACCAACAAAGCGGACTGCCCCCTGACTTCGTCGCTCAAAACCACAAACGATTTTAGCAAATTGACAATCATTCACATAACCATTTATTTAACTACACATTGGTGACACGAAGCGTTAGAAAGCCGTCGGAGACGGCTTCTCATGGTAAAGTCCATGCAAGCGAGCCGTTTTCGGCGAGCGCAGCTTGGACGCTGTTATCTCGCGCAGCGAGTCAAAGCGCATGATGACTGCATAGAGCATCACCACCAGATGAACCCATCCATTGAAGCGTTTGACATAACGTTCCGAGCCTTTTTCCCGGCTGACATGAAGAACTTTTGACTTGTCAAGCAATTTTATTACTTGACAATATAGCGGCTGTCCGCTAAAATGACTACTTTTGCCAATGGTTAACTATGTTTTGTGCAAAGACAAAGTAACCATGATAGGCTGACTCCTGCAATAGGTGACAGCCCTAATTTTTTTACTGATTCAAAATAGTTTTATCGGACAGCGATATTAAATATTTTTAACTTATTCCATTTGGATTTTAGGGGGTGGTAATGCGTATATTTGAACGCTTAATAAAAACTGGAATAATAAGAAAAACTGATAGTGTCTAAGGCCATAAAATACCAAAAACTAAACAAATGGTGTTTATTAACATATTAACAAACAATAAACTAAATGTAGAAAATATGAAAATCAAATTATTCTTGTTAGGCTTTGGACTTGCATTAAGTGCCTTGAGCTGCTATGCGAGCGATATACCCGATTTTTATTTTTATGACTGCGAAAGCAAGTTCTCAAATCTCACTGGCTATTGTCAAGAGTCGCTGGACGTGACGATAAAATTACCCAAAGGGTTTAAGGATATGGCTCTGATGGGGCACTATATGCAAAAGTCAAAGGCAGGAACTATAGGCGGTGGTTCGTCATTTAGAGCTATTGCAAAGTCGGCAGACGGAGAGTGCATTTTGTTGATACCAGATGAGAAGTCGGAGGCAAAGTGTTTTTCTCTCCACGAAAACGATGATTGCCATAACCAAATCGTGCATGATGTGTGTTGGGCGGCAAATGGTGTTGTCAGTGACCAAAGCTATCTTTCGGGCAAACATTCACAAACCGATATGCAAAAGTATGTGACAGAGATTGATGCCGCACCACTCAACGCCGACAAAGCTTATTTGGCGACATTACCGCTCAATAACGACACGCTTATGGGCAAGCAATTCGTCAGCGAAACAGTGGTGTATATGCAGAAAAGTCAACGCATACCAGTTAAGGTTACACTTCTTTTTACTGCCAAAGGTTTGAATGATAAAGACAAACACGTTGACGCCGCACTCAAGAGCATTGCTTATGGCGACAAAAAGGATTGGAAATACGACAAAGCTCTTGACAAAAAGGCTGCTGAGAAATATTTTGCATCGTTCTACAAGTTGGCGAAAAGTAACGATGCCAGAACCAAAGACGGAACGTTGTTGAGGATTCTGTCGGACTGACATATAAGTAGGCCACAACTACAAAACAAACGGAGCTGCATCTGACGATGCAACTCCGCCTTTTTTCCAAATAAAAAATGTTTGTGTAATTTCTTATTTTCAGCCTGCAGTGATTGCCTCATTTGGGCAAGCCTCAGCACAAGTGCCGCAATCCACACATACATCTGGGTCAATCGAATAGATATCACCTTCAGAGATTGCACCTGTGGGGCAAACAGACTCGCATGTTCCACATGCTACACAATTATCACCAATTACGTATGCCATTTTAATAGAATTAATTAAGTTATTGTGATTAGTTAACGTAGCAAAATTAGGTATTTTATTTGAATTAGCACTACTTTTAGCGTAATATTTTATACCACAAATTCACGCCCAAGGCCATTACTCGCTCTGAAATTTCAAGGCGTTGCGCGCGGCACTCTCTATGCGGCGGTTTCTCCAGCACCGGCGGCAAAGCGCCACATACTTGTCGTCGCCGCCTATTTCCACCTGGTTACCGTCGGTCACTATGTTGCCGCTGGCATCAATTCGGGCATTGATTATGGTCTTGCGACCGCATGTGCAAGTTGATTTTATCTCATCTATGCTGTCGGCAAGCTCAAACAGACGTCGTGAGCCCTCAAACGACTGCGAGCGGAAATCGGTGCGAAGCCCATAGCACACCACATTGGTGCCGTAATCGTCAACCACACGCGCCAGCTGGTCAACCTGGGCTGCCGAGAGAAACTGAGCCTCGTCTATCAGCACCCAGTCCTTCACCACAAGAGTGTTGTCATAAAGGTTGGTGAAATAATCATATATGTCGGTGTTGGGGTAAATCCACACGCATTTGCGCTCTATGCCTATGCGCGACCTTATCACATTGTCCTTTTCCCTGTCGTCTAAAAATGGCTTCATGCACAAATACTGTATGCCACGCTCCTCAAAATTATAGGCTTGCGTGAGCAGCAATGCGGTCTTTGCCGACCCCATTGTTCCATATCTGAAATACAACTTACCCATTCCGTTCATCAGTTTCCTTTTTATAAGCGAGTTTTTTCACCCAGGCTTAACGCAGCCCTTGGGTAAAGCAAAGTTATATAATAATTACCCAAAGCCACCAAAAACCCATGCCAAGTTATTAACACCCCCCCACTCGCCGCATTGCCGCAACGCAGCCGCGGCGACAACAAAAAAAATCCGCGGCTCACTGCTCTATGAGTGAAAGCCACGGACTTTTATGCTATTTAGTCGAAAAAAGAGCTGCTGGCGTGCAGCCACCTCTTTTTTATTTAGTTCTTGTTTTGTGCGTCCTCATCGGTCACACCTGCCAATTCAGGGTCAATGAGAATACGGCCGCAATACTCGCACACGATGATTTTCTTGTGCATCTTGATTTCCATTTGGCGCTGGGCAGGAATACGGTTGAAGCAACCGCCGCATGCGTTACGCTGCACATACACCACGCCCAAACCGTTGCGCGCGTTCTTGCGAATGCGCTTGAATGCTGAGAGCAGACGTTGGTCGTCAAACTTTGCTTCAAGTTTCTTTGCCTTGTCGCGAAGTTTCTCCTCGTCCTGGCGTGTCTCCGACACGATTTCATCGAGTTCGCCTTTTTTCTCACTCAAAATGTGCTGACGGTCCTCAAGCTGCTCCTTTGCACCCTGAATGTCGGCGTTGAGCGACTCAATGCGCTGGGTTGACTCGCCTGTCACCTTCTCGGCGAGCTTAATATTAAGCTCCTGATATGCGATTTCTTTCGACAGATAGTCAAACTCGCGGTTGTTGCGCACGTTGTCCTGGTCTTTTTTATATTTGTCAATAAGCGCTTGAGCTTGAACAATTGTTTCACGCTGATGGCGGATATTGTCGTTCATTTCCTTAATGCTGCTGTCATAGTTGGCCACGCGTGTTTCCAGTCCAGCAATCTCGTCTTCGAGGTCCTGAACCTCAAGCGGAAGCTCGCCGCGCAATGTCTTTATTCGGTCAACCTCAGAGAGCAACGTCTGCAACTGATACAAAGCCTTCAGCCGCTCCTCAACAGTCAATTCTTTTTCTTGTTTTGTAGCCATAGCTTATTACAAATAATTTATCTGATTTTTTTCTTTTTCTGCGTAATTAATTGCAAAGTTAGGATTTTTTTTCTGAATTATGTCTAAAAAAATCTCTTTTGTGTAATGTTCGCTTTCGTAATGACCTATATCGGCGATAATTATGCGGTCTTCATTACCCATGAACTCGTGATATTTCATATCGCCGGTCAAAAACACGTCAGCGCCCTTGGCCATAGCCTTGCCTATGAGAAACGACCCTGCGCCACCACACATGGCCACACGGCTCACCTTGCGAGAGGTGTCGCCGCTGTAGCGCACAGCCTCCACGCCAAACGCGCGCTTCGCTTTTTCAAGAAACGCTATGGCGTCTTGCGGCTCAATGTCGCCCACAACGCCCGACCCACACCGCTTCAACACATTGTCGAGCGGCAGAATGTCGTAAGCCGGCTCCTCGTATGGGTGAACCGCCAGCATGGCGTTGACCACGGTGTCGCAGTGAGCCTTGTCGGCTATCACCTCCACACGTGTCTCCGGCTCCACATGAGCCTCGCCAACCTCTCCGGCAAACGGATTGGCATTTTCAAGGGCACGATAATGCCCCTCGCCTGCCATGCGATAGCTGCAGCAGTCATAGTCGCCCAGATTGTCGGCACCGGCCTGCCACATGGCATTTTCCACAGCCTGCACATGAGCATTTGGCACAAACACCACTATCTTCACCAGCTTGCCAGCCTGGCTGTCGAGCACCTCCACATTTTGCAGTCCGAGTTTTTCAGCCATCTTGAAGTTCACGCCGCCATAGGCATTGTCCATATTGGTGTGAGCCGAATATAGGGTGACGTCGTTTTTGATTGCCTTTGCCACAATCCGCTCCACCATGCTCCGGCCGGCTATTTTCTTCAGCGGTCGGAATATAAGTGGGTGATGCGAAATCACAAGGTTCGCCCCCTTTTCAATAGCTTCATCGAGCACAGGCTCGGTGATGTCAGTGCACAGCAGCACACCGGTCACCTCGGCCGACAAGTCACCCACCTGCACCCCGGCATTGTCGTAGCTCTCCTGGAGCCACAGCGGAGCGTAGTCCTCAATCGCTTTGGTAATCTCGCCTATTCTCATAGCCTGCCTTTGCGCATTGTGTGTTATCAGTCGTTGGCCTTTGCAACCTTTTCCTCGTCAACCTTGAGGCACAGTTCCTCAAGCTGGCCTGACTCAAGCGCGCTTGGAGCGTCGAGCATCACGTCGCGGCCAGAGTTGTTCTTCGGGAATGCTATGCAGTCGCGAATACTGTCAAGCCCTGCCAATATCGACACGAAGCGATCGAGACCAAATGCCAAGCCTGCATGCGGTGGCGCACCATATTTGAACGCGTTCATCAAGAAGCCGAATTGTGCCTCGGCGCGCTCTGGAGTGAAGCCCAAAATCTTGAACATCTCCTCCTGCAAGTTGGTGTCGTGAATACGCAGACTTCCGCCGCCCACTTCTATGCCGTTGCACACAAAGTCGTATGCCTTGGCGCGCACCTTCTCCGGGTGAGTCTCCAGCAGTGGTATGTCGTCGGGGTTTGGCATGGTGAACGGGTGGTGTGTGGCCATGAGCCTTTGCTCCTCATCGCTCCACTCAAACAACGGGAAGTCGATAATCCACAAGCACCTAAACACATTTTTGTCGCGAAGACCCAGACGGTCGCCCATCTCCAGACGCAACGAGCAAAGCTGAATACGTGTCTTGTTGGCGTTGTCGCCGCTCAAAATCAGCACGAGGTCGCCGTCTTTTGCGCCCATCACTTGCTTTATTTCGTTGAGCACATCGGCAGAGTAGAACTTGTCGATGCTGCTCTTCACTGTGCCGTCGGCATTATATTTGATATACACCAGACCCTTGGCGCCGATTTGCGGTTTCTTCACAAACTCGGTAATTTGGTCGAGCTGCTTGCGAGTGTAGTTGGCACAGCCAGGCACACAGATGCCGCCTATGTAAGCAGCCTCGTCAAACACCTTGAAATCACCCTTGCCGGCAAATGCGTCTTTCAGCTCCACGAACTCCATGCCGAAGCGCAAGTCCGGCTTGTCGCTACCAAAGCGTTTCATGGCCTCATGCCATGTCATGCGCTGCAACTTTGGCAATTCCACGCCTCTAATCTCCTTGAACAAGTGGCGCGCCATGTCCTCAAAAATCTCAAGCACGTCTTCTTGGTCCACGAAGCTCATTTCGCAGTCAATCTGCGTGAACTCCGGCTGGCGGTCAGCGCGCAAATCCTCGTCGCGGAAACATTTTGCTATCTGGAAATAGCGGTCAAAGCCCGACACCATGAGCAGCTGCTTCAGCGTTTGCGGGCTCTGCGGCAAAGCATAGAACTGACCTGGGTTCATGCGCGAAGGCACCACAAAGTCGCGTGCGCCTTCAGGTGTGCTGCCTATGAGGATTGGGGTTTCCACCTCTATGAAGTTGCGCGAATCAAGGAAGTTGCAAATCAATATGGTCATGCGGTGGCGCAGCTCCAGGTTTTTGCGCACACAAGAGCGGCGCAAATCGAGATAGCGATACTTCATGCGTATGTCATCGCCGCCGTCGGTGTTGTCCTCTATGGTGAACGGTGGCGTCTGGCTCACGCTGAGCACATTCAGCTCCGATGCTATGATTTCAATGTCGCCAGTAGGCAAATTTTCGTTTTTGCTTTGACGCTCACTCACGTTGCCTTTCACCTGAATGCAATATTCACGACCCAGTTTGTTGGCACGCTCACACAAGGCTGCGTCGCTCGACTCGTCGAACACAAGCTGAGTTATTCCATAACGGTCACGCAGGTCAACGAAGGTCATGCCTCCCATTTTGCGTGTGCGCTGCACCCAACCTGCCAGCGTAACGGTTTCGCCAGCATTGGCAAGGCGAAGCTCTCCACAAGTTTTAGTTCTATACATATATAGTTAAATTATTAATTTTTCGTCGTTTTTCCTCTCGGTTACCATGACGCGTGGCGCCACTATGCCGCCACGCATTCTGCACAGCAATCCTTAGTACAAAATTAATACATTTCCACCACACACATCAGCCATTTCTATTAAAATATGCGGCATTTGCAGAGTTTTACGCAAATTTCTTCCAAAATGATTTGCACAAACAAAAAAAAGTCGTACCTTTGCAACGCAATTACGAAAGTAAGGCACCTCGGGGTGTAGCGCAGTTGGTTAGCGCGCCTGCTTTGGGAGCAGGAGGTCCCAAGTTCGAATCCTGGTACCCCGACAAAAAAAAGACGTTGAATTTTTCAGCGTCTTTTTTTTGTTTTTATCCGCTAGCACCCCAGCAGCCACCAGACACCCCAGACATCGCCCACGCCACCGCACACTCCGGCTGACCGACGGCACAATGCAGAACTCCCACAAAAACAAAGCAAACTATATAAAAAAGTAAATCCTCGATTACACATCGGGGATTGCTTAACTAATTAACCTTCTAATACCATTAACATAAACCTTAAACAATGAAAGTGAAAACCGTCGTCACGACGCCTGTCATTTCATAACCTTAAAAACTAATACCATGAAAACTGATGCAAAGATACACGTTTTTATGTTATACAACATATTTCTCAAGCATTATTTTTCGAGTTTAACCAAATTTTAACACTTTTACTCCAAAAAACTTACGAAACCGCAACAAAAGCACCGGCAAAAACGCACAACTCGAAACACCGCCGAAAAACAAAAAAACTGCCCATCTGCACAACACATGCAGACGGACAGCAACATATAATAAGTCAAAAGATAAGTGTCCTTAATCAACCATGCAATAACCCACTTTCGTCACTTCACGCCATTGAGCTTCATCGTCTTTTCCACATCAAGAGCTTGGGCAATCAGAGAAATTGGGTTTTCCACCTTCACGCCGGTTGACATCTCTATTTGCCATTTGCAGGTCTCGCAGTCAGTGGCCACACAATCGGGTGCCACCTCCTCTATTTGCTTAAACAGCGACGAGCCCACGGCTTGCGAGTTTTTGTAATTCTCCTTCTTGAAGCCGTATGTTCCGGCAATGCCGCAGCACTGGCTGTCGAGCATCACGAAATCTACGTTTGGAATCATCTTGAGCAGCTCGGTGCTATACACCACCCAGCCCATGCGCTCCATGTGGCATGCGCTGTGATATGCCACGCGTTTCTTGAAGTCGTTGCGGAATGCCAGCTTCACCTTGCCCGACTCCACGAGACGGTAGATGAAGCGTGTGGCAAGCGAGATGTTACTTCTCACGTCGGAGTTGTCGATGCCGAGCAAGTTTGGATACTCGTCACGCATGGTGAATGTGCAGGTGGAGCTTGTGGTGAGCACAGTGCGGCCGTCACTCTCCACAGCCTTGCGTATGTTGTCGATGTTGAACTGGCCTTGGCGCTTTGCCTGACCCGACATGCCGTTGGCAATGAGAGCCACGCCGCAGCATTTCTCTTTTTCGAGCAAGTCAACGCCATAACCTATGGCATTCATTATCTTCACAAAGTCCTTGCCGAGCTGCGGGAAGTTGTAGTTCACATAGCAACCGTGGAAATAGCTCACACGCTTACTGAACTTCTGCTGCTCCGCCTTGGCGTTTTTCTTGAACCATGTCACAAACTTCTGCGAGCTGTAGGCCGGGAATGAGCGGTGCTTGTCAATGCCCATCACACCATGCAGCACTTGCTTAGTCACGCCCAAGCCGAGCACTGCGTTGGCCACAGGAGCCACCATGTTGGCCATAGTGCCCACAATGTCGGTGTTGGCGAGCATCATGTCACGCAAAATCGGGCGGTGGGTGCTATATTTGATGCGAGCGGCCTGAATCATTTCGCCTATCTGCACGCCTTCAGGGCAAGCCACCTCACAGCGGCGGCAATTCAAGCACAGTTTCAGAGCCTCATCAAAGAATTTCGGGTCTTTCAAGCGGTAACGCTCATTGTCAGGACCTGCCTGCTTGGGGCCAGGATATTTAGGTTCAATGCTTGCTATTGGGCAATAAACCGTGCATATAGAGCACTTGAGACACTTCTCAAGGTTGTTTATACTGAGATTTTTTAATTGTGTTGCTTCTGCCATGACTGCACCTTTCTATTTTAAAATGTTGTTTGAAACCTGAAGAGCAGTGAGCATGTCAACTCCTGTCCCGTCGGCAAGTTTAATATAATTGTGCCCACTCAGCACTGCGCCTGCGGCAAACACGTTGTCCACCGTCTTGCCGCCCTTTTTCACGTGCAGCGCGGCATCGGTCGAAACTCCAAATCCCATATATGGCTGCGCATCATACACGCACTCCTTAGTCCAGTCGTGACGGCCGTCGGTGGCATCAACGTCAAACCCGAACACCGGTTCATACACGCCCTGGTAGTTCGACTCCAGACCGTGGCTCATAAACGAGCCTGTGGCGAGCACAAACTGCTGTGCCGATATTGTCTCGTCGGTGAGCTTGGCTGTGGCAACGCTCACCAGCTTACCGCCGTCAAACTTGCCACCAGTCACTTGGTCGCCCACGAGCACTGTGCCGCCCAAGTTTTGGAAACGTTTGCGCAGCATGTTTTGTACTCTCACGCCAGGCACCAGCGGCGGCAATGTGGCAGCAAACTGCACATTGGCGTCAACCAGCTCGGCAAGTTTGCTCACTGCGTCGGCATTAGCATGGCCAAGCACTGCCGGCAGCAGCACCGTCTCGCCCTCCGAAGCCACGTTGTTAATTTCCCGGGCAAGCTGTTGCAGTTCCGCATCGTCGTTGAGCACTTTGGCTATGTTTGCCGAGCGCATTTCGCTTGCGCTGCGGCGTGCCTTGTCAAGGCTTGGCGTGGTCACAGCCTTCACCTCCACCTTTGCGCCAAGTTTGCGCAGACCAGCCACCACAAATTTTGTGGGGTAGTCCAAATATCCTATTATGTTCACCACCTTTATGCTCTGAGCCGGCAGTTTGCCGTCGGCATCGGCGGTCAGCATGTCATCTATAGTGAGCCATGCCGGCTTCAGCGCGCCCATAGGCGTCAGTCTGAAGTGGTTGGCGGCAGCATCGCCATTCACGGCCATGCCGGCGTCGGTCAGCAAGCGTTTAGCCTCGGCGGCAGTTGCAGCCACGTCGGCCACCTTGGCATAAGGGTGGCAAGGCGCCAGAGCCGAAACGGCTTCAAGAGGATTTCGCACAATGTTGCCGTCGGCACCATATCCCAGCAGCTCAAATGAGCCTGGGTTGAAGTGAAGGCTGCTCTGACCATACGACACTATGCACACCTTCTTTCCGTTCTCGGCAAGTTTAATTCCGCAAGTCAGGCCACTAAGGCCACCTCCAATAATAACAACATCAAATTTCATTTTGCCAGTCCTCCTTTGTTTTGTGCGAATTTATCAAGGCCGCACAAACCCTCGTAGATTGTTGCAGCGAGCTGGGCTTCGCTCAGGGTTGCGCCCCAAGCCACAGGCTTCATGCCCTTCCAACGCTCGTTCATGAAATCGGCCAAATCGGCGGCGCACTTGTCGGCATCGTCATCGCCCATCAAGCCGCAAAGCAAATTCGACGCGCGGCAGGCGCAAAGCTCGCCTTGACATGTGCCCATGCCCATGCGGGTGCGGCGACGCAAGTTTGTGAGGTTGTGCACATGCAACTCATTGTAGGCATACTTCACCTCGCCCACGCTCACGTTCTCGCACTCGCACACCAGAGCGTCGTCTATCACGTCGCCAGTGGGTATTTCCTTTGCCAACGTGCCGTGACGGCCCTCGGCTGCCCTTTGCGCCACCGTGTAGTGGTGGGCGCGGGCCTCTTCCTCGTTGCCTTCAGAGCCTGGAAGCGGAGTGGTGGCTGTGGCGCACTGCTGCGTGTTGCCAAGTTTCTTGCAGGCAAGGTCGGTTGCGTCTTCCGCCATCTGGCGATAAGTCATCATCTTTCCGCCGGTTATGGTTATCAAGCCGGCCAGTCCGTCGCGCACCTCGTGGTCAAGGCACACAATGCCACGGCTGATGCTGCGGCCCGAAGGGTCGTTGTCGCTTGCCACCAGCGGGCGCACTCCGGCATAAGCCCTGATTACGCGAGTGCTTGCCAGTGCCGGAGCGAGCTTCTCGCCCTCGGTGAGCAGCACCTGCACTTCCTCGTCGGTCACGCGCATGTCGTCTATCTGGTCAAACGGCACACGGTCGCTCGTGGTGCCTATCACACACACTGCGTCGTCTGGCACCAGAATGTCGGCATTGGCAGGCTTGCGGCAACGGTTTATCACCATGTTGTTCACACGATGTCCGAAAATGAGCAACGCTCCCTTGGCCGGGAACATGTTGACGTCAATTCCGGCTTTCTTGGCCACGAGGTGACCCCAAATGCCGGCAGCATTGATTGTCACCTTGGCGTAAGCCTCTGTTATTTCGCCGGTGTGGTTGTTGCGCAATTTCACGCCCACCACCCTTGTTTGGTCTATTATGAAATCCACCACTTCGTGATAAGTGAGTGTCTTTGCGCCATGCAAGCGCGCGTCGAGCACATTGGCCATCGTCAAGCGGAATGGGTCAACCGATGCGTCAGGCACTTTCACCGCGCCTATCAGTGTGGGGTTAACCGCAGGCTCCATGCGCTTGGCAAGCTCGGGGTCTATCGCCTCGGCGTTGATTCCGGCTTTCAAGCACGCCTCCACAAAAGTCTTTTGATAAGCAAGGTCGTCTTCTGGCAGGGTTATGAACAGACCTTCGGTCTCTTCCACACAGTTTGACGCAATCTTGCGCAAAATCATATTTTCTTTAATACATTCGGCTGCCGACTCTCCGTCAGTCACCGCATAGCGCGCACCGCTGTGCAGCAAGCCGTGGTTGCGGCCAGTGGCACCCACAGTGAAGTCCTGACGCTCCACCAGAAGCACCTTCAATCCGCGCATAGCGCAGTCGCGGGCTGTGCCAGCACCGGTGATTCCGCCACCAATAACGATTACATCGTATTGCTTGTCATTTTGCTTAACCATCGCTAATCGTCAATATTGTTTATTCAAGTTTTTGTTTCAGTTTGTAATCAAAAGAACGAACCCCCAGCATCAGGAGATTCTGCATATTTTCATTTGAAGGCAAGTTTATTACTACCAAAACGAAACTATTTTCTTTTGGTTCGCAACAAAATTAGACACTATTTTGAAACCAACAAAATTTTTGCGCGATTTTTTGCACATTTATTTTTCACCCAAACTTGCAGCTTCACAGCAAAATCCGCAATTTGCTCCCCCTCGCCCTAATTGTGTCCTATATAATAAGGTAGTTAATTTTTGCAAAAACAACTTTCCGAAAACAAATTAATCAAAAAAAATAACGTACTTTTGCAATGAAAGGAATTGAAAGCCACGACATGCTGGTTTCAATTTATTTCGCAAACATAACAAACATCATTCACTTTCAAACAAACACCAGGCAGAATTATGACTAAGGAAGAACGTCACTCTTTCATCAACGATATACTCCTCAAGCAAGGCTCAATACCCGTGTCGGAGCTTGCTGAAAGGCTCGAAGTGTCGGCAGTAACCATTCGCAAGGATTTAACGGAAATGGAGAAAGAGAGCAAGCTCTACCGCAGTCATGGCAAGGCTATTCTCATAAACCCCTACATCAACAACCGCTCGGTTAACATCAAGGAGAAAATCAACGTTGACGAGAAGCAGCTCATCGGTCACGAAGCCGCAAAGCTCATAACCGTTGACGACAGCATAATACTTGCCTCCGGCACCACAGTGCACGCGTTGGCCAACAACATTCACACCAATGAGCGGCTCACCGTGGTCTCGGCCTCGCTCCCGGCCTCAATGGCTCTGGCGCAAAACGAGAGCATCAACATAATTCAGCTTGGCGGCTGGCTTCGCCACAGCAGCCTGTCGGTCACAGGCCAATACAGCAAGCAAATCCTCAACGACTGCTCGTTCAGCAAACTCTATATGGGCGTTGACGGCATCGACTTTGAGTATGGCCTCACCACCACCGACATTCGCGAGGCAGAGCTCAACCGCAGCATGATGGAGTCAGCCCAAAAGACAATCGTTCTTGCCGACTCTTCCAAATTCGGCCGTCGCGGCTTTGCCAAAATCTGCAATATGGAAGACGTTGACATCATCATCACCGACGCCGGCATATCGCCCAAAAACGCCGCTGCTGTCGAAGCCCTCGGCATAGAGTTAATTATTGCACAATAAATACACACACAAACGCCCGCCAGTGCTAATCTGCAAAAAAACTGGCTACCAAAACACACCCAGGCCTTAAATACACACACAAATATTCTATAACTCAACTTCAGCATTCCGCATCAGCCCACCACCCAACCGGCTCTTGCGGACTGTTGTTTTTATATTGTTTTTAACGGCAAAGAGGGCTTTGTTTCGCCAAAAAGCCGTAACTTTGTAATCTATTTATATTTAGACATCAAATTCAATGGAAATCAAGAATAAGCAACGCAAGCCGCTCGCCGGCATGACACTCGACGACCTGCGCAAGGTCACTGCCGACCTCGGCATGCCACGTTTCGTGGCCACACAGCTGGCTCAATGGATTTATGGCAAGCGCGTCAACTCTTTCGACGAGATGCGAAACATCTCCAAGGCCAACCGTGAGCTACTCGACAAAGACTACAAAGTGGGACTTTACGCGCCGTCAAGTGCGCAGAAAAGCGAAGACGGCACAGTGAAATATCTTTTCAAGGCAGGCGAGGAGCAGGCCGTGGAGTCAGTGTATATTCCAGAGGACGACCGCAGCACGCTCTGCATCTCGTCACAAAAAGGCTGCCGCATGAATTGCTACTTCTGCATGACCGGCCACCAGGGCTTCCACGGACAGCTCACCGCCAACCAAATCATCAACCAGGTGCTCAGCGTGCCAGAGTCGGCAAGTCTGACGAATGTGGTGTTTATGGGCATGGGCGAGCCGTGCGACAACCTCGACAACGTAATGAAGGCAATAGAAATCCTCACCGCCGACTGGGGTCTTGCGTGGAGTCCAAAGCGTGTCACCGTGTCAACCGTGGGACTGAAGCCCGGACTGAAAAAGCTCGTTGAGGAAACAAACGTACACATAGCCGTGAGCGTTCACAATGCAGTGCCGGAGGAGCGCATGCAGATGATGCCAATAGAGCGAGTATATCCCATAAAAGAAGTGCTTGAGATGCTTGGCAAATATGACTTCGCCCACCAGCGCCGCCTCTCCATAGAGTACATCATGTGGCAATGGTTCAACGACGACATTTCTCACGCCGAGGCTTTGCGCGAAATCATTCCCGACGAGCACGTGAGAGTTAACCTGATACGCTATCACATGATTCCGGGCATACCCAAGCTGCGCACATCGAGCGACGAGCGCATGACACAATTCCGCGACTACCTCAATGGTCACGGCGTGACCTGCACCATACGCCGCAGCCGGGGCGAGGACATTTCGGCAGCCTGCGGCATGCTTGCCGGCAAAGTGAAAGGCAAGCCCAACGCCACCCCAGGCAATTACAAAGACAAGGCTGAGCAATAACGTGCCGTGGGTGCGCTGAAAGTGCTCACCGACACATCACGCCCACACATTATTATAAAAAGGGAACAATCAATCAGCCGTGCGCCCCGATGAGTGGCGCACGGCTGATTTTTCACTGCACGAACCACAAAAATCGCCCCAAAATTGCCAAACAACCGCCATAGCCCCTTTAACGTTTGATAGTTAAAACAAGCAGCAAAACGCATCAATTTAACTCATTTTTGCCAAAATGGCGTTTTAGAAGCTATTTTTAACGATTAAATACAAGTTTTTTATGCTCCAGTTCAAAAAAAGTAACTACTTTTGGCGTTGTGAACAAACAACACAAAAACTGAAAATAAACATAACAAATAAAAAGAATCATTTGAATTATGAAAAAAACTGACGTAAAGCCCGCTACCGGTAAGTTAGGTATCATGGTAGTTGGATTGGGTGCTGTTAGCACCACTTTCATGACTGGTGTTTTAATGGTACGCAAAGGCTTAGGCAAACCTGTGGGCTCAATGACCCAATATGACAAAATCCGCGTATCTGCCGATTCTAAAGAATATTTGCACTACAAAGACATCGTTCCTATTGCTGATTTGAACGACATAGTGTTTGGCGCATGGGACGTTTATCCTGCCAACGCCTATGAGAGCGCATGCAACGCACACGTTCTCCAACCAAAGGACATCGAGCCAGTTAAAGACGAACTCGAGAAAATCGTTCCTATCAAGGCCGCTTTCGACAAGAACTATGCAAAACGCCTCGACGGCAACAATGTGAAGCAATGCAAAGACCGCTGGGACATGATGGAGCAAGTGCGCGAAGACATTCGCAACTTCAAGAAGACAACTGGTGTTGACCGTGTTGTTGTGCTCTGGGCTGCTTCTACTGAAATCTACGTTGCCCCCGACATGAAGTATCACGGAACAGTTGCCGCTCTCGAAGCCGCAATGAAGGCCGACGACACTGCCCACATAGCACCATCTATGTGCTACGCTTATGCAGCTCTGCAAGAGGACTGCCCATTTGTGATGGGTGCTCCTAACACCACTGTTGACATTCCTGCCATGTGGCAACTCGCAGAAGAGAAGAAAGTGCCTATCGCAGGCAAGGACTTCAAGACTGGCCAAACTCTGGTTAAGTCAGGTTTCGCTCCTATCATCGGCACTCGTTGTCTCGGCTTGAACGGCTGGTTCTCTACCAACATTCTTGGCAACCGCGACGGTCTCGTGCTCGACGAGCCAGCTAACTTCCGCACAAAAGAGGTGAGCAAGCTCTCTACTCTTGAGACTATCCTCGAGGGCAGCAAGCAACCCGACCTCTATGGTAACTACTATCACAAAGTGCGCATCAACTACTACCCACCGCGCGACGACAACAAGGAAGGCTGGGACAACATCGACATCTTCGGCTGGTTGGGCTACCCAATGCAGATTAAGATTAACTTCTTGTGCCGCGACTCTATCCTTGCAGCTCCTCTGTGCTTAGACCTCACTCTCCTCATCGACCTTGCTCACCGCGCTGGCCGCTACGGCACTCAACGCTTCTTGAGCTTCTTCTTGAAGAGCCCTATGCACGACTACACTCAAGGCGAGGAAGCTGTTAACCACTTGTTCCAACAATACGTTATGCTCAAGAACGCTCTGCGCGAAATGGGCGGTTACGAAGCTTACGAGGCAATTGACTAATTAAAAAACAAAACGACAACACATTGGCTCCGCAATAAAAGCCAGTAACGATACACAGAAACACCCCCTTGGGCAGCTGTGAACTGCACCCCAAAAGTTGGACACAAAACTTTTGGGGTGCATTATGTATAGGCGTCACAATTATGAAGAACG
>CAKUAR010000021.1 GCA_934636465.1 uncultured Muribaculaceae bacterium
TCTAATTCGTAACCTCTTCTTTTTATGAGATAAAAACTTATCTCATTCTCAATCACTTATAAAAAACTTGTAGTTTCACAGCCTGAAACCAATGCTTTTAAGCACGCTTGCCACATATTGTTGCTTGCTTTTTAATCCGTTGGCTGTGAACAGCAAGGTGGTGGATATGGGTAAACGGCCCTTTTTCTCAAGAAACAAAATGACTTTGCCCACATATTGTTTGCCCGTCAAAGTGTCATTGTTTGCAGGTAATGTAACTAAATAGGCTTTGTCGGCATTCATTGGAGCTGCATTAATTTCTTTTACATATTTTCGTATATCAACCAAAGGTGGATTGGCCCAAAAATAAGAGCTGGAAAACGTGCCTTTAATGCTCCAATAAACTTCACTTAACAAGCTATTATAGCAATTACTATACTCGTTTTTGTCGTAAAATCGTTTTCCTTTTTTTTCGGGCACAAGCATTAGACATTCTCCATCGCTTGATTTTGCCATTGCGTCGAAAGTACAGCCTATGCCAATACCTCTGTGTTTCGATTTTGGCACATACGCTCCCATTTTTGACATGTCAATGAAATCAGCTGGTAACAGAATTTTTAAGTCTAATGCTTCATGGCAATATGCAGACATATTAGAAAATTTGCTTTCGCAGTCATCAAAATAAAAGTCAAACGCATTGCCAGCATTGCTACTAACACAGCATAGGGCAAGCACTAATTGCAGTAAAATTAATTTGGGTTTCATGTTTTGTTGATTTTTTATGTGATAAATATTTATCGAGGATTCGCTACGCCCCAAACGCACGTTATTTCGCTTGTATAACTGCTAATGAAGAAATAATAGTTTTTTTCATTTTTTTTAATTCAGTTATTGGTTAATAGAATTTTGTTAGTTATATTGTTATGCAAAAAAGCAAATTGAGGTAATATGATGTTTTATAGCAAAGTAAAATGCCTAAAAATATAAAAGCAAGTTTTTTTTTGTTAGATTTTATTAAAAACAAAAAGTGGACTGTGCTCAATGAAGAACACAACCCACTTTTATGCTTAAAGGCAATGCGTTAGCCGAAATTCAAGAACTCGGTCTCGTTGCTTTAGTTGCTTATTTCAGCAAATCAACTGAGCGTTTGAGGAAGTTGGCCAAATCCTCGCCCTTGAGAAGTCCGTTGCTAAGCAAAGCCACATCTACAAGCTGCTTAACCACACTTTGGCCATCAGCATACTTGGTGATAATGTCTTTCTCCTTGTTGCGAATGTCTTCGGCTTGTTTTTCTTTGTCTTGAAGCTCTTGCTTCTTGTCGGCGTCAAGTTCCTTGTTGTCTTTAGTCAAGTCGTGCAAAGCCTTGATTTCTGCGTTCACGCCGTTCAAGTCAGCCTCAAGAGGCTTCAACTCGGTGTCGAGAGCGTTTTCGGCGTCGTTTATGGCCTTGATAACCACAGGGTGGTTAGTGTTGAGCGTGAAGTTGTAATTGTCGGGCATTTCGCCGTAGAAACTCATGCCTGGCTGGAATTTTGACATTTCCTTCATGCGTCGCATATACTCGCTTTGGGTCAACACCACCGATGGCGCATCGGGACTGAGAGCCTCGTAGGTGACAAAGAACTCACATTTGTCGATAGCAGGGATTTGCGACTTGAACAGAGTGGAAGCAATCGTTTTCTGCAAAGAGGTCAACTCGGTTTTCGGTGCGTCTTCTTTGCGAATAATGTTGTCAATCACATCAGAATCAACTCTCACAAAGCGAGATTTCTCATTTTTCTGCTCAAGCATACCCACAAACGGAATGTCGAGCTGGCCGTTGAGCAGCAACACGTCGTAGCCCTTGTCGGTAGCAGACTTGATGTATTGGTACTGACCCTCTTTGTCGGTAGCGTAGAGGTAAACCAGATTGCCGTCTTTGTCGGTTTGGTTGGCAGTGATGAGCTTCTTGTAGTCGTCGAGACCAAAATATTTGCCGTCAACGTTCTCAACCAACGCAAACTTCATGGCAGAGTCGCAGAATTTCTCGTCGCTCAGCATGCCATACTCAATGAAAATCTTGATGTCGTTCCATTTCTCCTCAAATCCCTTGGCGTCGTTCTTGGAAATTTCCTCAAGGCGGGCAGCCACTTTCTTGGTGATGTAGCTTGAGATTTTCTTGACGTTGCGGTCAGATTGCAGATAAGAGCGTGATACGTTGAGAGGTATGTCGGGAGAGTCGATTACACCTTGCAGGAGCATCATGAACTCCGGAACCACGCCCTCCACACTGTCGGTTACAAATACTTGGTTGCAATAGAGCTGTATGCGGTCTTTGCGAATGTCGAGATTGTTCTTAATCTTAGGGAAGTAGAGTATACCTGTGAGTGAGAACGGATAGTCAACATTCAGGTGAATCCAGAACAGCGGGTCTTCCATGCCGGGTTGAATGGCATGATAGAATTTCAGATAGTCATCGTCTTTGAGTTCCGAAGGCTTGCGTGTCCATAGCGGCTCAACGTCGTTGATAATCTTGTCTTTGTCGGTATCGACATATTTGCCGTCTTTCCACTCCTGCTCTTTGCCAAACACAATAGGCACTGGCAAGAAACGGCAGTATTTGCGGAGCAATGACTCGATTTTGCTCGTTTCGAGAAATTCTTTCTCTTCGTCGTCGATGTGAAGCACGATGTCGGTGCCGCGTTCAGCTTTGTCGGTCTCGGCCATGTCGTATTCTGGCGAACCGTCGCAAGTCCATTTCACAGCCTTTGCGCCGTCTTTGTATGACAAAGTGTGTATTTCAACCGACTTTGCCACCATGAATGCGGAGTAGAATCCAAGGCCAAAATGGCCGATTATTGCGTTGGCGTTGTCCTTGTATTTGTTGAGGAAGTCTTCAGCTCCAGAAAAGGCGATTTGATTGATGTATTTGTCAACGTCGTCGGCTGTCATGCCGATGCCGTTATCGCTGATTGTGAGCGTTCCGGCATCTTTGTCAACCTTCACATACACTTTCAAATCATCGGTTTTTCCGCTGAATTCGCCCACAGAAGCCAATGTCTTGAGCTTTTGTGTGGCATCTACGGCATTTGACACGATTTCACGCAAGAAAATCTCGTGGTCGCTATAAAGAAACTTTTTGATGACGGGGAATATGTTAGTTGTCGTAACCCCGATAGAACCTTTCTTTTCCATATATATTTAAGTTTTTATTTCGTTTTAGTTTTTTGAATATGCAGTAACAAAAAAAATGCCATACAAAAAGTATGACATTTTATCGCTTTGTCATTGGCAAAATGTCAGAGTTGCCAATTTATTTGTCTGCCGATTGGCATTTTTCCTCACATGGGGTGAATGTGCTGACAATCTCGCCGTTTTGCACGTCGATGGTCATGCTGCCGGTTTTGCCCTCGTTTTTGAGCATAAGCTCTGCCAAGGGGTCCTCAATGTGGGTCTGTATGGCACGCTTGAGCGGCCGTGCACCAAACTTGGAGTCAAAACCCTTGTCGGCCACAAACTGCTTGGCTTTGTCGGTTATGGTCAGCGTGTTGCCAGAGGCTTGCACACGGCTGAAGAATGACTTCAACTCTATGTCAATTATTTTGAGAATAGACTCTCGTGTGAGTGAATTGAAGTTGATGATGTCGTCAATTCGGTTTAGGAATTCTGGCGAGAACTGCTTATTGAGCGCTTTTTTGACGATTGAGTCAGACTGCTCTTTGACGGAGTTGCTCGTTCTGAAGCCTATGCCATTGCCAAAATCCTTGATTTCCCTTGTACCCACATTAGATGTCATGATTATGATGGTGTTTTTGAAGTCAACCTTGCGCCCCAGGCTGTCGGTCAGGCAACCTTCGTCGAGCACTTGAAGCAGCATGTTGTAAACATCGGAGTGAGCTTTCTCGATTTCGTCAAGCAACACCACGGAGTAGGGGTGGCGGCGTACTTTTTCGGTGAGTTGGCCGCCCTCTTCATAGCCCACATAGCCCGGAGGTGCTCCAACGAGGCGAGACACGGCAAATTTTTCCATATATTCGCTCATGTCAACTCTAATCAGGGCGTCTTCGGAGTTGAATAGAAATTCAGCCAACCGCTTTGCCAGCAATGTCTTGCCCACGCCAGTGGGGCCAAGGAACAAGAAAGAGCCGATGGGGCGGTTGGGCTCACGCAATCCCACACGGTTGCGCCTTATGGCTTTGGCAATTTTTTCTATGGCTTCATCTTGTCCTATGACCTTGTCTTTAAGCTCGTCTTGCATGTGGAGCAGCCTTGTGCCCTCGGCTTGTGCCACTCGCTGTGTGGGCACGCCAGTCATGAGCGCAACCACTTCTGCCACATCGTTTTCGTCAACCGTTTCGCGCTTCGAGTCGAGTTCGCGCTCCCATTTTTCTTTGGCGTCGGCAAGTTCAAGTTTCAGAGTCTCTTGGCGGTCACGATAGTTGGCGGCGCTCTCAAAGTTTTGGGCCTGAACCGCTTTTAGCTTATTAGCTTGTGCTTCAGAAATTTGCTTTTCGAGATTGCTTATCTCGTCGGGGACCACAATCTTGGATATGTGGGCACGTGCGCCAGCCTCGTCGAGGGCATCGATTGCCTTGTCGGGGAAGAAGCGGTCGCTCACGTAACGTTCGGTGAGAGAAACGCAAGCCTCCAGCGCTTTGTCGGTGTAGCACACGCCATGATGTTTCTCGTAGGCCGCTTTCACATTTTTGAGAATTTCGAGCGTTTGCTCTGGAGTGGTGGGCTCCACAATCACTTTTTGGAAGCGGCGTTCAAGCGCACCGTCTTTCTCTATGTTTCTTCTGTACTCGTCGAGCGTGGTGGCACCTATGCACTGCAGTTCGCCGCGAGCCAATGCCGGCTTCAGCAGGTTGGCGGCGTCCATAGAGCCGCTTGCGTTTCCTGCTCCAACTATGGTGTGAATCTCGTCGATGAACAAAATGACGTTTTTGTGCTCCGACAGCTCGTCAATCACAGCTTTTATGCGCTCCTCAAACTGGCCGCGGTATTTTGTGCCTGCCACAATGGCCGCCATGTCGAGAGCCACTATTCGCTTGTCAAACAAGGCTCGAGCCACCTGATGATTAATTATGCGCAGGGCAAGACCCTCAATAATGGCAGATTTGCCCACACCTGGCTCGCCTATAAGCACAGGGTTGTTTTTCTTGCGCCGGCTCAATATTTGCGAGAGGCGCTGTATCTCTTTGTCTCTGCCAATCACGGGGTCAAGGTCACCGTTGGCGGCAGCCTTGGTTATGTCTTTGCCATATTTGTCGAGCACTGGAGTGCCTGAGTCGCCGCCTGGGGCTGATTTTGAGCTTTTTGGCTCGTTGTCGTTTGGTTTTCCTGGAGAGCCTTGCGAGTCGTCATCGTCTTCCTCGTCGGTAAACCCAAGACCGTCATAGAGCGTCAAGCTCTTGCGCAGCAGGGCTTCAGGAAACAATTTGTCGTTTGTGTTATTTCTGTTCATAATAGCATGCTTGTTTTGGCTTGTGGCCGATTGCTTTTTGTGACATTTATGCCAATGTCTGATTAAACTAAACTCTGTGTGCCAAGTCATATAGACCACAAAGGACATTCCGGCGAAGCACAGAGCGCAAACCGACCATTTATGCAATAGCGTGCAATTATTGTGCCAAATTTGTGGCATATTATGGTCATTAACTTTGTGGCGACTTCGTATATTTGGAATATTTTGTTAACTTTGTATGTTTAATGTGCGCGTTTTTCATAAGTCTTGGTGTGGCTTGACGCGCGCCAGAAGTTAGAGTAAAAAACATTTCTAGTTATAAAAAATGAATAACGATCGAATAGTAGAGATCAACATTGAAAATGAAATGAAGACCTCGTACATTGATTATTCAATGTCGGTCATAGTTTCAAGAGCGTTGCCCGATGTGCGCGACGGTTTCAAGCCGGTGCACCGCAGAGTGCTTTTCGGCATGGAGAAATTAGGAAACTTTTCCAACGCTCCTTACAAGAAGTCGGCACGTATCGTTGGTGATGTGCTAGGTAAATATCACCCTCATGGAGATTCTTCGGTTTATTTCGCCATGGTTCGTCTCGGACAAAACTGGGCAATGCGCTATCCGCTTGTTGACGGCCAGGGAAACTACGGCTCAATCGACGGCGACAGCCCTGCAGCCATGCGTTACACCGAGGCTCGCTTGTCGAAAATGGGCGAGGAGATGATGGGCGACATTGACGAAGACACTGTTGATTTCGTACCAAACTTCGACGACACTTTGGTGGAGCCAACAGTGTTGCCTACAAGATTTCCAAATTTGCTTGTCAACGGAGGTTCTGGTATTGCCGTGGGTATGGCAACCAATATGCCAACGCACAATCTCACGGAGTCGATTAACGGCTGCCTTGCACTTATGGAAAATCCTGACATGGAGATTTCAGAGCTTATGCACTATGTCAAGGCTCCTGATTTCCCGACAGGCGGCATCATCTATGGCTATCAAGGCATCAAGGAAGCTTACGAGACCGGCCGCGGCCGCATAGTGGTGAGAGCTAAAGCTGAAATCGAGACTGAAAACGACCGTGACAAGATTGTAGTTACTGAAATTCCATATAATGTCAACAAGCAAGAGCTGATTGAGAAAATAGCCGAGTTGGTTGAGACCAAACGCATTGACGGCATTTCAAACATCAACGACGAGAGCGACCACCAAGGTATGCGCATCGTGATAGAGGTGAAGAAAGACCATAATGCAAGCGTGCTCTTGAACAAGCTATACAAGTTGTCTGACTTGCAGTCGTCGTTCAGTGTAAACAACGTTTGCTTGGTTGATGGTCGTCCACGACTCCTCAACTTGAAAGAGATAATCCAATATTTCTTGGATTTCCGTCACGAGGTGGTGATTCGCCGCACCAAGTTCCGCTTGAAGAAAGCGCAAGACCGTGCGCACATACTTGAGGGCTTGATAGTGGCTTCTGACAACATCGATGAGGTGGTGCGCATAATCCGTGCCAGCAAAACGGCTGATGAGGCACGCGCCACACTTGCAGAGCGTTTCAACCTCGACGACATACAGACTCGCGCAATAGTTGACATGCGTCTGCGCCAGTTGACCAACCTGGAGCAAGACAAGCTGCACGCCGAGTTGGCTGATGTGTTGAAGACAATAGAGTATCTTAACGAGATATTGAATGACCCAGCTGTGTGCCGCAAGGTGATAGAGGACGAGTTGATTGAAATCAGAGAGAAGTATGGCGATGAACGCCGCACCCAAATCATTTATTCGTTAGAAGAAATGAATGCGGAAGACTTCTATGCCGACGACCCGATGATTATCACGATTTCGCACTTCGGTTACATCAAGCGCACTCCGCTTAGCGAATACAGAACCCAAAACCGTGGCGGTGTGGGAGCTAAAGGCAGCGTTACGCGTGAGCAGGACTTCATAGAATATGTGTATGAGGCCACTAACCACAACTACATGCTGTTCTTCACCCAGCAAGGCCGTTGCTACTGGATGAGGGTGTTTGAGATTCCAGAGGGCACCAAGAACTCAAAAGGTCGCGCCATACAGAACTTGCTCAACCTCGGCCCGGAGAACCGCATCAACGCGTTTATCAGAGCTACTGAATTGACTAAGGCAGAGTATAACCAGACGCACTACATAGTGTTTGCCACCAAGAAGGGTGTAGTGAAGAGAACACGCTTGTCAGAGTATTCACGCCCAAGGGCAAACGGTGTGAACGCTATCAACATCAATGATGACGACCAGCTGATAGGTGCAATCCTCACCGAGGGCGATTCAGAGGTGTTGCTCGCAGGACGTGACGGCAAGGCCATTAGATTCAACGAGACCGAGATTCGCAGCATGGGCCGCACGGCAACAGGCGTGAAGGGCATGACTTTGACTGGCGATGACGATGAAGTGGTGGGCATGATATGTATGCGCAGCAACACAACCGACGATGTGCTGGTGGTGTCGGAGCAAGGCATGGGCAAGCGAAGCAAGCTTGAGGATTACCGCGTGACTCATCGTGGCAGCAAGGGTGTGAAGACGATGAACATCACCGACAAGACCGGCAAGCTTATTTCCATAAAGAATGTGAACGACGGCAACGACCTTGTTATAATTAACAAGTCGGGCATCGCTATCAGAATAAAGGTTGCAGACTTGAGAGTGATGGGTCGTGCCACACAAGGCGTGCGCCTAATCAATCTGGAGAAGAAGAACGATGAGATAGCTTCGGTTTGCAAGGTTGACACTGACCCCGACATAGTTGATGCCGAAGAAATCCCTGCTGACGAGGTTAATGGGGATAACGCTCCTGAAAGCACTCAAGAAACAAACGAAACAACTGAACAATAAAAATTTTATTAATCTATAATTGACAACTAACATGAACAAGGTAGTTCTATTTTTAGCATGTGCTTCTTTGACAGTTTCAGGAGCTTATGCACAGAAGAAATTAGTTGATGAGGTGCGTAAAGATGTCTCGGCTCTGACGACCAACGTTGACACTTACAAAGCCGCAATTAATAAGTTGAAACCAGCCTTCTCAAACCCAGAAACCAAGGACAACGTGGAAACTTGGATGCTTGGTGGAGATGCAGGTTTCGGCATGTATGACAAATGCTTCCAGGCAAAGACAATCGGCCAGACGGTTGATGACGCTGCTGCCGGTAGGGCACTTCTGGAAGGCTATGACTACTACATGAAGGCTCTGCCTCTTGACAGTGTGAAAGAGACTGAAAAAGACGGCACAGTGAAGCTTGACAAAAAGACCGGTCTTCCTAAGGTAAAGACTAAGTATTCTAAGACTGTCATTGACCATATCCTGGGTCACCTCAACGACTTCTTGAATGTGGGTAATGACTTGTATAACGCTAAAGACTGGGCAAATTCTGCTAAGGCTTGGGGCATTTTCTGCGACTGGGCTAAATCTGACGCTGCCAGCAAATTGGCTCTCGCTGACTCTACTGTGGCTCAAGTGCGCTTCTATCAGGGCTGCGCATACTATGCAGGCGAGAACTACAAGGCTGCTGTGAAGAGCTTCGAGCAGGCTCGCGCTCTTGGATATGAGCAGAAAGAGGTGTACGACTATGCTTTGGCTTGCTTGGCAAGTTTGAAAGACGAAGCTGGTATCGTGGCTCTTGCCGGTGAGGCTTTCAAGAAATGTGGTGACAAAGACCCTCAGTACATCAACATCTTGATTAACAACTTCATCAACAAGAAAGATTATGAGCAGGCCAACAAGTTGCTTGACGAGGCAATCGCTACAAATCCAAACAACGCCGATATTCAGAACCTGAAAGGCATCATCGTGGAGCATGAGAGCGGCATCGAAGAGGCTTTGCCATACTTTAAGAAAGCTGTGGAACTGGCACCGGAGTCCTCAAAGTGCCTGTTTGACCTTGGCCGCTACTACTACAATCAGACAGTGAAGATTCAGCAAGAGAATCCAAACTTGTCAGGCAAGGCTTTGAGCGCAAAGGTGAAACCACTCTATGAGCAAGCTCTTCCTTACTTAGAGAAAGCCTACAAGGTTGACCCACAAAACACTGATGCAAAGGTTGCTCTTCGTAACATCTACTATCAGTTGGGCGATGAAGCTAAACTCAACGAAATTGAGAATGCTAAATAATTCGTAAGAGATTATAAATCATAGATTTCACTCATGGGAGCTGTGCCTGTTTGCGGCACGGCTCCCATTGCTTTTTACGGGCAACAAGCGCAGCGTGGTTGTCCCAGCAGGCAATTCGGCGTTTTGTCAAGGATTTTATTTTTGGGGAATTGCTGATTTGTGGGGCATAATTATTAATTTTGCAATTCACAAGCATTAGGATGATGAGTTTGTTAAAAAACATAGCAATCGTGATAATCTCACCAAAAGTGGGGTGGGAGGAGATAAATAAATCCGGGGTGTCAACACAGACGGCGTTGGCAAGAGGATTTTATCCACTTCTGGCATTGCTTGCTATATCTGCCTTTGTTCCAATGTTTTATGATGGCACAATAGGGCTTAAAGATGGATTGATGCAAGCTATAATACAATTTTCAAGCTATTTTTTCAGCTACTTTATATGCAGCTATCTGGTTGACGGCTTCTTTCCGGAGCTTAACAAGACACATTCGGCAAATTCGAGGTTAAACGACTTCATTGTGTATAACCTTATTTATTTGGTGCTTTTGGCCATCTTGGCCAATTTGCTGCCGTCACGTTTCCCGGTGCTGTCGATGATGGTGCTTTATGTGCCATTTATGGCATATAAGGGAGTGGATTATCTGGGTGTGAAGCAGAACAAAATCCATGTGTTTGTGGCAGCGGTTTCGGTGATGTTTTTATTGATACCGACCGTTTTGCACAGTGTTCTTGAAATCATAATTACTTGAATGTTATGGCTACTACCAATGTTAACATAAAAAACAGAAAGGCAACGTTCGATTATGAGATAATCGAAACTTTTACTGCCGGCATAGTGCTGACTGGAACTGAAATTAAGAGCATCAGGCTTGGCAAGGCAGGCTTGACCGACACGTTTTGCATAGTTGACCACGGCGAAATGTGGCTTAAAAATATGTATATCTCCGAATATTCATACGGCTCGTATAACAACCACGTTACGCATCGCGACCGCAAGTTGTTGCTCAATAAAAAGGAAATACAAAAAATAGACAAGGCCAATCAGCAGCCAGGTTTCTCAATAATTCCTCTAAGGGTGTTTATTAATGAGCGTGGACTTGCCAAAGTGGTGATTGCAATAGCCAAAGGTAAGAAAATGTTTGATAAGCGACAGTCTATTAAAGAACGTGAGGATAAGAAATCTATGGCGCGTGTGTTGAAACGTGGCTAATAAAAGAATTTAAGCGATGTTGCATGACGCAGCACCGCTTTTTTATTAATGCCAATTTGAAACATAATTGGCATTATGTTAAATAGAAATCTTGGGGATTTTCGATGGTGGGTTTTGGAGTTTGTTTTTGTCTTCCGCTCTATCTTCCTCTTTTCTCTCCTTTTCCTACTTCCTTTTTTCACATCTTTCCAAATCTTTATTTTCTGTTGTGTTCTTGTTTGACTATTGCTGTGGCTTCTTTTTGGTTACCACATGAGTTGTGCTGTCAGTCGTTTAACGACTGACTCTTAGTATATGACTATTTTGTTATATGATTGCCGTTGTTCCTGCTATTCTAATGTTGTGCGTTACTAAACGTTCAATGCCGCTGTATCTTTTTATGGATTCTGAAAACCTTTTGTTCGCCTTCAAATTTTATGACACAAAAATAATTGGGCTAAGAAACGTTTATTTGTGTCATGTTGACTCATTATTGTTTCTTGCAAATGCTACTCTGCTGCGAAGTTTGTTTTGTGTATGTGATACGCGTACCTACGGCATGCTGTGCGTGGTGGTGTTCTGATACACATGACCGTCACTGTGCTCCTCTGTCGAGTCAACTATCATCAGTGGTACAGTTTTCTGGATTACGAGGAAATTTGTTTTTTTTGTAAAAAATGTAAAAAAATATTGAGAGTGCTTGTTGCTGACGTTATTTAATTAGCTATATTTGCGATATGGTAATTTGATTTTTAGAGATTTACTATATTTTTTTGAAATTTACTTACATTATCATATTTACTATAATGCCAATTATAGTTCATTAACAAAACTTTTTAATAATGATGAAGAAATTTTTTACGCTATTGTTAATGGCCATTATGGCTGTTGGCTATTCTTGGGCAGCCGAGACTGAAACAATTGATTTTAGAACTATTAATTTCTCGGAGCAGAATCCTAAAAAATGGGCTACAAGTTATGATAAACACATTGTAACTGGCAATGAATTCATTGTAACATTTACAGGTGCCAGCAAACAGGATAAAACGATAACTGATATGCCGGTTATAAAAAATGATTATGTGGAGATTTCAACAAAGAAAGAAACAACCAAAATAATAGGTGTAGAACTTACACTAAAAAGATGGAATCAAAAAACAAAAAAAGTTTCTTTGTATGCATATAACGGTAAATCCTATGGGGCTTCTCCTGTTGCCGAATCTGATAAGTTTTATTTGATGGCAGAAGGCTTTTCTACAAGTAAGGTTAAATTTACATTTAATCAGGCAACTAACCAAGTTGGCGTGCAGTCAATTAAGTTGACTTACACCACTGGTGATGAGCCACAGAAGACCAAAACAACTTTGAGTTTTGGTGCAGATGTTGACGGCAAGACCATTGACATGAATTTGGGTGACTCTAAAACATATACTGCTACCCTATCCCCTAATGTTGATGGTGCGGTGATTTCGTATGTGAGCAGTGTGGCTGATATCGCTTCAGTGGATAACACTGGTAAAATAACGGCATTAAAAGAAGGAACGTCAACAATCACTGCAACTTATGCCGGAGATGACACTCACGAAAAATCTTCTGCATCATACACAGTGAACGTGAAAGATGCAAGATTTGCTTCAATGTTAGCATTTGCAGAAACAAAAATAAGTAAATTTTATGGCGAAAAATACACACAAACTGCAACTCTTAAAAACAGTGATGGTGCGCCGGATTTTGTTGACAAAACCATAAAATATAGCAGTAGCAATACCGATATTGCCACCATAGATGAGCTGACTGGTGAGGTGACTTGCTTAATGAAAGCTGGTACAACCGAGATTAAGGCCGAATATGCCGGAGACACCAACCACAAGGCCGCCTCGGCAACTTACGAGTTGACCGTGGAGGAAAAATTGCCAGAAGGCGCAATTGTGTTTAGTAATGATGTTAATTCTTTTGATGGAATTAAGGCTAAGTATGCTGATAACAACAGTCCTGTTAAAATGATTGCAAGTGACAAAAAAGCTTACACTTGGACTTGGTCAAATGGGCAGATAGGTAAGACCAATTCTAATGAGATACAGGTCAAGTCTGGAACAAAAATATTGTCACCTGTAGAATTTTTTGAATTCGATGGATATACTGTTATTTTGAGCTATAAGTTTACATCGGGCAGTGGAAAATTTAATTTTGTAACAGGTGATAATACAACAATGGTTAATGCCGGTGGTGTGACAAGTACAATCGTTAAAAAATCATTTACGGTAGAGCCTGGAAAGGATTTCGCAATAAATAATGGTTCAAATGCATTGTATATAAGCAAAATAGAAATCATTCCGAATGGATATATCTTAAAAGGAACTATTGCCGCAGAACGTGTCGGCAATGTTAAGCTGACTGGCAAAAATCTGCGAGTGGTTAAGCAGTTCAAGAGCAAAGACGGCAACAGCAACATGCTTGTGGTGAAAGACGCTGACGGCGAAGCCGTGGATAAAGCAACCATAGAGGGTGAGCCATATCACATATCCTACTCCAACGAGGGTGAAACTGTTGTGAAAAAACAAGAGGAATATGGTGAAAGCAACTGGTTTATAGTGGAAGTTAATGGCGACGACAACACCAACTATGAGAACAAATATTTGAAGTCTGTTACAGGAACGCTTGCCAATGTTGGAAATTGGCAAATGCTTGCTACTGGCGGTGTGTATCCCACCATTGAGGTGAATGAAGATGGTGAAGCTGAAGAATATGTGCCAAACGCATATACGCCAGTGAACTTTATGGTAGCTGCTGGAAGCAACAAAATTAAGGCTGACGATGGCAAGGAATACTTCTTCATGAACCCGAAACGCGGTGAATATGTTACGGTGGTAGATGCTGTGTATAAAGGCGGTAAATTCTATGTTCCGGCAAAAGAAGGGTCGGTTAATCACTATGGTTTTAATGGCGCTGTTGCAATAGACGACACTTATCAGGTGATTCCTACGGGTTTAGAGGAAGACAAGTTCTATTCGTTCGACGCCATAGTGCTCGGCATTGACAACAAGGCTGCTACTGACAAGGTGGCCGCAAATGACAACTCGGAAGTTAGCACACTCTATAAGGTGGCTCCGCTGAATTTGACCAACAAAACCGTGACTGGTGTTGACGATGTGACTACAGCAAAAACTGTGGTGGACATCACATACTACAACGTGGCAGGTGTGGCAAGCGCCAAGCCTTTTGACGGTGTGAACATTGTGGTGACAAGATATGCCGATGGCAGCACTAAGGCTACCAAGGAATTGAGATAACAGACAAACCATGCCGCGAGAGCGGCTGTGATGCAGGTCCGGTGAAATTTGTAAAGGAGTTTCACCGGACTTGTTTTATAATATTTTAAGCAGTAATACTTTGCTAAGTCGGTCATTTTTTAGAACTTTGTAGAATATTAAAATACGGTAAAATAAAATAACAAGATGGAAATTACTGTTGAGCAGCTTGCCGCCATCGTGAAAGGCACCATCGAAGGTGACGCAAAGGCTGTGATTACCAACTATGCGAAAATAGAAGAAGCCAAGAAAGGTTCAATAACATTTTTGGCAAATCCAAAGTACACCCACTATATCTACTCGACCGAGGCCACTGCGGTGCTCGTGCGAAACGACTTTGAACCAGAACACCCGGTGAACGCCACGCTGATAAAGGTGGCTGACCCTTACACCACCATAGCCGACTTGCTGAATTTCGTGAACAGCCAGCGCCCAGAAAAGGTGGGCGTGGAGCAGCCATCGTTTGTGAGCGAGGGCGTGACATTGCCCGAAGGCGCATACGTGGGAGCATTTGCCTATATCGGAAAAAATGTGAAGCTCGGAAAAAATGTGAAAATATATCCGCAGGTATATGTGGGCGATGATGTGGAGTTGGGCGACGACGTTACGCTCTACCCTGGCGTGAAGGTGTATCACGGCTGCCGCATAGGCAACCGCTGCATAGTGCAAGGCGGAGCCACAATAGGCGGCGACGGGTTTGGTTTCGCGCCCAAGGCCGACGGCACATACGAGAAAATATCGCAAGTGGGCATTGTGATTCTTGAGGACGATGTGGAGATAGGCGCTAACACCACAATAGACCGTGCCACAATGGGCGCAACCGTGGTTCACAAAGGCGTGAAGCTCGACAACCTGATTCAGGTGGCACATAATGTGGAGATAGGAGAAAACACCGTGATGGCAGCCCAAGTGGGCATAGCCGGCTCAACCAAGATTGGCAAACACAACATGGTGGGCGGACAAGTGGGGTTTGCCGGTCACATAACTGTGGGCGACTACAACGGAATAGGCGCACAGTCGGGCATACCAAACAGCATAGGCGACAAGAAACGTGTGCTTGGCTCCCCAGCCATCAACGCGCTGGAGTTTGCACGACAAAACGTTTACCTCAAGCGTCTGGGCGAGATGTATAATGACATCAGCGCACTGAAAAAGCGTGTGGACAGCGACAAAAAAGACTGAACGCATGTGCGCATTTCCGGATTTGAAAAACATGAAAAATAATAGACAATTATTATAAGAAAATGAAACAACTGACATTAAAAAGTCAATTTTCAGTTTCGGGCAAGGGACTTCACACCGGCTTGCACATAACGGCAACATTCAAGCCTGCCGAGGTCAACACCGGCTATGTGCTGAAACGCATAGACCTTGAAGGTCAACCCACGGTGGCAGCCCTCGCCGAGAATGTGGTGCAAACCACCAGGGGCACAGTGATAGCAAGCCGCAGCAACGGCGATGTGCGTGTGGGCACGATAGAGCATGCCATGGCGGCACTGTATGCAGCAGGAATAGACAACTGCCTGATAGAGGTGAACGCTCCAGAAATACCGGTACTCGACGGCAGCGCAATAGAGATAGTCAACCACATAGACGAAGTGGGTGTGGTGGAGCAAGACGCCGAAAAAGAATATTATGTGGTTAAGCAACGCATAAAAGTGTTTGACGAGCAGACTGGTGCATCGCTGATAGTGCTGCCCGACGACGAGTTTTCAATAGACACTATGATTGCGTTTGACTCCCCCATTCTGCCTAACCAATTTGCGTCGCTCGACAATTTGCGCGATTTCAAGAAAGAGATAGCCGCCAGCCGCACATTTGTGTTTGTGAGAGAAATTTTGCCTCTTGTGCAAAATAACCTTATAAAGGGTGGTGACCTTGACAATGCGATTGTGATATATGACAGCCCCATGAAGCAAGAGGACTTGGACAAGCTCGCCGACCTGATGCATGTGCAGCACAAGCACGTGGACGAGTTGGGCTACTTGAACAACAAGCCACTTGTGTATAACAACGAGCCGGCACGCCACAAACTACTCGACGTGCTTGGTGACCTTGCGCTGATAGGCCGTCCGCTCAAAGGCCGCATCATAGCCACAAAGCCAGGTCACACAATCAATAACAGACTGTCGCGCAAAATCAGACAAGAACTGAAATATCAAAACGTGCAAGCACCGGAATATGACCCAAACGCACAGCCGGTGATGGACGTGAACCGCATAAGACGGATACTCCCCCACCGCTACCCAATGCTCTTGGTTGACAAAATAATAGAGATTGGCAAAACACATGTGGTGGGCGTGAAAAATGTGTCGGGCAACGAGCCGTATTTCCAGGGGCACTTCCCCCAGGAGCCTGTTATGCCAGGTGTGTTGCAAGTGGAAGCCATGGCGCAAACTGGCGCAATGCTCGTGATGGACACACTGGAGCACCCGGAGCAATATTCCACCTACTTCATGAAGATAGATAACGTGAAATTCCGCCAAAAGGTGGTTCCAGGCGACACGCTTATATTCCATTTATCGCTTATTTCGCCCATACACCACGGTTGCGCCGTGATGAAGGGTTACGCCTTTGTGGGAGAAAAAGTGGTGTCGGAAGCGGAATTCATGGCACAAATAATTAAAAACAAATAATTGCAAAAACAGAAACATGGACAAGCGAGAACTGTCATACATAAGTCCTAACGCAAAGATTGGCAAGAATGTGGAAATCGGTCCGTTTGTGACGATAGAGGATAATGTGGAGATTGGTGACAACACGGTGATTGACAGCAATGCCACAATTCACTCCGGTGCCCGAATCGGCAAAAATTGCCACATACACGCAGGAGCGTCGATTAGTGACATACCGCAAGACTTGAAATTCAAGGGCGAGGAAACACTGACCATAATAGGCGACCACACCAATATAAGGGAATTTGCCACAGTGCACCGCGGCACAGCCTCTAAGGGCAAAACCGTGGTGGGCAGCTACTGCCTGATTATGGCCTACTGCCATGTGGCTCATGACTGTGTGCTTGGCGACCACGTGATAATGTCAAACACCACGCAGCTTGCCGGCGAAGTGGTGGTGGGCGACTGGGCTGTAATAGGCGGCGGCACGCTCGTACACCAGTTCACACACATAGGCCAGCACGTGATGATACAGGGCGGTTCGCTCGTGAGCAAAGATGTGCCGCCGTTTGCAATGGCTGGCCGTTTTCCGCTCGTGTATGAGGGTGTGAACTCGGTGGGCTTGCGCCGCAGAGGTTTCTCGCAAGAGCAGATTGACACGGTGCAAGACGTGTATCGCCGGCTGTATCACTCTGAACTGAATGTGACAGCTGCCGTGGCAAAAATCAGAGAAGACATGCCGCAAAGCCAGGAGCGCGACACAGTACTCGATTTTGTGGCAAAATCGTCACGCGGAATCATCAGGTCGAGCGTTTAAGCACGCGAAACCAATCAAAACAAGGCATAACCAAGCGAGAAAAGGCGGATCACTCCCCTTTTCTCGCTTGCTGTTTTTGGACATGGTGCGGTTTCGATATGTAAGCATGGGCGTAAAGAGTTCATAATCACAAAATGTTGGTTAAAAATATTGGCGATTGCCAATAAATATTTATCTTTGTGAAGTGGGTGCATTTCGAAATGAAATGCCAGCCAAGTCATAGATATACAATAGTTACTATAAAATACTAAACTTAAATTATGGCAGAAAAAAAAGAACAATTGTTTGCCCAATTTAAACCGGTGACCACTGAAGAGTGGCGCGCAAAGGTGGAAGTTGACCTTAAAGGGGCTGACTTCAACAAAAAATTGGTGTGGCGAACAAATGAAGGCTTTGATTTTCAACCCATGTATCGCGGTGAAAACATTAAAGACTTTAAGACAACGGATTCTCTTCCTGGAGAATATCCTTATTTGCGAGGTACCCATGTAAATAACGACTGGAGCATACGTCAAGACATTGACGTGACCGATGTGACAGCCGCCAACGAAAAAGCTAAAAAGCTGCTGACCAAAGGTGTGACCGCATTGGGATTTAAGATTAAACCCGATGCCGACCTTGCATCTCTGCTCGACGGCATTGACTTGTGCAAGGTGGAAGTGAACATCATGACCTGCTGCAAGCATGTGGTTGAGGTGGCAGAGAAACTTGTGGAACTCGTGGAAAAAGCCGGAGCAGCCGACACGTTCAGTGGCTCGGTGAACTTCGACCCATTTAAGCACATACTCAAAAAAGGCACAAAATATCCTGGCGATGTGAAAGCCGTGGCCTCTGCGCTGCTGAAAGTGGTGACTCCAGTCAAAGGGCTCCGCTGCTTCACCGTAGATGCTCAGATGCTGAACAATGCCGGCGCGTTTGTGTATCAGGAGCTCGGCTATGCTCTGTCGTGGGGTAACGAATTCCTGGCAGAACTCACTGACGCCGGTTTCTCGGTGGACGAAGTGGCTCAACGCATCAAGTTCAACATGGGCGTGTGCACAGTGTATTTCATGGAGCTTGCAAAATTCCGCGCAGCACGCATGCTGTGGGCTCAAATTGTGAAGCAATATGGCCCGAAAGACGACGCTTCGTGCAAGATGCTTGTGAACGCCATAACCACAGAATTTAACCAAACAGTGTATGACCCATACGTTAACCTGCTCCGCTCTCAAACTGAAGCTATGAGCGCAGCTCTGGCCAGTGTAGATGAAATCACGGTAACTCCGTTTGACCACGCCTACAAGGCTGCCGACGACTTCTCGGAGCGCATGGCCCGCAACCAGCAGATATTGCTGAAAGAGGAAAGCCACTTGGACAAGGTGGTTGACCCGGCAGGAGGCTCTTACTACATAGAGTCGCTCACAATGTCGATTGCAAAATGCGGTTGGCAACTGTTTGTGGAAACCGAAGACCTTGGCGGATTTAACGCTGCCCTTGAAGAAGGCGTGGTGGTGAGTGCCGTGAACAAATCGGCAGCAACTCGCCACGACAAGTTGGCTCGCAGACGTGAGCAACTCGTGGGCGTGAACCAGTTCCCTAACTTCACAGAAAAGGTTGGCGACAAGGCCGACAATGTGAACTATGCCGCTGCACCGGAAGGCGCGCTCAACAACCAGAGACTGTCGAGCGAATATGAGCAAGTGAGACTTGCAACCGAGAGAGCTGCACACAAGCCAAAGGCATTTATGCTGACGATAGGCAACAAGGCTGCAATGCGCATAGCTCGTGCACAATTCTCGTGCAACTTCTTTGCCTGTGCTGGATATGACTTGGTTGACAACCTGGGATTTGCCACAGTGGCCGAGGGCGTGGAAGCCGCAATCAAGGCAAATGCCGATATCGTGGTGCTCTGCTCAAGCGACGAGGAATATCCAACATACATTCCTGATGCAATCAAGGAGCTTGACGGCCGCGCAGTGTTTGTGCTCGCTGGTCCGGAAACCGATGAGTTTAAGGCAATGGGAGTGGAAAACTTCATAAACGTGCGTACAAATGTTCTTGAAACATTGAAGGCATTCAATGCAAAACTTTTAAAATAAAGACAAGATGAGACCGAATTTTAAAAATATAGATATTGCTAATGAGGCTTTTAATGTAGAACACAAGCCCCTGAAGATGGGTAAACCATGGAAAAATGCCGAGTTGCTCGACATAAAACCCGTCTATACGAAAGAAGATTTGGAAGGACTGGAGCACTTGAACTTTGTGGCCGGAATTCCGCCATTTCTCGGAGGCCCCTACTCCATGATGTATCCGTTCCGCCCGTGGACAGTGCGCCAATATGCCGGTTTCTCCACAGCAAAGGAGTCGAACGCATTCTATCGCCGCAACTTGGCTTCAGGTCAGAAAGGTCTTTCGGTGGCATTCGACCTGCCAACACACCGTGGCTACAATGCAGATAACCCACGCGTGGTGGGTGATGTGGGTAAGGCCGGTGTGTCAATTTGCTCGGTTGAGGACATGAAAGTGCTGTTCTCTGGTATTCCATTGAACAGAATGTCGGTGTCAATGACAATGAACGGTGCTGTGCTTCCAGTCATGGCATTCTACATAGTGGCCGGACTTGAGCAAGGCGCAAAACTTGAGGAAATGGCAGGAACAATCCAGAACGACATTCTCAAGGAGTTCATGGTGAGAAACACCTACATCTATCCGCCTAAGTTCTCAATGCAGATAATCGCAAGCATATTTGAGTACACCTCAAAATATATGCCTAAGTTCAACTCAATATCAATCTCTGGTTACCACATGCAAGAGGCTGGTGCAACGGCCGACATTGAGCTTGCCTACACGCTTGCCGACGGTTTGGACTACATCAGAACCGGATTGAACGCCGGACTCAAGGTTGACCAGTTTGCTCCACGTCTGTCGTTCTTCTGGGGTATTTCTATGAATTTCTTCACTGAAATTGCCAAGATGCGTGCCGGACGTCTGCTCTGGGCAAAGATTGTGAAGAGCTTTGGTGCAGAAAACCCGAAATCAATGTCGTTGCGTACACACTCGCAGACGTCGGGTTGGTCACTGACAGCACAAGACCCATTTAACAATGTGGGCAGAACTTGTATTGAGGCCATGGCAGCAGCACAGGGTCACACCCAATCACTCCACACCAATGCCCTCGATGAGGCAATTGCACTGCCTACCGATTTCTCTGCACGCATTGCGCGCAACACGCAAATCTACATTCAGCAAGAGACCTATGTGACCAAAGCTATTGACCCGTGGGCAGGCTCTTATTATGTGGAAAAACTCACTGACGAACTCGTGCGCAAGGCATGGGCACACATCGAGGAAATCGAGAAACTTGGTGGTATGGCCAAGGCCATTGAAACCGGTGTGCCAAAGATGCGCATTGAGGAAGCCGCTGCACGCACACAGGCCCGCATTGACTCTGGTCGCCAGACAATCGTGGGTATCAACAAATATCAGCTTGAAAAGGAGGCTCCTATCGATATTCTTGAAATCGACAACACCGAGGTTAAGAACGAGCAGGTGGCTCACTTGCAGGAATTGTATAAGAACCGTGACAACGACAAGGTGAAGGCTGACTTGGCTGAACTGACAGAATGTGTGAAGACAGGTAAGGGCAACTTGCTGGAAATTGCCGTGCAATGCGCCAAAGACCGTGCCTCACTTGGTGAGATTTCAGATGCCTGCGAGGAAGTCGTGGGACGTTATAAAGCAAAAGTAAATGTGATTTCTGGCGTGTATTCAAAAGAAACAAAATCAGACCCCGATTTGGAAGAAGCAAGAAAGCTTACTTCGGAATGGGCAAAGAAGCATGGTCGCCAACCGCGTATCATGATAGCAAAGATGGGCCAAGACGGACATGACCGTGGCGCAAAGGTTGTGGCAACAGGCTATGCCGATTGCGGCTTCGACGTTGACATGGGTCCGCTCTTCCAAACTCCTGCCGAGTCGGCCAAGGAGGCTGTTGAAAACGACGTTAACGTGCTGGGCGTATCATCGCTTGCAGCAGGTCACAAGACGCTTGTTCCGGCAGTGATAGAGGAACTGAAGAAACTTGGCCGCGAAGACATCATAGTCATAGCCGGCGGTGTGATACCTGTGCAAGACTACGACTTCTTGTATAAGCACGGTGTGGCAGCCATATTCGGTCCAGGTTCTTCGGTTATGAAATCTGCAATCCAAATTATGGAGATTATCAATGCACAAGACGAATGATTGTGACAAGAAATCAATGAATTAACGCGATTGCGCTGAATATTTGGTCCAGGGTTTTCAGACTGTAAAACTCTGGACTTTTTTATTGGGCACTATTGGCGCAAATTAAGTAACTTTGTGAAGCCATATAGAGGAGAAATTTTATGATAGATAGAGCTACTGTAGCCAAGATACTTGACACGGCTGACATTGTGGACGTTGTGTCGGATTTTGTGAATTTGCGCCGCCGCGGTGCAAATTATGTGGGGTTGTGTCCGTTTCACAACGAGAAAACCCCATCGTTCTATGTGTCGAAAGCCAAGGGCATTTGCCACTGCTTTGGGTGCGGCAAGGGCGGAAGTCCTGTCAACTTTATTATGGAGCACGAGCAACTCTCCTACTATGAGGCTCTAAAGTATTTGGCAAAGAAATACAATATAGAAGTAGAGGAAAAAGAACTGACCGACGAGGAGCGACGCCAGCAGTCGGAGCGCGAGGGCATGTTTATGCTCAACGAGTTTGCCTGCGGATTTTTTGAACGTCAGCTTCACGGCACTCAAGAAGGGCAAGAGATTGGCATGTCTTATTTCAAGGAAAGAGGCTTCAATGCTGAGTCTATCAAGACGTTTCATCTCGGCTATTCGCCTGAAGGCAGGTCCGCGCTATATAATGCGGCAATAGCCAAGGGTTTTAACAGAGAGTTGCTTTTCAAAGTGGGTCTTTGCATCGACGACCAGCATGGTGGCGGCTATGACCGCTTTAGGGGCAGAGTTATGTTCCCGGTGTTTAACATAGCTGGCAAGGTAGTGGCATTTGGAGGCCGCACGTTGAGAAACGACCCCGCAAAATATGTGAATTCGCCAGAATCGCTGATTTACAACAAGCGAAACGAGATATATGGCCTGTATCAGGCAAAGCGCGACATAATCAACAAAGAGAAATGTGTGATTGTTGAGGGTTACTGCGATGTTATTTCCATGCACCAGTCCGGGTTCAAGAATGTGATAGCTTCATCGGGCACTGCTCTTACGGAGGGACACATTCAGAAAATTCACCGTTTCAGCGAAAACGTGACCGAAATGTTTGACGGCGATGCCGCTGGAATACATGCCGCCATGCGAGGCGTGGACATGCTACTTGGCGAGGGGCTTAACATGAAGGTGCTGCTGCTGCCACCGGAGCACGACCCCGACAGCTTTGCGCAAAGCCATAGCACGGCACAGATACAGGAATACATTGATGCCAATGAGGAGGACTTCATCGACTTCAAGATGCGAATCCTGCTGAAAGGTGCCGAGAAAGACCCTATCAAGAAATCGAAGGCAATTTCTGAAATTGTGAAATCAATATCGGTTATACCGTCAAACATCACACGCTCGGTGTATGCCAAAGAGTGTAGCAACACTTTAGGTATGGACGAGCAAATGATTCTGAGAGAGATTAAAAAGAATCGCATATTGGCTCGTGAGGCTGACTACAAGCGGCAGCAAAGAGAAAATGCTCGTGAGAGCATAGAAGGCATTGGCGGCACCATGGCGGCAACGGCGGAAAGCTCGGCTGTAACTGCTGCGGCACAACAGCCGCAAGCTCAAGAGGCGACGGTGGAGCCAATAGTAGATGCCGCTGCATCGGCTGAGGCAAAGACCGACGTGGAGCGTTATCTGTATCCGCCAGAGAAAATCGTGATTAAATATGTGGTGCGTTATGGTATGTGCTATTTGTGCGACACGGAGTATGACGACGGCAAGATATACCCTACCTCGGTGCTGGAATATATCTACAATGAAATGAGCCTTGACAACACACAGTTTCACCACCCTGTGTATCGCAAGATTTTTGACTGCGCATGCAACAGTTTCGACGAGTTCCGCAGTGGCATGGAAACGTTGTGCCGAGATTTGCAGCAAAAGGAAAACGAGTTATTCAATGAGCGGATTGCCTGCGTTGATGTGACTGGTTTGAGTCCAGAAGAGCTGCTGAAAAAAGAAGAAGAAGTGCGAAATTCCGCAAAGAGCGAGTGCCAGCAGGAAATCAACTCTTTCAGAGCAAAATTCTTGGAAAAGAAGCTTTGCTCCGTTGAGGACGATGATATACGCACGGTGTCGAACACGCTGATAGGCAATGAATATCCACTTAGCAAGATATTTACCAATGCTCCATCTGAATATGACAATTTGCGGGAACTGGTGCCGCAATCAATGCAAAACTTGCGTTATGCCACAGTGCAGTGCAGAATAAAAGACACACAGCGCAAACTGCAAACCACACAAGACATGAAATTGCTGCAAGAGTTGCAGCAGCTTTATGACTTGAGGGCGAGATTGTCGAAATTGATAGGCGACAGGGTTATTAACCCACAATAAAGCAGTATGTCGGCAGGAATTTATAACTTTGCAAGACATTAGATAATAATTTTTTGAACTGATGAACATAAAGAAAGCTATATTGGCCGTTGTGGCTGTGGTTGTGACAATGACAGCCTCGGCACAGCTGAAATTGCCTGTAAAGACGATTAATGGCAAAAAATATTATAGCTATGAGGTAAAGAAAAAAGAAACTATTTACAGCATAGCACAAAAACTTGGGCTGACAAAAGAGGAGATTTTGCGCTATAACCCATCGGTTGCCGAGGGTTTCGCCAAAAATCAAGTGCTGTTCTTCCCTGCTGACGTGTTTGCCGACGGCACACATGGCAGCTATCAAGACAAGCCACAAGCGTCGGGCAAGAAAGTCAGTCTTGACAAAACGGAGAGCGTGAGGCATCGTGTGGCAAGCGGCGAAACGCTCTATGGGCTATCGAAGCTCTACAATGTGTCGCAAGAAGACATACTGGCTGCCAATCCTGGCAGCGACGGCGCTTTGCATGTGGGCGAAACGCTTGTCATTCCGCAAACAAACGGCAACGGACATGCGCAAGGACAAACTTCAGTGCTTTATCACACAATAAAGCAGGGTGAAACGCTGTATAGCTTGGCAAAAAAATATAACACCAACATAGAAAAGATTATTGCCGATAACCCAGGTGTATCACCACAACGCTTTATTGCCGGCACGGTGATTAAGATTGACGCAAACACGTCGAGTCCGGTGGAGATAGAAACCGAGGTGGCAAGGATGTACACATATAAGGCTCAAAAAGATGAGACGTTTGCCACTATTGCCAAAAAATATGGCATTACGGAGCAACAGCTGAAAATGGCAAATCCGCAGTTGTCGAAGGTGAAAAAGGGCAAGATTGTGTATGTGCCTGTCATGAGCAACGAGAAGTTGTATTACGACCAGCAAAAGGCATCGATTAAAGATTTGGAAAAAAACTATTCAAGCAACAAGCTCGACAAAATATATGACAACGTTGCCAATTTCAAGAAAAACGGAAAGACAATCAACATAGGCATGGTGCTGCCATTCCAGCTGCATAAGGACAATCCGCCCAAGCAAGCACTGCTCTACACCGAGTTTTACAAGGGCTTTTTGCTTGGCGTGAATGAGGCGCGCACTAAGACCAACAAGAAAATAAATGTGCTCGTGTATGACACCCAGCACAATCTTAACCGGACAGACAGCATTTTGGAGCTTGATGCGCTGAAAAACATGGATTTCATTATAGCTCCGAGTGAGCCGCAGCAGCTGAAGCGTGTTAATGACTTTGGCAAGAAAAATGGCGTGTATGTGCTTAATTGCTTCACAGTGAAAAATGAGGATTACATTGACAATCCGCGTGTGATGCAGGTCAACATACCGTCTGCCTATATGGTTGGCAAGGTGACGGAATGGTTTGACCTGCGGTTCAAAGACTATTCTGTGATATTTCTTGACGATCCCGAGAGCAAGGACACTGACATTTTTGACGATTTGAAAGCACACATTGAGGCAAAAAAATACAAGACCAACACGCTGACAATAATTCACGAACTGACAGCTACAAACTTGTCGAAATACATGAATCCGGGCACTAAATATGTGTTCGTGCCCACATCTGGCAGCAAAAATCTGCTGAAAAAGATAGTTAAGGCTCTGAAACAAGCTAAAAAAGACCGTGTGGATTGCGATTTCGCTCTCTTTGGCTATCCGGAATACAGTTTGTATCTGCGCGATTTCCAAGACGACATGCAAGCCATCGACACTTATATTTATGCCAGATTCTTTAATTCTCGTGGTTTCAGATACCGTGAGGTGGAACGCCAATACGAGAGCTGGTATGGCGAGGAAATGCTCTATACAGCCCCCACAATGGGCTTGTGTGGCTACGACACAGCAAACTACTTGATTGGCAAGATGGCGTCAAGCTCCAGAATGGACGCTGACAAAGAGCGGTTTGATGGAGTGCAAACTGATTTCAAGTTCCAGAGAGTGAGCAACTGGGGTGGCTTTATAAACAACACCGTCAATATAATCCACTTCACTCCAAATAAAGAAATAATTGACACTACAAGATGATGAAGGTCGGCAAACTTATAGTTTTGTTGTCGCTGGCGGTGGTAAGCGCATTTAGCGGCAATGCCCAGCAGCATTATGAAGCCAATGTGTCGATTGGCGGCAAGGCTGGTGCAACGATGTCGAAGGTCAACTTTCAGTCATCGGTTCCCCAGACGTTTTTGCCTGGAGTGACGGCGGGTTTGTCATTCCGCTACACCGAGGAGCGAAACTTTGGCATAGTGGTTGAACTCAACTACGAGCAAGGGGGCTGGAAAGAAACGTTTGAGGGCACTGATTTTGCCTTTCAGAAGCGGCTCGACTATTTACGTCTGCCCATGCTGACCCAAATATATTTCGGTAGCTCCAAGTTTCACGCCTTTTTCACGGCAGGTCCGGAAATAGGCTACATGATAGAAAACTCCACAAAATCTAATTTTGACTATCAAAACGTTGCCGGCATAAGTGGTTTCCCGACAGAAAATAGAAATATTGAGCAGTTCACACTGCCAGTGAAATATAAGTTTGACTATGGAATTTCGGCAGGTCTGGGATTGGAGTTCATTGCCACGCCAAAGCACTCTATAGTGGCAGAAGGACGCTTTTACTATGGTCTGCACGATGTGTTTGGCAATCACGCCAAAGATGCTTTTTCGGCATCATCGGGCATGTCGGTTCAAGTGACGCTTGGATATTATTATAGAATTCGTTGACGTCTCTGGCTGCAAGCAGCGTGAGGCGTTTTGTTCAGGAGTGCATTATCTGAAACACCAGTTCCTTTAGCAGCTCAAATCCATTTTGGCTTGCGTTGCCACCTATTCCTTTTAGCTTGCCGTCGCAGTTGCGAATGTGCCCTATTATGTTGATGCAGCCCCCCAGGCTGTAACGGTTGGCTGTGGCTATGAACTTCTCAAGACGGTTTGGACGCACGTTGCCGCCCAGATATGCCGTTAAGCCTTCGCGCGACTTGTCGGGGCAAACTTTCACAAGCAGCACATTTGAGAAAAAAGAGAAAAGTTGTGCCACATTCATTATCACCACATCTTTTTTCTGACCCTTTTGGTTTTTCTTGTAGTAGTCGATTATGCGGTAGGCTTTGCCTGCGTTTTTGGTCTGTATGGCATCTTCAAACTCCCAGTAATTGTAATCCTTGCTTATGCCTATGTTACGCTCTATTTGTTCGGGCGTGATGCGTCGTGACGCACTGGCAAGCATAACCAATTTATCAATCTCGCCAAATAAGCGCGCAAGGTCGTCGCCTATAAACTCTGCAAGCATGCCTTTCGACTTGTCGTCGGCAGAGCAGCCTGACGACTGTATGTAATCAGAAATCACTTTTGTCAGGTTCCAACTCGCAATCTTTTTGGAGTTGAAGACAACAGCGGAGTCAACCTTAGCCAAAGCTTTTACAAACTTGGAGTCGGCTCTGACCACCCCACCCTTGTAGCAAATTATGAGTATGGTGGAGTCGAGAGGTCTCTCAATGTAGGGAATCAGCAAGTCGAGCGACTTGCTTGAATTTCCTTTGCCGATGTTTTGGGCTTCTTTTATTAGCACCACTTGGCGCTGTGCCATGACCGGGAAACGGTTGCACTGGTTGGCAATGGCCTTTAGGTCGGCATCAATGCCGTAGGTCACGGTTAGGTTGAAATCTTTCTCGTCTTCGGTCAGTGCATTGTCAACTATCAGTTTCGACAATTGGTCGATGAAATAAGGTTCTTCGCCCTCAAGGAGGTAGGTGGAACAAAATTTCTTGCCAATAATGTCTTTCTTTAAAGACGCGAATGAGATTTCAGACTTTTTAGGTGCCATTTAGCGAATATAACTGTGTTTTATTTGCTAAATTTACAAATAAAATAGATACTCTGCAAATAGAGAGACAGCATGCAACTTAATTTGCCAAAATACGAATTCAACATCAAGAAAGACGGAGAAAACCTGTTGGTGTTCGACAAAATCAGACAACGCTTTGTGGCATTGACGCCCGAAGAATGGGTACGCCAGAATTTTGTTCAGTTCCTTATTGAGGAACGCCACTTTCCGCAGGGGCTGATAGGCAACGAGGTGTCGCTGCTGCAAAATGGAATTAAGCGCCGCTGCGACACGCTTATCGTGGGACGTGACGGCAATCCGTTTGTGATAGTGGAATATAAAGCGCCGCACATAGAGATAACGCAGAGCGTGTTTGACCAGATTTTTCGCTATAACCTTGTGTTGAGAGCCAAGTATCTGATTGTTTCAAACGGCATAGCTCACTATTGCTGCATGAATGACTACGAGGCCAACAGCTATATGTTCTTGCACGACATACCGTGCTATGACGACATTATTTAGTAACTTTGCCCACTGAATGACTACAAATTATCTGAACGAACTTAATGAGCAGCAGCGCGAGGCCGTGGTTTATGACGGTGGCCCATCGCTTGTTGTTGCCGGAGCTGGGTCGGGAAAAACCAGAGTGTTGACCTACAAGATTGTGCATTTGGTTAATTCCGGCTATAAGCCAAGCCACATATTGGCGTTGACGTTTACCAACAAAGCCGCCACTGAGATGAAAGAACGAATCCAGTCACTTGCTGGCAGCGAGGTGTCAAGCCGGCTGTGGATGGGCACATTCCACTCCATTTTCTCAAAAATACTGCGCGTCAATGCCGACAGATTGGGCTTTAGGCACGATTACACAATATATGACGCAACCGACTCAAAATCGCTTGTCAAGCAAATAATCAAGGAGCGGCAACTCGACGACAAGGTGTATAATCCGTCGTCGGTTCAGGCGCATATATCAAACGTGAAAAATGCGCTGATTTCTCCTGATGACTATGCTGTCAACAAAGGTTTGCTCGATGAGGACGCACGAAGCAACCGGCCTGAAATGTGCGCTATCTACAGGGCGTATTGCACACGGTGCAGAGTGTCGGGGACAATGGATTTTGACGATTTGCTGTTTTATACAAACGTATTGTTGCGCGATAATCCCGACTTGCTGGCTAAATATCAGCAAATGTTTGAATACATTCTTGTTGACGAGTATCAGGACACTAATTTTGCACAGCACATGATTTTGCTTCAGCTCTCGAAGCAGCATCAGCGTATATGTATGGTTGGTGACGACGCTCAGAGCATATATTCATTTAGAGGTGCCAACATAAACAATATACTGACGCTCAGCAAGTATTTTCCAAGCTTAAAGACATTTAAGCTTGAGCGAAATTATCGCTCGACAAAAAATATAGTCCTTGCAGCCAACTCGTTGATTGACAAAAATTCACGTCAAATCAAGAAACATTTGTTCTCTGAAAATGGCGAGGGCGAAAAGGTTAATGTGGTTCAGTGCTACTCCGATTATGAGGAGGCTTACTATGTGGTTAACCGAATAATAGGGCTTAAATCGCGTCAGGGCTGCTCTTATAGCGACTTTGCAATACTTTATCGCACAAATGCCCAGTCGAGAATAATAGAGGAAGCCTTGAACCGTGGTGGAAAGCGCAATGACCACGGAAACCGCGGATACAGCATACCCTACAAGATTTATGGCGGTTTGTCGTTCTTTCAGCGCAAAGAGGTGAAAGACGCGGTGTCGTATTTCCGCTTGACAGTGAACCCCGATGACGATGAGGCTTTGCGGCGCATTATCAACTATCCGGCCAGAGGCATAGGCGACGTGACGGTGACCAAGGTGCAGAAGTGTGCGCTGGCTCATGAGGTGAGCATGTGGCAGGTGATAAACGACCCGATTAAGTATGGGCTTAATGCTAATGCCGGCACGTTGCGCAAACTCGCCTCTTTCCGTGAGCTGATAGCCACTTTCATAGAGCAAAATGCCAAGGGTGTTAATGCTTATGAGCTTGCAAAGCTGATTGTAGAGCGGTCAAAGTTGATTTCTGTGTTGATTGGCGACAACACACCCGAAAACATAAGCCGGCAAGAGAACTTGAACGAGTTGGTCAACAGCATAAGCGAATTTGTGCAGGGGCATGAGGAAGAAGGCGACACCGAGGTGGCTCTTGTTGACTTTTTAGCGGAAGTGTCGTTGCTGTCCGACATTGACCAGAGTGATAATTCTGGCGACTGCGTGACGCTTATGACGGTGCATGCGTCAAAAGGTTTGGAATTTAAGAATGTGATAATTGTTGGTGCGGAAGAGGACTTGTTTCCTGCCAAAATGAGTGCCGACACTAGGCATGGCATCGAGGAGGAGCGCCGTTTGCTCTATGTGGCCATAACGCGTGCAGCCGTAACGTGCACCATAACTTTTGCAATTTCGCGCTTCCTTAACGGACAGTCAAAAAGTTGTGTCGCAAGCCGCTTCTTGCAAGACATTGACACCAAATATCTGAATGTGCACGGCACGGCATCAACTACCCCATCGTTTGGAACCCGAACATTTGGTGGCGGAGGGTTTGGTTCTGGAGGTCACTTTGCTCCAAAAGCTGTGGCTAAAGAGCCGTTTGTTGCAAGGCCAAGGCACTTGACTCCTATTTCTAATGCCACATCACGCGTTTCGTCTCCTGTCACTTCAGGCATGGTAACAAGTGCTGGAGCAATGGGCAAACACAGCATAGGAGAATTTGCTGTTGGCACAAAAATTCGGCACGAGAGGTTTGGCCTGGGTGTGGTGACTGAAATTGACGTTACTGCTGGTGAGGAGAAAATCGTTGCCAGGTTTGATAATGTGGGTGATAAAAAGCTGCTGCTTAAATTCGCTAAATTTGCAATATTATGATTGATTTGAAAGATATAGAGGCACCGTTTTATGTGGTGTATGAAGACAGGCTGCGTCGCAATTTGAGCTTGATAAGCCGTGTGGCTGCCGAGAGCGGAGCCAAGATAATAATGGCATTTAAGGCAAACGCCTTATGGAAAACCTTTGGCGTGTTTCGCGAATATGGATTTTGTTCGGCAGCAAGCTCTGTAAATGAGATGAGGCTTGGCAATGAGGAGCTTGGTTGCAAAACACACACATATTGCCCGGTATATACCCCACAAACGATGCCTAAATTCCTTGAAGGCAGCTCGCACATAACATTTAATTCTGTAGCCCAGTTTGAGCGGTTTAAGGCAGAGGTGGAACGGCACAACTTCGGTCGCGGAGAAGCAGACCGTGTGAGTTGTGGATTACGCATCAACCCAATGTGCTCTGTGGTTGACACCGGCATATACGACCCATGTAGTCCAGGCTCGCGCTTTGGTGTGACTGCGGAGCAACTGACGGAGTTACCAGCCGGGATAGAAGGTTTTCATTTTCACGCTTTGTGTGAGTCAACTTCCTACGACTTGGCGCGCGTGCTTGAGTCGGTTGAAAAACAGTTTGGAAAGTATTTTAGCAGGTTGAAATGGATAAATATGGGTGGTGGTCACTTGATGACAAAAGCTGGATATGACACAAAGCATTTAGTGTCGCTGCTCAAGGAGTTTAAGCACAAATACCCTAACCTGGAGGTGATACTGGAGCCTGGAAGCGCATTTTGCTGGCAGACAGGCGACCTTGTGGCACAAGTGCTTGATGTGGTTGAAAATAGTGCCATAAAAACGGCTATTGTTGACACATCGTTTGCATGCCACATGCCCGATTGTCTGGAAATGCCATACAAACCACAGATTATAGAAGCGTTGGAAGATGTCACCCCGAGTAAACCGACGTATCGCTTTGGCGGAAACACTTGCCTTAGCGGCGATTTTGTGGGTGATTGGTCGTTTGACAAACCACTTTGTGCTGGCGACAGAGTCACGTTTGGCGACATGAACCACTATACCACGGTTAAGACAAATATGTTTAACGGAGTGCAACACCCAAAATTTGTCTTTGTGCACGCTGACGGCTCAGTGGAATTGCTTAGGACATTCACTTACGAAGACTACAAAAGCAGAATGGACTAAACCGGCCATTTCCAGAATTGGAATTTTGCATAAATAAATCAGAGCTGCGCAAAAATAATGCACAGCTCTGATTTACTTTTACTTATGCGCGGTATTATCCGCAGCGAGAAGTGCCGCAGTTTGTGCAAATCAAGCAACCTTCTTGATACACGAGTGTCTCTTGGCCACAGTTAGGACATTTTTGTCCGCTCACTTTGGTGCCGTTTGGCAGGTATCTCTTGAGCGCGCGCTCAACACCCATTTTCCATGTGTTGATTGATTTGTTGTCAAGTTCAAGACTGCTTATGAGCTTTAGCACTTGAGGTATTGGCATACCATATCTCAATACGCCGGAAATCAGTTTTGCATAATTCCAGAATTCTGGATTGAATTTTTCAGAAAGACCTTCTATCGTGGTTTTGAAGCCTCGTTTGTTTACAAATTGGAAGTCGTAGCGCTTTTGTCCGTTTTCGTCAATGGCTTTGATTATTTTGCCCTTGCTCACTGATTTAGGACAGAAAATGCCTTCTTCGTCATCTGCTATACCGGTAAAAATCTCGTATGGACGGCCGTCAACCAGTCCGATAAAGGCAATCCACTTTTCTTTGTTGTTCTGAAATCTCACAATGTCGGCATCAAGCTCGATTGGACGTTTCAGAATGTGCTCCTCGTCGGCCATGTAGTGTGGACGCTTTGGCTTTTCGTCTTTTTTGTCGTTTTGGGATATGGTCACAAGCACGCCAGAGCGCGAGCCGTCGCGATACACTGTACAGCCCTTGCAGCCACATTTCCACGCTTCGACATACAGTTTGTTGACCATCTCCTCGCTCACATCGTTAGGCAAGTTGATGGTCACGCTTATGGAGTGGTCCACCCACTTTTGCACACCACCTTGCATCTTTACCTTGTTAACCCAGTCAACATCGTTTGAAGTGGCTTTGTAGTAAGGCGATTTTGCCACAAGTGCGTCAATTTCCTCTTGAGTGTAGTCGTGACGAACATCGTAGCCGTTTTTCTGCATCCATGTGATGAATTTTGGGTGATAGACTATATATTCTTCAAATGAGTCGCCCGACTCATCAACGTAGTCAACATGCACGTCTTTGTCGCTTGGATTCACTTTGCGGCGGCGTTTATACACTGGCAAGAACACTGGTTCGATGCCAGAAGTGGTCTGGGTGAGAATGCTTGTAGTGCCGGTTGGTGCAATCGTCAGGCATGCTATGTTGCGTCGGCCATATTTCTTCATCAAGTCATATAGCTCCGGGTCGGCTTGTTTGAGTCGGCAGATAAATGGATTGTTTGCTTCGCGTGTGGCATTATAAATCTCAAATGCGCCACGTTCCTTGGCAAGCATCACCGATGAGCGATAAGCAGCCATAGCTAAGGCTTTGTGTACGCTGACAGAGAATTCTGTGGCTTCATCGGTGCCGTAGCGGAGTCCCATTGCGGCAATCATGTCGCCTTCGGCTGTGGTTCCCACACCTGTGCGGCGACCTTTGAGAGTCTTTGAGAGTATCTTCTTCCAAAGGTTAAGCTCTGTAGCCTTAACTTCATCGGTTTCTGGGTCGGCTTCGATTTTTGCAATTATCTTTTCGATTTTTTCCTTTTCCAAGTCGATGATGTCGTCCATTATGCGTTGTGCTACCGTAACGTGTTGCTTGAACTTGTCGAAATCGAAATATGCGCCTTTTGCAAATGGATTGACTACATAGGAGTATAGGTTGATTGCAAGCAAACGGCAACTGTCGTAAGGGCATAGGGGGATTTCACCGCAAGGGTTGGTTGACACTGTGCGGAAACCGAGGTCAGCGTAGCAGTCGGGCACGGATTCCCTTATGATTGTGTCCCAGAACAAGACTCCTGGCTCTGCGCTTTTCCAGGCATTGTGCACAATTTTATTCCACAAAGCCGAGGCGTCAATGTTTTTTTTGACCACAGGATTGTCGCTGTTTGTTGGAAATTGTTGCACATAATCTTTGCCTGAAATGGCAGCATTCATGAAATCATCGTCTATTTTGACTGACACATTGGCACCAGTGATTTTGCCTTCGGTCATCTTGGCGTCAATAAAAGCCTCTGAATCCGGGTGCTTAATGCTCACTGTGAGCATCAGAGCTCCGCGTCGGCCGTCTTGAGCCACTTCGCGTGTGGAGTTGGAGTAACGTTCCATGAAAGGCACAAGCCCGGTTGAGGTCAAAGCAGAATTCATCACCGGAGAGCCTTTGGGGCGTATGTGTGATAGGTCGTGCCCCACTCCGCCTCTGCGCTTCATGAGTTGCACCTGTTCTTCGTCTATTTTGAGTATTCCTCCATAGGAGTCAGGGGTACCGTCAAGACCTATAACGAAGCAGTTTGAGAGAGACGAAACTTGAAAATCATTGCCAATTCCCGCCATTGGGCTGCCTTGCGGCACAATGTAGCGGAAATGCGAGAGCAAGTCAAAAATTTCGGCTTCGCTCATTGGGTTTGGATAATTCTTCTCAATGCGTTCTATTTCTCTGGCTATGCGGTGGTGCATATCATCGGGAGTCTTTTCGTAAAGATTGCCAAAAGAATCCTTTAATGCGTATTTGCTTGCCCATACTCTGGCAGCAAGCTGGTCGCCGTCAAAATATTTCAAGGAAGCGTTATATGCCTCGTCGTAAGTATATGTTTCTTTGTCCACGATTGTTATGTATTATAGCGTTTTTTATTATCTGTATTGCTGAATAGATGCAATACAAAGATAATGATTTGTATGGCAAAAAACAAGGTTTTAATGCACGGTATTTGAGAAATTACTATTTACGTAAAAGTTTGATTAGTAAATCGTTAGGTACTGTATTTGTCACAAGTGCACAGTAATGGCAAGCATAACAATTGAACATATTTCATTTGTGCAAAGCCAATTATGATATGCCAATTCTCAACCACCTACACTTCCACTAAAATATTTCTTGATGCAGCCTATTTTGAGTGATTAGTCCGTTTTGGAGTTAGCGAGTGTTTTGCTTTTTTTGTATATGAAAGTATGAGTTGCCATGGATAATGCAGATTGGATTTTTTTATTATCCATTGGAAGACGTGTCGCATAAAGAATAGTTGAATCGCCTCTTTCATCATAGTGGCATATAGGGTTGTCAAGAGTAAAACAATAAGGAGATGTCTTATATTTTTCTGCAAATCTATCCACACTCATCCAAAGACTCAATCTTGACTCATAGTACCTCGCACCGTAGTAGTACATACCCGTCTCCTCATCAAATTCCTTTGCGTTGAAGAGATAGGGCGTGTTCCAGATGTTGTTGCGTTCCTCTATGAATACCTCGCCGAAAGGTACATACTCGATATGCTGTACCACCTCGCCGTCAAGGTTAGTGATGTAACTACTGCTACCCAAATGGTCAGGGTGGTAGTAGAACTGCATCTTCTCGTATGCGTCGCCTTCTTGGAAGTTGTTCTTTGCAGCTCTCGCTAAAGCTCGTGTCTGAGCAGCCTCCAAGCTCCCGTCATTGCAGCAGAAACCCTTGCCATCGACATAGTCGTTGTTGTCCTCGCCGTTGTACGGCACTGTAAAGGTTGCATAATTATCCTTGATAACCTGCAACTGTTGAGTATATTTTCCCTTATAATCAACAGAAAGGCCATCAGTCTCGCTACCAGCATACTGGATGCGGCGTGGATCTGAGCCGTAAGAGTCGAAGTCACCAATCTTGGAAACCACACGCTGACTACCGATGTGGATATGCTTGGTGTAGTGTCCGCCTTGGTTGGCTACCAAGTATGGAGATACATAGAGTGAGAACTTTGCTGTATTCGTGCGACCACCAGCGAACTCGGAGTTCACATAAACCTGGTCACTCTCGCCCGATGTCTTCACCGTTCGCTCGCCATCCGCATCATACCAGTAGTTGGTAACAAAGCCATTGTCGTCAGAGGCAAGGAGTCGGTTCTCCTCGTCCCACTTCAACTTGCGCTCCGCTGCCTTTTCGTCAGCCATGCCATCCTTTTTGGTACGGCTTGTGTTGACATAAACAAGATTACCGTTGGCATCATACTCGTAGGCATGATTGTTGTTCACATTCTCGCTTTCTGAAGGTGTCTCCTCCGTTCGGTAGTTCACATCCTTCACATTGGCGAGTTGGAACTTCTTGCCTACATCTTTAATTGATGCTACAAATAGACATATAATATGCATACTAAAAAACACTACTTATAATTGAGTGTACTCTAAATATTGTAAAATATCTTCCAAATTATCATAATAATCCAATATGTTCGGTTCTTTACACATATACATTTTTCTCACATGGGAAAGAATTATCTGTTTTAGCTTATGAAAATTTGAAGGATTTACGATTTTGCACAAAGCCAAATCAATAAAGATCCAGTCAGCTCCAACATCAGGTAGAGAAACCTCTCCGTTTAAAATTGGCACTATTGTTTTATTATAGAGTTTATCAAGTGACGAATATTCTGAAAAGACATATTCTGCACACTTTTGAACTTTTGCTTGTAATTCATTAAAATC
>CAKUAR010000022.1 GCA_934636465.1 uncultured Muribaculaceae bacterium
AGCCGTTCTTCATAATTGTGACGCCTATACATAATGCACCCCAAAAGTTTTGTGTCTAACTTTTGGGGTGCAGTTCATTTTATGGTTTACCTGCTGCTCTGCTGCCAGCGAGTGTGGCGCGGAGCGCGGTTGTTGTTACTCTTTGGGGAGCATGATGATTTCGAGGTCGTTGCCCTGGCTGAGCACTTTCTTCACAAATGCAGAAACCTTGGCAGGAGTCATGCCTTTCACCATGTCGGCATAGCCGGTGTAGTTGTCGATGCCGTTCTTATACCACAGGCTAAGAGTGTTAATCCAGAAGCTGTTTTGCTTGGCTTGGGTCTCAAAGTCCTTAACCAAGTTTTTCTGGGTATTTGCCAAATCTTCGGCGTTGACTGTTGTGGCGAGCTTGGCGGCCTCTTCACGCATAATCTTGAGCGCGAGGTCTTTCTTCTCAGGCTTCATTGGGCATACGCCGATTATGTTGACAAACGACTTGCTGCCCACCATCTGGGCATAGCCTGCAGCTCCGGCAGAGTAGGCTGCGCTGGCGTCCTCACGAATCTTTTGCAGATAGATTATGCTTAGCAGCTGGCCTGCTGCGTCGGCATAAGCGGAGTTTTCCATGCTGTAAGGCATCTTGGAGTTGTACCAATACATGCGCGCCATGGCCTTAGGGGTCTCCATCTTGCGGCTGAACTCAACCACGTTTTTGCCCACAGGGCGTGTGGTCACGTCCTTGAACTTGCAGTTGGGCTTGCCGGCCGACGGCAGGGTGGCGATGTATTGCTCAATGAGCGGCTTAATGCTGTCTTCCTCGAAATTGCCCACGAAATAGAACGTGTAGTTGGCGGCATTGGCGGTGCGCTCCTTGGCGATTTGCAGAATGCGGTCGTAGTTGATTTTGCCGAGGTCGGCAAGCTCAAGAGGTTTCTTGCGCAGGCTGCGGTTTGCCAAGATGTAGTTCACCGAGTCGCTAAACACAGTTTCGGGCTTGTTGCTCTTGTTAGCAAGGTAGGTCTTATAGAGGTTCATTGTGCTTGCCCAGTTCTTTTCATCTTTCTTGATGTTGGTGAACTTGAGGTAAGTGAGTTGGAACATAGTTTCCAAGTCTTTCACTGTGGAGCTGCCGCGCATGCGGTCGTAGCTTGTGGCCATGCTGTAGGTCACGTTGACCTGCTTGCCGGCAAGAGCCTTTTGAAGTTCCTCGAAGTTGAAGTCGCCCAGGCCGCTTGAGCCGATGGCGTCGTCAATCACGTTGAGGTTGGTGAAGTCGTTGGCACCATAGAGCGAGCTTCCGCCTTGTGCCTCGGCAAGCATTTGCACCTCGTCGGCCTTGTAGTCGGTGTGTTTGAGCACCACCTTCACACCATTTGACAGGGTGAGCTCCTTAGTGCCGAATTTCTTGCCAGCCACTTCTTTCACAATCTTGCCCTTGGCAGGGAGCTTGCTCACGAGAGGCTCGTTTTTCACGTTGTCAACATAGGCTTCAAGTTTCTCGCCGCGCACTTGGCCAATGGTGGCTTTGAGCTGCTCAACGGTGGGATACACGGCGTTGGCCTTCTCGGTGCAGAATGCGCGCACCACCACGTTGGTGTCGCTCTTGCTGATTAGCTCAGGCAGGGCGTGGTTGATTGCGTTGACCGAAATCTGCGGCACAATCATCTTTGTGTATTTATACTCGTCGGCAATTGACATCAAAGGCTCGTTTTGCAAGTAGTTCTCGGTGTAGTCGCTTGCATAGTCGTCATTTGCCACCTTGTCGCGGTTGTTATATTTTTGCTCCAGTTGGCTGAGATACTCACTTTGGGTGCGAGCATACTCTGTGGCGGTGAAGCCGTGCTGAATGGCGCGTTCAGCCTCTTCGTAGATGGCTTTGAGAGTGGCGTTCTCCTGGCCTGGTTTTGCCACACCTATCAGGTTGAAGGCGTCTTTTGTCTTAGAGAAGATGTAGGTGCCGTCGTAGGCAAATGCTTGCAGGAATGGGCAAGAAGGGTCTTGTGCTTTTTCGCGCAGGCGGTCGTTGAGCATGCTGCTAATCACGTTTTTCACATATCCGTCAATCAGATAAGTGAACTTAGTCTTGTCGCTGTCAGGCACTGCATCGTGCTTGAAGCTGATAGTCACTTGGTTGTATTGCTGCTCCTTGTCCTTGTCAACCACTACTATGGCCTGTGAATTGTCGGGCACAACCTCGTCAACTACTTTGGGGGCATTTGCGGGGTTCTTTATGTCGCCAAACATTTCCTTGATTTTGTTGACAGTGTAATCAACATCAACGTCACCCACCACAATTATGGCTTGATTATCCGGGTGATACCACTTGGCATAGTAGTCGCGCAGCTCCTTGTATTTGAAGTTGTCAACCACGCTCATCAAGCCGATAGGCATGCGCTTGCCATATTTTGAGCCGGGATACAGGGTCTCAAGGTTACGTTCAAGCATGCGCTGGCTTGCGCTTGAGCGCAAACGCCACTCCTCGTGAATCACGCCACGCTCCTTGTCTATTTCCTTACCGTCGAGTGTGAGTCCGCACGACCAGTCGCGCAATATGAGCAGACATGAGTCGAGCGACGAACGGCGTGCAGAGGGCACGTCGTTGATGTTATAGACGGTGCGGTCAACTGAGGTGTAGGCATTCAAGTCCTTTCCAAACTCCACTCCCAGCGAGCGTGTGTAGTCGATGATGCCATTGTCCTTGAAGTGGTCGGAACCGTTAAATGCCATGTGCTCAAGGAAGTGGGCAAGACCACGCTGGCTTTCTTCCTCCTGGATTGAGCCCACGCGTTGTGCAATGTAGAAGTTGACGCGGTGCTCTGGGTAATTGTTGTGGCGCACATAGTAGGTGAGTCCGTTGGGCAGTTTTCCCACTTTCACAGCCGTGTCAACCGGCAGTGGCGGAAGCTGCTGCGCATAGGCAACGGAAGCAAAACCTGCTGCTGCAACCAGAATCAGTGTTAAGAGTTTTCTTAATCTCATAATCTTATTTGTTTGATTGAAAAAATATGCTTCTTTGAACTTGCAAAGATAATGCCGAACGGGCAAACTTGTTGGCAATTAACGCTTAAAAACGCTTAAAAACGCTTAAAAACGCTTAGGAAACTTAATCCTATGCATTTTGCAGCATGAAGCATAGTGTTAAGATGCGCCGCAACGAGCCCATGTGTGGGTGCGGTGCGGCGCATCTGTGGGGTGTGGAAATTAGGGCGTTTAGAATATGCCTCCGCAGAAATTGTAGCATGCAAAATAGGCTGCTGCTGCAAGTGCACCGCCAATCAGCGGCCCTGCCACAGGCACCCAGCTATATGCCCAGTCGCTGTCGCGCTTGCCTTTGATGGGCAGCACGGCGTGGGCAAGGCGCGGACCGAGGTCACGCGCGGGGTTGATGGCATAGCCTGTGGTGCCGCCGAGCGACATGCCTATGGCCACAATAAGAAGGGTGACAGGCAGCGGTCCAACGGTAACCAGACCGGCGTTGCCCTTGGTGCTGCAAGCCAAAATCACAAACACAAGCACAAATGTGCCTATGATTTCGCTGAGCAGGTTGCGCCACTTGTTGCGTATGGCTGGCTCGGTGCAGAACACTCCGAGCTTGGCGTCGGCATCGGCGGTGGCGTCGAAGTGGTCTTTATAGAACGCATAGACCAACGCGCCTCCGCAAAATGCGCCTGCCATTTGAGCCACCACATAGGGCAACACCTCGCTCCAGGGGAAACTGCCGGCTAAGGCAAGGCCGAGTGTCACGGCAGGGTTGAGGTGCGCGCCGGTGTAAGGGCCGGCAATCAGCACGCCAGCCATCACTGCCAGACCCCAAGCCAGTGTCACAACCACCCAGCCGGCGCCTTGACCCTTGCTCTTGTTGAGGCTCACACAAGCCACCACGCCGTCACCGAGCAAAATAAGCACGAGAGTTCCCACGAACTCAAGCAGCATTTTAGTTTCTAACGAATACTCCATAGTTTTTTTCTTATCTTTCGTCTATTGTTATTTGTTTGGAAATGATTTTATTGCTTTTCGTTGCTTAAGGTGCGCCTTATGGCGTCGTGCCACTTGTTGACTATGGCTTTAACCTTCTCGAGGTCGCCTTGCGGCTTAAACTCGTTTTCCACCTGCCACTGGCGTTTTATTTCGTCGGTGCTCGACCAGTAGCCCACTGCCAGACCGGCAAGATAGGCTGCTCCGAGCGCGGTGGTCTCGGTTACGCGCGGACGGAACACTGGCACATTGAGCACATCGCTCTGGAACTGCATCATCAGATTGTTGCGCGAAGCTCCGCCGTCAACCTTGAGTTCGCAGATTGGCAGATTGGAGTCGCGGCGCATGCAGTCAACTATGTCGTAGGTCTGCAAGGCTATGCCCTCGAGCGCGGCACGCGCTATGTGGGCAGCTGTGGTGCCTCGGCTTATGCCGGTGATGGAGCCGCGGGCAAACGGGTCCCAGTAAGGGGCTGCCAAGCCAGTGAGAGCCGGCACGAAATACACGCCGCCGGTGTCGGGCACCGACGCTGCCAGTGCCTCAATCTCGCTGCTCGACTTGATTATGCCGAGGCCGTCGCGAAGCCATTGCACCACCGAGCCGCCCACAAATATGGAGCCTTCGAGGGCGTAATTCACCTTGTCGCCTATTTTCCACGCTATGGTGGTGAGCAGGCTGTTTTTCGACGTGATGGGCTTTTCTCCGGTGTTCATGAGCAAGAAGCAGCCAGTGCCATAGGTGTTCTTGATGGCTCCTGGCTCTATGCACATCTGGCCGAACAAGGCGGCCTGCTGGTCGCCGGCAATGCCGGCAATGGGCACTTCGTGGGCAAAAATCGTGGTCTTGGTGTGGCCATAGACCTCGCTGCTCGATTTCACTTCGGGCATCATGGAGCGCGGAATGTCAAACAGCTTGAGCAGGTCGTCGTCCCAGTCGAGGGTGTGTATGTTAAACAGCATGGTGCGGCTTGCGTTGCTCACGTCGGTAACATGCACCTCGCCGCGAGTGAGTCGCCACACGAGCCACGAGTCCACCGTGCCGAAGCGCAGCTTGCCCTTGTTGGCGCGCTCGCGTGCTCCTGGCACGTTGTCGAGAATCCATTTGATTTTTGTGCCGCTGAAATAGGCATCGATAATCAGACCTGTCTTTTCGCGAATGGTGTCGGTGAGACCATCGGCTTTGAGCTTCTCGCAATATTCGCCTGTGCGGCGGTCTTGCCACACTATGGCATTGTAGATGGGCTCTTCGCTCTCAATGTCCCACACGATGGTGGTTTCGCGCTGGTTGGTGATGCCTATGCCGGAAATGTCTTTGCCGTTGATGTCGAGCGAGGCGATGGCTTCTGCTATCACGGCCGCTTCCGACGACCATATCTCATGGGGATTGTGTTCCACCAGTCCTGATTTTGGGAAAATCTGAGTGAACTCTTTCTGCGCCGAGGCGCAGATGGTGCCTTGCTCGTCGAACACTATGGCACGCGAGCTGCTTGTGCCTTGGTCAAGCGACAAAATATACTTTTTCATAGTGATTTGTAAACTTTGGTTTCACATTTGTTGTTATTGTCCAAAGGTAACCTCAAATTTTCGTATTGGTCAACAATTTAACGCACATTAAGATGTGTAACAAAAAGTGTTACAATTTTAATTTTTCACTATGGCTGTGAGTGGACTGCTAAGGTGCGGAATGAATTTATGCAATATGTAAAATATTGATACAGAAAGCGCTGCTGCCAAAATGGGGGGGGTGATGAAGCAATATGCTTCCATAGCGCAACTGTGTGTGGCCGCTGACAGCGACGCAAACAGCTTGGTGAGCGGAAGCAGGAAGATGGTGTGGGCAGCATAGACGAAGAAGCTGCTTTTTGCGAGGGTTGGCGATGCCGTGTGCCGCTTGGCAAACCATGTGGCGATGCTTATGGCGGTGATGATGGCGCAGAGCACATAGATGTGCCTTGCCGCAGTGGCGAGCGCGCCGGAGCAAAGGGTGGTGGCTGCGGCAGTTGGAATGACTATGACGGCGGCTGGTGTGGCAAGCCGCAGAGCCAGGCGCGACATGCTTAGTCCGCGAATGGCAAAGAACGCGCCCACGGCAAACCACCAGAAGGCATTGAACGTGACGCCAAGCGGATTTTGCCACAGCTGGGCGTAATAGACTACTGCCAGCGCGAGCAAAGCCCACACGCCGCCACGCTTCAGCAGGGCATGGAACAGCGGACTTAGCAGGGTGACCACAATGAGGTCGCGCACAAACCACAGTACCTCATGCACTGGAGCCGTGCCTGGTGCAACGGCCATGCCGAGCCAGTTAGTGAACCCCACGCCGGTGGTGCGGCATCCCCACAGCAGATTGGCCGACAGCGGCTGCTGCAAGCTCTGGCCTGTGGCGATGGCTTGTGCCGAATAGAGCGCAACAGCTAGAATGTTCCATGCCAGATAAGGCACAAGCAGTGTGCGCAGGCGGTGCTTCATTTTGGTGGCATAGTTGTGGGCGGTGAAGCCGTGCTCTTGAGTGCCGAAGAAAAACAAATAGCCAGAAATTACAAAAAACAGAGGCACGGCAAACAGCGGCAGCGTGAGCGACAGAAATGTGCCCAAGTCGTCGATGAAGTGGCTGCCGAGGTTGCGCCAGCAGGTGTTGTGGGCATGAATCAGCACCACAAAGCACGCCAGCGGAAAACGGAGCGCGGTTATGTAGCGCGTGTCGGTCAAAGCAGGGTTTTGAAGTTGTCGGGCACTGGTGACTCAAAGCGCAAGGTTTGGCCTGTGACCGGGTGACGCATCTCTATGAGTGTGGCGTGCAGGGCAAGCCGGCGAATGGGGTTGGAGTGGCCACCATATTTGCGGTCGCCGCTCACGGGGTGTCCGAGCCCCTTCATGTGTACACGTATTTGGTTTTTGCGGCCAGTGCGCATTTCAAGCTCCACGAGCGAGTTGCGGCGGCCGCGCTCAAGTGTGGCATATTTTGTCACGGCAAGTTGTCCGAGTTTCTGGTCGTCGGTTTCATGCACCTCGTAGTTGTTTTCGTCGTCAACGAGGAAGTTTCTCACAGTGCCACTGTCTTTTTCCATCACGCCTTCCACCACAGCCACATATAGGCGTCGGCTCACTATGTCGCTCCAGTTGCTCACCATCTTTTCGCGAGCCTTGGCGGTGCGTGCCAAAATCATAAGCCCCGACGTGTCGCGGTCGAGACGGTGCACCACAAACACCCTTGCGCGCTCATTGCCGCTTTTCACATAGTTGCGCATTATGCTATACACGGTGCCGGTGGTGTTGCGCCCGGCGCTGGTTGACAGCACACCGTAGGCTTTGTCAACCACAATGATGTCGTCGTCCTCGTACACGAGCTTGAGGTGTGGACTGCTGAATGTGCTGAAAGAGCCACTGTAGTTGACCTGCAGTTCGTCGCCAGCCTCCACAGGGCGGTTAAACTTGGTGGACGGCATGCCGTTGACAGCAAATTGGTTGTGCTTGAGCATCGACTTGATTTTGCTTGCCGAGTGGTCGGCAAGTGCCTTTTGTGCTGCCTCAATGAGGGTGCACGGCTGCTCAACTATGAATTTCTGCACATTGTCCTTCCGGGCATTGCGTTGTGGTCTTGTGGGTTGTTTCATTTCAGTGATGTGATATTTGTGATGCAAAGATAGTGCAAATTGGAGTGGCAGAGGAGTGTTTTGGTCATAAAAAAGAGCCGGACTCCAAACTTGTGGAATCCGGCTCATGAAAAGTCAAAAGCGGTCAGGCTGCTTGTAGCAGCAGTCTTTTATTAGTCTTTATACACAACTTTGTGTGCGGAGGTAGTGCCATCGGTGTAGGTCACTTTCTCAATCAGAATTTGACCCTTGGCCGGGTTCACAACCTCAATGCCGCTCACGTTGTAGTAGGTGCGTTTGGCTACAGCCTTACCAGCCAAGTTGGTGTCAACGCCAGTAACTTGTCGGGCGATTACGAGGTTGTAAGTGCGTGTGAGCTTGCCCACGGTGAGCGTGAGTGTGGCTGCCTCTGGAGATGTAGTGTTTTTGAGCGTAACGTCGTTGCCGTTGATTTCAAGGTTAGGCGACGAAGTCCACACAGCACCTGCAGGAGTTCCGATTTGGAATGCACTTGCCACAGAATCAAGTCGCTCGCCCTCTTTGAGAAGCACGGTGGCTACGGCGAAGCTGTTGTAGTCAACATTACTGAACACCTTGAGCGACGGATAGCAGGCTGTGGCGTTAGTGAACGCATCGCTTATCTTGAGGCCTGTGAGTGCACGAGTGTCAAGACCTTTGACAGCGTTTTCGCCAACTTGAGTGTCGGCATCAAACAGCGGGTTGACACTGCTGTCGAACCAAGTGTCGCTGACAGTCAGAAGTTGAGGTTCGCAGTTGCTGTTGACTGCTGTGATGTTGGCAGCGTTGGTGCCGCTTGTTGTCTCCACCTTTCCGACGTTGTATGTGTTGCTGATGGTCATGGCGTAAGACGCTGCATGTGCATTGCCCGGCTGACCCATTATGCCTGCCACATCTTGGTAAGCAGTAACGTTTCCGAAATTGTAGCAGTCTTTCATGTAGGGACGGCCTTGTCCGATGAGTCCACCCACACGGTTTGACTTGGAGCTGGCTTGTGTTGAGCTCACGTCGCCATAGTTGGCGTTGCGCTCAAACTTGTATTTGCTGCCAGAGAGATAGCCGGCAATACCTGCCACATAGGAGCCTGCACCAGTGATGTTGCCGGCGTTGTAGCTGTCGGTGATCCAGAGGCCGCCAGTTCCGGAGATACCACCAGCGTAGGCAGAGCTTGGGTTGTCGGCAGTCACGTTACCGGTGTTGTACACCTTGCTCACCACGAGGCAAGAGTCGCCCGACGGGTTGGCCACGATGCCGGCCACAGTGTTGTAGCACTGCAATGCGCCAGTGTTGTAGCAGTTGTAGATGGTGTCGCGTGCCACCTTTGTGCCAGTCATGCGTGCCACGATGCCAGCTATGTTGCGTGCCTTGGGGGCATTGCTTGAGTTTGCCACGATGTCGGCAGTGTTGTAGCAGTTGGTTATCGACAGGCCTGCACCGCCCTGGCCCACGATGCCGCCGTAGTAGCCTGCGGAGCCGGTGGTGATGCCTGGGGTGATTGTGCCTGTGTTGCTGCAGCTGTCGACTGCCATGCGTGCCGGAGCTGTATGCACGGCTGTGATGGCTGCGATGCCGCCTGCATACTGAATGGCCTCAACGTTGCCGGTGTTGTTGCTGTAGGTGACGTTTGACGGAGCTTTTGCCTCGGCAATGATACCACCTGCATAGTTGCCTGTTGCCATAGCTGCGCCGTCGTTGAGCGAGTGCGAGATTGTGGCGCTTGCCGATCCAGCGATGCCGCCGGCATAGGTCTTGGCTGTCACTACACCGTAGTTGTAGCAGCTGTCGATAGTTGTGTTGGCATCGGCATCACTGCCTGCCAGCACGCCGCCTGCATATCCTGTGGTGGCTGTGACGTTGGCGTTGTTGGTTATGTTCTTGAACGAGGACATTGGGCCGGCATATCCTGCCACGCCGCCTGCATATTTGGCGGCAGCCTTGATGTTGGCCTTGTTGGTCACGTTGTAGATGCTTCCGTACACCGTGCCTGCCACAGCACCCACATTCTGGTAGGCGGCAATGTCGCCTGCCACGGTGAGGTCGTGGATAGAACCAAGTTCGCCCACCATGCCGAACAGACCGTAGTTGACAGCTGTCTTGTCGGCAGTCTTGTCGATTTTGAAGCCCTTGAACGTCTTGCCGTTGCCGTTGAAGTCAGCGTTGAACATCACGCTGCCGTTGGCTACTGGAGTGTAGTCAGTGCCGGTGAAGTCGAGGTCGTTGACCACGGTGAAGTAGCTGCTGGCGTAGTCGTAGCTGTAGGTGTTGACGAAGTCTGCAAGAGCAGTCATGTCGGCCACGGTTTTGATCTTGTAGGGGTCAGCCTTTGTGCCGCTGCCCTCAAAGATTGCACCATTGATTGTGCTTATCGGGAAGATGCGCGAAGCAGTGCCGATTGTGGCAGTGAGCGTGTCGGCCACACCTCCCTTTTCGGGAATTGTGACGTTGAGCGTGCTGCCGTCGATTTTGAACGACTTGCCTTCTTTGACTGTCCATGTCACAGCCGAAGTGTTGCCGAGAGTGGCAGGACGGGTCACTGCCGATGCGTAGTTGCCGTCAGCGAAATACACTGTGGCAAGCTTGGCGAGCTTGGCGTCGGCAGTCTCGGCATAGACCTTGATTGTCGGGTAGCAGCCTGCTGCCTGTGCCCACACACTGTCGGGGAGCGAGGCGAGCTTGCCTGTGGTGAGTTCGGCGGTTGTTATGCCGTCAACACCCTTGTGTGCGGCGTTGGCCACACCGCCTGTCTTCTGCACCTGATGGTCGAAGATGGCGTTGGCATATGTGGTGTTGGTCGATTTGCCCACAATTTGTCCGAGAGAGGTGCTCTCGCTTGTGGCTGTCACAAATCCGTAGTTCACCACGTTTTCTATTTTGGTGCTGTTGTTGACAACACCTGCGATGCCGCCCACCTGCTTGTAGGACTTGACCTCGCCGGCATTGACCACGTTGACTATGGTTGCCTTGTTGGCATTGCCCACTACACCTCCTGCGAGATATTGCTTGCCGTCGGCTTGGTAGGTGTTGATGTAGGCTGCTGCCACTTCGCCGGTGTTGATTGAGTTGCTCACCTCACCCGAAGTGACGTTGGCCACGATGCCGCCGGCCTGGTAGTAGCCCGACACCACTTTTCCTGCATTGTAGCAGCCTGTGGTAACGGCACCGGCCTTCATCTCGCCCACGATGCCGCCTGCACTTGCAAAATAGGCTGTTACAGGAGCGTAGTTGGCGCAGTTCTCGATGCGGCCGAGCGACATGCCGGCTATTGCACCGCCGTCCATGAATGTGAGGAAGCGTGCGTTCTTGCCAACGGTGAGGTTCTTGATTACACCATTTGCGCCAAGGTTGGCAAAGAGCCCGGCATTGTAGTAGCTGTCGTCGCTTCTTGGATTAACCTCGCCTTCAGGCTTTGACTCGCCAGGGCTATAATAGGCCACGGCCAGAATTGTGAAGTTGTCGATAGTGTGGCCATTGCCGTCGAATGTTCCCTCGAAGCGGAGCTTGCCAGAATTGTCTTTATCAACAGGAGTGATTGTGTCGCCCTGCATGTCGATATCGGCAGTGAGTTTCACAAACTTGCCTTGGAATGAGAGTTTGGCCTTGTTGCTTATTTCTGAGAATTGCTTGAATTCTTCACGAGTGCCGATGGTCCATGGATTTTCGGCAGTGCCCTCACCTTTGAATGGCATTGGGGCAATGTTGAGAATTGCAAGCTTGCTTGCACCGTTGAGACTTGCCTCAAGAGTGTCGGTGTATTGCTGATAGTTGAGCACGCCAGTGCCGTTGGTGAACGTGAATGCGTGTCCGCCCTCAGTGTTGTAACGATTGTTGACTATGGCGCGCCACACCACATTGTTGGCAGTGGAATAGGTGAAATCGTTTTTCACAAGTCCCACTTGGTCGTTGGCGTTAAGCACCACAGGAGCTGCAGAAACATAGGCAATGTCGGTGGTGTCGTTGGCCTTGAGGCGCGGATACTGGCCGGCAGTGAATTGCCAAATGCTGGTGTTGAAGCCCTCAATAGGCTCGCCCGACGTGAGGAATGAGGTGGGCTTGCCATAGGCGGCGTGGGTAAATCCGGCCATCTGGGTGTCGAAATAGCAGTTGGTCACGGTGATGAAGCCCTGCTCGCCTGTGATGCCCGACAGAGAGTCGGTGCCGGCTTGCTGCAGAAGCTGCACAGAAGAGTAACTGTTGCTTATGGTAGATGCCGACTCAGCCGATATGGCTGCGTCTTCGCCTATGAGTCCGGCAGTGAAGCTGCAGTTCTTGTTCTCCACCATACCAGAGGCATAGCAGTTGTTGATTTGGGCGTTCCAGGTGGCACCTGTGAGTCCGCCGAGATACACTTGGTTGGTGTTGCCGCCCAAGATGCGTGCAGCAGTGAAGCAACGCTCCATCTTGGTGTTTGCAAGCTCACCGGCTATGCCACCGAGGCATATTTGCGATAAGCTGGAATACACTGTTCCTGAGAAGCTGCAATCAGAAATCTCCGACAGGGAGTATTTTTTGTCGAGCCAAGTGGAGTAGCCCACAACACCGCCAGAGAACACTTGCTTGCCAAGTTGCTGCACGGTAACGTCTTTCACCTCCACAAACGCCACTTTGCCGTGGTTGCGGCCCAATGCACCTCCCATCATGCCGAGCGATGAAACGCGGCCGTTTGAGATTTTGCTGTTGGTCACCTCGCCATTGTAGTTGCCGCCGGCGATGAGTCCGGCTCCATAGCCCTCGTTGGCCGAGAGTGATGAGTTGCTGATGACCACATTGTCTATTTTTCCGTAGTTGCGTCCTGCCACCACGCCGGCGTTGTAGCCTATGGTGGTGACTTTGGCATTGTTGAACTTCAAATTCTTCACTGTGCCTGTTGCTCCTATTATGCCGAAGAGACCGGCGTAGTCGTAGGCATAGTTTTCAATCTTGAATCCTGTGATGGTGTGACCATCACCATCGAATGTTCCGGCAAAGCGATAGTCTTTAGTGCCGATTGGAGTGAAAGAACCCTTGTAGGCAGAGAAGTCTATGTCGGAGGCAAGTTTGTAGAACTTGCCGTGAGCCACAGCGTAGTAAGACTCATTTTCCACGTCTTTTGACGTGCCGCCAGGGCGGAGCGACCTGTCGTTGCTGTTGACGAGATAGGCGAGAGCCTTGAGGTCGTCGATGGTCTTGATGAGATAGGGCGATGCCTCTGTGCCTTCGCCCTCAAAATTTGCCTTGGGAGTTTCAGGGAAGTTGACTGCGCCGGCAAACGTGATGGTTGAGTTGTTGAACAGATTGACGAAACCGGAACTTGTGCGACCAATCATCCAGCTGCCAAGAGTGATTGTGGCTGAATCGCCGCTCACTTTGTAGGCACCGGGGGTGGGATCAAGCAGTTTGCCCGAAATGGTGACGGTGGTGTCTTTGATGGTTTCAGTCATCTGATAGTTGTACATTTGTGTTCCAAGGATACCCACCGTGTAAACTGGTTGTGGGTCGAAATTCACGGTGTTGCCGCCGTATGCGAGTTTGCCGTCGAGGTCGAAAGCACCCTGGTCACTCGGCATGTTTGCCACTTTGATTTCATCGTCGGCAAACTGACGCACATGTACCCAGCTGTCGAGAGAGCCAAGAGTGCGGTGATTAGTTGACATGTAGGTGTCGAACTTGATGGTCTGGTTGTGCACACGTCCGTTGGCGGTGGCCACATAGCAGTAGTTCTGGAAGCCTATGGTGAGATAAGCACCCTTTTTGCTGCCTTCGGTGACAAAAAATCCGAATGGAGTGTCGATGTAGATGTTGCCGTCTTGCACGGTTCCCTCAATTGCATCGGTTGTGCTGTAGATGCGGTTGTCGATGTCAACAGGGCAAATAGAAACCGGGCCCTCTGTGAGCTCGGTGACTTTTTGCGGAGTGATGGAGACCTTGCCTGTGGCAAAATCAATCTTGGCTCCAATGGTGACATCGGTGAAGATGAAACCGCTGATAGCCACACTGTCGTCGGTGACTCGTGTGACGGTGGCAGCGTAGTAGCGCATAACACCCGATGTGGGGTGCGTGAGGGCATAGCGACTGCCAGTGTAGTCACTGATGCTTCCTACTGCTGTGCGCCGCGATTTAGCGCGGAGTCGTGTTGCTGTGGCATAGACGCTGGCCGACACCTTGCCAGCCGAGAATTTGACGGCTTTGGTGTCGATTGTGCTCGTCTTTATGCCTGTGGCAGCGTAGCTCTTTGCCGGCTGAAGCGCCAACGCCTTGCTGAAATCAGCCGAGCGATTGTTGTCAACTGCCGCATAGGCCAATATTCCCGTCAAGAGGAATATTAGCATAGCTGTAAATTTACGCATAGAAAAACACTTTAATGGGTTAAACTTGAATTTAATTATTTTAAATACCTGTTTGTATTTCGTTGCAAAAATAAAGTTAATTTGACTTTTATGCAACAAAATGTAAGTAAAATTTAATTGGCGAAGATGTTATGTAATCGTGTGGCTGTGAGCTGAGCGATGGTTAGGCCAAAGCAAAAAAATAGTGGGAGACGCTGCCATGTGATGGCACGTCCCCCACTGCGATAAAGCAGTTTCTAATGTTGTTTTATCTGCTTTTTGGGGTTTGCATTGCAGTGTGCACTGCGGTGCTATTTCGTCACTGTGTAGGTGTCAACAACTTTGCCTTCAAGGTTTGTTTCGGTAAGTTTCATTGTGTTGCCGTCAACTTCCACTTTCATAATGGCCTTGTTGCTGTTGACCATATAGGGGAACTGCACGTTGGCATCGGGCTTGTGGAACATGTAGCGGTGCAAGTGGGCGCATATCATGATGTCGGGCTTGGCATCGTTGAGCACCGGCACAATCTTCTCGTTGAGGTCCACTTCGCCGTGCCAGCCTTTTTGGGCGGCATTTCTGGGTGGCATGTGGGCAATGACAACCTTAAACGGTGCGTTTTTGTAGTCGTCGCTTGCCACCACCTTTTTGAGCCACTCGGCTTGCTCGGTGCGATAGTTGTCGTAGTCGGTGATGCCATAATACTCAATGTCGGTGTCGGGTTTGTCCTCACCGGTGTCGAGCATTATGAAAAACACTGGTCCATAGCGGAAACTATAGTAAATTTTGTTTTGCGTGGGGTTGAAGTATTTGTGAAACTCGGTGGAGAAATTGCCGCGGGTCTCGTGGTTGCCACGCACGTAATATGACGGAATGTTGCTGGCAAAAAGCTTGCAGGCTGTGTCCATGAAACCGGCAAACACTTGCTTTTCGTCGTTGAACGACGATGTCATGTCGCCATTGAAAATGAAGAAGTCGGTGGTCTTCAGGTCGCACATGCCTATCAGGTTGGTCAGCTTCTGGTTGTCCTCGTGAATGTCGTTGACCACGGCAAAGTTGATTTTGGTGCGGGAATTGTCGCTTGTGGTGAACGTGTGGGTGGTGTAGGGGTTGGTGGCTTTGGTTTCGCCGTAATACACCTTGTTCACGTTGTGTCCGGTGACCAGAGTGGAATATGCGCGGTAGCGGTAAGTGGTGCCTGGCTTGAGGCCAGTGATTTTAACCACATGCACACGGGTGGTGCGCTTCACGCCGCAGTCAGTGTCGTAGTAGCGTGGACGTGGCACGGAATAGTAACTGTCGGTGCCCTGTGGCGCAAGCTCCACCCAGCCCACAGAGGGTTCGTCGGTGACCCACACCACCGACACTTCGGTGTCGGTGAGGTTTTGTAGATAAGGCCCATGTACAAAGTCGAAGGCCCAGCTGCACACAGCCATTGCCGCCATGATGCAAGTAACGAGTAGTCTGTTCATAATATCATGAAGTTTTAGATGAATTTTCGAGTAGCTCTGCTTCGCGAAAGATTAAATATTGAAGCAGAAGAAACAAGCCTATGTTAATAATAATTCAAAGTTAATCAAATTTCGTGACACGATATAGCCACTTGCGTTCATATCTGATTTTTTTTCTACATTTGTTGGCAAAAGAACAAAGACAGCATTTTGAGTTTATGAAATTTGTTTCACTTAAGAATTTGCCTGCCGCACAAGGCTCAACTCCCGATGAAATGCGCTTGAATTTCCCGAAAAGCAGGTGGACCTTTGTGCGCTGTGCGCTAAAAGACATGTTTATGGGAAACTTGAGGGTTAACCACGCCTTTCAAATCGTGCTCGGCATTGTGGTGCTGGCTGCCGTAGTGGTTATGGCAGGCGGCAGGAGTTTTGGTTTTGTGACGGGCATGGTTATTGCGTTTGCGCTTATGGCTCGCAAATTCAGCAATCTCTACACAGTGCTGCACAGGGGCAACTGCTTTCCTGTGCTTGCAAAAGAAGGACCGCAAAATGTGGCGTGTCTTGACGACGGCATGCGCTACATGCGTGTGGAGTCGGCAAAATGGACTGATGTGCACAACATAAGGTTTTATAGCAAATTTTTGGTGGTGGAGATGAAAGATGAGGCTGAGTCGGGGCTGTTTTACATGTGGAGCGATGATATGCCCAAGACCAAAGCCACGGCACTCGGCTTGTGGAGCCATGCCTTGACCGGCAAAGAAAATCCAGAAATCACACCTTACACCGAAACGGAGGTGAACGAGATTTCAGACTTTATAGAGGAGAATTTTGGCAAATACGATGATGTGCTGCATGAGATACAATCGCCTGACGTGCATCTTGATGTTGCAATAATTCCGCCTGCCGACGGCCGCAACTACTACACGCTTTGCACCATTGGCGCCGGGGCATATCGCATGAGAGTGCCCGAAGACTTGAGGCTTGCGGAACATGTGGGCGAGCGCGCCGAGCTGCTCATGTATCTGCCTGCCGACTGGAACATGACCGAGGAGGCTTTTGAGGACGAGCGCAACTATTGGCCTATACGTCTGCTCAAGGACTTTGCGAGAGTGCCTGTGACCACCGACAGCTGGATGATGTGGGGACACACCATGTCGCACGACGACAATCAGCCGTTTGCGCCTGGAGTGCCGTTTCATTCTGCCGTGCTGTTGTGTCCGCAGCCGTGCATAGACGACTTGGTGATGTGTCCGCTGTCGAGTGGCAAAACCGTGGATTTCTATCAGGTGTTTCCGTTGTCGGCCGACGAGATGAAATATAAGCTGTGGTGCGAGAACACCGATGAATACTCGGAGTCGCCCACCGATGCCGTGCTAAACCGCATGCACGCCGACCGCGACCACTGGACCGATTTCGCCCTAAGCCGCTTCAACTACCGCGTCACCCCCAAGCAATAAATAGCACTTTTTGTGAAAGATAAAAACAATAGAGCTGAGGACTGCAGCATAGTCCCCAGCTCTATTGTTTATTGATGGTTAATACTAAAGTCGCATCATTTGTTTTCAGTCCAGTTGATGTTCCAGATAGCTACGCGGTCTTTGTTTGAAGAGGAGTTTGACTGGCATTTGGCTGTGAACACGAGTGTGAACTCACCTTTCACGTTGATAGGCTCGCTGTGGCTGTAGGCTGTGTATTTGGCAGCGTCTTTCTTCTTCACGTCAAATTCCTTGACAACCTTGCCACCTTGCATTACTGCCACGTGGAAAGCAATTCCGTTTTGCTCCGTGTAGGCCAAGCCGTAGTTGAATGTGAGCGTGCCAATGCCGCCGCTTATGGCAGGCGATGTGAGCACACCCTTGGCTGTGGTTTTGCCGTTAAGGTTTATGGCTGTGGCATATTGTGATGTGGAACCAGTCTTGAAACCTATGAATTTGAACACTGGGTTGGAGTCGGCAGTGCCGCCTTGCAGCACATTGCAGTTAGCGGCTTTCCAGCCGGCTGCCGATGTGTAGGTGCCATAGATGCCTGTGGCAGTGCCGCCGTTCATGGTTTCGAGGTCGGCACGAGTGCCGATTTCTGGTGTGGGTGGAGTGACGCTTTTGCTGGCGTTGAACTTCACGTCGTCAACCTCCCAAGTGGAGTAGTTGGCATCGGTCTCGCCCACATAGCGGAAACCAATGTAGTAGCTGCCGTCGGCATATTTGCTGAGGTCGATGTTGCCCGACTCAACCCACTCCGAGTAGCCGCTTGCCGGGGCAGTGGCGAGCTTTGCGTTGAGCTTGTGGAGTGTGGCAGTGTTGGGGTCGTCGGTAGAGAGAAGATAGACCTCAAGTTTGGTCTTGGTGCTGCCGTAGCTGTTGACTTGTGTGCGGAATGAGAGATTTTTATTCTCGGCATTCTTTATGTCAACGGCAGGAGATATGAGCCATGAGTCGAATGGGGCAGTACCCATGTAGCCCGACATCTTAGCGAAATGGTTGCCGCTGAACTCGTCAACATACCAGTCCTTGTTGCCTTTAACCTTGAGAATCTTCCAGCCGTCGGGAATCTTGGCACTTTCAAAATCTTCGCTGAGCGACTTGACGCCGCCAGTTGTTATAGACAGCTTGAACTCGCCTGCCGAACCGCTGTTGCCAGTGACGCCGTTTGCGCCCATGTAGGTGGCAAATGTGCCCTTAACCCAGATTTGTGTGCCGAGCAGCTCTGCATTGCTCTTGAGGTTGGCTTGCTGACGGAACACCGAGCCTTGCGGAAGCGACACGATTACGCATTGCGAAATGTCGCGAGAAGTGGCGCTCGGACCGATAACGAGGGTATTGTCGAGCGTCGTGGGAGCTTTCCACTCAATGTCGGAATTGCTCTTGACTTGTGTCACCTCTGGAGCCACAGCGCCCACGATGTAGCCGGTGAACCAGCCACTGCGGTTTTTGTTTTGCAGATTTACCACAGAGTCAACGGTGAATGGGTTGACGAGCGTGCCGAGGTTGCTTGTGTCGAAACCAACGCAGTCTTCAACAGAGCGAATGAGAACTTGCCACGACGAGCCGTAGAAGCTCAAAATGCCCACCACACTGCCAGTGCCGCTTGGCAGAGGCGTGTTTTTGAACGAAGCGTAGTTGCTGTTGCGCAGAATTATGGTGTTGCCGTCAAGGTCCTCGATAGAGCGGTTGGTAGATGCGCTCGACTCGCTGAATGTGTTTTTGCCGTCGGCGTCGGTAAATTTCACGTTGTCGAAGCGCACGAGTTGGCTTTGCCACTTGCGGAGCGAGACAGCATCGGTACCCGATATTTCCTTGATTGTGGTGGTGACGGTGTCGATTTTGTCTGGCTCAGGCAGGCCGTTGAGCTCGGCTGCGTCTTTGAACGTCTCAAGCGGCAGGAACGAGGCTTCGTAGGTGTCGCGATAGGCTTGTGGATAGCCTATTTGCTGCAAACCGTTGTATTTGCCCACCCACAGACCTTTCATGGGAATCACAATCTCCTGGCCTATGCGGTAAGAGGTGTAGAGGTCGTTGCCGTTGATGGAGATGGCGATTGCGCCGGTCTCGTCTTGAATGACAAGGCTTTTGTAGATGTTGCCGCTGGCATCGCTGCTGACCACGCGTCCGTGAATCACGATGTCGTCTTTCACTGTGTCGATGTAGTTGGTGGCATCGTCCCAGTATTTCTCCTTGAGTTGTGCTATTGTGGTGTTTGGCGTGTGCTGTGCCGACGGAATGACAACCGGTGGAGTGTCGAAGTCATCGTTGCAGCTCCATGCCAAAACCATTGCGAGAAGCATGCCGAGATATAAGTTAAATCGTCTCATAATTATTTGTAGTGTTATTGTTGTCGTTGATTTGAAAAAGTGGAGTTAGAAACGCACACCCATGTTGACATAAATCTTAAAGCCCTGGGTGAAATAGTATTTGTTGGGATACTTTGAAGTAGTGTAGTTGGTGTAGTCAAAACGTCCTTGCTGATAGCCGCCGGTCATGATGTTGCGGTTATTGAGAATGTTGTTGAGGTTCACATTGAAGTTGAGCGAGGCAGTGCGGTTGAGATAGATTACCTTGCCAATGCTTGCATTGAGCACAAAGGCGTCTTTGAGCCGCTCCTGGTGAGTGATTTCTTTCACTTTGCTCTCATACTGCTCCATAGTTTCGCACACGGTCCATAGGTTAGGCATGGCCTCGTGGCGTATTGGCGACAGGTCAACGTAGGCATCGCCAAGCCAGCTGCCGTTGATTTCAAAGAACCACATGTGTGGAGCTGTCCAGTTGAGGCTGAGTGAGTAGGCTTGTTGAGGTGTTTCGCCCACATAGAAGTTCTTGAGATACACGATTTGGGTGGTGTCGGGCTGTGAGCCGTTCTCGTAGCTGCGGGTGCCTGTGGGGCGGTTCTTGTAGGTGTAGCGCGAGAATGTGGCTGCTCCGCTCACTGCCAGCGATGGGGTGAGCTTGTAAGAGAAGCCGAGCTCAATGCCGCGGTGAGCCTTGTGCACGTTGATGAGCGAATAGTTCATGGCGGTGCGGTAGAGGTCGTCGTAGAACGAGGTACGCTCGTTGCCGTCGCGGAACTCGGTCCAGTAGGCTGTGATAGAGCCGCGGAATGTGCGGTAGTTCCAAGTGTAGCCCAAGTCGAATGACGAGATTTTCTCGCTTTCGAGGCCTGTAATCACATCGTCCTTGATGCGCGGCGAGATATAGGCATTGTAGGGGCGCGGTGCCACTGTGCCATAGAACGCGTGTGCCGAGAAACTGTTGCGTCCGTCGAGCTTATACACGGCTCCTGCCTTGAGGCGGAAGTTGACAAACTTGTGCGTGTCGCCTTTGCCATAGGAGTTTTCGGGGGCACGGCCGTTGCGCATCTTTCCGTCGCGCTGAAACATGGTGTAGCTCAAGTCGGCAGCATAGTTGATGTCGAATTTGGCGAGGTTCACCACGTTTTGCACCCAGAGGTTGGTGTTGAGCGAGTTGATGTTGTAGTCATAACCGAAGCGGTCGCCCTCAAGCACCTTGCGGTTGGGGTTGTCGATGTCGTTTTGCAGAATTTGATTGTTGCCTGGGAAGTCGCGCTCGCTGAATTGGTCAACGTCGAGCCAGTAGCGTCCGCCAAGCAGGTCTTTTACTGTCTTGTAGTATGACGACACGGTGTAGTTGGCGTTGAGTCCGCCTTGCAGAGTCACCGTGTTGGAGAGGCGTGTGTTGAGGTTGGTGTTGAAGATCCATGCGGCTTGATTGCTGTGGCGCTTTTCGAGAATGTAGGTCGAACCCTTGCTCACGCCTGTCATATCGGCCTCGTGGTTGTTGAGCGCATTGATGCTGTAAAGCTCGTTCCAGTTGATTTGACGGAAAGAGTCGTCGCGGGTCCAGAGGTCGGTGTAGTAGTCGGCTATCGACTGGTCTGACCAGTATGACGGCAGATAGCGGTAGTAGTCGGGACGAGGGTCGCGCGCGTTATACCAGTTGAGAGCAGAGCTGCTGTAATATGATTTTTGGAACGCGATGCCAGTGGTGAGCTTTGTGTCGAGGCTCTTGTCCCACACCCAGTTGAGAATGGTGGTTGGGGTGAACGACTCCACCACCTTGGCGTTGCGCTTTTTGCCGTCTTGCCAGCCCCAGTTGGGGTTATAGAGATTGCTGCCAGCCAGGTCGCAAGCCTCAAGGAATGTGGCAGAACTTCCGGCACGTTTTGTGGGCGCGCCAAAAGTGGTGAGGGCTATGCTGTGGTGGCTGTTGAGCACTTTCTGCACAGCGAGGAAATAGCCGGCACTGTTGTAGAACGAGCCTGGTGTGATGCCCTCGTCGGCGTAGCGGCCTACTGCCGACACTGTCATTGCCCAGCCTTGCTTGTTGAGTCCGGTGCTGTAAGTGGCCATGACGCGCGTTTTGTAGTTGCCGTTGGTGTAGGCCACGCTGCCGCGGAATCCTGGGGCGAAGTCCTTGGCAAAGGTGTAGATGTTGTTGGCTCCGCCTATGTCGCCGAAGGCGTAGGACGTGTATTCAAGTCCTTGGCCTATGCTTTTGCTTTTGAACGCCTGGTTGAGTCCGCCGAGCATCGAGTAGTTGAACTGTCCGCGTGCGGCGTCGTTAAAGTTCACGCCGTTGATGGCTGTGGTTGTGTAGTTTGACTCATAACCGCGCAGTCTGAACCTCATTATGCTGAAGTTGTAGCTTGCTGCTTGATAGAAAGGGTCGTCACTTGCGCCCGAAAGCAGAGCCACCGACTGTGTGTTGCCTTCCTCGTCCTCAAGCTGCGACGCGGTGAGGGCGTTGTCGTAAACGGTGTTTTGGTAGTCTTGGGCAGCGGCATTGAACGCCTCGGGCGAGAGTTTCACCTCACCGAGGTTTTGCTTCTCGCCACTCACGATGTTGACAGCCAGTGTAGCGTCTTTGTAGCCATAGGCAATGACGATGAGGTTGTCGCTGCCTGCTTTGGCGTTGGTGAATGCGAAAGCGCCGTCGGGGCCAGTGGTTGCCGTCAGGCCTTGGCTGTCGAGCATCACTGTGGCGTCGGCTACCGGCTTGTTGCTACTGGCATCAATCACCTTGCCCACCAAGCCTGTGTCGGCCAGAGCCGGCAACCAAGCCAAGACGGTTAATAGCAAAAACAGTTTGATTTTCATAAATAGGTTGTTTATAATTTTTGTGAAATGTTAATTCAAGATGCTGTTTGGTGAATTAGTACACAAATGTCACAACGACAGGATTGTGCGTCGAAAATTTTACAAAAGTTATCAAAAGTACGAATTAATTTTGTGAAAATGTGTTGTTTTGTCGTTAAAAAACCGAGGCATAACTATTTAATTGCTTTGTTTTGTGTTTTTTGCCAAAAAGTGATTATTTTTGGCAATTGAAAATTTGTGCTAACAACTTTATCCTGCATCAATGAAAAAGATTTTGATATTTGCGCTGGCCATTGTCACGGTGGCACTGGCGGTGAGGTCGGAGAAACGCTACTCCATGTATGGCGTGATGTTTTACAACCTTGAGAACCTCTTCGACACAATCAACAACAACGGAAAATATGACCTGGAGTTTTCTCCAAACGGCCAGCGGCAGTGGAACGGCGAGAAATATTGGAAAAAACAGCATAATCTGGCTTATGCCATAAGCAAGATGACCACGAAGGCCACTCCCATGGGACCGGTGCTGATAGGTGTGTCGGAGGTGGAAAACATCACCGTGCTGCAAGACTTGGTGAAACAGCCAGAGATTCGCCAGTGGCGCTTGCAGATAGTGCATCACGACTCGCCAGACCGTCGAGGCATAGATGTGGGATTGCTCTATAATCCGCGCTATTTTAAGGTGCTTAATGTGACCAACCAAAAACTTGAGGTGCCGGGACGGCCTGACTTCCGCACCCGCGACCAGCTATGTGTGACCGGAATGCTTGCCGGTGAAAAGGTGAGTGTGCTTGTTAACCACTGGCCGTCGCGACTTGGTGGGCAGGAGGCTTCTAACTTTTTGAGAATTGCTGCTGCCAAACTGGCGCGCAAGACCATAGACTCGTTGATGCAGGTTGACCCTGAGCAGGGCGTGATATTTATGGGCGACTTGAATGACGACCCGCAGGACTTGAGCCTCACTGAAGGCATGGGTGCAAAGCACAAGATTGCCGACGTGAAAAAGGGCGACATGTATGACCCATGGTGGGACTTGCTTGAAAAGGGCATTGGCACTCTGGCCTACAAGGGACAATGGAATTTGTTTGACCAGATTTTGGTTAACGACAATCTGCTCCGCTATCACGACAGCGCCGACAAAAAGAGCCTCACTTTCTTCAAAGCCGAGGTGATGAACAAGGAATTCTTAAAGACCAAAGACGGCGACCGCAAGGGTTATCCGCTGCGCACATACTCTGCCGGAGTGTTTCTCGACGGTTTCAGCGACCACTTCCCGACACAAATATTTCTGGTGAAAGAACTATAATCAGGTGAGCAAGGCGAACAAGATTAAGAGCAAATAGATTAAGATTATGCCAATGACTATTGACCTGCAACCACACCCGCGGTTGTCTGATACGCCTTTGGTTTGCTTGAGTTGCTCGTCTTCCATAGCCATCATCACGGGGTCGAATTTGTGTGACCGTTTGGTGAAAAATGGAAGCGACTGGTTGTGCTGAATGAGGATTTTGCGAGGACGGCCATGGTTATCGGGCCCAACTATTGCATTGTCCTCAAGCTGCTGCATGAGCCGGGCGGCACGCTCATAAGATATGTTGAAATATTGCTGCAGCATGGTGGTGGTGATGGCATTGCATGTGCCTATGTAGCGCACGGCATCGTCGTAGAACTCATCGCGCTGCTGCGCTTGTGTGGGTAGCTCCGGGGATGTGGCGGCGGGTTGCCGTGGCTCACCAGAGGGTGTGACCTGTGTGCTTGCTGGCTCTGGAGCCGATGTGTAGCGAAAATTGTGACCGCACTCCGGGCAGAAATTAGGGTTGCCGTGCAGCGTCTTGCCGCAGTTGGGGCATGTGACCTCTGGTTCGACTGGTTTTGTGGGGTTGGCTGGCGGCGTGGCCTCGTCGAAATCAAGCGGTATGTAGGCATAATCGCCGTCGATTTTCAGTGTGGATATACACTGCGGACACACGATGTGATTTTTCAGCGTGGTTAGCTCCTGCTCGCTGATTTCAATCTCTTTACCGCATTTGGGGCAACGATACTTCATAACAATGTCACATTTCAATTAGTTTACCAAAAAGCACATAAATCACAAACAGCATGGCTGTGAACGCCACCGAGCGCCAAAAGCACCCTAATGACGAGAGTGCAAACAGCGACGACATGCGCGACTGTTTACTCTTTTTAGCTGATTTGCGTGCTGCCGGGCGGCTGCTTCTACCACTGCTGTAGCCGCTGTCGGAGAAGTTGATTACCGGTTTTGATTGTGTGCTGCGCCTGGGTGGCGGTGAGGAGTATGGCTTGGCTGCTGTGCGCCGTGGGGGTGGTGTGGCTGTCATGAAACTTCGGGGTGTGAGCGGCTTGCCGCACGACGGGCAGAACGTGTCGGTGGTGCTGATAGCAGCACCGCAACTGGGGCATGCCGCGCTTCGTGATGAGCGTGTGACAGCAGGTTTCTTGTAGGGAACGGTGGTGGCTGTGAGACACTGCGGGCACACAATAGTGCCTTTAAGTGCCACCAGCTCGCTGTTGGTGACCGTGATTTGCTTGCCACACTTGGGACACACGAATTTCATTTGTCGTTTTTTCTATTATTGTAATAATTCAGTTCGCTTTTGTTTCACTCTCTTGGTGGCTACGGCTCAAGAACAATCTGATTGTGCTTATAGTCAACGGTTACCGTGCCAAATCGGCTCAACACGGTTTGACCAAGCAGCAGTGGCGCTTCTTGGCTTTCGCTGACAGAGGCTTTGACGTTGTGAACCGTGATGCTGCCTATTGTCACGTCTTTCAGATTGATAATGGCGTTGGTGGAAACACGGCCGGTGGCATCGAACATCTGGCCTTGACCCACGAAATCTTCTTTCGACAGCTTGCCTTGGCGGTAGAGAAAAGATGCCTCCACCACCGACAGGCACACAACCGAGGCTCCAGTGTCGAAAACAAACTCCATTTCGGTGCCGTTGACTTTGGCTGGCACATAATACACTCCACTTTTGTCGGGGCGCATGGCAATGACTTGCTTGCCGCCATTTCGCAAAGTGCGGTCACTGCCGCGTGACACTTTGCGCTCAGTGATGCGTGTTTCGCCACCTTGTGCCACGCGCTGCCTGCGGCAGCTTTGACAGCCAAAGGCGATTGCTGTGGCCAGAGCCACGATGAAAAGCGATTTAAGCCTCATAGTGGACTGTGGCTTGGGTTTTGATGTGCCAATGGCCGTTGATGAAAGTGGCTGTGCCGGCAGTGTCGGTGACAATGCGTTTGCAGCCATGAGATGTTTGTATGTCTTGCCCTGTGCATGCCGTGGTGATGTTCACAGTTGGCATCACGAGGGCAAGCTGCTGCATTTTGGGGTCGTCAACCACCACAAATGTGCCGTTGGTGCCGTCGGTGGTGGTGAGAACAAAGATGGTGTTGCCGTTCTCAAACGTGGCTGTGGCACGCGGAAAGATGCCGTTGGCATCGGGCTTGGGCAGATATAGCTGGCGTGGCACAGGAGCTGCCGGAGTGGCAGGCTTGGGTTTGGGCGTTGTCGCATGTGGTGCGCTTGCGGCGGCTTTTGGCTTGGGAAGCGGCATGTGTGGGGCACTTGTCGTTTTGGGCAAGCTGTTGAGTTGGGTTTTGGTGTCGGCAAGCTCTTTCTTCAAGCTGTCGAAATCTTGCTGCAAAGCCTTGATGAGAGCCTTGTTGCGGCGGCTGGAGTTACGCGCTACAATCAGAGCCACTACAGCTACAAACAGCGACAATCCCCACGCTGCCCACATGCGCCTGGCGGCTATGGCTTGCGCTTCGCTTGATGCGGCACCGTCAGCGGCAGTTGTGCTGGCAGCAGTGGCGCTGGTGTCGGCGGCGACGGTAGTAGCAGTGGAGTCACGCACGGCGGAGTCGGCAGCCATAGTTGAGTCTTGCTGGGCACTGGCCCAAAAAGCCATGCCGCACACAAATGAGAGGAATAAAGTTATACCTAATTTTTTCATTTTTGTTTGGAGCAAATGTTTAGTTGTTGGCGCGACTTATCACGTCGTTGCATAAGTTTTTGAGCAAGTTGTAGCGAATTACGCCCGTTATGGGGTAGAAGAACGGCACGTCTTGCAACTCGTCGGTGTCGCTGTAGTTGTGGCCGTGCAGAAAGCTCGTGATACCGGCCGTGAGATAGTTTGACATGTCGTTGCCAACCACGCTCGTGAATATGTTGAACACGCCGTGGTCAATGCCGAACTCGTCCTTTATATCTTTGTCGCACAAACCGATGAAGAATTCATTGAAGCGCTGGACACTGTCAACGAGTCGTTGCCTTATGGCGATGTCGTTGACGTCGCCGAATGTGAGCTGTGGCTTGTCGGCAATCATGGAGTAGCTCGACTTGATGGCGTTGATGTTGCGTGGTGTGTACATTTCCACCGAAGTCTGCTTGTCGAGACGCTTGTTTTCAAGCCGCACACCGCCACGGCAAGTGATTTGCTTTGGGCAGTTTGCCTCGATTTTAATCTCAAAGCCTTCGGTGTAGCTCTCGCCGAACACTTTTTCAATGATGAGCTGCGTGAACTCGTTGATTTGCGACAGGTTGCCCAAAATGTTCAGTATTTTGCTGCCGGTGCCGCTGAAATAGATGCGCTTGGGTTTGATGAGGCCGGTGGCTTTCATTTGGCTGGCTATGTAGTAGATGATAGCCGCATAAAAATACATGAACACGAGTTTGCGCTGGCTGTCGTTGTGCAGCAGGGCATTGTAGCTGTAGAGGTTGCGGTCTATTTCTCGCAGCTTGCGTAGCTGCTCCACATTCTCTATCGAGAACAAGAACGCGTTGATGTCCTCGGAGCGTTTGCCAGCCATCACTTCTTCGAGAATACTGTTGAGATAGGTGATGTCGGCATTTTTGCCTATGAGTTTCTTGAAATAGGCTGTGTAGTGCTGAAGCAATGGGTTGTTGTCGGCGTCTTTGTCGTTGAAAGCGTCGCCAAAAATGGCATTGCCGGCAAAGCGGAACGACGACACTGCCACCGGCTTGCTCGACATGCGGTCGTCGGTGGGCTGATAAATCACCACGTCGGTTGTGCCGCCACCTATGTCGATAGAGGCAAAACTGCTGCCGGTGACTTCAGCTCCGTGATAGTAATATGCTGGAGCAATTGACTCCGGATAGCTGCGCAGGTTGTCGGCCTGGTCGCTGATATAGTCGCGATACAAAGTTTCCCATGTGTCTTGCAGTGAACTGCGGTCGCTGCCGCTCATGCTAACCGGGAAGAAATAGATGACCCTCGTCTTTGCCAAGTCGGCGTTTTCAATCAGCACCTTGGCGCGGATTAGCAAGATGATTTCGCGCAAGAAAGTCATGGAAAGCTGCTTGTCGCCGCTCCACTTGATGTTGGTGGTGACATCGTAACCAGAGAAGTATTGTCGCTCATAGAGGAACGGAATGTTGGTCTCGCTGAACAGACCGGTTCCGTTGCCGGAGCTGCGGCTGTTGCGTGCCAGGGTGGTGCGCAGGGGGAAACCATACACCGAGTCGATGTCGCTCGGCAGAAACTCCACGCGCTGTATTTGGTCGGCAAACGCCAGGTTGCCACCTTTTTTGTGCAATGTGGCTATCAGCACCTCTGCCGAGCCGTCCTTGAACGTGAGCGGTTGCGACTCCTGGCCGCGCTCTGCCCACTCCACATGACTGTTGGTGGTGCCGAAGTCAACGGCGAATATGTATTCTTTAGACGACGGCGTGTAGGGTCGCCACAGCGGCACGATTATGCCGGGGAACGAACCAAGGTCGTTGTTGACGGTGGCTTCGATGAAGTCGAATGAGCCTTTCACGTTGTAGTAGGTAGATGAGTATGGCTCTTTGGTGCGCTCGTGGCCGCAGACATCGAGACTGTCGGTGGTCATGCCGTTGCTGAAGAAGCGGAGCGAGTTGTGGTCAACCATAGCCGACAGTTGCACGGTGTAGGTGTCGCCGCTGCCAGTGCGCACAAACGGGAACACGGCAGCCGACATGATAGAGTTGACGATGCGTCCTGTGCCGCGCTCCTCGCTGAATGTCCACGAGGGGTCGGGCACGGAATTGTAGGTGCGTGTCAGCTCAATATACTTTTTGCGGACCGGGATTCGCAGCACCACTGTGACGCTCTTGGCATCGGCGGCTTCGCGAATTTCGAAAATGGGGCGGCCGAGCACGCTGGAATTGAGGTCGGCAGCATTGAAATAATGGAAAAATACCGGCTTAATGGGCAGCAGATAGCCATGCTCGTTGTTGGCAGAGGTTATGTTGCCATCGAAGAAATGGTTGCTGTCGATGGGGCTGCTAAGCTGTATGATGGTGTCGGTGAGGAAATCGGCTGTGGTGAGGAATGGGTAGAGCGTGCCCATGCCAGGCAGCTCACGCTTGTCGATGGGCGCGCCATGCGACAGCACTTGCGTGGAGCTGTCCCACTCCTTGTCGATGTAGCGGTAGTGGTCAACGGAGCCGTTGAAATTGTTGCGCAGCACGAGCGGTAGTGTCTCGTCGGCTGGAATGGCGCGCGTGGGTACAATCACAAAGTCGCTCTTTGCGGCCTGGGTGCGAATGTCGCACAGGCGTTTGTGATAGAGCCTTGCTCCAAGCACTGTTACCTCGTTGTCGCCGGCAAACGGCTCAAAGTCCTGCTCAAGTTTCTCGGCAATGGCAGCTGCACCGTCGGCGTTTAAAGCCATAGGGTCGGGTATAACTGCCGTGATGCGGGCGTAAAGGGCAGGCTTCTGCTGCTTGATGATTTGCAGGTTCATATACATGTAGGCATACACTTTGCCCACGGCTTGCCTGAGCAATGGATAGCCGTTGAACAGGAGGAACATGCAATATGTGAAATCGTCGTCGCGCTGCCACAGGTGGCGTATTGTGGAGAACAGCGGAACGTTTTGTTCGACCATTATGTCGGGGAACTGGTGGGTGGCAGGGGCTGCCATGACAAATGATGCCGGAGAGGTGGCGCCGAGCACCTCGCTGCCGTGCTTGAGTATGTACCAGTCAGTGAGCTTGCCGAAGTTATATTTAGTGTCGGAGTTGAGGAACAATTCCAGGGTTTCGCCATAGAGACGGTGTGTGGGGTCGCTTTTGAGTTTCGCAAGCTGCTCGTCGCGGTTCCAGCGCACTATGGTCACGTCTTTGCGGTGGTTCTCAAAGTCGAAAAACAACTGTGCCACGTCGAGAGCGTTCGACACAAGGCGCAAATCCATGTCGGTGCCCGCCAGCTGGTTGTTAGCCAGATGCTCAAAGGCATTTTTCACAAGGTCGAGTTGTGCAAATGGGCTTGGAATGGCGGTGCGCGGGTTTTCGTTGAAACCTCCATTGGGGTCTTTGATTTGTCTGATTTCGTCGGTCGTGTAGGGCGACGCCGGAATCCAGTCGGTGTTGCCCGAATTGGCGTTTTTATTGCTATATGATAAAACGTTGCTCATGATGTCTGCTGAATTAATTGATGTTTTCGTAACGCTCGGCAACAATCTTGTCGGCTGCTTTGCTGAACAAGTCGAGCAGCTTGAACTCCACATTGTTTTGCGAGTAGCCTGTGGCGTCGCGGCTGATTTTGTTCATCTCGGCCTTGAAAGTGTCGTTTGTCACGTTTTTGCTGCCGAAAAATCCGCGCTTCACGTTGACGTTGAAAATGGCTTTCGACATATCGGTTTGGCCAAGCTCAAACAGGTGCACGCTGCGCTGGTTGTTATACATCTCATAGAGCCAATCGAAATAATTGTTGAAGAACTGCTCGTTGAGCGTTTTGAAGAACTGCGTGTTGAGGAACTCGCTTGTGATTTTTGGGTTGTCCTCGGTGAAGCCTTGGCCTATGTTGCCGCTCAAGCCAGTGCGCAGATACAAAAACAGCAGGTGAAGCTTAGTCATCTTCTTGAAGATGAGGGCACGGGTGGCTCTACCGAGCGCAAAGAAGTCAACGGTGGTGTCGTCGCGCTCAAGGCCGTATTCAAACGCCTTGGTGGGCAGAGGATTGTCGTTGGTGTCTGACAGCTCGCGGTCGGCCATGCCGGCAAACTTGAGTGGAGCAAGTGCACCTATAAACTCGGTGAGGTGTGCGGGGTCTTTCTGGTCCATCTTGTCGCCTGGGTCGTAGAAATATGGCTTGGAGTGCACTTGGTCGCCAAGATAGAAAATGGCGTTGACCGCCGAGGCGTTGTTGCCGGTGAGAGTGTTGTCGTAGTATTCGAGAGCCGATTGCGTTTTGATTACGAAATCGGCGTTGTCGATGCGCTTGTCACCCTCGTCCTTGCTGTTCTCTATGCTGAAATAGGGGAGCATGGTGAGTCCACCAATTGGTGCGCGGCGCAAGTCGCCCTTGTTTTTGAGGTCAGTGTATTGGGCTTGCCTTATGTTTTTGACAAGAATGGGGAAGCCGGCAGCTCCTGTGCCTCCGAATATGGAGCTGATGAAGAAGATGCGGTCGCCGTTCATAAACACGTTGGCAAACGCCTGAAACTCGTTGGAGTCCTTAATGCCGTTGAGAGCCACACTGCCTATGTTTGGCGAGCCCACAAAACCGATGCTCATCTTGTTCTCGAGCTGATAGTCGGCAAAAAGCAGCGATGTGAGCGCCTGGTTCTCGGCATTCATGGTGTCGTAGCCAATGAAATCGCGAAACTTGTTGTGCTCCACTGACGCAAGGTCGAAGATGAAAGAGTCGCCTATGGGTGTGGCGCTGTTGGCCATAATCTCGCCGAGCGAGGTGATTTTGTTGGCAAAAAAGCCGTCGGCGTTGAGCGCGTTGCCATAGAGCTTGGCTCTGATTTCGCGGTAGGCGTTGAGAAGCGTCTCGGCACGCTTGAGGTCGGCGTTGTTTTTGTGCGGGTCGATGATTATGGGCACCAACTCAAGGTTTTGCACTGGCTTGCCGTTGGCGTCGAGCGGACGCACTCCGGCGGCCGACAGCATCACGAGCGACTTGAGCACTCGTGAGCCTGTGCCTCCTATTGCAAATATGAATAATCTCATTTTAGTGTAAACGTTTTTTTTGTGAAGAAATGTTGAGCGCGTGTGTGTCGGGGCATTATTGCGGAATGGGGGTGTGGCGGCAATTTGAGCTCCACCAGCGCACAGAGAATGATGCTATCACAAACAGGAGCGCTGTGAACAGCATGTTGACAAACTCAAAATATACTGACTCTCCGATGTAGAGGAGATTGTTGTCGGCAAACACATAGTCGTTGTAGGCATAGCACACAACCGGGGCAATCACGGTGACCACGGCAAGTGTGATGAGCCAGTGATACCAGCGGTCGAACTTGACGGAATTGATGATATAGTAGTAAATCACGGCTCCGCCCCATGCTATGACGGCGGTGATTATGGCCACGGCATCGTAGAGACCGAGGTTATAGAACTTGTCGCTGAAGCCTTGGGAGTAGTAGATTGACTCGTAAAGCTCCACTTTGAAGATAATGAACAGGATTGTGGCTATTATGCCCAATGCCAGATAGACTAATTGTCGCTGCATGATGAAAGAAAACTGTGAGTTGTTATTTTTTTAACTTTATCGTTATTGTTGCATAATTGCCGGTCTCGGCAGAGAATGCGTTATAAATGCCTTGCAAAAAATGTTCCAAACCAAAAGTGGTGTTTGCAAAATTGCCGGCAGGAGTGGTGTCGTCGGCACTGGTTGACTGCGAAATCCACTTGGGGAACTCGTTGGGCAGGGTTATGCTTATCTCGTCGCGCGGAGTGTTGAACTTGCCGCTGACGGTGATGAGGTGGGTGTTGCGCTCCAGTTCTGCCTTGTTGTTGCCGGTGACCATTGACGGAGTGATGGCCTTGACCGATGTGATTTTGAAACCGTTTTGCGAGTTGATGCGATAGTTGCTGGCATCGGTGAGGAAAGATTCGGGCTTGTTGAGAGCATTGAGGTTGGCCGCTATGGTGAATGAGAATGTGCCGGTGCTGCGGTCGTTCTCGCAATTAGTGAGCTCGCTGGCATCGCTGTGCGATGGACGGAAACGGCCGAGGTTGCTCTCCCAGTCAGAAATCACGTTGAAGCTGATGCCTGTCTGCGTCTGGTTGAAGCGATAGGATTTGGTCTCGCCTTTGATGTTGAGAAACGAGGCATATTCGGGTGAGGCTGCCATTGCGTCGATAACCTTGGAGTCAGCAATCACGAGTATGTAGAACGGCCGGCGGCCAGAATAGCGGAACGGCTTGTTGTTGTATGGGTAGTAGTAGCCATTGTAGTCGCCCATAAGCTGGTGCACAATCACCGATTTGTCCTTGTAGCTCTTGAAAACCGATGTGGCAAGCGCGTTTTCCTCGTTGAAGATTTTGCTTGTGCTCACATCGGCGGTGTTTTCGGGCGAATAAATCAGGTCGGTGACAAGCACGCTCACATTGTTGCTGCCCTGAGCCGAGAGGATTTTGTTGAAGATTAGCCCGAAGTCGGTGTATTTGGCGTTGCCCACGTTGGCCGTGCTGGCATAGATGTCGCGGTCTTGCAGGAAAGAGTCGATAGTGCCGCTGTAAGGGTAAATGTTGTCGTTGACAATCTTGATTGTCACGTTGCCAGCCTTGTCTTTTGAGGGAAAGAAATTGATGAGGTCGTTGACGGCGCGTTTCAGTTGTCCGCCGCCAGAGGTGTTGTCGTAGGGGGTCATGCTGCCGCTGCGCTCAAAATAGACGGTGAGCGAAAGCTGTGTGGCAGTGTAGGGGGTGATGCTCCATGTGAGCGGCGGGCGCATCTTGGAGCCGGTGGCGTTGATCAGCTCTTGAAGGGCTGTGAAATTGATTTCGCCACTCTCGGTGAGCAGCTGGCGGTTAGCGTCGGGGTCAGCCTTGATGAGGCTGCAAATGGAGTCGAAACTTGCCTTGGTTGTGTCGGCGTTGACCAGCGCCGCTTTGATTGCCGACTCCACTTTGGGGTGGTGGCACGACGTTGCCACTGCTGAAAGAAGTAACATAGCACATGCCGCGGCAAGGAATTTGACTGATGTGGATATTTTCTTTTTCATACTTTTCTGATATGTCAACTATGGCTAATCGACGAGAATATGGGCTTGTAACTTACAAATGTAAGTATAATGTGGCAATGATAGCATGCCTGTGCGTTAAAAATCACAAAATTTGTTTTGCTGTTAGTTGCCGGTGCTTGCGCAACACACCCAACCATTGCATTAGATACGCTGAAACGTGTGACTTCCAAATAGAAGTGCAACGCTCCGCAGAGTGACGTAAGCCGTAAAATTATGAAAAACACTGCGGAGGTT
>CAKUAR010000023.1 GCA_934636465.1 uncultured Muribaculaceae bacterium
ACTGAATTTTTCTTCGCCTTTAGTTGAATTCTTTAAACTCTTGAAATAATTTTGCACTTGCTTGTTGACTCTACATAAAATTGCTATATTTGTAAATATTACCCCAAATTTTGATTTTTTTATATGAACTTTATTGAGGTTAAAGATGTGGTCAAGGCTTATGACGGTCATTTGGCACTCGACCACGTGAGCCTTGAGGTGCCCAAAGGCAGCATTTACGGACTTTTGGGACCTAACGGCGCAGGCAAGACCACCCTGATAAGAATAATAAACAAAATCACCAACCCCGACAGCGGTGAGGTGTGGTTTGACGGACGCGCAATGCAGCCCGACGACATAGCCATGATAGGCTATCTGCCGGAGGAACGCGGCTTGTATAAGAAGATGAAAGTGGGCGAGGAGATAGTGTATCTTGCCCGGCTCAAAGGCATGCCAAAGGATATAGCGGAGCAGCAGATGCGCTTGTGGCTGGAACGCTTCGGGCTGTCGGAGTGGCGAAACCGCAAGGTGGAAACGCTGTCGAAAGGCATGCAGCAAAAGGTGCAGTTCATAGCCACGGTCATACACCGCCCCCAGCTGCTGATATTCGACGAGCCGTTCTCCGGGTTTGACCCCGTGAACGCGGAGCAGCTGAAACGCGAGATAATCAATCTGAAAAACGACGGAGCAACAATCATATTCTCGACCCACAACATGGAGTCGGTGGAAGAGGTGTGTGAACAGATAACGCTAATAAACCACTCAAAGGCGGTGCTTCAAGGCCATGTAGATGAAATCAAGCGCAGATATAAGAAAAACCTGTTTGTGGTGGGTGTGGCTCAGGGCGAGACACTTGCTCCGTGCGAAGGCTTGTTTGAGCTGCAAGACGCCCCCGACAGGACACGCTTGCAAAAAGGCGAGGCGCTGATAAGGCTTAACGCCGGGGTGGAAATTCACGATGCGATAGCTTATGTCAACGACCACTATCACTTGGTGCACTTCTCGGAGTTGCTGCCGAGCATGAATGAAATATTCATTGAAACCGTCAAAAATTTGAACGCATGAAGAAACTTGGACTGATTATACAACGGGAATATATGTCGATAGTGGGGCGCAAGTCGTTTTTGGTGATGACCCTGCTTGTGCCGCTGCTTATGGTGGCGTGCGGAGCGCTGCCAGTGCTGCTGGCATACTTCAACCAGGACAACGGCAGTGTGGAAAACGTGGCCGTGATCGACGAGACCGGCAGATTTGCCAAGGCGATAACCGATGACGCCAACTATCACTTTGTGCCTCTTGCCGCCAATGCCGCTGGCAAAACCAACCCACGCGAGTTCTATGACAAGTCGAATGGAAACTTGGCTGCCGTGGTGGTGATACCGCGCGACGTGATGGACAAGGGCAAGGTGACGGCGTATAGCGAGAACACGCTTAGCCCGGCTCTGACGAACCATATAGAGGAGTGCTTGAGCGACACGCTGACGGCTGCCAAGGTGGCTTCGTTTGGCGTGCCGGGGCTGCAAAAGATGATTGATGAGTCGAGCATAGACGTGAATGTGAATGGCGTGAAGTGGAGCGACGATGGAGGTGAACTGATGTCGAGCGCCGAGGTTGCCACCGCAGTTGGTTTTATTCTGGCTTTTCTCACCTACATGTTTGTGTTGAGCTATGGAACCATGATAATGAGCAGTGTGATAGAGGAGAAAACAAATCGTATTGTGGAAGTGGTGGTGAGCAGCTGCAAACCGTTTCAGCTGATGATGGGCAAAATCATAGGCGTGGGGCTTGTGGGCTTGACGCAGTTTGCCGTCTGGGCTGTGCTGCTTGGCGTGATTGGCGGAGTGTGCAGCGCTGCGTTTGGCTTGTCGGCACTGGCTGGTGGCGGCAATGAGGCAGCCATGATGATGGCAGGAGGCGGCGCGCTGGGCGACGACCCCGAGCTGGTGCGTCTGGTGCAGTCGGTGCTTAGCGTCAACTATCTGCCCATATTGGTGTGCTTTGTGCTCTATTTTGTGGGCGGCTATCTGCTTTATGCCTCGCTGTTTGCCGGCTTTGGCTCGGCAGTTGACCAGGCCAACGACGCATCGCAATTCATGATGCCTGTGATGATAATAATGATTGTGGCGTTTTATGCCGGCATAGCCTGTGTTGACAACCCCAATGGCCCTATGGCTGTGTGGTGCTCGATGATACCGTTCACGTCGTCGATTGTGATGATGGTGAGGTTGCCATACGATGTGCCACTATGGGAGATTGCCGTGAGCGTGGCGTTGCTTTATGGCACGGCTGCCGCTATGGTGTGGGCTTCTGGCCGTATATACCGCACCGGAATATTGCTTTATGGCAAAAAACACAATATAGGGGAAGTGATAAAGTGGATAAATCCGCGCAGGAAAATCTGAAAACCCACTGCCACGCTATGTGCCGCAACGGCCGGTGCTGGCAAAATAACGCATTGGCGGCTAAAAGGAAACAGAATAGGCCGATGAGGGTTGAAAGGTTGAAAAATTATTTTTAATTTTGCAAAACCTAACAATAGAGCAAGTTGTATGAACGTATTAGAATTAAGCGAACAAGAAATAGTTAGACGCAACAGTCTGAACCGTCTGCGTGAATTGGGGATAAATCCATATCCGGCTGACGAATATGAGGTGAATGCCTGGAGCGACGACATCAAAGCCAAATTTGAAGATGGCGGCGATGCGCGCGAAGTGAGCATTGCCGGCCGTGTGATGAGCCGCCGCATAATGGGCAAGGCCTCATTTATGGAACTTCAAGACTCGAAAGGACGCATACAGGTGTATGTGAACCGCGACGAGCTTTGCCCCGGCGAAGACAAGGCACTCTATAACGAGGTTTTCAAGAAACTGCTCGACATAGGCGACTTTGTGGGCGTGACAGGTTTTGTGTTCCGCACCCAAACCGGTGAGGTGTCGGTGCATGCCAAGACACTGAAACTCCTTAGCAAGAGCCTCCGTCCGCTGCCTGTGGTTAAGCAGAAAGACGGTGTGACATACGATGCCTTTGAAGACCCGGAACTGCGCTATCGCCAACGTTACGTTGACCTGATAGTGAACAATGGCGTGAAAGACACGTTTGCCAAGCGCGCCACAGTGCTGCGCACCATGCGCCAGATATTTGACGAGGCAGGCTACACCGAGGTGGAGACCCCTATACTGCAAAGCATAGCCGGAGGTGCAAGCGCACGTCCGTTTATCACTCACTTCAACGCGCTCAACATTGACATGTATATGCGCATAGCCACTGAGCTTTACTTGAAGCGTCTGATTGTGGGCGGATTTGAGGGCGTGTATGAGATAGGCAAAAACTTCCGCAACGAGGGTATGGACCGCAACCACAATCCGGAGTTCACTTGCATGGAGCTTTATGTGCCATATAAGGACTACAACTGGATGATGAGCTTCACTGAAAAGACACTTGAGAAAATCTGTGTGGCTGTTAACGGCAAAGACGAGGTGGAGATTGACGGCAAGACAATCAGCTTCAAGGCTCCATTCCGCAGATTGCCAATCTTGGAAGCAATCAAGGAAAAGACCGGCTTTGACCTTGGCGGCAAGAGCGAGGACGAAATACGCAAAATCGCCATTGAGGACCTGAAGATGGAAAGCATTGACGAGAGCTTCGGCAAAGGCAAGCTCATTGACGAGATATTTGGTGAGTTCTGCGAGGGCACGTTCATTCAGCCGACGTTTATCATAGACTATCCGGTGGAAATGTCGCCGCTGACAAAGATGCACCGCAGCAAGCCGGGACTCACCGAGCGTTTCGAGCTTATGGTCAACGGCAAGGAGCTTGCCAACGCCTACAGCGAGCTTAACGACCCGATAGACCAGGAAGAGCGTTTTGTGGAGCAAATGAAGCTTGCCGACAAGGGCGACGATGAGGCTATGATTATAGACCACGACTTCTTGCGCGCATTGCAATATGGAATGCCTCCCACAAGCGGCATTGGCATAGGCATAGACCGCTTGACCATGCTCATGACTGGCCACAGCTACATACAAGATGTGATTTTGTTCCCGCAAATGCGTCCGGAGCCTGTGGCAAAACGCGACAAAGAAGAGGCGTTCACGGCTCTTGGTGTGCCGGCAGAGTGGGTTGCCGCAGTGCAAAAGGCAGGCTACCTCACAGTAGAGGCACTTGGTCAGCTTGACCGCCCGGGCAAGTTGTTCCAGGCATTGCAGGACATCAACAAGAAATATAAGCTTGGCTACAAGCTGCCAACAGCCGATGAGGTGAAAGGCTGGGTTGAGGCTGCCGCCAATGTGAAATAAACGCGAAAACCAGTTGGCCGCAGCCAAATCACGATTGGGCAAGGCGGCAAAATTGATACAATATGGATGCGACCCTGACGTTATATTATACACTGGCGTTGGTGGTTGCATTCTCGCTTTTGGGGCTGATATTCACCCGAAACGACAGCGGGCCAGCAGTGACCAACATAGTGGCGCTTGACTTGCACCCGGGCGCAGCGACCGCTGGCGCCGGAGTAGTGGAGCTAAGAGCGCTTGACTCGGGTGAGGTGCTTCTAAGCCGCAGGGGCATGGCGCTGCACGACGGCGAGACGGTGAACCTGGTGGCGACTATCACCGGTGACAAAATGAAAATCGTGGAGAAAAAGGGCGTTGTCACAGCCTATGGCGAGGAATGGCTATGTGAAGCGTCGGCAGTGCTCGGCTTCGTGCCACCACGAAGGCTCAATGTGCGCTACGAAAGCGAGGTGAACGGCCAGTGGTGCACGTTCTCGTTTCTGAACTTGCCCGGCAATCACAAGCTGGTGGAAATGCACTACTGACAAGCGCGGTGTGCTGGCAAGGCGAATGTGTGACAATGAATAATGATGAGATAAGTATATGAATTTTAAACAAGTAGGAAAAATGGCAAGAAAACTTTTATTACTACTGCTGCTGGTTGTGACTTTTGGCGCAGCTGGACAGGGGCTTGAGGGCACATGGAAACTGCACTCTATGTTTGGTGCAAACATAGAGAATTTGACCGATGCAAAAGGCAAGGTTTATTACTTGGTGAACAACTGCCTGTATCGTTACGACAAAACTACGAAAACAACCGAATGTCTTGACAAGAGCAACGGCATGTCGGACATAATGCCCACGGGCATATATTACAACATCAAGAAAGACTACCTGGTGGTCACTTATCAGGATTTCAACATAGACGTGGTGCTGTGGGACGGCCGCATAGTGAATGTGACCGCCGTGAAAGATGCAGTGCTCACCTCGTCGAAAGTGCTTAATGATGTGACGTTTGGCACAGGCGAAATGTATGTGGCAACCGACTTCGGCTATCTGGTGATTGACGACAATAACTTCAGAGTTGCGGAGTCGCACATATTCGACACCGCCGTAAGCTCCGTGGCCAGGGTGGGCGACAATGTGGTGGTTGCAGCCAGCAAGGCACTCTATTGCTCGCCAGTCAAGAAACCGCATGATGTGTTGACCAGCTTCACAAAGATTGACGGCAACTATGATGGAGCCAAGCTGTATCCGATTAACGACAGCAAGTTTTTCGTTAACACCACCGCTGCACTTAGCGTGTGCACACTCAGCACCGCTGCCGGCGACACGCTGAAGATTGACGCGCAGCAGGCCGTGGCTCTTGGCGCAACAAACGTGCAGGCCACTGGCAATGGCTTCATTGCCAATTTCTTGACGCAAGGCTATTATTACAACTTTGACGCAGAGGGCGGCAACGGCACGAAGGTGGCTGGCGGAAAGGAGCTATTCTCGTCGAGCGCCGAAGGCTCGCTTTGGGCTCTTGGCACGAGCGGACTGCATAAAGACGGCGATACCGAGTATGCCAAGCCTTCGGGCATTTCGCTCGTCAAGCCATACTGGATTGGTTACAACGGCGCGCAAAACAAGGTCTATCTGACCAACTCCGGACGAAATGGTAATGTTACAGAAAGAGGAAATGGGGAATATGTTATTAATACTTACGATGGAAATGTGTGGAGCGATGCAACTCCAGAAAAACGCAGCAACGGAGGCCCATATTGGTTTACGTTTGATGTGAAAGATGCCGATACATACTATCAGGCAACATGGACAGGCGGAGTCTATAGAGTAGTTGATGACAAAATTGTGGCTGTGTACAACAAAACAAACAGCCTTATGGCAAATAATTATAAGCCAGCAACGGCAATGGATAGCATGGGTAACTTATGGGTTGTGCAGAATTATCAAAACTCTACAAGTACAGTGATGGTGTTGCCCAAGGAAAAATTACAGAAAGAAAATGTTGAAAAGGGTGATTGGCTTGGAGTGAAGGTGCCAAATGTGTCAAAATCGACAATGCAATGGATGCGTTTTTTGATTACTGCTAAAACAAATATCGGAGTTTTAGCTGATGGAGATTATACCGATCCGGTGATCTTTTGGGATAACAAAGGCAATTTGGAGAATTTAAGCCCAGATTGTACAAAGGCAAATTCTTTTGTTGACCAAACCGGCAAATCATTTTCGTGGACATATATTTATAGCCTTGCTGAAGACAGCACTGGCCTTGTGTGGCTGGGAGCCACCGAGGGCGTGATAGCGTTTAACCCAAAAGATGCGTTTGGCAGCAATTTCACAAGCTACAGACCTGTGGTTGAAGGTGGCTATTTGCTCGACGGCGTGCAATGCAACGCCATAGTGGTTGACTCTGAAAATCGCAAGTGGATTGGCACAAACAACGCTGGAATATATGTGGTCAGCGCTGACGGAACAAAAGTTTTGCAGCAATATAACACCCTTAACAGCATGTTGCCGTCGAACCAAGTGTATCAAATGGCATACGCCAACAAGACCAACTCGGTGTTTATCGTCACCCCCGACGGAATTGCGGAGTTTTCTATCAACGGTCGTAATCCACAAAAAGATTATTCTGGCGTTTATGCCTATCCAAACCCGGTGCGCCCTGATTTCACCGGAATGGTGACCATAAAGGGACTGATGGACAACTCGTTTGTGACGGTTAAGAACAGCGACGGTGAAGTGGTGGCAACAATGCAGTCGGTGGGCGACACTGCCACATGGAGCGGTTGCAACGCCAAAGGCGAGCGTCTTGAAACCGGCACATACAGCGTGTATGCCTCACAGACCGATGGCGAAACGCCAGAAAAGCCGGTGGCAAAAATAATGATTATCAAATAAATGAGCTACACCAGCCCAGAAAGCTGGCTCAAAAACATATAAGCAAGCCCTGTGGAGTGAGAAATTCCATGGGGCTTGCTGCACAATGTGGCGGCGGAAGCACAATTTAATGATAAAAACGGCGTTATAATAGTTAGGACAAACAAGCGTCGGGCGTTTGGCACGTAATGACGAATTAACTGCTAAAGGCGCGCGACTCACAACATAAGGTTTTTTAACTATGATAAAGAAATTACTTATAGCAATGCTCATGCTGCTGCCGTTGGCAGCCGTTGCCCAAAACGGTGTGGGCACATGGAAAATCCACCCTGTGTTTGGCAGCGACATAAAAAACATAGTTGATGCCGGCAACAAGGTGTATTATCTGGCAAGCGGCAATTTGTATTGCTACGACAAGGAAACCGAGGAAAACAGCCACTACAACAAGGGCAACAAGTTGTCGGACGTGACGGTGACAAACATATACTACAACGCCACAAAAAAATATCTTGTGGTGGTGTATGACAATGCCAATATCGACATCATAGAGGACTCCGGCAAGGTGATAAACATGCCTGACATAAAAAATGCGGAAATCAATGCTGACAAGTCAATCAACGACGTTACGTTTGCCACGGGTGCAGCCTATGTTGCCACCGATTTTGGATATGTGGTCATCAACGACACCAAATTTGAGGTGAAGGAATCGCGCATGTTTGGGCAAAAACTCATCTCAGTGGCGCAAATGGGCAAATGGCTGCTGCTTAGCCAGGGCGACAAGATATATTACTGCCTTGCAGACAAACATATAGAGCAGCTCTCCGACTTCAAGTCGGTTGCAACAAACGATAATGGTCGCTTTGTGCCAATCGACGACACGCATTTCTTTTTGCTGACCGGGTGGTTTGCTAAATATATGCTTAAAGAAAATGGAGAGACACTGACATTTGAAAACCAAGTGATTTCGCAATCCACTGCGACCAATGTGCAACGCACAAAGACTGGCTTTGTGGCCAACTTTGCGCCGAGCAAGAATTACTACTACACTATGGACGCTGACGGAAGCAACGCCGTGAAGCATGAGACAGAAGAAGCCGAGCTGATTAGCTCGCAAGAAGCTCAAAGCAACTCATGGTGGGCGTTGAGCGCAAAGGGCATAAGGCGCATAGAGGGCGATAAGGCTTCGGCCTATCTGCGACCAGACGCTTTGACGTTTGAGCATGCGTTTTTCAGCGTGTATGACAACGCCCGCAAGGAGTTGTGGGTGTCGAGCACAGGAACCAACTATTTCATATCAGCCCAGAGCTATGAAACAGGCATAAACGCTTTGCGCGGCGGCCAATGGGTGAATGTGACCCCGACTCCTGCCATAGAAGGTGGCGGCACTTATGGCCCTTTGTTTGACCCCAACGACAGCACCACTTATTACTTGAACTCGTGGTGGAATGGCATATACAAAGTGAAAAGCGGCAAAGTGGTGGGCAACTACAACTGGATTAACAGCCCTATGACTCACCCAAGTGACTATTATTGCCACAACACCATAGCTATAGACAAAAACGGCAACTTGTGGGCTGTGCAGACAGGAACGACTGATTCGGAACACCGAATAATGGTGCTGCCTAAAGCGAAGCTTGCGTCGGCAAACGTGACCAAGGCTGACTGGGCCACGCCAAAAATTCAAGATGTGGTGGGCAGCAAGTTTGCGAGCCTGATTGTGACGCACGACAACCTCAAAGTGTATGCTGACGGCAATTACAAGGGTTTTGTGGCCGTGTGGAATGACGGTGGCAACTTGGGCTCAAACATTCGCTCCACGGCTTCCACTTCATTTCTTGACCAGGACGACAAGTCGTATAGTTGGCTGTTTGTGCATGCTCTCGTTGAAGACCAAAACGGCCGTGTGTGGCTTGGAAGCGACAACGGTGTGGTATCGTTCGACCCGCGCAGTGCGTTTGACTCCAACTTCAGGGTGAACCGCATCAAGGTGCCGCGCAACGATGGCACAAACCTTGCTGACTATCTGCTCGACAGCCAGACGGTGAACTGCATAGCCGTAGATGGCGCCAACCGCAAGTGGATAGGCACTGATGCTGCCGGATTGTTTCTGGTCAGCAGCGATGGCTCTGAGATACTTCAGCAGTTCAACACCAGCAATAGCGACTTGCTGTCGAACAAAATATACAGCGTGTGCTGCAATCCGAACTCAAACTCGGTGTACGTGGTGACAGCGGCTGGCGTTATGGAATATTTCAGCAACTCCACTCCTGCCGAGTCCGATTATTCCAACATATATGCGTTCCCTAATCCTGTAAGGCCAGATTATAATGGATTGATAACAATACGCGGCCTTATGGAGAATTCGCTTGTAAAGATTGCCGATGCTGCCGGCAATGTGGTTAAGCAGCTAAAATCTAATGGCGGTATGGCCACATGGGACGGCTGCAACGAAAATGGCGAAAAGGTGAAAAGCGGTGTGTATGCGGTGCTTGCGTCGCAACACGAAAACGACAATGCAAGTGGCGCGGTGACAAAAATCGTCATAATCAGATAACTGCGCCTGTCACAATAGAAGAATTACGAGTAAAAAGCAAGGGCGTGTCACTATGGTGGTGGCACGACCTTGTGTGTTTTTTGCTTGTTGCATCTTATTTCTCGGGGGGCTGGCTGCAGTCGGTGATGGAGAACGGAGTTTTTAGTGCGGCTCTGACGCTGCGTTTCACAAGTTCTATGTTGCTTGGCTCCATGCCTTGCACTGGCAGTGCCACTTCACGTGCACCTATGATTTCAAGCCACTCTTTGGTTATAGGCAGAGTTTTCTTTTCGTCCCAGATTGTTTCGCTGCGGTGCATGTGTTGAAGTAAGGCTTGCGAAACCATGTAGCCCTCTATCAGGCACGGCGCACCGTCTTGCAGGTGCATGCCGTCGCAAGAGAGGTGGTGATATTGCCACTTGCCAAGCGTGTCGAGCGCGGTGGTGCGGGCATTTTGTATGGCTGTGCCGGCAGGTATTATGAAGTTGACGTCTGATGTGTCGAGTGTTTTGCGAATAGAGTAAGTCATTGCATTGTACATGTCTGTGCTTGAAAATCCCTTTTTGATTACAGTTAACCACCAAGAACTGTCGGGATAAGATGGTGTTAATAAGAAACCAATCTTGACATTATTTTGAATATTGTTTTTTAAAGTTTTAATTATATTATTTAAATATGGTTGAAATGATGCAAAATCATTAGCATAAACGATGTGTTGCTGGAGCAAGACGAGGTTGATGCTGTTGCGGTTTGATTTGAGAATGTCGGCAACAGAAAACTCGTTGGCGCGCGACGACCACCACACTCCGTTGCCGTTATACACATGATATGAGCGATATTTTTTGTTCTCTGACAAAATGGACCACTGGTCGGCGAGTGTGGCTCCACTTTGGTTGAAAATGTGCATAGTGAGCTTTAGTTTGGGCGCAACGTTACGCATGATGAACGGAACGTAGAAATAAGCGTCGCAAGCAAAACTGTTGCCAATGATTATCACATTGAGCTTGTCGGGCTTGTCTCTTGTGTCGGGCGTGGTGGGGAGTGTGTCGAGGGTGATTGTCTTGTCGATTAGGGCAGTGACGTCACTGATGTCGGTTGTGCCGTTGCGGTCAATGTCGGCGGCGGTTAGCTCGTCGGGCGTGAGTGTGGAGTCGGGGTTTAGCACACGTGACACAAGCAGTTGCACATCAGCAGAGTCGATAGTGTTGTCGTTGTTCATGTCGCCAGGTATTACGCCCTCTTTGACCCAAACTGCAGTGTCGCCGGAAATCTTTGAGCCGGCTGTGAATTCTTGCTCCGTGCCGTCGGGTGAGAGCGTGTAGAACTTCAGACTGTGGTGCGTGGCAAGGTGCAGCGATGAGGTGTCGGGCAGGGCCACGGTGCTGTCAGGATTGGCATAAGTGGTGTGAGCCACCTCGAAGCCGGTCACGAACTTCACGCGGTGAATTGCTGCCGCATGGTCACTGCAAGGCGTGGGGCAGGCTTCCGCTCCTATTCTCTGGCCGAACACTTGCGTGCCATATTGGCGGTTGAGAAGATAGGCGGCTGCTCCCGAAGCACACTCGTCGGCGGTTAAGACGCGCTTGTCTGCCATTATGCTGGTGCAAGAGGTGTTGCCGAGGCTGTCGGTGCTGATGGCGTTGGTCACATTGACGGCGGCGTGTCCTATTGGCAGATAGAGCAATGCGTTTGGCGAAATTTCCTCGAATGTGGCAGCAACGGCTGCGCTGTCGGGCAGAGCGAGGCGTGTGGCGCGACGCATGTCGATGTAACGAAGCCGCGAGCAGCCATTAAACGTGTCGTGCGCGATGCTTTGCAGCGAGTCTGATAAAGTTATCGTCTGGACGGAATCGCAGCCCTGGAGGGCTGTTTCTGCAATCGACGTGATGACGTATGGCACGGAGTCGAGCACTAAGGTGTTGGGCAGACAAAATGTCTGGGCTGCGTTTGCTGAAATTGCCTTGTGGCGACCGTCGCCAAGTTGCAGCGTTTTCTGGGCGTAGCTCGTAACGGCAAAAGTAGCGTTGCAAGCCAATGTGTCGCCGTCGATGCCGATGTAGCTTAATTTGTGGGTGAAAGTGTAGCCGTCTTCTCCCTCCGTGGCCTTTGGGAAAGCATGCACTGCCAGGTCGGAGCAAATGGCGGTGGTATCGGTAAGGGCGGTTTCTTGATTGTCAAGATAGTAAACAAATTCGGCCTGACTGGTGGTAAAGCCAAGTGCTGCCGGCGACGGCAGGGCTATCGTCATGCCATGATTTGCATAGGCAGTGACGCACAATGAGTCGCGGTTGAAGAACTCAACGCGGTGCACCATGTCGGCTTGATTGGCAAGCGGCAGCGGTGCGTTGTCGGTGCCGAGGCGTTGACCAAACACCGGCTGTTTCCAAATGCTGTTCAGGAGATATGTGGCGGCGCCGGAGGCGCAGTTTGCGCTGTCGAGCTGTGTGCCGCCTACGATTATGCCGGAGCAGTGTGTGCCGCCAGTTGTGTCGGTGGCTATCACGTTGTTTCCGCCTGTTTTTGTGAAGCCTTTGGGTGCATAAACAATAGTGTTTTCGGGCAATTGCTCCAACATTCCGTTGCCGGCAGCTATTGTGTCGGCTGTAAGGCCGGTAGCTTGGCGCATGTCTATGTAACGCAACTGGCTGCAACCGGCAAACGCTTTGTCGTCAATGGTTTGCATGGCGGTCGGCAGTGTGAGTTGCGCTATTGCGGAGCAGCCTTGCAGGGCTGCGGAGCCAATGCGCTCAAGGCCGTGTGGAAGGCTTAGCGCGGTGATGTCTGAGCACGATGCGAGGGCATTGTCGGCAAGAGCCGTGATGCGGAATGTTATGGAGTCGAGCACTATGGAGTCTGGAATGACCAATGTGCCGGCGGCGGTGCGCTCGGTGGCGTTGTATATGCCGTCGCCCAGAGAGATGGTGTGGTCGGCTTGGCTCGTTACGCGGAACATTGCTGGGATTTTTTTGCTCACTCTGTCGCGATTGATAACCGTTAGGCTGTCAACGAATAAAAAACCGTCGTTGCCGGGAAGCGACTGCTTGTAGGCAAACACGTCGATGTCGGCGTTGACCGGAGTGGTTGTGGTGAACGTTTCAAACCAGTTGTTGCTGCTATAACGGAAATACGTCAGGTCGTTGGCACCGAAGCCGAGCGATTGCGGCGACGGCAGCGCGGTCACGCACTTGGTGTAGTTCACATAATCGTCGCACTTCAAGTCATTGCCCACATAATAGGCAACGCGCGCCACGCAAGAGGCTGTGTCTTGGGCAGGAATCGGGTAGAGGTCCGTTCCGAGGTTTTGCCCGAAAACCATGTCGTTGTAAATGGCGTTCAGCTCGTGGGCTGCCACTCCGCGGTGGCAATCCTCGTCGCTGAACTCTTGAAAATCAACAGCGAGTTTGCTGCAAGACAATATGCCGAGAGAGTCGGTGGCAATCACGTTGGTTTCGCCACTGCACTTGACGCCTATGGGAGTGTATATGATGGTTTGGTCAGAGAAATCGGCAAAAGGTGAGCCGTTGGCGCGCACCTCGCTCACCGCCAGTTTTTGCGCTTGGCGTGCATCTGCGTAGCGCACTTCGCTTGCGCCGGAGAAAGCCTCTGGAGCTATGGCGCGAAGTCGGCTGGGAAACGTTATCTGGTGAAGACTGCTGTTGCCGCTGAAAGCTTGTGGCGCAATGGAGTCGAGCGATGCTGGCAGCTGCACGTTTTCGAGCGACAGGCAGCCGCTAAACGCCGCCCTGCCTATCACGCTGACGCTGTCGGTGATGACAATGCCGGCAAGGCGTGAACAATCAAAAAAAGCATTGTCGGCCACCTTGGTTATGGTGTAGTAGTTGGCGTCATATTCTACGCTGTCGGGGATAACGAGAGTGCCGTTGTATCGCTTAAAGATGGCCTCGTCGTTGCCGTCGCCTATCATGGCAGTGTGCTCACCGGTGATGGTGAATGTGGCAGGAATGTCGAAATACTCATCATCGCCAAGATACACTGTCACTGGCGCGGTGAAGCTCTCGCCCACCGACGGAGTGGGCGCAATGGCCTGTGGCAACGCTGCAGAGCTGACTGCTTGCAGAAGCAGCAGGGCCACTGCCGTTATCGTTAGAGCAATAGCAGATAGGGGTCTCATCAGTTGTTTTTGAAGCAAATCAATGACAGTTTGTGTTTGAACCAGTAAAAGTAACGCTTTATTTCCAAATATCGTACACTTAAATCAGTCAAATGTAGAGTGTAGAGTCAACAAGCAAGTGTGAAATTATTTCAACTCAACCGGAGACCTCGGGAAAAACTGAATTTCTCTTCGCCTTTAGTTGAATTCTTTAAACTCTTGAAATAATTTTGCACTTGCTTGTTGACTCTACATGAAAAAAATCTACTTCAATAATCCGCAACGCTTAACTCAGTTGATTGCCGCTAACACCAGCGTCATTGTGGCATGGCAACCAAATGGGCGGAGGCTGAATGTTATCAAGTCGTTCTATGTGAAATTTGAGCGGAAGATACCGGCACTTGTCGATGACTTCTGCCGCTACTATGCGGAGCATCGCTGCAAAACGGTGGCCTTTTACTACGATGCCACCGCACTCGGCTCAAACTATGCCGTCAACGAACAAGACTTCCGCTGGGTTGTCGTCCACGAGTTTGAGCGCCACGGCTGGAATGTAGATGCAGTGTATATTGGCAACCCGATGCGTCACGATGAAAAGTATCTGCTCATCAACCAAGGTTTTGCCAGCAAACAACGCCTAATGCCATTCTTCAACCGCCAGAACAACGACGACCTAATCCTCGCCCTCCAGTCCGCCGGCGTAAGCCGCGGCCGTAACGGCTTCCGAAAGGACAAAGGCGGCGAGAAACTTGCCGAGTCAGAAGAAGACCTCCTCGAGCACCGCACAGACGGCACCGATGCTTTCGACACACTCTACATCGGAGCAGAGAAATTTCCGTATAGGGAAAGTTTTTCTTTTCGGACAATATGAATTTTGTAGCACACTCTTAACTTTGTTTTATTTGCGTGTGCAGTAATGTTGCTCATGTTGATAATTATATTTGCAACAAAGTTTGCAATGAACTTTGCAAAGGTAATTGAATTTTCTATCGAAAAAATTTGTAAATTTACAAATTAAAAGAGAATATTAATTTTTCTGCTTGCTAAACGACCATACGATGAAGATATAACGCTAAAGCGTATAACACAATAATTTAAAACTCCTTTGTAGTTAAAAAGGCTTTGGTCGGCCTGCAGGCAACTACTTAGGAGTTCTTTATGTTAGATTGAACTTTCTTACAGAATGGCTATAAAAAAGAAATATACGTTTATTGACTTGTTCGCTGGCTGTGGTGGCTTGTCCGAAGGTTTTTACCGAATGGGATTCAATGCACTTGCGCATATTGAAATTAACCATTGGGCTTGCGAAACTTTGCGGAAACGTATGCTTTATTATGGCTATAAAAATGAAGACAAAGCCGTTTTAGAAACAGACATCACGAGCGAAGACATTATAAAAAAAATAGACAAAAGCATCAGAGGCAAGAATGTAGATGTTATAATTGGAGGTCCGCCATGTCAAGCATACTCAACCGCAGGAAGAGTTAGAGATATGAAAGGTATGGAAAAAGACCCTCGCAATTTTCTTTTTGAAAGTTATGTACGTATATTGAATCATTACCTTCCAAAATTTTTCGTGTTTGAAAACGTGATGGGTCTATTATCTGCCAAAGTTAATGGAAAATTAATTTTTCCACAAATAATAGAAGCTTTGAGCGAACATTACAATGTTTGTAATGCCCCAGATATCTTAGTTAAAAATACGGCAGATTACGGCGTACCACAATTAAGAAAACGAGTTATTATAATGGGGGTCAGGAAAGATATTTCCGATGTTTCTATAATGGACTTATACAATAGTTTAATTGCAACACATTGGAATCCAGAGACTCCTATTGAATTCCGCCACGGAAGAAAAAAATTCGTTGATGTAAGACAAGCTATTGGAGATTTGCCAGCAGTTGAACCCGGAGAAGACGGCTCTTTATCAAATTTTTACTTCCGTTGTAATAATGATTTTCTCAAGCGTATTGGCAATAAGGGGGAACACCCATTATACGACCATATAGCAAGAAAGCACAATCCTTTAGATAGAGAACGTTTTCAAGTTATGATTAATAATCATTGGACATTCGGACAGTTACGACGTAATATGCCCAAATACGAACATAAACACGCTCGTCTCTTTGATAATAGTTATGTGGTGCAATGGTGGGATTTACCCTCTAAAACAATTTTAGCCCACATTTGGAAAGATGGATTTCAATTTATACACCCAGATGGGCAACAAGCACGCTCTTTTACTGTAAGGGAAGCTGCGAGAATCCAATCATTTCCAGATGATTTTGAATTTGCCGGGTCTCGAAGTGAAAAATTCAAGCAAATCGGGAACGCTGTTCCTCCTTTATTTGCTGAGGCCTTGGCAAAAGCAATTTTGTTGAATCTTGATAAATTAGTCAAATGATATTTGAAAATATCAAACATATTACAAACAAAGATAGTTTTCTTGAACTTACTAATGTTTACGTTCGTCTAGTGGAGGTTACTGCTGAACGAAATAAAATGGTTATCCAAGACTCTGATATCATTTCAACAAATGCTTTTGATGAGATTCGTGATATGGGAATTATTTCTTCAAAAGATGATGTCACACTATTAAAACAAATACTGAAGAAATCCTTTAAACACTTCATCAGTTGCGTTTCATTCTATCTGAATAATGAATCCCTATTTGATAGAACCATTCTGCTTCTTAATAACAAAGAACGTGCATTAATTCGGCAATCTACATCTATTTCCCAAAAGCCTACATTTGTAGATTTCTTCTCTGGTGCTGGAGGTTTAAGTTGCGGCTTTACACAAGCAGGTTTAAGGGTGATTTTTGCAAACGATGTTGAAGATGTATGTGTAAGAACCTACCGTTTCAATCATCCAGAAATTGAAGCAAAAAATGTCTTACAAGAAGATATTCGCAAAATAGTCAACGACATCAATTCATATATCCATGAAGAAGCTGATGTTGTTGTTGGGGGACCTCCATGTCAAGGATTTAGCAGCGCTAATCAACAAAGAATTATTGACGACCCCCGTAACGAACTATACAAATATTTTATTAAGGCAATTAGTCAGATCTTGCCTAAGTTCGTTATTATGGAAAATGTCAGAGGAATGTTAAAAGTTGCTGACCAAGTCGTTGAAGATTATGAAAATATAAGAGCTTTAAAAAATGGAGTGGAGTATTCATATAAAGTAGGATATATGTTGCTGAATTCTGTAGACTTTGGTGTCGCACAAAGCAGAGAAAGGCTGATATATATTGCTATTCGAAACGATGTTTGTATAAACAAACACATTTCCCCCGCATCAATTTTTAAAGAGATTAACGAGGTGAATCAAGGGAATCGCATTTATAAATTAAGAGATGCTCTTTTCGCGATTCCAAAATTAGATGCTCCAAGAATAAAGAACACAAATGAAGTAGATAGTGACATTTCGGGAAAGAAAATTGATTATAATAAATATGTCGGTAACGAAAATGAATACTTGAGGTCAATTAATTCAAATCGAGTTATTCCGTATTTATTTAATCACAAAGCTCGTTATGTAAATGATATCAATTACGAGATTTATAGGTTACTTAATCAAGGTGACGATGCATCAGATAGCAAAATAGCGGATATTATGCCATATACGCATCGTTTGCACTGCTTTAAAGATAAATATTTTAAACTTATAGCTGATAAACCATCACGCACTATAACAGCGCATCTTAGAATGGATTGTCATTCACACATACACCCTTTTCAAGTTCGAGCAATTACTCCAAGAGAAGCTGCTCGGTGTCAATCTTTCCCTGATGACTATCTATTCTTGGGAGCGTATCTTAAAACATATATGCAAATCGGAAATGCTGTTCCGTGTCTTATGGCAAAAGGAATTGCATCTATAATTATAAAATATTTATAATATGGAAACTATTATTCGTCAATATGTTCATCGACCTAACACGACTGAACTTGGATTGGGTAATACCCATGAAACATATTTGTTGGTTAATTCCAATATAGATTTAACCAATATGTTCCCTCCAAACAGCGAAGTGAAAGTTGAAGACACTATAACTCATAAGCTATATACTCTAATGTCAGTCAAAGATCGTGAATTCAGAGTAAACAAAATGGGAGAAATCTACCGTGATTATGAAGTTAAACCTGGTGATGAAATTCAATTTACTCAAATTGAAAAACCAGAATTATCAAAATTGTACTTTTTTGTTTCCCAATATAATCGCGTAGTATTATCTGTTGACAAAAAGGGTGTTGAGTTATCAAACGAAGATCTCTTAAAAGAATTTTCAGATAACGAAGACCGGTGTTATAAACTTACCGTTTATTATAGAGGTGATTCAATGGAATTAATTATAAAATTTCGAGGCTCAGAAAAGAAAAGATTCTCTAATGAAACAGATTTTTTTGATGCGACTTTGAACAACGTTTCGTTAACTTCAGGTACATACTATTTAACAATTTCAGACAAATCAAAATCAACATTGGCTGATCTACCAAAATGTTCATTTAATGAAACAAAATTTGATGATTGCCTAATGAAAATTCCTAATGGAGAAAAAGTCAAATGAAATTTCCTCTCCAACAGATTTTGTTCGGAGCACCAGGAACCGGCAAGTCGCACACTATAAATAGCGATGCGAACATTACCGAACAAAATTCGATTCGTACCACTTTCCACCCGGATAGCGACTACTCAACTTTTGTGGGCTGCTATAAGCCGACAAAAGATGAAAAAAGTGGTGAAATTACTTACGATTTCACTCCACAAGCATTTACTAATGCTTATGTAGCAGCGTGGAAAGACCTCGGTAATCCGTTCTACCTCATTATCGAGGAAATCAATCGTGGCAATTGTGCTCAAATATTTGGCGACATTTTCCAATTGCTCGACCGTAATGAACAAGGCTATTCATCATATAAGACAACTCCAGACCAAGACCTAATGAACTACATTAAAACGCAGTTTTCCGAAACTAACATCGGCGATGCCGAAGTGAAGTCCGGAAAGAAAATGCAACTTCCACCGAACTTGCATATTTGGGCGACGATGAACACCAGCGACCAATCGCTTTTCCCGATTGACTCTGCGTTTAAGCGTCGTTGGGACTGGCGTTATATTCCTATAGACTATACCGACAATGGCCATTACATTGATTGCGGTGATACTCAATATTCATGGGCTGACTTCTTGCAGAAAGTCAATGACAAGGTGGAATCAGTTACACAGTCAGAAGATAAAAAACTCGGCTATTGGTTTATGGGAAATGGTGCAGAACAAAAGGAAATCACCGTCGACCGCTTTGTTTCTAAGGTAGTGTTCTACCTATGGAACGACGTATTTAAAGACTTTGGAAAAAGTGGCAATACCATTTTTAAAGACTCTTTCGGCAAGTTCCACTTATTCTTTGACTCCAGCGGAAAGCCGAAAAAAGACGTAGTAAAAGCTTTCCTGGATGCTCTCGAAGTAGCAGAGCGAAAAGATATCTTTACTAATGAAGAATTAAATGAAGCATCAAACACATCATCGAGTAGGTTCACATTAAATGGCGAAAGATTGTCTTTAAAAGATATTGCATATAGAGTAGTCGAAAACTACGCTGGTTCAAATCCAACTTTTACTGCAACACAAATTAAAACTGTTTTTATAGAGGCATGTAAGAACTGTGGAATATCTCATATAGTAGAAACAAATGACGAATACCAACAACGTCTTTCCACACAATCATCTGCAGAACGTTCACAAACGCCTCTAAAACTAAATAATGGAGAAGTCATCCATATCACAACCCAATGGAGAGCAAAAAAAACAGAAGATAATTTCTTTAAATTTATTGAAGTTTGTAATAAAAACAACTGGGGCGATATTCAAAGAGTTGAGCAATGAAAATTCTAATCGAGGGTTATCAATACCAAGAGGCAGACGTAAAGCATATTCTGCAAGGTTTTGAGCCGTACACAAAGAACGGAAAAACCAAGATAGATCATGTTGGCTATTTATTCAGCAAAGAAATAGGCGACTGCATATTCTTTCTGCCTAAGGTGTTGATGAACGAGAAGAATGAAATCCTTTTCCACGAGGATTTAACTCCCGAAAAAATCCTCGATTTAGATGTGGCTCTCAAAAATGAATGGGTAAAGAAAGACGACTACGATTTCTTGTCGCAGTTCTCTGTTTGGATTTTCAGAGCCATAAGAGAGTTTTACCGCCTAAATCCCGACTCCGAGATTTTGCTAAGCAAGTCATTCTCTCTGCTCAACAGCAACGAAGACGAGAAAGACGCAACTCTGCTCGACATTATTCTGTCGCTTATCCGTTTCAACAACGAAAACCAGGACTTCTTCATGTTCACCATTAAGAATATCCACAGTGGATATAACAAGATAAATTGGAACAAAACTATTTCGCACAGTGCTGCCGTTATACAACGCAAAACGCCAATTTATCTTGACCCTGTGAACAAAAAGAAGCAAATCAACTTTGATGAAGAACTGCTGGTAATTTTCTTCTCCATACTTGCACACGTTAATGGCAAGTATGGCTTCCGTGCACCTATCAATTATAATTATGAATTGATAAGCGAAGAAATGTTTGAAAATTATCTTGCCGGCTACGGCTTGATACGTCTTCGTCAAATCAAATATAAATATTTCTCCGACAAGGCTCTCCGACTTTGGAACTTGTGCCACACGTTCTTTGAAGCTGCCGAAAAAATCAATTCGTCGGCGCAAGATTGTGACTACCTCATTGCTCGCAACTTCAATATTGTTTTTGAGTCTATCATAGACGAACTTATCGGCGACGACAAGACAAAAATCGACGCATCGCTCAAAGACCAACCTGACGGGAAGATAGTGGATCACATATTCCGTTATTCTTCGCTTATCAACGAAAGCGATATATATTATATTGGTGACAGTAAATACTACAAAATCGGAGGCTCGCTCGGTGGCAACTCGATATACAAGCAGTACACCTACGCAAAGAACATTATTCAATTCAACATTGACTGGTTCTTTGAGGATAAGCAGAATAATCGTACAGGCGACGACCGCCGTGCTAAGGTTCACTACCGCGACGAACTCACCGAGGGCTATAACATCACTCCTAACTTCTTTATTAGTGCAGAAGTGAGGGATAGCCTCTCTTATGCTGATGATGTTATTAAGCCTCGTGACAACGAGAAAGACAAGCACCAAATATTCCAATTTGAAAACCGTCTTTTCGACCGCGATACACTTTGGCTGTCGCACTATGATATAAATTTCCTTTATATCATTGCTTTGTATGCTCGCTCAAACACATTTGAGAAACAACAATTCAAAGAAAAAGCTAAGAAAGAGTTCAAAAGCAAAATTGCTGAACTTATAAATTACCAGTACGAGTTCAGTGTACTTGAACCTCGTATGGGCTATAGTCTGCAACGCACTATTGACATCAACTTCAAACGCTTATACGGCAAAGTGTTCCGCCCATACGATGATAAAGACATTCTGATTTTAGCACTTCAAAAGGGAGCCGTTGAAAATCAAGAAGTTTTGGATGAGATTAAGCCTTATTTTTATATCCACCAAGGATATGAAATAGGCAAAGACGTGGACGAAACTATAAACACCGTCCAAAAAGTGAGAGCACAATTTAATACTTATATTCACCAAGATAATTTCGTGGATCGCTTCGCTGCCGAATCTGAAGTTAAATATGGTACTATTGAACGAATATTCAATGATAGTGAAGTGAGCCGAAATTCGATTCTTAAAGATAGTCAACTTTCGACCGAGCTTGTGGAACAAGCATTACCATTGGAACAAGAGTTTGTTCTTGTTGGCTTTTTCAATGGCGAAGCTCATTTAAAAGCAATACTTAAAAATAGACTATACTATGTGCGTACTGGCTTCCGCAATGGTTCTCTCCGATTAGAGCCAAATGCACAATTCTGCAAGTATTTGTTTTTGCATAACAAAGACAAATATTATTTGTTCAAACTCACAGGTGATGCACCTCGTCTTTTCACTGGCAAGCAATTAATGGAAAAGAATTTCCCGGTGCGAAAACCTGATGAAACCTACATGGGATACGATCTTGTCTCGTCAGATCCGACAACCATTGAAAACATCGACGTTCAAAATGCCATTATCAAAGGTATTGGCAACCGAATTGCCGATAGTTACTTTACTACGCTTAAAGAATTATTTGGACTATGAATTAGTAGATTATTTCTTTAACAATCCAAACCTTCATTTTCGTGTTTTAGTCATTCCTGATAAATCACAATTGAAGCACGAAGATTTTGGACAAATACATGATGAGTTCTACTATAAGTGCTATTTTAATCTTCTAAAAACTCTCTTTCAACCAGGGAATCATTATAATATATATATTGATATCAAAGATACGCGTGGAAAAGAGAAAGAAAAGAACAACGAATGAATGAAATGCAAATTTGTTGAAGAATTAACCAAGATATATCAATCAAATCTTGACACAGACGTAATAAAATTGGCTTGTCTTGAAATCAGGGGAAAGAAAAAATCCGGCTTGCGAGTGGGGGCAAGCCGGATTATGGTTTTTGGGGTGGCAAGGCACCGCTGGGGGCGCTTTGCCGTGTGGCATCGTCGAGATGCTTATTTCTTCAGGTCGAAACCTACGCGCACACCATCGTAGTTGGTGCTGAGGTCGCCGATTGCGCTGATTGTGGAGTTACCGCTAAGTTTGGTGAGTGATTGCAGCACCTTGAGGAGCTTCTTCAACTCAAAGTTGAGGCTGATACCGTTGGTGGCGCGTGTCACATAGCCGGTCATGCTCACGAGTCCGAGTCCGGTTTTCATCTTCACTGCACTTGTGTTGGGGTCGAAAGTGTAGGTTCCGCTCAATGGAATTCCCTTGATTGCGCCGGAGAAGTTATTGTCCTCGGCAAAAGAGAGGTGAGTGTTGGAGCTGTTGATGCCGGCAGTGCTGTAGTAGCTCTTGAGCTTGTTTTTCACTGTTTCGGCAGCCACTGCGCCACCAGCCTTGGCAAGCAGGTTCTGGCTTGTGAAGGCGCAACCCGGCTCTGAATATTTCCAGTCGCCAACCAAGTCTTTTTTCGAGAGCTTCACGCTTCCAATCACGAGACCGAGCAAACCGTCGGTGGTGTTGCTTCCGGTGAGCCCGCCGAGAATGTTGCCAAGCACACTGCCGCCGGTGCTTGAGTTTGACGATGATGACGAATTGCTGCCAGAGCCTAAACCTCCGAGTGAGCCGCAGCTTGTGGACACGAGTGTGAGTGCGGCAATTAAGATAACTGATAATTTTTTCATTTCTTTATGAACTCTTAAAAACTGGTGCGAAATTATAGAAAATGGGGCGTATGGCGTGAAAAAATGCTTGAAAATCGACCAAATGGCGGTTTTTGGCCGTTAAATGCTGATGTTTATCGACCAATTTTGGGCCAGATATTGCCTTTTAAGGCCATAATCGTTAAATTTGTGCATAAATAAAAAGATTATTAACTAATAACAAGTATTTAGCATGAACATTAAATCGAAGATTTTGTCGGTTGCTATGGCTGTGTCGCTTGGCGTGTTGCCGGTGATGGCCAAACAGCAATCGCAAGTGATTTCTATTGTGCCTACGCCTGTGTCGCTGACAGAGCAGGGCGGAACGGTGACTTTGCCCAAGGCTCTTAGCGTGAGCGTGAGCGACGAGAGCCTGAAGCCGGCTGCGGAGTATATGGGCACGGCACTCAAGGGTGCAGCCACACTCAAGGGTGTGGCTGTGGGCGCTGCCAAGGCCGATGTGAGCATGAAGCTCGTGCCCGACTTGACCAAGCAAGGCGCATATCGCTTCACATCGGACAAAAACGGCGTGGTGATAGAGGCTGGCGACTATCAAGGCGTGATTAACGGTATCGCCACACTGCTGCAACTGCTGCCTGTAAACGCTCCATATAACGCCAAGGCCGCAGCTGTGAAACTCACACTGCCATGCGTGAAAATCAACGATGCTCCACACTTTGGCTGGCGCGGCATGATGCTCGACTCTTCTCGTCACTGGTGGACGGTAGATGAGGTGAAGCACTTCATTGACCTGCTTGCATTCTATAAACTCGACGTTTTCCACTGGCACATAGTTGACTCACAGGGTTGGCGCATTGAAATGAAGCGTTACCCGGAGTTGACGGCAAAAGGCGCATTCCGCACACTCAATAACGTGCTTGACGAGAATTGCGACAAAAGCGCAAAAGACGGCCACAATCCTGACATGCGTGTTGATCGCAGCAAGATGAAGGTGGTGAACGGCGACTCTGTGTATGGCGGTTTCTATACACAAGCCGAAGTGCGTGATGTGGTGGCCTATGCTGCGCAGCGCGGTATAACTGTGATTCCGGAGATTGACATGCCTGGTCATTTCTTCAAGGCAACTGAGGTGGAGCCATGGCTCACTTGCGACGGCAAGCCGAACGACGCTGTGTGCCCCGGCAAGGATTCCACTTTGGAGTTTTGTAAAAACTTGTATAAAGAAATCTTTGAGCTGTTCCCATCGAAATATGTGTATATAGGCGGCGATGAGGTTGACAAGACCAAATGGCGCAGTTGTCCTGATTGCGCAAAGCGCATGAAGGAAGAGGAACTTGACAACGTAGATGCTCTGCAGGGCTGGTTTATACGCGAAATGGAAGTGTTCTTTCGCAGCAATGGACGCAAACTCATGGGTTGGGACGAAATTGCCTACGACGGCATGAGTTCCGACGCTGCCATCATGTGGTGGCGCGGCGACAACTGGCGTGTGCTCTCGGCAGCCACCGCCATGGGCAAGAAGGTGACTTGCTCACCTACGTCGCACGTGTATTTTGACTATCCGCAAGACGACAATTATGTGGATAAAATCTTGAAATTTGACCCTCTGGCAATGGATTTGAAACCGGAGCAGCAAAAACTGGTGATGGGTATTCAGGCAAACGTGTGGACTGAGTGGATTCCGACTATGGACCGCATAGAATACATGATAATGCCGCGTATGCTTGCTCTTTCAGAAACAGCGTGGTGCACACCAGAAACTAAGCACACCACCGATAAGTTCTGGGACTACATACAGCCACAGTTCCTGCGTCTCGACGCCATGGACATCAACTATCGTGTGCCCGACATACAAGGCGTGGGCGGCAACAACGTGTTTGTTGACAAAATGACAATCGCTCCCTACACCCGTGCACGCAACTGTGTGTTGCGCTACACCACCGACGGCTCAATACCCACAAGCAAGTCGAAATTGCTTGACAAAAAGCTCACTATAACCAAGGACTGCAAGCTCAACATAGCTTCGTTCCGCCCCAACGGCAAACGCTCTGAAATGGTGACGGCAAATTTTGTGCGCAGCGGTTATCTGCAGGCTCAAGACGTGAACCCGACAGCCGATGGCCTGAAAGTGAAATGGTTTAACAACAAGGCCACTTCGTGTGCCGATGTTGACAAGGGCGGTTTGAAACGCGAACTTGTGTGCGATGGCATTAAACTTCCAAAAGAGGTTGACAAAGACCGTGCCTTGATTTTTGAGGGTTATTTGTATGCCCCGATTGACGGCATTTATGACATATCGCTCACAAGTGATGACGGCAGCAAAATGCTTATAGACGGTAAAGAGTTTATCAACAACGACGGTTTGCATAGCATCAACAAAGTGCAGGTGCAGATAGCCATGAAGAAAGGTTATCACAAGATTGACGCACGTTACTTCGACTATCAAGACAACACTGGTGCTCTGGAGTCGTCGTTTAAGTGCGTGACCGACCCTAACGTAAAAATCACATTTAAGCACTGATTGGCTTTTTAGCCACTGATAAAATAAAGCTATGGGCTGTGCCTCACAATGAGAGGTGCAGCCCATGTTTTTTCATCTCGCTTTGCGGCTCATGCGGTGGAGCCGACGTTTGGCCTGGAGAGATGTGTGTATGAAATTCAAGGTTAAAAAGATTGGTTGTCGTCTGTGAAAAAGCGAGTGTGCACGCGCAAAGGCATGGCTGCAAGTTTCTTGGTGAGCTGTGCCGAGCTGCATCTTGCTGTATGCAAAAATAAAGCAGGGAGGCGGAAATGTCGCTTCCCTGCGTGCTTAAAATATGTGTAAATGCTATTTGTCTGTTATTTTGAGAAGCCCATGAGGTCGAGCCAGCCGTAGAGGCGGCCAAGCCATTCGTCGAGCGACGGTGTGGGGCGGAAACAATGGTCGCCTTTCACATAGATGTGCATTTCTGCCGGAACGTTTTGCTTGTGCAAGGCTTCGTAGAGTATCACTGAGTTCATCACCGACACGGTGCGATCGTCGGTGCATTGTGCCAAGAATGTGGGCGGTGTGTCGGGTGTGACTTGCAGATTATTGCTGAAAAAGTCAATCCATTTTTTGCTTGGATTTTTGCCAAGCAGATTTTCGCAAGACCCCACATGGCCATATTGCTTGTCAAACGACACCACCGGGTAGGCAAGCACCATGAAGTCGGGGCGCAGGCTTGTGCCGAGAGGATTGTCGATGTAGGCTTTGGTGTAGTGTGTACCGGCTGTGGAGGCGAGGTGTCCGCCGGCCGAGAAGCCCATTATGCCTATGTGGTGAGGATTGATGCCATATTGGCTGGCGTGTTCACGCACCAATTGAATGGCTCGCTGCGCGTCTTGCAATGGTGCAAATTTCTTGTCAGGCTGGTTGGCGTCGCTTGGCATGCGGTAGTTGAGCACAAATGCGGCTATGCCGTGCTTGTTGAGTTCTTCGGCATAGCGCAGCCCCTCAAACGTGTAGCTCGTCTGGAAATAGCCGCCACCGGGGCAAATCAAGATTGCCGTGCGGCCGGCGTTTGGCGTGTCGGGCAAGCAGATGGTGAGTGTGGGGTGGGCCACTGGTTTGTAAACGGTGTCGCTGCCCGACATCACGATTTTCTCAGGCTTGGCAAGTGTGGTGCGGCTGTTGGGCACTTTTCCGTCGTAGAGAGGAATTTTTACAGGAGTTTTGGCTTGCATTGCAGCAGTTGCTGCAAGCATCAGAGCCATTAATATTATCTTTCTCATTCCGTTTTTTTGATTTTTTTAGTTGAGGAAATTGAGGAGGCGGAGCCAGCCATAGAGGCGGCCAAGCCATTCATCGGTCGATGGTGTGCCGTTGAGGTAGCCGTGTTCGCCCTTGGCGTAGATGTGCATCTCGGCAGGACGGTCGTGGGCAAGCATTGCCTTGTAGAACAAGATTGAGTTTTCCACCGGCACAAGGCTGTCGTCGGAGGCGTGAGTAAGAAACACCGGTGGCGTGTCGGCCGTGACGTGAAGCTCGGAGCTGAAAAACTTGGCTCGGTCGGCCCGGCGGTCACTGCCGATAAGGTTGGTGAGCGAAGTTTCTTCGGCCAGACCTTTTTGACTGGTGATTACTGGATAGTTGAGCACGGCAAAGTCGGGGCGCAGGCTTGTGCCGAGAGGGTTGGCTATGAAAGCCGTGTCGTAGTGCACGGTAACAGCCGACGCGAGGTGTCCGCCGGCCGAGAAGCCCATTACCCCTATTTTGTGAGGGTCGATGCCATAGTCGGCGGCGTGCTCGCGCACAAGCTGAATGGCTCGCTGCGCGTCTTGCAGCGGAGCAATCATCTTGTTGCTCTCAAAGTCATCGCGCGGAATGCGATATTTCAGCGCAAATGCGGTGATGCCGGCTTCGGCGAGCTTGCGAGCCACCCAAGTGCCCTGGTAGCCATACCAGTTGGAGGCATAGCTGCCGCCGGGAATAACAATTATTGCGCACCGCGCGGCGTTTGGTGCGCTGGGCTTGAACACGGCTACTGTGGGCTGGCTTATGTGGAAACGCACGTCATAGTCCTTGTTTGCCACGGTTTCTTTGGCCTCGATGTTGGGAAGGTTGCCCGGCACGCCATCAGAGCCATAGAGCGGCATTTCTGCGCCATCGCCGTCGTTTGCCGCGGTAGCCGTGATGGCCAATAGCACAAACAGGTGGAAAAACAGCTTGCGCATCAGTCTATGATTTTAATGAGTTTGAGCCAAGCGGTCATTCTGCCCAGCCATTCGTCGAGTGTGGGAGTGTCGGGGAAGCCATGCTCACCGTGGCCGTAGAGGTGCATTTCCACTGGACGTTTGTGGGCAAGCATCGCCTCATAGAACAACATGGAGTTTTTCACTGGCACGATTTTGTCGTCGGTGCCTTGCACGAGAAATGCCGGTGGGGTGTCGCTGGCCACATGCTGCTCGTTGCTAAGCAGGTCAAGAATGTCCTCGGGCAGCAAGCTGCCAGCCAAATGCTCGGCAGAGCCGCTGTGAGTCACGCCATGCCGCATGGATATGACTGGATACACAAGCACCATGAAGTCGGGGCGCAGACTGGTGTTCTTGGGGTTGTCGATATAGGCTTTGTCGTAGTGTGTGCCGAGTGTGGAGGCGAGATGTCCGCCAGCCGAGAAGCCCATTGTGCCTATTTTGTGAGGGTCGATACCATAATCGGCAGCATGCTCGCGCGCATATAGCAACGCCTTTTGCGCATCTTGCAGCGGTGCTATATATGGGTTGTCTTGCTGGTCGGCGTTTGGCAGACGATAGCACAGCGAGAAAGCTGTGATGCCAAGTTTAGCCAGAGCCTTGCCTATGCGGCTGCCCTCCCAGCCGAAACACACGCACTGGTAGCCTCCGCCTGGGCATACCACTATGGCGCAATGCTTGTCGGTGGCAGCATCGGGGCGATATACGGTGATTGTGGGTTTTACCACTTGAGTGAACACCGAGTCTTGGTTGGGCAGCAGTGCGTTCTCAAGTCCGGGCGTTTCCTTTTGGTTGGGGATTTCGCCACTGTATAGCGGCAGTGTGGTTTGGGCTTTTAGTCCGGCGGCAAATGCCAGGCATGCGACACTTGCAGCAATCAATACCAGTCGTTTCATTTATTTCTTTATTTTTCTGTTTATGTTGGTTTGATAGCAAAGATAATGCAAATCGAGATGCAAAGCATCAAGCTTGCTTGAATGTTTTGCCGAGATGCAGCTTATCTTATCCAAAGATAATGCAAATCGAGATGCAAAACACAAAGCTCGCTTGAATATTATGCTGCGATGTGGGAATTCTTTCTTCAGAAAAAATAACAAACCCACGATGTCGTCACGACACCATGAGTTGTGTGAATAAGTCTGCCGTGTGTAAGGCAGAGAATAGTTTCTATAATTAGATTATTTACTTGATGACTTTTTTAGCAACTGATTGAGAACCGTCGGTGTAAGTGATCTTAACTATGTTTACGCCAGTGAAAGGCTCTGCGCTTTCCACACCAGCCAGGTTGTAGTATTTCACACCAGCCACGGCCTTGGCAGCGTTAGCGTCTTCCACACCTGTGGTTACGCCTGTACTTGTGAATACAACCTCAATATCATTCTCGATTCCTTCAAAGTTTAGTTCAACTTCTTTGGCTGCGGTGAATCTGTTCTCAACTTTTAGAGTGTAGGTGTGAGTGTAGTCAAGATTTTCAAACCATCTTTCTGTTGCGGCCTTTTCATTTGTGCCGTCAAAAATGACTTTGTTGTCAGTCTTGTCGGTTAATGTTATGTAGGCAGCGGTAGGAACTACTTCGTTAGAACCTAATGCCATTCTATTTTGCACTTTCACATGAATGTCGTTTGTGTAATAATCCAATTTGAAAGCGGGAATTGTGTTTGCTTCAATATTTATAATGCCACTTGCGATAGCATCTTTAACAGAGATATATTTTGAGTAATACACGCCCTTGGTGCTGAAAGCGTAGTTTCCAGAGCGATAAACGCTTGCGATTTCTTTTTCTGCAGAAGCTTTTTGGAAATCGAAGTTCATGTAGTTGTTGTCGTTATCGTCTGTGCTGGTGTACTGCATGTGCAATTTTAATTGAATATCTTTGCCTGTGTATTCAAAGGCTTTTTTGAAAGGCAAAGAGATAACCTCGGTGATATTGTCTTTTGTGCTTTCGGCGTTGAAGCCATTTTTAGGAGCACCATTGCAATAGAGGTCAGATGCACTTAAACCTTCATTCCAGTTGGTTCCATAACCTTTTTTGTATTCGAGGTCTTTAACGGCATCACGATTCCAGACATATAAGTCCAGAGAGCTGAATTTTGTGATACCGCCTCCATTATTGTAACCATCAAGTCCGAGTCTTGTAACTTTGGCACCATTTGGCAGTTTACCACCAAAGTCATTGGCTGTTACGACAAAATCGTTGCTGAAGTCATGAATAGTGTGGCTAATCAGTCCAGATGTGTATTTTGTTTGGATGTGTTGATACTCGATTTCGCCATTGCTGTTGATTTTTGGGGTCTTGCTTGTAAGATTTAAGTAAGTGTCCGTTAAATTCATCGGCATATTCTCCTGGATTTTGGTTGTCAACCAACCTTGGAATTGGCTCATCAAAAGTGTTTGTTTGTTGTGCTTGTGCTCCGATGACACAGCATGAAGCTACAGCAATAGTAAGTAGAAAATTTTTCATACGATAATTGGTTTTATTAATTTATACTTTTAATACGGTCTTATTAATTTCGGTAAAAACACACAGGGCAGACAACGGCGTTTCGTTTGTTTTTGAAGTTGGCGCTGTCAAATCGTTCGGTTGGCGATTGGGGGTGGTGGCGTGAGCGGATTTAAAGTCAGTGATTAGTTATTGACCGCCATCAGTTTGTCTTCCTGAATGATTGGCAGGGGGCTTATACTATTTATCCTTTTGTCCTCCTGAATTTTTACGCTGCGAAATTAGTAATAAAATTTCATTGGTTGTTGTGACTTCCAAATAGAAGTGCAACGCTCCGCAGAGTGACGTAAGCCGTAAAATTATGAAAAACACTGCGGAGGTT
>CAKUAR010000024.1 GCA_934636465.1 uncultured Muribaculaceae bacterium
CTGAATTTTTCTTCGCCTTTAGTTGAATTCTTTAAACTCTTGAAATAATTTTGCACTTGCTTGTTGACTCTACATAACGCTAAGGCTGCCGGCTCGGCTGCGTCATCTCGGAATTTTTCATTAACTTTGTGGCAAGTTTAGTTTCAGTCCGTTCTCTTGCTCCACGAGGACTGCTCTTAATCAAAATTTTTTGTCACGACAATGAAACACGTCACATTGCCATTGCTCCTGCTAATGGCTCTCTATATCTTTGTATCGGCAGCAACCGGCATCAAATCCCCTGCATTTCTCAAACCAGGCGACAAAATAGCCATAATCTCACCTGCGAGCCCCATTTCAAGCAGGGGTGCCGACACCGCCTATGCCGTGCTCCAGCGCTGGGGTTTCACCCCCGTCATGGGAGCCAATATCTGCAACCATTATCACGGATTTGCCGGCACAGTAGATGAGCGCAAGGCCGACCTCGTGAAAGCCCTCACCGACACCACCGTCAAGGCCATTTTCTGCACACGCGGCGGCTATGGCTCACTCCAGATACTCAACAAGACCAATCTGCAAGTATTCCGCAACCACCCCAAGTGGATTATCGGCTACAGCGACATCACTGCCCTGCATAGCGCCGAGGTGCGAGCCGGCAACATGAGCCTGCACGCCAACATGGCGGGCTGGCTTCTCGAAGAAGGCGGCACCGACACACTCAGCACCATTCTGCGAAACGCCCTCATGGGGCAGCTTCCGGCCTACAAGGTGGAAGGCAGCCGCTACAACAACCCCGGCAAAGCCTCTGGCATTCTCGTGGGTGGCAACCTCACCGTGTTCAACAATCTTGCCGGCACGCCCTATGACTTCCTCGACCCCACCTTTATGCGCGACCACGACTTCATCTTGTTTTTTGAAGACGTGCACGAAAACTTCACCCACGTTGACCGCATGATTCATCAGCTTCAGGCTCGCGGAGTGCTATCACGGCTCAAGGGCATAATAGTTGGCAAATTCAAGGACTATCGCCGCGAAGACGGCTACACCAGCATGCACGACATGCTCTACGACTATCTGAAGGACTACAAAATACCCATCTGCTACGATTTCCCCACAGGTCATTTTGAGCGCACTAATTATCCCATGATTGAGGGTTGTCCTGTCACGCTCGATGTTCAGGCCGACAGCGTTGCCCTCACGTTCCACCTCCCCACCACCAATCCATAACCATTTTCCAGCGCAATATCTGTGCAGAATTTCGTGTTCTGTACACCATTTGCACTATCTTTGCACTAACATCTTGATAAAAACCTAAATTTTATGTCAAAATCCATATTCACCATCTTATTGGTGGCAATATTCACCATAAGTGCCAATGCCGCAAAAAATCCAAAAGCCCCTGCTTTTCTCAAACCAGGCGACAAAATAGCGTTGCTCTCTCCTGGCAGCACGCCTCCGGCTTGGTTCCCCGACAGCGGTGCCAGTGTGCTGCGTCAGTGGGGATTTACCCCTGTAATCGGCAAGAACGCCACGGCCGAGTATCACATGTATGCCGGCACCACAGCACAACGCAAGGCCGACCTAATGGCAGCCCTGCGCGACCCGTCGGTCAAGGCCATTCTGTGCAACCGTGGCGGCTACGGCTCGTCACTTCTTTTGTGCGAAATTCCGATCGACACCCTGCGCCGCTACCCCAAGTGGATTATCGGCTATAGCGACATCACTGCGCTCCACAGCGCCGAGGTGCGTGCCGACAACATGAGCATTCATGCCAGCATGGTCGGCTCTCTCGCCTCACGCGGTGCCACCGACTCTGTCAACCTCCTCTTGCGCTCCATTCTCATGGGACAATTCCCCACCTATAATCTCCCCGGCCACCCCTACAACCACCCCGGCACTGCCAAGGGAATTCTTGTGGGCGGCAACATGGCGGTGTTCAGCAACATTGCCGGCTCTAACGTGGATTTTCTTGACCGTGACTATGTTAAAAACCACGACATAATCCTGTTTTTTGAAGATGTGAGCGAGTCTATGTCGCGCGTCAACAGCATGCTCACACAGCTCAAGCTCAAGGGGGTGCTACGCCGCGTCAAGGGCATTATCATAGGCCGTTTCACCGACTATTCGCCGTCTTATGGCTACACCGACATGAACCAGCTGCTTCACGAGTATCTTGCTGGCTACAACATACCCATTTGCTACGACTTCCCAGCAAGCCACGACGAGAGCCACAATCTGCCGCTCATAGAGGGTTGCCCGGTTACGCTCAACGTCAGCACTTCATCGGTGTCGCTCAAGTTTGAACAGCCGTCAAAACGCTAATGCTGCTCGCGTCATGAAGAAGTTGTTTCAAGTCGTAATCGCATTGCTGCTCATAGCCCTGTTGCCGTTGCCCTACGGCCTCTATGTGCTCATCAACACCATTTCAGCCGCATTTTTCGGCTTTTTAAGCTACCGTCTTTTTCAAGAGAAAATTACCAACGCCGCCTATGTGTGCCTTGTTCTCACCACCGTCTATCAGCCCCTTGTGCGCATCAGCCTCGGTCGCATCGGGTGGTGCCTGCTCGATGCCGTGGTTGCGGCTTCGCTCATAGTCTTTGTGTTCGGTCATAGCCTCATCAAGCCCGACACGCGCCTTGGCAAGTCGGTCAAGCGGTTGCGCTCGTTGTTCTATCTCGACGAGTCTGGCGATTAATCCGTCAGCTCTCGGCTGGTTTCACAGTCCAAGCACCTTTTTGTCACGCTCGCGCCTGAAGCCGTTAAATGTGTCAAACACGTCGGCAAGGGCAATGCTTGCATTTTGCACCTCGCTCTGATATAGCGTGGCAGAGTTGCCCGACGCAACACCGGTCTTGCCCTGCAGTACCCCCGACACGCCCGAAATCTCATCCAGCAGCTTCATCTGCAAGTTTATCATTTCGTATGCGCCCACATTTGTGGCATTTATCGACACCTGTTCCGGCTTCACATTCGACAAGCCAGGCGAATAAGGCAACACGCCGTTGCAGTTTTGCCACACACGTCGCAGGTCGCGCCACGTCATGCCGTCGGGCAACGCCGTTTCTGGAAACAGCAGCACACCCTTTGCCGATGCGTTCATAATGTGGTTCACTATGGTTATAAGCCTGTTCACAAATTTCTGCTGGTCTATCACGTCTTCCACAAACGAGTGTACCTCGCCGTCGGTCAGCGGATACATTTTCACCACAAACGGGTGGCTGCCATGCACCCATGGCGAGTCCCACTCCGCAAGCACGTCACCCATGGGCGAAAACCACCGGCAGTGCCAGGTGGTGGCTATGTCCCAGCGTGTGGTCACGTCGCGGTCGGCACTGGCCTTGCCGCATTTATCAAAAGGCAACACCGTCACCTCGGCCTTGCGTCTGTTATGGCACACAGCCACTTCTCGGCTTTCAAGTGTCCACACCTCTATCACCCGGCATTTGCCGCCGGCAGCATGCCAGAAGTCCACGCCGCTCTGGTCGTCTGCACCTATTGTACTCACAAAACTGGCAATGCGTGCCTCTGCATCTTCGCAATAAAGTGCCCTCACCCATTCCGCCTTTTTCCTGTCGCCTCCCGACACTCGTCGCATCAGTTCTGCCACGCTCATGTCGTGAATTTGCCCCACAATCTCGCAGTCGCGTGCGCAAGGGTCGTTAAGCGCGTTCACAAAGAAACGGTTGAAATTCACATTCTTCACCGTCACACGGCGGCTGCACAACCCATATTCCATATCCACGCGCTGCACCGCGCAGCCCGAAATCAAGAATTCCTCAAGCGCGCGGCTGTCAAGCTCGTCAAGAAAATTGCTCTCACGCACACCGTCCAGGTTTTTGTTCTTCACCTTTCCGACGTCTATGTACTGCGAGCGGAAACGCCCCACTATCGTCTTCACCAGCTGGCGCAGCATATTATTGGTGATTGGCGGAGCGCCGTTAAGCGTGTATAGTTCATATTCCGTTATTCGCTCGCCGTCAGGGCCAGTCGTCAAGTCGCTCCACTGGTCGCCGTAGGTGAATTTCTTGTTGCGAAGCCGTTTCTGCCTCAGTGCCGATGCAGCCGTCCAAGCCCTGTAAGCCGCGGCAAGCACAGCCGTGTCTTTTTTCTGTTTCAGTAATTGCGTGTCTTTCATGATTCTTTTTGTCAAGATTTGATTTTTCAGCATATTGTCAAGTATTGCTTGCGGTTGCGTGGGCCGTGCGACACATGAATCCACCTGAATCCATGTTCGCCTATCACCTGGTCAACCGGCAAGTCAAGCCTTTTCAGCACAGTCATAAGCCTCTCGTTGTCTGCCTGGCTGCCAACCGTTATGTCGGCTGCCTGGCCAAGCATGTGCTGGCTGTTTGCCACACCGCCCACGGCGGCGTTAAGTGCCTTGCAGCGGTAGCCGCTTGTCACTGTCACCTGCCCTCCCCACGCCTCTCTCAGCGGGTCAAGCACCGCGGTGACGAGTGCCACAAGCTGTTTACGAGCTTCCTCCGGTGGAGTGTTGTCTATTTTCAACCGCTCCGCCACTTGCGATTTCGTTAGTTCTTCCAAAGTGAAATGTTTCATTTTTGCCATAATTCTAATCTTTTTTTGCTGCAAAGTAAGCCTCACCTCCAGCCTCGGCGTCACTTCAAAAAGTCACACTGCCCCCATAACCCCACAAGTGCCTGTCGCCGTCGGCACTTAGCCCACATTGCCCCTGCGCCCCAAGTGGCATAAAAAAGAAAAACACCTTCACGTTGTCCCACCTCAAATTTGGGCTTAATCTCATTTCTTTTTTGTAAATTTGCATCTTTGGTACAGGTTAATGGATATGACACTTATTGATGCCCTTATAATCCTGGTTTTGCTCGCTGGCACCATAGCTGGATTTCTTCGCGGAATCATCAGTCAGGTAGCCTCGATAGTTGGGTTTGCACTTGGCATCTTTGCATGTCTCTCCGTTGGCAGTCAAGCCACTGAGTTGCTTGTCACGCTCATTCCGTCGGCAGCCTCGTGGCCATTGGCGGAGTTTACCACGGCAGCCGTTGCCCAAGGCACGCTCTTCATGCTTGTCATGCTCACATGCAGGGTCATCGCCTTCTCGGTCAAGGGGCTTGCGCGCCGTGCAAAGCTCGGACTGGCCGACCGCCTCGGCGGCAGCGCACTCGGAGCTTTCAAAAACATGATGGTTCTGAGCTTGCTGCTCAACTTGTGGTTTGTCATCAGCCCCACAAGCAGCGCGTTCACCACCCATGGCTCGCTCGGCAGTTTGCCAGTTGTGGCAACGCTCAATCTTGCACCAAGCGTTTTTGGCCTGTCGGTCATGCCGGGCGACTCTCTCGACTCCTGCACCCGCGCCATTGCCAAGAGCGACTCCATTGCCGCCGACAGCGCAAACGCTTGCCGCCAAGCCAAAGAAAGAGAAGAATAAAAAGAAGTTCTAATCAACTGAGATTTAGAAATATGAATAGAGAAATAGGCAACGAAAAGGAAAAAGACACGGAGAAGAAAATCATCAGCGAGGCCGTGGGCGAGGAATACAAATACGGTTTCGTCACCCACATCGACACCGACGTTATCGAAAAAGGTCTTAACGCCGATGTTGTGCGCAAAATCTCCAAACTCAAAAACGAACCCGACTGGCTGCTCGAATTCCGGCTCAAAGCCTACAACCACTGGAAGACACTGTCAATGCCGAAGTGGGGCCATGTGCATGTGCCCGACATCGATTTTCAGGACATCAGCTATTTTGCCGCCCCAAAAACCGACAAGTCCGACAAAAAGGAGATTGACCCCGAGCTAAAAAAGACTTTCGACAAGCTCGGCATATCGCTCGACGAGCAGATGCGTCTTTCCGGCATGGCAGTCGATGCCATAGTCGATAGTGTTTCGGTTCGCACCACCTATCGCGAGAAGCTCGCCGAGTTGGGCGTGATTTTCTGCTCCATGGGCGAGGCTGTGCACGACTACCCCGACCTTGTCAAAAAATATCTCGGCACTGTTGTCCCCTACACAGACAACTTCTATGCCGCACTCAACTCTGCCGTGTTCTCCGACGGCTCTTTCGTCTATATCCCCAAGGGCGTGCGGTGCCCCATGGAGCTGTCCTCCTATTTCCGCATCAACGCCGCCCAGACTGGACAATTCGAGCGCACGCTCATCGTGGCCGACGACGACAGCTATGTCTCTTATCTTGAGGGCTGCACAGCGCCCATGCGCGACGAAAACCAACTCCACACGGCAATTGTCGAGATTATTGTCGAAGACCGCGCCGAAGTCAAGTATAGCACAGTTCAAAACTGGTATCCTGGCGACAAAAACGGCAAGGGCGGCATCTATAACCTCGTCACCAAGCGTGGCTTGTGCCGTGGCGACTTCTCCAAACTCTCTTGGACCCAAGTCGAAACCGGCTCTGCAATCACCTGGAAATATCCAAGTTGCATTCTCAAGGGCGACAACTCCGTGGGTGAGTTCTATTCCGTTGCCCTCACACGCAACTATCAGGAAGCCGACACCGGCACCAAGATGATCCACATCGGCAAAAACACCAAGAGCACCATCGTTTCCAAGGGCATTTCTGCCGGGCACAGCCAAAACAGCTATCGAGGCATGGTGAAAATAGCTCCAAGGGCTGTCAACAGCCGCAACTACACGCAGTGCGACAGTCTGCTGCTCACACCCACAAGCGGTGCCCACACATTCCCCGTCATCGAGGTCGGCAACGACTCCTCCATCGTTGAGCACGAGGCCACCACGAGCAAAATCAACGAGGACCAGGTGTTCTATTGCAACCAGCGCGGCATAGCCACCGAAGACGCCGTGGGACTAATCGTCAACGGCTACGCCAAAGAAGTCATGGCCAAGCTCCCCATGGAGTTTGCCGTCGAGGCTCAAAAGCTCCTCTCGGTGTCGCTCGAAGGCAGCATCGGTTAATTTCTCACTCATTTCAAGCAAAAAAAAGACACAAAAGATATGTTAGTAATCAACGATTTGCACGCCTCCATCGAAGGCAAGGAAATTTTAAAGGGCATTAACCTCACCGTCAAGCCTGGCGAAGTGCACGCCATTATGGGGCCTAACGGTTCTGGCAAGAGCACCCTCAGCGCCGTGCTCACCGGCAATCCGGCCTACACGGTCACCTCCGGCTCTGTGTCATTCTACGGCAAGGACATTCTCGCCCTTTCGCCCGAAGACCGCGCCCACGAGGGCATCTTCCTCAGTTTTCAATATCCTGTTGAAATTCCAGGCGTGTCTATGGTCAACTTCATGCGTGCCGCCCTCAATGAGAAACGCAAATATTTCAACCAGCCGCCGCTCAGCGCCAGCGAGTTTCTGAAACTCATGCGCGAAAAGAGAGCCATTGTCCAGCTCGACAACAAGCTCGCTTCGCGCGCCGTCAACGAGGGCTTCTCCGGCGGTGAGAAAAAGCGCAACGAAATTTTCCAGATGGCCATGCTTGAGCCGCGCTTGTCTATTCTCGACGAAACCGACAGCGGCCTCGACATCGATGCCTTGCGCATTGTGGCAAGCGGCGTCAACAAGCTCAAGACCGACAAAAATGCCACCATCGTCATCACTCACTACCAGCGTCTGCTCGACTACATCAAGCCCGACTTTGTGCATGTGCTCTACAAAGGCCGTATCGTCATGACTGGCGGGCCAGAGCTTGCCCTTGAGCTTGAGGATAAGGGCTACGACTGGATTAAGGAGCAAGTGGATAACAACTGATTTTTCAATCCATTACGATATGTCAGCACTACAACAATATATCAATCTCTACAACCAAAACGCCGACACCATTTGTGCCCACTCGCCGCAACCGCTCAACGCCTTGCGTCAGCGCGCGCTTCAGGCTCTCTCAGGTGCTTCTCTGCCGCGCAAGGGGCAAGAAGACTACGAGGCTACCGACCTTGAGGCGGTCTTTGCGCCCGACTATGGGCTCAACATCAACCGTGTTGACTTTTCTGGCAACCCAGCCGAGACATTTCGCTGTGATGTGCCCAACATGAGCACTTGCATGTATTTTGTTTACAACGACATGTTTCACCCCAGCTCCACGGCGCGCCTTAGCCAGTCGGGCATAGTTGTCGAGTCGTTCAGCGAGGCTGCGGTCAATCACCCGCAGTTGTTGCGCGACTACTATGGCACCATTGCGCCCTGCGACAAGCCCGAAGTGGCACTCAACACACTTTTGGCTCAAGACGGCATTTTGGTCTATATCCCCGACAACGTTGTGGCTCAAAAGCCCATTCAGATAGTCAACGTGTTCAACGCCTCCATGCCGCTTATGGCTGTTCGCCGCTTGCTCGTCATCGTGGGCGAGAATGCGCAGGCACGCTTGCTCTCTTGCGACCACACGCAACCCAACGGCATCAAGTACCTATCCTCGCAGGTGATTGAAATCATAGCCAAGCCAAACTCCACTTTCGACTACTACGACCTCGAGGAAAGCTCGGCCGACACCTCGCGTGTGTCCTCGCTCTACGTCAACCAGCAGCAGGGCTCCAACGTGCTTGTCGATGGCATCACGCTGCTCAACGGCTACACGCGCAACAACTACCGCTTCGACGTCAACGGCAGCCATGCCGAAACTCACTTGCTTGGCATGACCATAGCCGGTGGCACACAGCATGTTGACAACCACACATTCATAGCCCACAACGCTCCATCGTGCAAAAGCAATGAGATGTTCAAATATGTGCTCAACGACAATGCCATAGGTGCTTTTTCCGGCAAGATTCTTGTGCAGCCCGACTGTCCTAAAATCGACGCCTACCAGGGCAACCGCAACCTCTGCGCGTCACCCACGGCCAAAATGTACACCAAGCCGCAGCTCGAAATCTACACCGACGATGTGCAGTGCTCACACGGTGCCACCGTGGGCCAGCTCGACCAAGAGGCACTCTTCTATATGCGCACACGCGGCATTTCTGAGCCAGTGGCTCAAAATCTGCTCATGCAGGCCTTTATGTCCGATGTCATAGATGCCGTGCGCCTCGATGTGCTCAAAGACCGCTTGCACCACCTCGTTGAAAAAAGATTTCAAGGTTCGCTGGCATCGTGCAATGCCTGCCACAGCGAGCACGGCTGCAATTCCACTCTCAACAACAAAACCATTTAACCGGTTTTTAATCGTTTTATGACACAAAATCTCAACATAGAAAAAATCCGTCAGGATTTCCCCATACTGTCACGCACCATCGACGGGCAGCAGCTCATCTACCTCGACAATGCCGCCACATCGCAAGCACCAAAATGCGTGGTCGATGCCATCAACGACATGTATTTCCACCATCGTGCCAATGTGCACCGTGGCGTACACACCATCTCGCAAGAAGCCACCGACCTTTTTGAGGAAACTCGCGAAAAGACCCGCCAGTTTATCAATGCCGCTTCCACCGAGGAGGTCATTTTCACACGCGGCACCACCGAGGGCATCAACCTCGTGGCGTCCTCGTTTGGCGACACACTTTTCAATGGCGACGAAATCATTGTCACCATCATGGAACACCACTCCAACATTGTGCCCTGGCAACTCATAGGCCGCCACAAGCGTGTGCGCATACGCGTCGTGCCTATCGACGCCAACGGCGACCTCAATCTCAATGCCTACGAGGATATGTTCACCGACAACACCCGCTTCGTTGCCCTTACCCATGTTTCCAACGTGCTCGGCACCGTCAACCCTGTGAAGCAAATGATTCAAATTGCTCACAGCCACGGCGTGCCGGTGCTTATCGACGGCGCACAGGCAGCTCCTCACATCAAAATCGATGTGCAGGACCTCGATTGCGATTTCTATTCGTTCTCAAGCCACAAGATGTATGGCCCTACTGGCGTCGGTGTCCTCTATGGCAAAAAAGCACTTCTTTCGTCAATGCCGCCTTATCAGGGCGGTGGCGAAATGATTGGCAACGTGTCGTTTGAGCACACCACTTTTGCCGACCTGCCGTTCAAGTTCGAGGCTGGCACGCCCGACTACGTTGGTGTGGCAGCGTTTGGCACTGCTCTCGACTATATCAACTCAATTGGCATCGAGTCCATTGCCGCCCACGAGCACGAGTTGCTCACGGCAGCCACTGAGCAGATGATGCAAATCGACGGTATGCGCATTTTCGGCAACTCCGCCGGCAAGAGCGCCGTTATTTCGTTCCTCGTTGGCAACATCAACAGCTACGACCTGGGCGTGTTGCTCGACAAGATGGGCGTGGCTGTGCGCACCGGTCACCATTGTGCCCAGCCGCTCATGACGCATCTTGGCGTGCAAGGCACAGTCAGGGCTTCGTTTGCCGTCTATAACACCCTTGCCGAGGTTGACCGCTTCATCGAGTCGTTAAAGCGTGCCGTGGCCATGTTCTGACCACTTGCGCTTCACGCGTTATTAAACAGATAACAATCAGTAAAACAAAAAAAATAAAATTATGTATAAACGCATTTTTCTGCTGCTAACCATTGCTGTGTTAACACAGTTTTTCTCGGCTTTTGCTGACACCAAGTCTATCGACGACATTTACATTCGCGACCCGTTCATCTACACCGACCGCGCAAACTCCACCTACTACATGTATTGCTCAAACTCGGACAATAACCTTGGCGGCGTGGCTGTGTGGAAAAGCAAGGACTTAAAAACCTGGCAAGGCCCGGAGCAAGTGTTCACTGTTTCACCCAACAACCGCCTCACAGGCAGTGTTTGGGCTCCTGAAATGCACAAATACAAAGGCAAATACTACCTCTTTCTCACGCTCAATTCCACCTACACATGGAAGGCCGGAATGCCTGGTCGTGCGCCATTCTACTATCGCAGTGTGCAGATTTTCAAGAGCAACAGCCCCGACGGGCCTTTCAAGGAAATCAACTATATGAGCACCACTCCAATCGACGAAATGGCTCTCGACGGCACTCTCTACGTTGACGAGCAGGGCACTCCTTGGCTCGTTTATTGCAACGAGTGGGTGCAGCGCACCGACGGCACTGTCCGCTTGGCGCAACTTGCCCCCGACTTTTCCAAAATCGTGTCGCACCCAGTCGATTTGTTCTGCGCCTCGGCAGCTCCATGGGCTCGCCCAGTCAACGAGGTGTCTGGCGACTATGTCACCGACGGCTGCTATCTCTACAAGGGCAAGCAAAAATTGTTCATGATTTGGTCGTCATTCAACGAGTCGGGCAACTACTGCATTGGTGTTGCTGAGTCTGCAACCGGCAAAATCACCGGTCCTTGGATTCAGCACCCCACGCCACTCTACAGCAAGCATGGTGGTCACGCCAGCATCTTCCACGACTTGTCGGGCAACCTGCGCATTGTGCTTCACTCGCCCAACAGCCCAAGTCCGCTTGAACGCGCCAAGATTCTTTATCTCGACGACACTGGCGACAACCTTGTTATCAAGCAATAACGTTCAAAAAAAAAGATTCTCATTCTCCACCCACCCCAAAAGCATGACAATGCAATGATTGAAGCAAAAAACATAGTCAAAAGCTACGGCTCGCTGCAAGTGCTGCGCGAGGTTAGTGTCACAATCCACCAAGGCGAAGTTGTGTCTATCGTTGGTCCAAGTGGTGCAGGCAAAACCACGCTGTTGCAAATCATCGGCACACTCGACAAGCCCCAATCTGGCACTGTGCTCTACGACGGCACCGATGTGTTCAGCCTAAAGGACAAGGATTTGGCTCATTTTCGCAACCGCAACATCGGTTTCGTTTTTCAGTTTCACCAGCTGCTGCCAGAGTTCACCACCCTTGAGAATGTGGCAATTCCGGCACTGATTGGCGGCGAGAAACGCAGTGTGGCTCTCAAGCGCGCCGAGGAGCTGCTCGACTTCATGAAGCTTGGCGACCGCCTGCAGCACAAACCGGCTCAACTTTCTGGCGGTGAACGCCAACGCGTGGCTGTGGCGCGTGCTTTGGTCAACCACCCCAAGGTGATTCTTGCCGATGAGCCGTCTGGCAGCCTTGACACTCAAAACAAAATAGAGCTTCACAACCTCTTCTTCCGTCTGCGCGACACGTTCCAACAGACGTTTGTCATTGTCACCCACGACGAGTCGCTTGCCAGCAGCTGCGACCGCGTGCTCCACATGCGCGACGGCGTGTTTGAAACCCTATCACCCACAGCCGACCCTCAATCCACAACCATATAACTTCCACACTCTCTACTCTCACACAATGTCACGGTTCACGGTCACATTACCAGTCTTTTTCCTTGTTGCAATCAGCATTTTGTTTGGTTGCAGCTCCGATAATGACAAATATCCCGACGGCATCTACACCAATTTCCGTTACGATTTGGTCACTTTCTGTGGCATCACCGGCGACCAAGCCACATTCTCCTATGTGCCTCGCTCCGACGATTCCGCCACCGTCACACTCGCAGCCCAAAAGGGATTCTCCTCCGATGGCCTCACAGCCGGCAAACGTGTGTTGCTCCGCTACTCTCCGCAACCTGGCACGGCGTTTTCGGGCACACAATCCATCTACGCCTATTTCTATAATTCCATAATCAGCGACACGCTTCGCGCCTATCGCTCCGACGTACCGGTCAGTTCTTTCAGCATGCACCCTGTCAAAATGCGCAGCGCATGGCGCACTGGCGACTACATCAACCTCCACTGCCAAGTGGAATACACCGGCAAGGCGCGTGTGTTCATGCTCGTCCTCGACCCCTCCACCGCCAATGCCGACACCGTGCATTGCTACCTCGTCCACGACCTCCGCACCGACACCGCCTACTTTTGGCGCAACTGCTATGCGTCTTTCTTTGTGGGCAGGTTCTGGAACAAGCCGTCATGCCGCACTCTACGCCTACACGTCAACAATGCAGACGATTCGCAAGAAAACTGCTTCGACTTCTCCAAATAATTTACTATTTTTGTTAACTTGTTAATTTTAAAATTCCAACTATACTATTATGGCAGATAACAATAACGACAATCAGCAACAACAAATTCAAATAGAAGTGCCCAACGAGGAAATGCAAGGTCACTACGCCAACCTCGCCGTCATCACTCACGGTCCCAACGATTTCTTCTTCGACATGATTTTGCTTGCCCCCAACACTCCAAAGGCACATGTGCAGAGCCGCATCATCATGACCCCGGAAAATGCCAAGCAAGTGCTTTTCGCGCTCCAGCAAAACATCGAGAAATACGAGATGACTTTTGGTGAAATCAAGCCTCGCACTCCTGGCAACGGCAATGGCCCCATCAACTTCCCCACTCCAAAAGGCCAAGCCTGACAATCAGCAGTATGTGACAAAAAATCCTCACAACCACATAACACACTAAATTTTCCACCACTATGGACAATCCTTTAGTTATCTATAACACCCTCACTCGGCAAAAAGAGCAGTTCGTTCCGCTCAACTCGCCATTTGTAGGCATGTATGTATGCGGTCCCACGGTTTATGGCGACCCGCATCTGGGTCATGCACGCCCAGCCATCACTTTCGACATTTTGTTCCGTTACCTCAAGCACCTCGGCTACAAGGTGCGCTATGTGCGCAACATCACCGATGTGGGTCACCTTGAGCACGATGCCGACGAGGGCGACGACAAAATCGAAAAGAAAGCTCGCCTTGAGCAGCTTGAGCCTATGGAGATAGCTCAATACTACACCAATCGCTATCATAGCGCCATGGAGCAGCTCAATGTGCTGCCGCCAAGCATCGAGCCACACGCCACAGGCCACATTATAGAGCAAGAAGAGCTTGTTCAAGAGATTCTTGACAACGGCTACGCCTATGTAAGCAACGGCAGCGTGTATTTCGATGTGGAGAAATACGACCACGACCACCACTATGGCGTGCTCTCCGGCCGCAACACGCAAGACATCATCAACAACAGCCGCCAGTTGGCTGGTGTGGATGAAAAACGCAACCAAGCCGACTTTGCTCTTTGGAAGAAAGCACAGCCAGAGCACATCATGCGCTGGCCCTCACCGTGGAGCGACGGTTTCCCTGGCTGGCACTGCGAGTGCACGGCCATGGGTCGCAAATACCTCGGCAAGCAATTCGACATTCACGGTGGTGGCATGGACCTCATATTCCCGCACCACGAGTGCGAGATTGCACAGGCTGTGGCAAGCCAGGGCAAGCCTATGGTTCACTACTGGCTGCACAACAACATGATAACTATCAACGGTCAAAAGATGGGCAAGTCGCTTGGCAACTTCATCACCCTTGAAGAGTTCTTCACTGGTTCCAACAAGATTCTCGACCAGGCATACTCTCCCATGACTATTCGTTTCTTCATTCTGCAAGCCCACTATCGCGGTACCGTTGACTTCTCCAACGAGGCTCTCAAATCTGCCGAGAAAGCCTACGAGCGCATGCTCGACGGCTGGCACCGCCTCTGCGACCTGAAGCCGTCGGCCACATCTTCAGTCAAACTCGAAGACTACGCCACCAAGTGCTTTGAGGCGATGAACGACGACCTCAACACGCCTATGGTCATTGCCACGCTTTTCGACGCCTGCAAGGTCATAAATCAGGTCAACGACGGTCACGCCACTTTATCGCAAGCCGACGTCGATGTGCTCAAAGACACGTTCAGCACCTATCTGTTCGACATTCTGGGCGTTCGTGACGACTCTGTTTCGTCCGACAGCGTCAACCTCGACCCCTATCGCAAGGCCGTCAATCTCCTGCTCGACTTCCGCAAAAAGGCAAAAGCCAACAAAGACTGGGCCACAAGCGACCTTATTCGCGACAAACTCGCCGAATATGGCTTTGATGTCAAGGACACCAAAGACGGCTTTGAGTGGAAAGTGAAATAACTACACATTCAACCGAAATAATCATTCACGGTCACGGCATACTGCGTGCTGCGACCGTGTTTTTTTGCCACAAAGCAATAACGCCCATTAATTTGCCGTTATACAATCACAAACCCATTTTTTAATCGTGAGTCAGCCTTTAGTAACAATAATAGTTCCTTGCCACAACGTCGCCATCTATCTCGACCGTTGCGTGTCAAGCATTGTTGCACAAGACTGGAAAAATCTCGAAGTCCTGCTTGTTGACGACGGCAGTACCGACACCTCCGGTGACATTTGCGACTCCTGGGCTGCACGCGACCAGCGCATTTCCGTCATACACAAGCCCTATGGCGGCGTGAGCGACGCACGCAATGCCGCACTCGCCGTTGCTTCAGGCCAATACATTTCATTCATCGACAGCGACGACTGCGTTGCCCCCACACTTGTCAGTGCGCTTCACCAAGTCATCACCGCCACTGGTGCCGACATCGCCATTTGCAGCCACACCACATTCAGCGGCATGGCAGCTCCGCCACACACTCGCAACCAGTCTGGTGGCAAAGTCACAGTCATGTCACCCGACGAGGCTATACTCAACGTGTTCTATCAGCACAAACTCACACACTCTCCATGGGGACGGCTATTCAAGGCACATCTGTGGCAAACGCTGCGTTTCCCCACTGGCATAATCTACGAAGACCTTGCAGTAATATACCCATTATTCCGGCAAGCAAAAAAAATTGCCGTCACCGACCTACGGCTCTACAACTATTTCATACGCCCCGACAGCATACTCGGCCACTTCACCCCGCGCCGTCTCGACGTATTGCGTGTTCTTGAAAACCTCTTGCCGCAAGTAGAGCCCAAGTATCGCAAAGCAGTGCAAAGCCGCCTGTTGAGCGCAAGTTTCAATATGCTCGGCCTCATGCCTCACGATATGCCAGGCTACGCCGAATCCTCACAACACTGCTGGACCAACATAGTCAACTTGCGCGCCACCTGCTTCTTCAACCGCCGCATACGCCTCAAAAACAAGCTCGGCATCATCATCTCCATGCTAGGCAAGCGCCCCCTCACCGCCGTCTTGTCCGCACTCCTCCCCACTTCCCGCCATTAACAACACACACCGTGTCAAGCCTTGCTCTAGGCTATCAGCCAGAGCAAAACCTCTATATCTTGCAAAAAGTCCAATAAAGTTAAAAACTCCTCAAAACTGGAGGTTAGTTGAAGTCGAAGTCGTCGAGCAGGTCTTTGGCTATGGGGTTGCCGTTGTAATTTTCTGGCGAGAATGTGGCTGCGCCAGGCGGTATCACGATGTCGACAAGCGTTTCTGGCACATTGTTGAGGAAATAATGCTCTGCCGTGTCATCATCTACATGAATAGAGTGTATGTCGCGATACATATAAAGCTCGTCTTTTGCCCTCGTCATTGCCACATACAGGCATCTACGCTCCTCCTCTATCGCATCTTCGCCATTGAGAATGGCTCTGGTTGTTGGAAATGAGAAAGTTGACACATTCGTTATGTAGCAAATTGCCGACTCAAGTCCTTTGGCACTGTGAATTGTGGTCAGAATCACATGGTCAGTGCTGGCACTGGCATCTTTAAGCGTCACTTCAAGTTTGGGGTCAAGCACATATTCACTCACAAATTCCGATATGCTGCCCGTGTCAAGAGCTACATCTTTCAGCACATCAAAGTCACGCTTGCGCCACTCCCACTCATCTTTATAGAGTTCTTCAAGCCGAGTTTCCATGTTGTTGAGCGCAGTGGCTATGGCACTCGACGGCATGGTTTGCATGTGGCTTATGCTGACAAGCGTGGCAGGAATTTCCTTTTGCAAGTCAAGTCCAGAAAGTTTCTCCAGACACTCATCAAGGTTTGGTTCCTCTATCACCTTTGCTATTATGCGCGAGGCCGTAATTTCGCCTATGCCGCGCCATAGTTGCAGATAACGCATCCATGCAAGCTCATCATGAAAGTTTGCCACGATACGCATTGGCGACGCCACATCGCGCACGTGTTTCGACTGCATCAGTCCAGTGCCGCCATACACGGTGTATGGGATTTTTTTGTCGATACAGCTTGCCTCCACCTTGCGCAGTCCCCACACCGAGCGCGACAGCACCATGTTGTCGGCATAGTTCATTCCTCGCCCGGTCACACTGTCGAGTATCTTGTCGGTTATGTCGTTGGCCTCCTGCCACTCATTTTCCCAATGTATGATTTGCGTTTTTTTGCCGCTGGCACGAACGGCATGCAGCTGCTTGTCGTAATGCAGCGGCGACTGTGCCAGAAGCCAGTTAGACAAATCGAGTATGGGTTGCGTGGAGCGGTAGTTGAGCGTGAGTTTGCACACCTGCGAGTCTGGTATCACCGACGTAAAGCCGTGTATGCTCTTGAAATCAGCGCCACGGAAGCCATAAATCGACTGCGCATCATCGCCCACACAAAACAAGTGGCAATTATGGGCAAATGCCTTGAGCAGCTTATATTGCAGCGGATTTGTGTCCTGCATCTCGTCAACCAATATGTGGTCGTAACGCTTGCTCACAAAATCACGAGCTTCAGGATTGGTCGTCAAGCCTTTTGCCACTATGTTGAGCAGGTCGTCGTAATCAATGTAGTTATGCTCGTTTTTGTAGCTTATGTATTTCTTTATGATGTCGGCAAACGTGGGTCGGCTGTTCTCTATCCCACTTGCCACTTCAGGCAAGCTGGCACTGGCGTTGTCATAAAGTTTCACACGCATAGCTTCCGACAGGCTGCACTGCGCATTGATGGCATAGGAATACACGTCGACCAAGTTCGAGGGACTCACTGTGTTGCCATCGGGAGTGCGCAACTTCTTTCCACAAAGCAATTTGAAGCAACTTTCCTGGTCGTCTTCGTCGAGCAGCGAGTAATCGCCAAATGGGAAAATTGTGGGATTGGCCTTAATTAGGTTCATGCACCACGAGTGAAAAGTCTGCCCGACGAGTCCCTCGGCTCTCGATGTGCCAAAGTTGCTCTTTATGCGCTCCACAATCTCTCGTGCTGACTTGCGAGTGAACGACAAGATGAGTATGCGTCGTGGCGGCACGCCCTGCCCTATTAAGTGCGCCGCGCGAGCTATTATAGTGCGTGTCTTGCCCGTGCCGGCTCCGGCAAGCACCAGCAGATGCCTGCCCGAGAATTCCACTGCCCGGCGCTGCTCGTCGTTAAGTGTTGACAATATGTCGGTTTTGTCCTTTTCCATTGGAGATATGTGTGTGAGTCTATGATTACAAATACAAATTTAGGGAAATAATCCCAAACCCCATATTAGCCCTTTAAAAGATATTCCGTCCACACAGTTACGCTTGCGCGCTATTTGTCACTGCCCTTGCCATAAGCCACCGGCGGCTCGGCTGCCAGCAGTTGCTCGGCATCGCTTTGCGATGCATCATAGCTTGTTTTAGCCCCACAAATGTGCAGATATATGCTGCTTAACTGCCTTGACAAATTCACAAGCGTGGCTTGCCGGTTCTTTGGCTCAAGCTGGCACTCCCAGATGGTTATCACCCACCAACCCATGTGGCTAAGGCGGTCGGCATTAATAGCGTCACGGTTGCGGTTGCGCTCAATCTTGTCACGCCAAAACTTCACATTGGTGTGTGGCAATCTGAAGTGGCTGCAATCGCTGTGGCCATGCCAAAAACAGCCATTTATGTTTATAACCGTGTGATAGCGGTGAAGCACAATGTCGGGCGTGCCTGGCAGACGCCGCACGTGCAGGCGATAGCGGTAGCCATGAGCCCACAGCCACCGGCGCACAATCATTTCTGGCTTGGTGTCGGCACTGCGTATGTGGCTCATGCAGTTGTGCCGCTGCTGTGGAGTCATCTTGTCAGACATGGCTTGCAGTTTCTTCAGTTTGGCCTCACGACGACAGTGGCACCGGTTTTGGCAACTCTATCTCATCGAGCCAGCCCCCATCGTGATAGTGGCACAAATCCACATAGGCATCTATGCCTGGCACCACACCGCGCTCCGAAAATTGCCAAATTGTGAATTTTCCGTCCCACATGATTTCGGGTTTGCGGTCGGAGTAACGGCCTATGTAAAGCGGATATTTATTGAAATAAGGGGCAAGATTGTGGTTATAAAACGTCATGGTGGAGTAAATCATGGGCTGCACGCCATAGTGTGCCTGAATCAGGTTGGCAAACTCCGTGAGGCTGTCAATAAGCTCACGGCGGCTCCATGAGCCGCGCTTCTCAATGTCAATCATTGGAATCAAGTCTTGGTCGCCCACCTTGGCCATGCGCGTGAAATTAAGAAACTGTTCTCTTATCGTCGATGACGAGCGCAAATAATGGTAACTGCCCACAAGAATTCCATGTTTGCGTGCATTTGCCACGTTGTAGGCATAGTGTGGCGACTGATATGTTGCGCCCTCAGAGGCTTTGATATAGGCAAAGCGTATAAACTTGTCGGTGGCCACTTGCTGCCAGTCGATGTTGCCCTGGTGACTTGATATGTCGATGCCGTCATATAGTGCTGTGGTGTCGCGCTTTGCCACAGGCGGTTTGGCAGTGTCTTGTGAGTGTTGCGAGCCGTTGCCACACGAGGCAGTGCCCACAGCCAGCAAGCAGCACACCACAATGGCAACCACCGCGCAAACGGCGGTGCTGCGGCTTGCTTTGTGCAAAAACATTGTGCCAACATGTGTTTTAATCATTGCCATGAGCGTGTCGCGGTATTTTCTTGTTCGTTTTTCTTTGCTACACATTACCACTCTCTTAGTGCCTGTGGCACTCTAAGCGCGTTTTTTTTCAATAGAAATCAGTTGCCGCGTTTGCGTGTCGGATAGTTACGGTCGGAATTGTCAGCAGAACTCTGGTTCCGCTTCTTGCTGCCTGACTTTGTGGTTTGGGCGCCATTGCTCTTGTTGGCAGCGTCGAGAGCAGCTTTCAAGCTGTCCTTGCGTGCTTTTTCCTGTTTCTGCTTTTCAAGTTTTTCTTGTCGTTTCTTCTCTTCAGCGCGTTTTTTTTGCAATTCCTTTTGTAGTTCTCGCTGACGTTCCTGATTTTCCTTATTAAATTTGTCTTGTTTCTTTGCGCGTTCCTTGGCAAGTTCTTGGGCACGCTTTTGCGCTTCTTCTTGCTCTTTCAGCTTTTTCTCAAGCTCTTTTTTCTCCTTTTTTGAGAGTTTCTTGCCATTGTCGGCACTGCTGTTGCCAATCTTTGGCACCGATTTCACGGTTTCTATTTCTTCCACAATGCTGTGGTTACGGCGTTGAGGCCTTATCTTCTTGCCGCGCATCAATATGTCGTTCACCGTGTAACCTTTGTTGAAACGGCACAAATCCACATGAGCATCAATGCCCTGGATTTGCCCACGGTCAGAAAACTGCCACAAAATCCACTTGGCACCATTTGTCAGCTGTGGTTCCGAGGTGGCATAGCGCGCTATAAACAGCGGATAACCCGAAAACATGGAAGCAAGATAGCTGTTGAAGAATGAGCTGCTGGTGTAAATCATAGGCCGACAGCCGTAGTAGTCCTCAAGCAAGTCGGCAAAGGCTTTCACGCTGTCGCGAAGCTGCTGTGGCGTCCACCCGCGCTTTGTCTCAACGTCAATTAGCGGAACAAGGTCTTGCTCCGACTTCTTCACGGCACGCGTGAAGTTCTTAAACTGGTCTTTAATAGTGGAAGTGGTGCGCAAAAAGTGGTAACTGCCCACTCTAACGCCATGACGACGCGCGTTCTCTATGTTAATGCGATAGTGCCGCGAAGTGAGGGTTGCCCCTTCAGTGGCTTTGACATACACAAACTTTATCTTGCTGTCGTGAGAAGTGGCGCTCCAATCAATGTCTTTCTGATAGCTCGAAACATCGATGCCATCATACACAAGGTCGTCCATCTCACTGTCGTCGATGTCGATTTGTCTTGGCGCGGAAAACCCTACTGACGACAAAAGCAAAGACAAGAAAATGAACAAATATAATCGCATAGTCTGTAATCTCAATAATTTGTGGATTACAAAGTTAGCAATAAACTTGAAAAAACAGTTGTTGCCAAAGTCAAAAATAGTTTAAAAATCAGGCTGCAAAACCGGTTTTGCAGGTTTCGCAAGCGCGCGGCAGGTCACTTTTTGAAATGACGACCTATGACCGGCAAGTGCGACAGCGGGAAATCACGCTTCACAATCATTGCCACAAAGGCTGCTATGAGCACCGTGTTGAGCGCAATGGCAACTGCCGTGGGCAAGTTGGCGTTGGCTAGCGTGATGCAGCCAAACAACACTGCCGCCACCACCGTGTAAAGTGCTATTTCCTTCAGCGGATAGTTGATTGGATAGTATTTCTGGCCGAAGAAGTAACTCACTATCATGCTCACGGCATAGCTCACAAATCCTGCCCATGCGCAAGCCCAGTAGCTGAAGCGCGGAATGAAAATTATATCCACGGCTATCAGCACCACTGCGCCCAAACCAGAGAAATATGCGCCCCAAATGGTTCGGTCGGTTAGCTTGTACCAGAAACTGAGGTTGAAAAATATGCCGAACATTATTTCGGCAGCCATCACTATCGGCACAATCTCAAGTCCTTCCCAGTAGGTGCGCCCCACGATGTGACGCAAAATGTCCATATAGCCCATCACGCACAAAAATGCAAGGAGCGTGAAAATTATGTAAAACTTCATTGCCTTGGCATAAGTGGTCTTGTTGTCGGTGTCGTTTGAGCGACCAAACACAAAAGGTTCGTAGGCATAGCGGAAAGCTTGCGTTATCATGACCATAATCATGGCTATCTTGATGCACGCGCCATATATGCCAAGCTGTGTGCGCGCGTCGGCGGTAGAGCCGTCAAACATATAAGGGAATATTATTTGCGATGCCGTCTGGTTCAGCTGTCCTGCCACGCCCATCACAAGCAGTGGCCATGTGTAACGCAACATGCGCTTGCACAGCTGCCAGTCAAAGCCAAAACGGAAGCCCTTCAGCTCTTTCCACAAGAAAAGCAATGTGGCCACAGAGCAGAACATGTTGATATAAAACACCCAGACCACATCTAACGTGAAGTTGGCGTCATATATGCCCAGCGGATTAATCTTGAAATATGGCAATATCACAAGATAGAGCAGATTGAGCACTATGTTGAGCACTATGTTGAGCATCTTGAGCGCGGCGAACTTCCACGGCCGGTGCATGCATCGCAGATAGGCAAACGGTATTGCCGTAAACGCGTCAATTGCCACGGTGGTGTACATGACCATTATGTAGGCAGGGTGGTCGGCATAGCCAAGCCATGAGGCTATAGTAGAACCAAAAAGCAACACTACCACCGCAAAAAGCAGCGATGTGGTGCCAACGGTGGCAAGCGTGGTGGAATACACCTTTTCCGGACGTTCCCCAGCCTTGTTCATAAAGCGGAAAAACGTGGTTTCCATGCCATAGGTGAGAATAATAATCAGCAGTGCCACATAGGCATACACGTTGGTGATTATTCCATATTGACCGCCGGCAGCAGTAAACTTAGCGGTTTGTATTGGCACAAGCAGATAATTGATGAACCTGGCCATAATGCTGCTAAGTCCATATATCGCCGTGTCTTTGGCAAGAGATTTTAAATTTGCAGTCACTTTACTCTTCTTTTTTGTGGTTTTGCGTGTTGGTTTATTGCATTTTGAGGAGAAAGAATCCAACGATAAGCAACATTTTAGTCGCAGTCGTCAAACAAACTCTTCTGAACAGATTCTCGCCTGCGGTGCAAATGCTTATAGGCGAGGTCGGTCACCTCGCGTCCGCGTGGTGTGCGCATAATGAAGCCCTCTTGAATCAAGTATGGCTCATACACCTCCTCTATGGTGCCTGGGTCTTCGCTCATGGCAGTGGCTATTGTGCCTATGCCCACAGGGCCGCCATGAAACTTGTCGATGATTGTGAGCAAAATCTTGTTGTCTATTTCATCAAGTCCATATTGGTCTATGTTGAGCGACTCAAGCGAGTATCGGGCTATGTCACAATCAATGCGCCCTGAACCTTTGACCTGTGCAAAGTCGCGCACACGTCTGAGCAGAGAATTTGCCACACGCGGCGTGCCTCGGCTGCGGCGTGCTATTTCGAGCGCGGCATCATCATAGATTGGCACATCGAGCAAGTGAGCCGACCGCTTCACAATGCCGGTCAGCACCTCATGGTCATAATACTCCAAGTGGCAGTTTATGCCAAAACGCGCGCGCAAAGGCGATGTGAGAAGTCCGCTTCGAGTGGTTGCGCCTATCAGTGTGAATGGGGCGAGCGACAACTGCACCGAGCGTGCGCCAGGGCCTTTGTCTATCATTATGTCTATGCGGTAGTCCTCCATGGCAGAATACAGATATTCCTCCACTTCGGGGCTGAGACGGTGTATCTCGTCGATGAAAAGCACATCATTTTCTTCAAGCGACGTCAGAAGTCCAGCCAAATCGCCAGGCTTGTCAAGTACCGGCCCAGAAGTCACCTTGAAGCCCACACCAAGCTCATTGGCAATGATGTTTGACAAAGTGGTTTTGCCCAAACCCGGAGGGCCGTGAAAGAGAATATGGTCAAGTGCCTCGCCGCGCATTTTGGCAGCTTTGACAAACACCCTCAAGTTCTCAATGATTTTGTCCTGTCCGGCAAAATCAGAAAACAACCGGGGGCGCAAGGCTTTCTCAAACTCCTTGTCGGCACTGGCTCTTTCGTTGTGTATGTCAAAATCTTCGTACATGATGTGCAAAAGTAATAATAATTAGTCAAACTGCGAACACGTTACGCACCCACGCCCACTTTTAGACAAGCCAAAACTAAAAGAGCAGAATTTTCAGCCATAGCCTTGCCGGCCATTTGAAAATTCTGCTCAAAATATATTTTTGTCTGTTTCATGAGTGGTGGCGACAGCACAGCATCACTCACTTCAAGTTGCATCACTTAATCTCCACGGCCTCTATGTCGTAGATTAGGGTCTCATTGGGCTTTATGCTGCCCTGTCCCTGTATGCCGTATGCCATGTGAGGCGGTATGATAACGTGCAATTTCTCTCCAGGGCTCATCATCATCAGAGCCTCGGCAAAGCCCGGTATCACCGTGCGCAAGTGTATGGCGCGTATCTGGCTTCCGGTTTCGTCAAACGTTGAGCCGTCTGTGTGAGTGGCTTTGTAGCGCACCAGGATTGCGTCGTCGCGCTTAAAAGTCTTGCCGTTGCCAGGCTTCTCCACTTTATAGATTAAGCCTGTGGGGGTAAACTTCAGAGCATTGTCAGCAGCCAGTTGCTTTGCCACAAACTCCTCGCCAGCCTTGCGGTTCTTGTCGATTTCGGGGCGTTTTTCCAGCCCTGTGAAGTGTGACTTTTCAAGATAAATCACTGCTTTCGACAGCATTTCCTGCAATCCTTGGGGCGAAACCACCGAGTCGGATTTCAGAGCATTGTTGCACGCTTGCGAAAACAGCGCCGTGTCAACCGTGGTGTTGTAGCGGCTTTTAAGTCCTTTTACCAGGAAGTCGCGCGTAAACTCAATGGAGTCATAATTGTTTTTGAGCGCATATCCATAGATTTCACCAAAGGCGGCCGACACAGAGTCGTCGGGAGTGTAGTTGCGTTCTGCCACACCCTCGGTTTTGTTGCCGTTGCACGATGTTGCAGCCAGCATAGCCAGTGCCACAAGTGCGATAGAGAGAATTTGTTTCATAACTGCTTATGGTTTTTGTTTTGTGTTAGTGTCGCTCGTCGGTGCTCACTTCTTAGGAGCTTCCTTGTCCTCCTTTTTCTCTGGAGCAAGGCCATAGGTCTCAATGTCAAACACCAGCGTCTCATTTGCCTTGATTGCACCTCCTGCACCGTTGAGGCCGTAGGCGAGTTCGCTCGGAATCACCACGCGCATCTTGCTGCCCGGTTTCATGAGCATCATTGCCTCCTTGAAGCCCGGAATCATCTGGCCAGGGCGCAATTCTATTGTGTCGTTGGCTTGGTCAAACACCGAGCCATCTACGTGCATACCCTTATATTTCATGCGCACTTCGTCATTCTCCTTGAAGTTTGCGCCTGTGCCTTTAGCTGTTTCCTTGTAAAGAAGGCCTGAAGCCGTCTTCGCAAATTTCTTGTCGGCCTTGAGCAGTGAGTCAACGTAGGCTTTACCGGCTTTCTTGTTTTTGAGAGCCACAGGGTCATTAGCCTTGGTCATGGCACTCACGCGCTTTATGTCGGCACCGAGCTGGTTGCTCATTGTCATGAGTTGTTCGCGGCTAAACTTTGCGGTGTCGTTGAGAGCCTTTATCATTTCTTGTGCAAATAGGTCTTTGTTGAGTGTCAAGTTGTCGCTTTCCTTGGCCTTGCGCACTTGTTGCAGCAAGCTCATGCCGAACTCTATTCCGTTGAGATAGCTGGCATTGGTTGTGTCAATGGCCATCATCATGTTAAGACCCTTGATAAATTCTGCCTTGTTAAGATTCATGCTTGGGTTGGCCTTGAAACTTTCACCCATCATTTTGCCGTATTGACGGCTGAGAGAGTCTTCCGATGCTTTGGTGTTGACCTGTGCATTTGACATTTGTCCGCCCATGGCCATAATTGCCAGGGCAGCAATTAAAATTTTCTTCATTTCAAATCTAAAGTAAGTCAATTTTTTAAAATTTCTTTTTCTCAAAATTAGTGCATTACGTTCTAACAGCAAAATAATTCACTTTTTTTTATAATCTTTGAAAGCATCATGGATTGACCGATGGGGTAGCCCGCCTAAACACGCCTTGTTTGGAGCTTGACGTACTGTCATATTCCACCACAGAATAGTTACTACATAAATGGGCTGCCATAAATGTCAACAAACTTTTCTACAATATTTTTCTACAGACAATGACTTTCGCATGACAGAACAGAGTCAATTTGAAATCGTGCAAGCAAAAATCGATTGGTGGCCTTATGAAATGCTAAATTTTTCTTTTCCTTTTATTGAATTCTTTAAACTCTTTAAATAATTTTGCACTTATATGTTAACTCTACCCTTTCTATCGCAACTTGGAAGCAAGCGGCAAAATTAAGCAGATGTTTGTGGAGAATGTGGCGAACATCACGTGGACGGCAATATCCACGTTGAACGCGACAAATGGCAAGGCTGTGCATGAGATTGCTGTATTCAGCGTATGGAACAACGCAAGAAGATAACTGCAAAAGATAGCCCCCCCCGAAGCTGGAACTGCTAAAAAAAAACGACAAACTAAAAGAAAATTCGAGTTACAACAGCAACTTGTAAAACTGAAAAAATAAAATCAAAACATAATGGACAAACCAAAAATGCAGACAACAGACGGTGTGCAAGACAATATCAACAAAATTGCAGAGTTGTTCCCTGAGTGCATCACCGAATGTAAAGAAATGTTAACGGGGGGGGGTGAGGCGAGCTGTCGATTTTGACAAGCTACGCCAGCTGCTGTCTTCCGATATTGTAGAAGGCAACGAAGAACGCTACCAGTTCACATGGCCCGACAAGCGCAAGGCTATTCTTGCCGCCAATGCGCCCATCAACGCCACGCTGCGCCCTTGCCGTGAGGAGAGCGTAGATTTCGACACGACACAAAACCTATATATCGAGGGCGACAACCTCGATGTGCTGAAATGCCTTAAGGAAACTTATCTACACAAGGTGAAGATGATTTATATCGACCCACCTTACAACACCGGCAACGACTTTGTTTATGAGGACGACTTCGCACAGTCGGCTGCAGAATATCTCGCCAACTCCGGACAGTTTGACGAGCAGGGCAACCGTATGGTAACGAACACCGAGAGCAACGGACGCTTCCACACCGATTGGCTCAACATGGTTTATCCACGACTGAAAGTTGCAAGGGACTTGCTGTCGGAGGATGGCGTGATTTTTATCTCGATTGATGATAATGAGGTGGAAAATTTGAGGAAGGTGTGTGATGAGATATTTGGAGAATCCAATTTTATAGCAACACTTGTATGGGAAAGAGCGTATTCACCAAAAAATGATGCAAAATATATTTCCAATAGTCATGATTATGTTTTAATGTATGCAAAAAGTGCAGCAAATTTTGTTATAGGAAGATTGGAACGCACAGCAGAAGCAAATGCCCGTTATTCAAATCCTGATAATGATCCCCGTGGTGTATGGAAGCCAAGCGATATGTCAGTAAAGACTTACAATGCTGAATGTGATTACTCTATCACGACCCCTTCGGGACGTGTAGTAGAGCCTCCAGCAGGACGCTGCTGGAGTCTCTCACGGAATGCATTCCGTGAGAGACTCCAAGATAACAGGATTTGGTTCGGATCTGATGGAAGTAGCGTTCCGTGTATAAAACGATTTATCACAGAATTAAAACATGACGGTATGGCACCTACATCAATTTTATTCTATAAGGATGTTGGTCATAGCCAGGAAGGAGCTCAAGAAGTTGTTTCTTTATTTGGTGATAAGGGCGTTTTTGATGGTCCAAAACCAGTTCGTTTGTTAGAGAGACTTATAACTTTAGCTAATCTAAAAGAAGATTCCATTGTCCTTGATTTTTTCTCAGGAAGTGCAACCACAGCACATGCAGTAATGAAGAAGAATGCAGAAAAAGCTAAGCATAGTCGCTTTATCATGGTACAGTTGCCAGAAGAAGTTAGTGATAAGAAAAAAGATCAAGGCTATAAGAACATCTGCGAAATCGGCAAAGAGCGCATCCGTCGTGCTGGCGCCAAGATTAAGGCTGACTCTCCACTCACAACGCAGCACCTCGACACGGGTTTCCGTGTGTTGAAGCTCGACAGCAGCAACATGAAAGATGTATTCTATTCACCGAAGGAGACGTCACAACTGGAATTGTTCACCTTGGTAGACAATGTGAAGGACGACCGTACAAGCGAAGACCTTTTGTTCCAAGTGATGTTGGAGCTCAGTGCAACGCTTGACAGCAAGATAGAAGAGAGTGTTGTGGATGGCAAGACGATATATAATGTAGCCGAAGGCTATCTTGTGGCTTGCTTCGACCAAGAAGTTTCCGATGATGTGGTAAAAGCCATTGCGAAGATGCAGCCGACGTATGCAGTGCTGCGCGACACCAGCTTAGTAGATGATGCCACAGCAACAAACTTCGAGCAGATCTTCAAGACATACGCACCCAACACCACAACAAAAATCCTGTAAGGAATGAAACTGCAATTCAAGATACAACAATATCAGACCGATGCCGTGGAAAGCACCGTCAACATCTTTAACGGACAACCCAACCAGGGACTCTTGGACTACAAGATGGACCAGGGAAAGGTGTACGTTATTGACAACGGCAAGCGAATAGAGCAAACAGACTTCGTGGTAAACAAAAATGATACAGGCTACAAGAACGGCGAGATAGTGCTTTCTGAGGATGAGTTGCTGAAGAACATCCATCAGATACAGACACAGAACAACATCCACCTCAGCAATGAGGTGATAAAGCGCCTTGGAGCCTGCCAGCTCGATATAGAAATGGAGACCGGTACTGGTAAGACCTACGTCTATATCAAGACAATGTTCGAGCTGAACAAACGCTACGGTTGGACAAAGTTTATCGTCGTTGTGCCCAGCATCGCCATACGCGAAGGAGTAAAGAAGAGTTTCAACATAACCCAGGATCACTTCATGGAGCTTTATGGCAAGAAGGCACGCTACTTCGTTTATAATTCGGACAACCTCAATCAGATAGACACCTTTTCGCAGAGTGCCGACATCTCCGTGATGATCATCAACACCCAGGCGTTCAATACCTCGATGAAAGAAGGCGCTAAAAACAAGTATGCCCGTATCATATATGATCCACGCGACGAGTTCGGCTCACGTAAACCTATTGACGTGATAGCTGCCAACCGCCCGATCATCATCTTGGACGAACCTCAGAAGATGGGCGGTGCAGCCACGCAGACAGCGCTGGCACGCTTCAACCCATTGTTCACGCTCAATTATTCAGCCACACACCGAGAGACCCACAACCCCGTGTATGTGCTTGATGCGTTGGATGCCTACAACCAGAAGTTGGTGAAAAAGATAGAAGTGATAGGCTTCGAACTTCGCAACCTCAAAGGCACTGAAAGCTACATCTATTTCGATAGTGTCGTCCTGTCGAAGAACGAACCTCCGATGGTGCGCATGGAGATAGACGTGCAGAGCAAGAGCGGAAATATCAAACGTGCCTACAAGAATGTAGGCGAAGGCGACGACCTCTATTATCTTTCCGGAGAAATGGAACAGTATCGTGGCTATATGTTGACAGAGATTGACCCTTTGCGTGGCAAGGCGATATTCGGCAATGGCGTAACGCTAAACGTGAAGGATATTCAAGGAAATATCACTGCCGACCATAAGGCACGCATCCAGATACGCGAAACCATCAAGGCACACTTCCGCAAGGAGTCTGCCCTGTTCAAGCGTGGCATAAAGTGCCTTTCGCTGTTCTTCGTCGACGAAGTGGCAAACTACCGCCAGTATGATGAAGACGGCAATCAGCTGTTGGGACGATACGGTGAGATATTCGAGCAGGAGTATATGGCGGAGCTGAACAATAATCAGAACATGTTCGACCCTGACTATATGTCTTATCTTGGAAGCATATCAGCCCACGCCACCCATGCAGGTTATTTCTCGATAGACAAGAAAGGGCATGCAATAAACAGCGCATTGAAGCGTGGCAGCGACCAGAGCGACGATATTTCTGCATACGACCTTATCTTAAAGAACAAGGAACGGCTGCTCAGTCTCGACGAGCCTGTGCGCTTCATCTTCTCACATTCGGCTCTTCGTGAGGGTTGGGACAATCCGAACGTGTTCCAGATATGTTCGCTGCGCCAGTCGAACAGCGTTTCACAGAAACGCCAGGAGGTAGGCCGTGGCTTGCGCCTTTGCGTAGACAGATATGGTGTGCGCCAGGACAACGACGCACTTCCAGAAGAAGTGCATAAGGTGAACCGACTTACCGTAATTGCCAGCGAAGGTTATGCAACCTTTGTGGCAGATTTGCAGCATGACATCAGGCAAGACCTCTACGACCGTCCGA
>CAKUAR010000025.1 GCA_934636465.1 uncultured Muribaculaceae bacterium
CCGATGAACCGCAAGGCGCAGACCTTGCAAGGCAGAAGACATGAGAAGTACCTTTGCAACACAATTATTATCTACAAGTCCCCAAGTATGCAGCGAAAAGAAAGGTGGTCAGCAGTGATAACGCCAGTGATTCTGTAGTCGGCAAATCATTAGGTATTGTTTGAGGGAAAATACAGTTCGATAAACTGATAGAATTTTCAGCTAAGCCTTAAAATGCAACCAACAGAAACCAAAGAAACAATTGGAAACAAGGAAAATGCGAAAATGTTGTTTCTTTGAAATTTTGTTTCTGTATTGTTCCTCGTTGTTTATTAATCGTGTAACGAATGTTGACTATCAGATAGTTACGTCTTTATATTGAAGTGTTGCCAATATCTTTGCAGCAATAAATTTGAAATTAACCCACGACTGAGGCGCGGCAGCTACGGTCGTGGGTTTGTGTGGTGTATATGCGTGCCGGAGGTACGCGTATTGGATGCGGTGTGGGTGTGGGGGAGGGTTATTTGAATTTTTCTTCGTCGGCCTCGCTCCACAGTGGGTTGTCGTCGTCGAAATCATCGTCGAAGTCAAAGAACGCCTCGTCGGTGAATTCTTTGATTTCTCGGCCGTCTTTCTTGGTGGGTCGTCCCAGTCCTTTTTGCCGCTTGACAAATCCGCCAATCTTTACCATCTCAAGCAGCTCGTACTGGTCGTGCGAGGTGATGTTTTTGAGGTAGTTGGGCACCAGTTTTGCGCCCACACGATTGGAGACAAGCCCTATGACCTCGAATGTGAAGGTTACCGGCGGCTTGCGCACGGAGATTTTGTCGCCAACTTTGATGGTGTGCGACGGCTTAACGTTCATGCCTCCTATGGTGACACGGCCGTTTTTGCACGCGTCGGTGGCTATGGAGCGTGTTTTGAATATGCGTGTGGCCCAGAGCCATTTGTCGATTCTAACGTCGTTCATTGTTGATGAAAAATCAAATAGGTGTGCGTGTGTTACTTGTTGTTGAAGTTGGTCATTGCAAAGCTGATGCCCGACAGGCAGAAAGCCTTGATGGCCTCGATGGCCACTGCCGCGCGCTCGGGCAAAATGGCAAGCTCTTGGGCGGTGGGGTGGCCAAGCACATAGTCAACCTGCGCTCCGCGCGGAAAGTCGTTGCCCACGCCGAAGCGGAGCCTCGGAAAATTGGGCGTCTGGAGCAGTGCTGCTATGTTTTTGAGTCCGTTGTGTCCGCCGTCGGCTCCCTTGGCCTTCATGCGTATGGCGCCGAAAGGTAGGGCAATGTCGTCAACAACGATGAGTATGTGGTCAGTGTCGATGTTCTCTTTAGCCTTCCAGTAGCGCACAGCCTCGCCGCTGAGGTTCATGTAGGTGGAGGGCTTGAGCAGAATGAGCTGCTGGTTTTTGAGGCGCAGTTCTGCCACGTCGCCGTAGCGCTGGGTGCTAAAGAAAACATTGGATGCCTTAGCGAAGGCATCCAATATTGTAAATCCTATGTTGTGGCGGGTTCCCTGGTACTCATCACCAATGTTGCCCAAGCCAACAATTAAATACTTCATTCAGTGTTTTTAATTCAGGATTGTGTGAGTGTGATTACTCGGCAGCAGCTTCGTCAGTGGTAGTGGCGGCAGCAGCTGCAGCAGCAGCGGCACGAGTGGCGCGAACACCTGCGATAACGAGGTCTTTGGCGCTTGCCAGCTCATAGTTGTCGAACTGAAGGCTACCAACCTTGACAGTCTGACCGATGTTAACGTTGTCAACATTAACAACAACGCGCTCAGGAATGTTGTCGTACAAGCCTTTAACTTTCACCTTCTTGAGGTTGAGGTAGAGCTTACCACCGGCCTTAACACCGACAGCGTGACCAGTAACCTTAACAGGCACATTCATGATGATAGGCTTGTCTTCAGTCACTTCAAGGAAGTCGATGTGAAGAATGCTGTCGTCAACAGCGTGGAATTGAGTGTCTTTGAGGACAGCTTTGCGTGTTTGGCCGTTAACAGTGAGGTCAATCACGAAAACATCGGGGGTGTAGATGAGTTTGCGAACATCGTTGAAGTTAACCACGATGTCGGTAGTGATAATTGCTTTGCCTTGGTTGCTGATTTTCACAACTTTCTCACCTGGAGCCAAAGTTCCTTCGTATTCACCTTTTTCGTTGAGTGTAACGAGCTTGCCACCGTTGATGACAGCTGGAATCTTGTTCTCTAAGCGCAATGCTTTTGTTGCTTTCTTGCCAAGGTCGGTTCTTGGCTCGGCGTTTAATTGAAATGTCTTCATTTTAGAAATAAAAAAATGTGTTACTAAAAATTAAGTGCTCCTTAATTTCCCATCACACGGAAACTCAAAAGCGATGCAAAGTTATGCAATTTTGGCGAGACTGCCAAGACAGCACAGCACTAAAATGCAGAAAACACAACGAGTTAGGCCGTGTGGTGGCTCATCGTCGGCAGAAATCAATGAAGTTGCAATATCTGCACGGCAGATAGGGGTTGCTTGAGGCTTCTACCTGACAGAACTGGCCGTCGGGACTGCGCATGGCTGACAGTAGGGCGTGGAGCTCGTTGCAGAAAGCCTGGTTTGGCTCTTCGTGGGGCGTGATGGTGACTTGTTGCTTGCCTAAGAAAATGCCGAAATCATATTGGCTGCCCATGGTGTAGAGCAGTGGCTGGATTTCTCTAACTTCGGGGTGCTCCTGCAAGTAGGCGTTGGCGTAGAGAAACTGCTGCAAAATGGCGTGTGGGCGTTGCTTGGATTTGGCGCTGTTGAACAGGCTTTGAACATCGGAAAACGCAGTGTCGTCGGAGCCTGTCTTGTAGTCGATGAGGCGCACTGGGCCAGTGCCGTTGATGCGGTCAATGCGGTCGGGCTTGTAGTTGAAGTTGAAAGTTATGTCGTCGCTGGAGTCGGCATCGGTTTTTGTGACGCGGAAACGCACGTTGTGGGTCTGCTCGCACTCATATACCTCAAAATAGGCTTTACTGCAAAGGTCGAGCACGGCTTTGTTGCTTGGCATGGCACTGAACACGGAGATTGGCTTGCCGCCATTTTGCGTTTCAGCGTCGGCAAGGGCGAAAGCACCGCTGCTAAGCAGTAGTTTGACATCGAACTCAAGAGCATTGCGCACATACTGCATGAGCGGCTCGATGATGATTTGAGCCTCGCCAGTGAGAGGTGCGCGCTTGTTGCTGCTGTGCACAAACTCGGTGTTGATGTTCTCCTCAATGACGCTCTTTAGCCGGCTATGGCTGAAGTTGAGAATGTCGCGCAGGGTGACGATTTTGTGAGAGCCGTCAGTGGGGGCGTAAACTGCTTGAAGCGTGTTGTGGACTATGGTGCCCTTGGTGCTCGCGTCCATGAAGTCGGACTCCGGGTTGTCGTCGCTCAAGTGCTGAATGTGGTGAAAATAGAATTTAAGCGGGCAGTTGATGTACTCGTTGATGGAACTTGCGCTTAGGGAGCTTTTGGCAAGTTCGTCGTCGGTGACCGAAGTGTCGAAATAGCGCGCCATGAGCTGACCGTGGTCTATGCTGATGTGCACGTCGTCGGCCGGCTTGATTTTGCTTGAGGCCTCGTGGAGTGTGAGCTGACAGCCATAAACCTTTTGCAGCTGCGTGATGAAGCGCGACCACTCTGCCGAGGCGGCATTGATGGCGCTGGAGTTGTAAATCAGCTCAACACGCGAGGCACGGCTTAGCAGACGGTAGAAATAGTAGGTGGGCATGGCCTCCTGGTCGTCGGAATTTGACATGAGGAAGCCGCGCCTTAGGCTCTCGCTGATGAATGACGGCGACGAGAAATGCTTGCGCGGAAACACGCTGTCGTTCATCGACAGGATAATCACATTTTTGAAGTCGAGGCAGCGGGTTTCGAGCACACCCATGATTTGAAGCCCCTTGAGCGGCTCGCCCTCAAACGGCACGGTGTGTTTGCCCGCCAGCTTGTCGATGAGATAGAACAGCGTGGGCAGCGACTGGGTGGTGAGATCGTGGGCAGCCAGCGACTGCTTTAACTCGTTGAGCACATCTACATAGGCGTCGATGAACGCATCTTGCAGGCTTGGTGACTCATTGCCGTTTTGCTCCAGGCTGTCGTCGGCTGAAGCGTCTGGAACGGTGGTTTTGAGGCTTTGGGCAAACTCAATGAGTCGTGATATGTGGGCGGTGATGCCGCCAGTGTCGGGTGTCACGGTCTCAAACAGCAGCTTTAGCCCAGTGGCGGTGAGAGTGGATTGTTTCACCTTGTAGAGGTTGCCTTTTTTCAGCTCGTTGGTCAGCGTGATTGACAATTCTGGGAACTTGGCCTTGATTATGGGGTGCGACAGCACGTTGAGTATGTCGTTGCGCAAGAAAGTCCATGAGTCAGCGGTTTTGTCGTGATAGGCATGCTTGTGCGCTGCCGACACTGTGCGCATGAGCGACACTATGCTTGAGCTGCTCAAGGGGTAGCCGAGCGTGATGTTGGTGTCGGTGATGTCGGGGCCTATTGTGTTGATGAGAGGAATGAACAGGTTTTCGTCTGGCAGGACTATGGCGGTGTCGTTGAGAATACGCTCCTTTTCGGCTCCTGATTTGCCGGCTATGAGGTTGCTGACAATCTGCAAGGCATATTTCACTTGCCCCACATTAGACGGCACTCCAGTGACCGTGATGGGCGGAAACGCCTTGATGGCCGGCTCGATGAACTGCGCAGGCTGCGGGAACATCTTCTTGTAGAACGAGATAAACTTGGCTCCCTTGTTCTCTTTCTCGGCGAACGCTGGAGAGTTGAAATCCCATAGAAATTCTGCCAAACCTTTGTTCTTTAGGCTCTTGAATATGGCAATCTGCGCTGTGGACAAGATGTTGAAACCCACGAACACATAGCGCTTGTGGCGGAACTGGTCAGGGACCATATCGTTGACGCACGCCACAGCGTGGCGATACATCATGCCGGTGTAAGATAGCTTGTTGTCAGAGAGCCGGCTGGTGAACGAGGTGTAGAGTTTGTAGAGCTGATTCCACATTCTCACAAAGCGAGTCTTTACGTTGTCGGCATCGTCGGCACTGCCGTCTGATTTGAAAAGCCTGTCGCTCGCTTGCGACGACTGGTAAATGCTTAGCTTGAAAAATTCGCTTAGCTTGGCTTTGAGGTCGTCGTCGATGTAGTCGGTGGCTATCTCGCGGTTTTCTTTCACGTTGGTAAACAGAGCCTTTGCATCAACCATATACATGTCAATCTCATTGAAGTCGTTGAGCAGCATGTTGCCCCAATACACAAACTTGTCAAACTCCACCGAGGGGTCAATCTCTTTGTAGCACGAGAAAAGCGTGAACAGGGCTTCGACCGATGAAATGGGATTTTCATTGGTGATTGACGACAAAAAGTCGGCAATGGTGGTCACTTCGGGCAAGATGACTGTGCCCGAAGACAGATTTTTGAGATTGTTGACAAAAAACTGGCCACTACGCCTGTTTGGAAAGACGAAACAATGGTCAATCAGGTCGTGGCGGTCTTTGTAGAAGTCGGCCGCAAGTTTTAAGAATGGTGTGGCGGCAGCTTGGCTGCCAGTTGAGCTATAGGTCATGGCGTGAAAAAAATATGAGTGTATTGTGGAAAATTATATTAGTGACGGAGCTTCAGCGAGATTTTCAGGCTCATGTCAAACAGCACAATCTTGGCGTTGGCATTGCGCTTGATGTCGCTCTCGGCGCGCGTCAACTCGGCAAAGAGCTGCTCCACATTGTCGGCAGTGATAAACGGCGCGAAACGTGTGCTGAACTTCTCTTCTTCGGGCGTCAGGAAATTGAGTCCTTGTGTGTGGAGATTATATATGAAGTTTTCTCTTATCATGCGCACGGCATAGAGCAGAAAGCGGCGCGCTTTCTCGCGCTTGTAGTCGGCAATGTGCTCCGACCAGGCCTTGAGGCTGCGAATGTCGCGTGCATAGGCAAGGCGCATTAGTTGCACAAAATCGTTGAAAAACGTCTTGTTCTCGCTGTCGAGCTTCATGTTTTGCAGTGCCGCCATAATGTCGCCGTTGCAAGGCGCGGCAATGGCGAGAGCCTCTTGCTGTCCTACGCCGTAGAGGCGGCTGATGTAGTTGGCTATCTGGGCTGTGGAGGGACGTTTCAGCTCAATGCGCTGCGTGCGAGAGAATATTGTGGGGAGAATGCCCTTTACGTTGTTGCTCACAAGCAGAAACAAGCTGTCGGACGACGGCTCCTCAATGAGCTTGAGCAGCTTGTTGGCACACTCCTCGTTCATCTTCTCTGGCAACCAGATGATGAGCACCTTATAGTCGGCAGAATAGGAAGCGAGGTTCATTTTGCGGATAATGCTTGCACTCTCGGCCGAATAAATTATGGGTTGCGCGTTGTCGTTTTTGAGAAGCGAGAGCCACTGCTCATAGTTCTCCACCGGGCCGCTTTTAAGAAATTCGCGCCACTCGTCAAGAAAGGCGTCGCTGGTGTTGTTGCCGCCTTTCGACACCACAGGAAACGTGAAGAACGTGTCGGCGTGGTTGAATGTCTGGTGCTGTATGCAGGAGTCGCACTGGCCGCAGGAGTCGCCGCCGGTGCGGTGCTTGCAGTGAATGTATTGTGCCGCGGCCTGGGCAAGGGCAAGTTTTGGCACGCATGGCTCGCCAAACAGCAGCAGGGCATGCGGCATGCGTTCCGAATCGACCAGCTTGCGGATTTGTGCTATTGCGGCCTCGTTGCCAATAACGTCACTGAATTTCATTTTGCTGTGTTGTTTGTTAGAAAAAGCCTTTGGTTAAGGCTCTGCGTGCGGAGCAGAGGTTATGGAGAGGGGAATTGCGTCAGTTGAATTTCTTGCGGCGGAACACGAAGTTCTGACCAAGATATTTCTCACGCACTATTGGGTTGACCGAAAGTTCCTCGCTCGTGCCTTGGAACAAAATTTTGCCTTCAAACAAGAGGTAGGCGCGGTCGGTGATGCTTAGTGTCTCTGGCGCATTGTGGTCGGTGATGAGAATGCCGATGTTCTTGGATTTCAAGCTATAGACTATGCTTTGAATGTCCTCAACGGCAATAGGGTCAACGCCGGCAAACGGCTCGTCGAGCATGATGAAGCGGGGGTTGATGGCGAGGCAGCGCGCAATCTCGGTGCGACGGCGCTCACCACCCGACAGACGGTCGCCGAGGTTTTTGCGCACCTTTTGCAGATGGAACTCGGCAATTAGTTCCTCGAGACGGTCGCGTTGATATTCTGGAGTGGTGTCGGTCATTTCGAGGATTGTGCGAATGTTGTTTTCCACCGAGAGCTTGCGAAACACCGAAGCCTCTTGAGGCAGGTAGCCTATGCCGAGTTTGGCACGCTTGTAAACCGGCAGGGTGGTGATGTCAACATCGTTTAGAAACACGCGCCCCTCATTGGGCGTGACAAGACCTGTGGTCATGTAGAATGTGGTGGTCTTGCCGGCACCGTTAGGGCCAAGGAGGCCCACGATTTCGCCTTGTTTCACATTGATTGACACGTGGTTTGCCACGGTGCGTTGGCGGTAGCGTTTCACCAGATTGTCGGTGCGCAGCTCCAGCTCGCCGTTGTCACCAGCCACTTTGAGGCGGTTGACGATGGATTTCGTGTTTTCGGCCCGGTGGAACGCCTGGTGCAGCCGGTCTTCAATCACTTTGATTATGCCTGTTGTCTTTTTTCCCTGTTTGTTGTCCATAGTGTGTGGTGGGGAGTGGAGTAGTTTCTTTTTTTTCTTTGGGGCGGTGCCGTGATGCCGTCACTCGCCTTGCTTGATGTGCAGCCTCGACTTGATGTAGTCGGTGAGGAGGTTTACAGCCACCTCATTGTGTCCGCCTTCGGGCACAATGATGTTGGCAAAATGCTTGCAAGGCTCAATGTGCTGCATGTGCATGGGTTTTAGCACACGCTGGTAGCGGTCGATGACCATTTGCGGTGTGCGTCCGCGCTCAATGCAGTCGCGGTAGATTACGCGAATTAGACGGTCGTCGGCATCGGCATCGACAAACACTTTGATGTCCATCATGTCACGCAGACGCGGGTCGGTGAGCACCAAGATGCCTTCAAGCAGCACCACGTCGTGAGGCTCGGTGTGCACAGTCTCCTCTTGCCTTGTGCAAGTGAGCATTGAGTAAACCGGCATCTCAATTGGTTTGCCTTCTTTGAGCGCTTTTAGGTGGGCGAGCAAGAGGTCCCAATCGAATGCTGCCGGCTCGTCGAAATTGATTTTCTGACGGTCTTCAACTGGCACATGGCTTGAGTCCTTGTAATAGGAGTCTTGGGAAATTACGTTGACTTCGCCTTTAGGCAGACGCTCCATGATTTTGCGCACGACAGTAGTTTTGCCAGAGCCGGTTCCGCCGGCAATACCGATGATAAACATAAGTGATAAGAAAAAACTATAATTAGTAATGTTTAGAGGCAATTGTAGATAGCTGTCAATCGCCACACAAAGATAATGCAAATAGGTTGCAATGCAAAATAGGCGGGGGCGCATTTTGGCTCGATTTGCATTATCTTTAGCTAAGATAAGCTGCATCTCAGCATAATATTCAAGCAAGCTTGATATTCTGCGTTCGATTTGCATTATCTTTGCAGATGATGACACTGATAACTAACGATAAAAATTTGATTGTGAAATGATGGAATTTCTTTTTGACGGACGCAGCAAGATGTCGGACCTGCTAAGGAGCAATGCCGCCCTCATAAGGCTCATGCCTCGCTTTGGCATAGAGCTGGGGTTTGGCGACCGCACTGTGGCTGCCGTGTGCAAGCTGCATGGGGTGGACACCAACTTCTTTCTGCTGATATGCAAGATATATGCGATAGACGGCTATGTGCCGACCGACGACGAGGTGCTGACCGTGGGGCTTGAGCAGCTGATAGGCTATTTGGAGGCTTCGCACAAATATTATGTGGAGCAGCGGCTTCCGCATATAGAGCAGCACTTGAAGCTGATTTCTGACAAGCTGCCTGAAAATGTGGCCATAGTGTTTAACAACTTTGTGATAGGCTACCGCAAAGAAGTGTCGCGCCACTTTGAGAAAGAGGAAAAGAAGGTGTATCCATACGTGGGCAAACTGCTGCGTGGCGAGCCTACGGGCAACTACAGCATATCCACATTCCTGCACCACCACAGCGATGTGGAGGAGAAACTGGAGGACTTGACTCAAATATTGTTTAAGTATTTGCCCGGCAACGCAAACAGCGACAACACGATTGACGTGCTGTATGACCTGCTTGAGCTTGAGGACGACTTGCGCCGCCACACGCTGATAGAGGAGAAAGTGATGGCGCCACATGTGAAAGAATTGGAGGAGGAGCGATGATGAAGACCCGAATATTGTTGGTAGAGCCGTCGGCTATTGTGGGAAAGGGACTTTTGGCTATGCTGCAAAGCCAGACGCGCGTCACCGTGGCAGATGTGGTGAGCGATGCCGACAATGTGGAGTCGCTCATAGAGGCACATCGGCCCGATGTGCTGATAATAAACCCCGACTTGGGACCAGACCTGAAGAAGATAAGAAACGTAGGCAAGGTGGCGGTAGTGGCGCTGGTGTATAGCCATGTGCCGCAATCGGTGCTCAGGCACTACGATGCCATTATTGACATTGATGCCAGCGAAACTGAAGTGGTGAGCGTGATAGACAGCGTGACCACGGTGTCGGAAGGCGACGGCGACTCACAGGGCGACGGCGAAGGACTGACAAAACGAGAAGTGTCGGTGCTGGTGCTGGTGGCCGAGGGGTTCATGAACAAGGAGATTGCCGACAAGCTGAATGTGTCGGTGCACACGGTGATTTCGCACCGCAAAAACATAACACGCAAGACTGGAATAAAGTCGGTGGCTGGTCTGACCATATATGCCATGGTCAACAACTTGATTGACAGTAAGAGCCTGGACAAAATATTCCATGTGTAGTCATTTGCCACTGACAAGTGGGTGAGTGGTTACAGGCTTTTTTTGCCGCACCAGTTAATGTTTTTATGCAAAAATGTGTGGTTTTTGTAAAAAATATATAATTTTGTGCGTGTGAGTGGCAAGTGAAGTTTGCACTTTTTGCCAGCACAAGAACCATTGATATATAAACTGTAAAAATAAACCAAGTTTAATTATAAAAACTACAGAAATTATGAAGATTAAGTACGTGATCTTTTCTGCATTAGGAATGCTTGCCCTTAATGCAGGCGCAGCTGACAATGTTTTGCAAATCAAAAATTTGAGTATCGTGGCTGGAACACCAACCGACATGAACAAAGAGGGTGTGGCGTTTGTTTACTCACCAAGCATCATGCTTCACGCTGATGGCAGCGCCGACGCCTGGATGGGAGGCCCTGGATTTGAATGGACGTCGCAGAGCGTGTCGCTTGGCAAGGGCTCAAGTACGCCATACCAATTGGGCAACGGTAGTTGCACAGGTTTGTCGGTAGAGACAACAAAGGATTTCTACTCGGTTTCGTTCCGCTGCCCAGGTTGGTCAACTAACACGCAGGGCTTGACAATAGCTGTGTATAAGTGGGACACTGATTTCGACACCACAACCGATGGCGACCCATATTACTCAAAACGTTTCGACCCATTTAACGATAACGCATCGCTGACCATAACCAACGGTGAGGCTGCGGAAAAAGACAAAACAATAAAATTCCCTGCCGGCAAATATGTGTTTATGCTGTGTGATGGCACTGCCAGAGATGGTGCACAAGCCGGTGTGTGGACTTTCAGTGAGCTTGGCGATGACCAAGACGTGAAAGTGCAACGCTACGACAATTATTTCCCGGTTGACGGTTCGCTTGACGCAAAATTGGCCTATGAAGCCGACGCCATAAGAAGCGGTTCTTGCAACAACACCATATACCACCAAAGCAGTGCCAATGGAAAAGATTGGGCAGCTCCAACTCGAGTCATGATAGGTGACTATGGCGCAGGCGACCAAGTGTTCTGCCATGAGCCATCGCTGGTAAAAGCCGGTGAATATTACTATGCTGTGTATTTTGGCGCAGTGCCAGAGCACTATAATCTTTGCATTGCCCGCAGCAAAAACGCAGATGGTCCGTGGGAGAAATGGAACGGAACAGGCTGGGGCGGCAAAGCCAAAGATTTGAGAATCGGCGGTTACATAGCAAAATATCCGTCGGTGTTGATAAAGGACAACACCGTGTATATCTATGCCTTCGGTTATGAATATTCTGAGGACGAAGGGAACTTCCGTCTTGTTACTGCTCCTCTGGGCGAGAACTGGCCGGCACAACTGGAAGACCAAGGCGAGATAGCATCAGTTAAGGAAGGTGGTGTTAACCAAAAATTCATTGTTAAATATTGCGATGATATAAATGAATTTATTGGCACAGTGTCGAAGGCTCTTGGCGATGACAAATATGAGTGCAACGTGTGGGAGTCGGCTGACGGCAAAAACTTCACTAAAGTGGGGGTGATGCCTGGACTTGCTGAGGGCGCCAACGACGTGCAGTTCTCTGGCGATGAGCTTGGCCACATCAACGTCAACAAGCAGCAATATCTGGGATATTATCACGGAGCATTTGCTGGCTGGAGTGCAGCCCTCGCTCCTTTGACAATCACCGGGCAGTCAGGCGTGAGCAAGGTGAACACTGCTTCAGCTCTGGTTTATGCCACCAAGGGTGCAATAAACGTGACTGAAGGTGTGGAAGTGCAAGTGTATAGCGCAGCAGGCGCATACGTGGGCGCAACCAACGGAACAATCGCAGTGCCGGCTGGCGTGTATGTGGTGCGCATGGGCGACAAGACTTTCAAGGTGCTCGTGAAATAAGCAATAAAGAGAAATAATCATATTTTGCAGCAAGCCGTGCCATTGGTGGAATGGCTTGCTGTGTGTTTTTAATGAATGTATCTACATGACATTTAGAAAAGAAATTATAGCACTTGGAGTGGCTGTTTGTGGCCTGATTGGCACATCGGCTGCCAATGTTCAGAACTACACCATCGACGTGGATATGAGCATAGTGGCTGGTGGCGGAGGCATATTGTTCTCACACGGCACATCTGGCTACATGCTGTGGAACTTTGTGAAAAACGGGAGCAAGGTCACCATAGAGCCAACGCCGATAGTGGGAGGTGAAAACTACTACGATGACGTGCCGGTGGGTGAATGTGCCTATGCAAGCAAAATGCACGTGAATCTGGCTGTGGCAGGAAATGTGGTGACCACAACAGTCAACGGCAAGGAAATAGGCAAATATACTGACACATATAATGTGATAACTGACACGCAGGTTGGATTTTATGCCACAAACAAAAACAATGAACGCCAGAGTGTGACTTTTGACAACGTGGAGGTGAAAAGTGGTGAACAAGTGCTCGTGAACGAGGATTTTGAGGAAGCCACAATTGTTAAGTATTTTGAAAACAATTATGTGGCTGAGGTCAATGGCAACCATGTGCTGCAACTGAAGCCGTCGTTTAAAAACGACATCGCCGTGTGGCAACGCGCAACACCTGTTGATGAAGCCTCGGTGGGTGCAGAGAGCGACTATTGGGCTGTGACCGATGCATTGGGGCGCGAAGTGACACCATATAGCACCGAAATGGGCGAGCAGCTAAAGAAGGAGAAGAAAGTGGCTTTGTTTTACTGGACATGGCACCAATCAAACAACTCAAACACCGATGTGGTGAAGAATGTGTCACGCGTGCTGCACAAATATCCAGAAGCCATGCAAGACCCCGACCACCGTGCCTGGAAAGGCCGCAGCGGCCACTACTATTGGGGAGAACCAATATTTGGTTACTATAGAACTGATGACCCATGGGTGCTGCGCAAGCACGCAGAAATGCTTGCCGACGCCAAGGTGGACGTTGTGTTTTTTGACTGCACCAACGGTGATTTTACATGGGACGTGTCGTATAAAACACTGCTCAAAGTGTGGAACAAGGCCAAAAAAGATGGCGTGAATGTGCCAAAAGTGTCGTTTATGTTCCCATTTCGCCCGACAGATGGCTCAAAGACAGCTATAACGAGGGTGTATAACGAATGGTTTAAGTCGGGCGTGTATAAAAACTTGTGGTTTGTGTGGAAGGGCAAACCTATGATTATGGGCTATCCCGACAACTTTAACGAGAACATTGCCGAGGAGAAAGAAATAATTGACTTCTTCACATGGCGTCCGGGGCAGCCCGACTATGTGACAGGTCCATCTCGAAGCAACCAGTGGGGCTGGCTTGAAACCCAACAGCATGGCTACACCAAAACTGCAACCGGCAACTATGAGGAAGTGCCGGTGGGTGTGGCGCAGAATGCAAGTGAATGGAGCAACGGACACTGCTGTGCCTTTGCACGAAGCAACACATTTGGTCGCAGCTACTCAAAAACCAAGGGCTTTGACCCGCGTGCCGATGCTTATCTGTATGGGTGGAACTTTGACGAGCAGTGGGACAACGCCTATAAAATAGACCCTGAACTCGTGTTTGTGACAGGCTGGAACGAATGGACGAGCGGGGCTTACTACAAGTCGAGCGACTGGCCGTCTGACCTGTATAATATATCATTCGTTGACGAGTTTGACTGGGATCGCAGCCGCGATGTGGAGCCAACCAAGGATTGGGGCGACAATGGCGATGTGTATTACTGCCGTCTGGTGGATAGAGTGAGAAAATTCAAGGGTATGCTGAAACGCCCCGACGTGTCGGCTCCAAAGACAATATCGCTTAGCGACTTTGGCGCATGGGAAGCTGTGAAACCTTTCTATAAGGCATATCGCGGCAACATAACCCACCGCGACCACAAGGGCATAGACAACACCTATTACACCAACAACACTGGCCGCAACGACATTGTGGGCGCCAAGGTGGCTCGTGACGCAAGCAAGGTGTACTTTTATGTGCAGACCAACTCTAACATGACGGCATATACTGACAAGAACTGGATGATGCTGTTTATTGACATTGACCGAGACAAGTCAACAGGTTGGCAGGGATATGACTATGTGATAAACAGAGTGAGCCCATCGGCCACACAAGTGGTTGTGGAGAAGAATGTGGGCGGCACATGGAACTGGGAGGCCTGCGGCAGCTGCGAATATGTGGTGAACGGCAAAGAAATGGCACTGGCAATAGACCGCAACGTGTTGACGGCCGGCACAGGCACTGCCTATAACTTTGAGTTTAAGTGGTGTGACAATCTGCAGGACTTGGGCAACATAATGGACTTTTATGTGAGTGGTGATGTGGCTCCTGGCGGCAGGTTCAACTATGTGTTTGACACCAAAGACAACTCTGGCGTGGTGAATGTGCAGACCGACGGCAAAGTGGAAGTGTATCCGAATCCTGCATCTGACAAGGTGTTTGTGCAAGGCATCACAGGCCGTGCCTATGTGGTGGAAACAGGCTCTGGACGTGTGCTTGCTTCGGGCGCATGTGGCGACACCGGCATAGATGTGTCGGGGCTTGCTCCTGGCATATATCTGGTGAAAGCAGGAACCACTGTGCATAAGTTCATCAAGAAATAGCAAAGGCGAAAGGCAAAGCGATACTTGTCACGCGATGACAACACGGCAAGGGCATCTGATGCAGGTGTCCTTGCTTTTTTGCAGCTTTGGGTCGGGATAGGTGCATAACGGAGATAATGTGGTATTTTCGTGCCAATTTAAATGTCGGATTTTGTGTAAAGCTATGTTTGACGTATCTTTGCCGATGTATTATTTTGACAGAAAATCATCTAAAAAATGACAAATATACTCGACAAGTTCGGCGACTACTGCGTGTTTATATGGCGTTGCATTGCCGTGCCCGAAAAAATCAAGGTGTTTTTTAAGAACTATTTGAGCGAAATCAGCAAACTCGGCATCGACTCCATTCCTCTGATTTTGATAGTGTCGCTGTTTATAGGCGCACTGTGCACCATATTGATTAAAATGGAAATATCAAATCCGCTGCTGCCACGCTACTCGCTTGGACTGACCACGCGCGAGATTATCATTCTGGAGTTCTCGTCAACCATATTGTGCTTGATACTTGCCGGTAAGATTGGCTCTAACATAGCGTCGGAGATAGGTACTATGCGTGTCACGGAGCAGATTGACGCAATGGACATAATGGGCATCAACTCGGCAAACTATGTGGTTATGCCAAAAATTCTGGGGCTGGTGACCATAATGCCGTTTTTAGTTGTGATTTGCATGTTCACGGCTCTGTTTGGCGGCTACTTGACGTGTATAATCACGCAACTTGTGCCGGTAGAGGACTATGTGTATGGCATACAGACCTATTTCGTTGAGTGGTATGTGTGGTTCGCACTGATTAAGTCGTTGTTTTTCGGCTATATCATATCAAGCATATCATCGTATTACGGCTACAGGGTGAAAGGCGGCTCAATAGAAGTGGGCAAGGCCAGCACCGACGCCGTGGTGGTGAGCAATATAATGATTCTGGTGGTTGACGTGGTGTTGACCAAGTTGCTGCTGTAATAAAAACGAGGGGAGACAAGACATGATAGAGGTTAAGCATGTAAATAAGACTTTTGACGACCGTCAGGTGCTTTTTGATATAAATGCCACCTTTTTTGACGGCAAGGTGAATTTGATAATAGGCCAGAGCGGTTCGGGAAAGACTGTGCTCATGAAGAGTGTGGTGGGCCTGCATCACCCAGAAGTGGGCGAGATATTGTTTGACGGCCGCGACATAGTGAAGATGGACCGTAAGCAAATCAAGGAGCTGCGCAAGGAAATAGGCATGCTGTTTCAAGGCTCGGCGCTGTTTGACAGCGAAACGGTGCTTGGCAATGTGATGTTTCCGCTGGTGATGTTCTCAGACATGTCGGCTGCTGAGCAGCGTGAACGTGCGCAATTCTGCATTGACCGTGTGAATTTGACCGGTTCGGAGAACAAATATCCGTCGGAGTTGAGCGGTGGCATGCAGAAACGTGCAGCCATAGCGCGCGCCATATCCTTGAATCCGCGCTACTTGTTTTGCGACGAGCCAAACTCCGGACTTGACCCCAAGACGTCAATCGTGATTGACGACCTGCTTTTTGACATCACGCACGAGTATGACATCACCACCGTAATCAACACCCACGACATGAACTCGGTGATGGGAATTGGCGAGAACATTGTGTTCATAAACCACGGACATGTGGGGTGGATTGGCAACAAGGAGCAGATATATGACGTTGACAACGATGACTTGAACAACTTTGTGTTTGCGACCGACCTGTTTGCCGATGTGAGGAAATATCGCTTGCAGCACGGCTACAGCAAAACCAAGGGCCGCTGAAAAAACAGTCTGGGCATGATAAAAGAAACAGCATCGGGGGTGAACCAAGTGGTTTAACCCCGATGCTTATTTTGGGTGATTGAAATTCTTTTTGCCGATAGAGTTAGATTGTTCAATCTTCTATTTTGAGGAGGTGAAGGCGTTCCAGCCTTGTGCCTTGAGCTCTATCTCATTGTCGTCGCGCGACACCATGTAGTGGCCTAATTCGGGCTTGGTGATGCGTCCTATGAGTTTGACTGTGGTCATTTGCTCCACTTTCTCATGCTCTGTGAGCGGCACTGTGAAAAGCAGCTCATAGTCCTCGCCGCCATTCATGGCAGCGGTGATGAGGTTCATATTGAGTTCCTCGGCCATGATAGCCGTCTGATAGTCGATAGGAATTCGGTCTTCATACACGCGGCAACCGCACTTGCTGTCGTGGCAAATGTGGAGAAGCTCGCTCGACAGGCCGTCGCTCACGTCCATCATGGCTGTGGGGTGAATGTCGAGGTTTCTGATTTCTTCAATCACGTCTCGCCTTGCTTCGGGCTTGAGTTGACGCTCAAGAATGTATTCCTTGCCGGCAAAGTCGGGCTGGAAGTCCTTTTGTCCGTCGGAAGCCACACGCTCGCGCTCAAGCAGCTGCAAGCCCATGTAGGCAGCTCCCAGGTCACCGCTCACGCAGATGAGGTCGGTGTCGTGCGCGCCATTGCGATAGACGATTTTGCCCTCCTCACCCTCGCCAATGCAGGTGACGCTGATAATCAAGCCTGTGACCGACGCAGAGGTGTCGCCGCCCACGAGGTCAACTCCATATTCCTTGCAAGCCAGATAGATGCCGGAGTAAAGCTCATTGATGTGCTCCACGGTGAAGCGTTTGGATATGCCAAGTGACACGGTGATTTGCTTGGGTATGCCGTTCATGGCATAAACGTCGCTGAAATTGACCACGGCGGCCTTATAGCCGAGGTGCTTGAGCGGTGTGTAGGTGAGGTCGAAGTGTATGCCTTCGAGCAGGAGGTCGGTGGTGACGAGTGTCTTTTTGTCGCCATAGTTGAGCACGGCGCAATCGTCGCCCACTCCAAGCTCGGTGGAGGCGTTCTTGACCTTGAAGTCGCGGGTCATTTTGTCAATAAGCCCGAACTCGCCCAGTGTGGATATTTCTGTTTCGTTCTCGCTCATTATAACTCCTCAAACTGGTTGATGATTTCCTTCATGATGAATGACATGCGAGGCTCGGCTGCGGCTGCGGCTTTCTGCACCTCTTCGTGCGACACTTTTTCCACTATGCCGTCGATGCCGAGGTCGGTTATTACCGACATGCCGAACACTTCCATGCCGGCGTGGTTGGCCACGATGACTTCAGGCACAGTGCTCATGCCCACGGCGTCGCCGCCAATCACATGGAAATAGTGATACTCGGCAGGAGTCTCAAACGTGGGGCCTTGTGTGCCCACATACACGCCCTCCACGAGACGAATGTCGTTGGCCTTGGCAATCTCTTTGGCTTTGGCTATGAGTCGCTCGCTATAGGCGTGTCCCATGCCAGGGAAACGCGGACCAAGCACATCGTAGTTGTGGCCATGGAGCGGGTGTTCCGGGAAGAGGTTGATGTGGTCGTTGATAATCATGAGGTCGCCAATATTGAAGTTGGGGTTCATGCCGCCGGCGGCGTTTGACACAAAGAGTGTCTTTACACCGAGAGCCTTCATTACGCGCACAGGGAAAGTAACCTCCTTCATGGAGTAGCCCTCATAGAAGTGGAAACGGCCCTGCATGGCCATGATGTATTTGTTGCCAAGATTGCCAAAGATGAGTCTGCCCTTATGTCCCTCAACGGTGGATACTGGGAAGTTGGGTATGTCGGTGTAGGAGATGGCGGTTTCAATCTTGATGTGGTCAACAAGCTCGCCAAGGCCAGTTCCGAGGATAATGGCTGTTTTTGGCAGGTGATTTACTTTAGATTTGATGTAATAGGCTGTTTCGTTGATTTTGTCAAGCCAGTTAATTTCTTCAATCATAGCTGTGGAAATTGAATTGTGTTATATAAGTTTTGTTGTTTTCTATTTATTCGTAGTCGGAATAGAGGTCGGTGCCAGTGCCGGCTTCAATTTTCTTTATCAGCTCGGTGATGATGTCACGGTCCTCATAGTTCAAGAAGCCCACTCTGATGGGAATGTAGTAAATGATGTTGCGCAACTCGGGTGGAAAATAGGGGTTGTTGAGTATGCGCACAGCGTCTTTCTCGGTGGTGAGTATGAACTTTTGCTTGCCCTCAAGTTTGTTGAAAAACTTGGCGATATAGTTGAAATCCTCGCGCGTAAAGTTGTGGTGGTCGTCGAAATGAATTACTTTAATCTTGGCCTGGAAACTCTTGAGATAGAGCACAAACGTGCGCGGATTGGATATGCCGGTGATGCCTAAAATGGAGTCGTCAGGCGTGAGCCGTGTGAGCGACGTGAGCGTGGGGTGGCTGATGGGGAAAACCGGTAAGGGGTTGGCGTAGCGAATGTTGGAGAAAAACAGCTGCTGTGCCGGATAGAGGTCGAGGTTTTCCTTCATCATGCGAATATCCACAGGCTTTATGTCGGTGGGGCATTTGGTGACCACCACAAAGTCGGCACGGAGAAGCGCGCTTAGCGGCTCGCGCAAGAAACCCAGGGGCAGCAACTTGTCGCGGAAAGGCGGACGGTTGAAGTCAACCAGCACAATGTTGACTTTTGGCTTTACATAGCGGTGCTGAAAAGCGTCGTCGAGCACAAACAGGTTGATGTCGGGGTTGATTTTCAGCATTTCGCGTATGCCTTTGCAGCGGTCCTCGCACACGGCAAGGGTAATCAAGCCGTTGAACTTGTGGAAAATCTGGTAAGGCTCATCGCCTATGTCTTTTGGCGAGAGGGTGGAGGTGGCAAGAATGAAGCCGTGGGTGGAGCGCTTGTAGCCGCGGCTCAGCACGCCAATTTTGTATTTGCGGCACAGGTGCTCGATTATGTACTCCACGTGTGGGGTTTTGCCTGTTCCGCCCACGGTTATGTTTCCCACCGACACCACCGGCACATCGAATGAGTGCTGCTTTAGTATGCCGGCATAGAACATGAGGTTGCGCAGCCACACTCCAGCACCATAGCACCACGAGAACGGGGTGAGAATGGCGTTGACTATAGTCTTGCGCTGCTCTTTGTTGAATATTTTGGAGAAATCAATCACTCTAGTTTGTTGTTATTCTATGTTGACAGGTTGCATAATGCAAAGCACATGCTTGCGGCTGAGCAATGCCTCGGCTTGGCGATAGGTGTCGTAGATTATGCCAAACCGCTCTTGAAGCTGCTTGTCGGCACGAGCGTCGGTGTATTTGTCGAGCAATTTGAGCCAACGGTTTTTGGCGTCGGGATAGGTGCCCACCTTGTAGTCGTCATCGTGGAGCTTTTCTTTTTTCGCTACCCAGCTTATGGCCTTGTCAAGGTTGCCAAACTCGTCAACGAGTCCTATTTTGAGTGCGCTCTTTCCGTCCCACACACGACCCTCGGCAATGGTCTTGATGGAGTCTTGCGACACCTTGCGACCGTTGGCGCAGCGAGAAGTGAAGAGGTCGTAGCCTCGATTAATCATGTTTTGCATGGCTGCGCGCTGCACTGGCGTCAGTGGGTTGGTGAGAACACCGAAGTCGGCGTTGGCGTTGGTCTTGACGGTGGAAATGTTGACTTGGAGCTTATTGTTGACAATGCCGCTCAAATTGGGTATCATGCCAAATATGCCGATGCTGCCTGTGATTGTGGTTGGCTCGGCAAAGATGCGCTCTCCGCCGCAGGATATGTAGTAGCCGCCCGATGCAGCATAATCGCCCATCGACACGGCAAACGTCTTGCCAGATTTTTTGAAGTCGTCGAGAGCCTTCCATATTTGCTCTGACCCAAAGGCGCTGCCGCCAGGAGAGTTGACTCTAAGCACAAGTCCTGCCACGTCTTTGTCGTTCTCAAGGTCTTGTATGGTTTCAACCAACTCTTCGGAGTCGATTCCGCTGCCTGACTGACCGTCTATTTCGCCCACGGCATAAACCACGGCAATCTCTTTAGAGCCTTTCGACGAGTCGTCGGTGCTGCTGGCGAGGTCTTGCGGCGAAACGAGGTTGAGGTCGTCGTCGAGGTCAACCTTGGTGAGCTTTTTGAGCTTGTTCTCAAACTCGCGGCGGTAGCAAATGCCGTCGATTAAGCGGTAGCTCTTGAGGGTGTCGGCAGGAAGTGTCATCACTATGCCGTCGGCAATCTGGTTGAGGCGTGCCGTCGAGAGTTTGCGGCTCTGGGCGATGGAATCGACCATGTTGCTCCAGATGCTGCCCAGATAGTGCTCTTGTTGCAAACGGTTGGCAGGGCTGATGCTGTCAATCATGTAAGGCTCAACCGCGCTCTTGAATGTGCCCACTCTTATCACTTGCATTTCAATGCCGAGCTTGTCGAGCAACTTCTTGGGATAGGCAATGGTGGCAGCGAGTCCGTGAATATCAACGGCTCCCACGGGGTTGAGGAATATGCTGTCGGCCACAGAAGCCACATAGTAGTCTGATTGGCTTATGCCGTCGTTGCCATAGGCATAGATGAACTTTGATGACTGCTTCTTGAATTTTGACAAGGTGGAGCGCAACTCAAACAGGGTGGCAGGTGAGGCTGCCACGCCCTCGCAGTTGATGTAGATGCCCTTTATATTTTTGTTGTCTTTTGCTTCGTCGATGGCCTTGGTGAGCACGTCAAGACTTGCCGACTCAGAGAGGTCTCCGTCTTGAATCAAAGCGAGTGGATTGATGTCGTCGAGGCCGCTGCGCTCATTTATTTGGCCGGAAAGGTCGATGTAGAGTAGTGAATTATTCTTGACATTGACGGTTTGCGAACCCATTGAAGCCATTGAGCCAAAGATGGCGAAGCTCATGATTACTGAGGCAATGGTGAAAAATGTGAGTGCGAGCCACACTCCAACGAATGAGCCGCAAACAATCAAAATAAATTTCTTCATCATGACGATAAAATGTTAGTAACGTTTTTGTCTTTTTGGCGCAAAGCTAAGTACTGTGAACAGAGCTTAACTTGCCAATTATACAAAGTTATAAATATTTTATCAATCAGTACGTTAAAACAAAGCAGATTTTTCTGGCAGCTGCTTGTTTTTGAGCTTTTTTGCAACTGTGGAATAAAAAATGCTTCACCATTCGGAATGAAAAGTGAAGCAATGATATGAAAAGCTGATTTTTTTGTGTGGAGTTACTTTTCTTTCAGGGCACTGACAATTTGTGCAAAGCCCATGAAATGCGATGCCTTGACAAGCACAGTGTCGCCTTTGCGCAGCAGGTTGTCGAGCTGTGAGAGCAAATCGTCTTTTGTGGCAAAATGATGAACCACTTTAGTGGGGTTGCCGGCCTTGATGGCGCTGGCTATGCTCTCGCTCAACGGTCCTACGCACAAAAATGAGTCGATGCGCAGCTTAGCGGCGTAGGAGCCCACGTCGGCATGCAACTGGCGTTCGTTGGCACCAAGTTCGCCCATGTCGCCAAGAATGGCAACCTTGCGCGTTTCGGCGTCTTGAAGTGCGCATAGTGAGGCTTTCATCGACACCGGGTTGGCGTTGTAACAGTCATCGATCATGGTGAAAGTGCCAGTCTTAATGATGCTGAAACGGCCGGCAAGAGATTCGTTGGCCTCAATGCCAGCCTTGATTTGTGAGAGCGTGAGTCCGTAGGCGATGCCTGCGGCGGCGGCTGCCAGGGCGTTGAGCACCATGTGTTTGCCAGGCATGGCCACGGTCACGTCGTCGATGATGCCGACTGGTGTGTGCAAGTGGCATTTTGTGCCCTTGAGCCCCAGACTTTGCATATTGTCGGCCCAAAAGTCGTTTGTGGCATCAAATCCAAAAGTGTGCGGCTTTATGCCCTGCACGTCTTTTATGGTTGATAGCTTGTCGTCGTCGCCATTGACAATGATTGTGGCGTCTGGCTCAATGAAGTCGAAAATCTCGGATTTAGCTTTAAGAATTCCATCGCGAGTTTTGAGGTTCTCGAGGTGAGCGCAGCCTATGTTGGTCATGATGATGGTGTGCGGACGCGCAATCTTGGCCAAGCGGTGCATGTCGCCAAAATGGCTAATGCCCATTTCGAGCACGGCAATCTGGTCGTCGTCGCGCAGTCTGAACACCGTGAGAGGCAAGCCAAGCTCGTTGTTGAAATTGCCCTCGGTTTTGAGTACGCGGTATTTTTGACGCAGCACGCTGTAAACCATCTCTTTGGTGCTCGTTTTGCCCACGCTGCCGGTTATGCCAACCACAGGAATGTGGAGTTGCCTGAGATAGAACTCGGCAATGTCTTTGACCGCTTGAAGCGACGATTTCACCTGAATGTATGGGAAATCGTTGCCAGGAAGCTCGTGCTCCGAGATTACGGCCAGCGCGCCGCCGTCAATCACTTGTTTGATGAAATTGTGGCCGTCGGCCCTTTCGCCCTTGATGGCCACAAACAAGCCGCCTGGCTGCACTTTGCGGCTGTCGATTTCAATGGAGCTGACCTCGATGAGTTTTTTACTCTCGTCGCCGTGATATGTGCCAGCTGTGACGGCGGCAATGTTTTCTAAAGTGAGATTTTTCATTTAGTTGCACCTCCTTGCGCAATCATCTGTCAGCAATCATATTTTTTGAGAGAAACCTCAATGAGCTTCTCGCACAGGTCTTCGTATGACATGCCGAGCACGGCGGCCTCTTGCGGAACAAGACTTGTGGCGGTCATGCCTGGGAGCGTGTTGGCCTCAAGCGCAAACATTTCGCCCTTGTCGTTCATGATGAAGTCGATGCGGCCGTAGCCAGTGATGCCAAGCGCCTTGGCTGCCAACTCGGCATCGCACTGCATGCGTGATGTCTGCTCGGCTGTTATTTGTGCCGGGCAGGTCTCAACGGTGGAGCCTGCGGAATATTTGTTCTTGTAGTCGTAGAAGCCTTGTTTGGGGGCAATCTCAATCACAGGATAAGCCTTGCCATCGACCACGGCAACCGAGAACTCGCGACCCTTTACATATTGCTCCACGAGCACATGGGCATCGTAGGAGAACGCCAACTCAAGCGATTTGGCATATTCGGCAGAGTCTTTGGCAATGGTTATGCCCACGCTTGAGCCTCCGCATGCCGGCTTGACCACGACGGGGTAGGTGAGTCCTTTGGCTTCGGGGTCGGTTTCGGCAGAGTGGCGTGTTATGGCAAATGCCTTTGCCGTGGGCACGTCGCAAGCCTGAAACAGGTGCTTGGTGAGCGTCTTGTCCATGGCAAGCGCACTGCTCAAGTAGTCGGTGCCTGAATATTTAATGCCGAGCAGGTCGAACGTGGCCTGAACCCTTCCGTCCTCGCCGTTAGCGCCATGCAAGGCAAGAAACACGAAATCGGCCTTTGAACATATGTCAATCACATTGGGGCCGAAAAACTCACGGCGTTGTGCCGCCATTTCCTTGATGCGGCCGTTAAAAGAGCTGATATAGGCGCTTGCTTTGTCAATGTCGTATTCCTCCGGGAAATAATTATTGCTGTCGGCTTCGGCGAAACCTGCAAAGACGTCAAGCAAAACGGCCTTGTGCCCCCTTGCTCTAAGGGCTTTGCAAACACCTGTTCCTGAAACGATTGAAACTTCCCTCTCGGTACTCGTACCTGCTGCTAAAACTACAATATTCATTTTTGTTATAAATGATAAAAACAATGTTATTTCGTTTGGGTGCCGCTTGTGCGGCCAATTGTGGTAAGAGGCTCACTCGTAGCGAGTCTGAAACCAGTTTGCAAATATACGAATATTGGCACGATTATCCTTTTTAGCTTTGGCATTAAATCGTGACAAAATAGCATTGACGTGACAAAAGTTTTTGCGGCGGGTGTGGCGTTTTGTGTGGGGAATTGACTAACTTAGCAGAAAATAAAACGTGTTTTGAAATATGTCTATGGAATCAGACAAACAGCGAATAGATTGGCTTCGCCAAGAGCTTAACCGCCACAACTATCAGTATTATGTGCTCAACGACCCTGTGATTTCTGACCAGGAGTTTGACAAACAGATGCGTGAGTTGCAGGACCTGGAGGAAGCAAATCCGCAATATTTCGACCCTTACTCGCCCACACAGCGCGTGGGCAGCGACTTGAACCAAGGCTTTAAGCAAGTGGTGCATGAGCGACCCATGATGTCGCTCTCAAACTCTTACTCGATAGAGGAGGTGCAGGACTTTTTGCGCCGTGCCAAAGACGGACTTAACGGCGAGGAAGTGCAGATTATAGGCGAAATGAAGTTTGACGGCACATCTATTTCCATCACATACGAGCACGGAAGGCTTGTGAGAGCCGTGACGCGTGGCGACGGTGTGCGTGGCGACGATGTGACCACCAACATAATCACGATAAAGAGTATTCCGCTGGAGCTTGCACCCGGCAACTGGCCCGATAAGTTTGAGGTGAGGGGTGAGATACTGCTACCGTGGAAAAACTTCCAGAAACTTAATGAGGAGCGGCAATATAACGAGGAACCGCTGTTTGCCAATCCGCGCAACGCTGCCGCCGGCACGCTGAAGCTGCAAAACTCAAGCGAGGTGGCTCGGCGCGGACTCGACGCCTATTTCTACTTCTTGCTTGGCAACAACTTGCCGTTTGACAACCACTATGACAACATGATGGCTGTGAAATCGTGGGGCTTCAAGGTGGCGCAACTCACCAAACTGCCGTCGATAGACGCGGTGAAGGATTTCATAAACTACTGGGACAAGGAAAGGAAAAATCTGCCAATAGCCACCGACGGACTGGTGTTTAAGCTGAACTCGCTGCGCCAGTGGCTCAACCTCGGCGCAACGGCAAAATCGCCACGCTACGCCATAGCGTATAAATTTGCGCCAGAGCGAGAGTGCACGAAATTGAGGTATGTGTCGTTTGAGGTGGGTCGAAGCGGAGTGATAACGCCCGTTGCAAATCTGGACCCGGTGCTGCTTTCGGGCACGGTGGTGAAGCGCGCATCGCTGCACAACGCCGACATAATAAAGTCGCTCGACATTCACGACGGCGACATGGTGTATGTGGAGAAAGGCGGAGAAATCATACCCAAGATTGTGGGCGTGGACAAAAAGAGCCGTATAGCCGGCAGCGAGCCAATAAAGTTTGTGACCACATGCCCGGCGTGTGGCACTCCACTGAAGCGAGTGGAGGGCGAGGCAGCCTGGGTGTGCCCCGACAAGAAGCACTGCCCACCGCAAATCACAGGTCGCATAGAGCACTTTGTGGGGCGGCACATGATGAACATAGACGGCATAGGCGAGGAAGTGGCTGTGCAGTTGTTTAAGAGCGGCTTGGTGAAAAACGTGGCCGACATATACGACCTTACTGCCGACAAGCTCATGTCGCTTGAGCACTTTCAGAAAAGAGCGGCTTCACGCCTGATAAATGGTGTGGAGGCGTCAAAAAAAGTGCCGTTTGAGAGAGTGATTTTCGCTTTGTCGATACCATACGTGGGCGAGACCACGGCGCGTGTGCTGGCACGCAATCTGCACGACATTGACCACTTGATGGCAGTGTCGGAGGAGGCTCTGTCGGCAATTCCTGAAATCGGCCCGAAGATAGCAGAAAGCATTGTGACGTTCTTTGCCGACAGCGACAATGTGGCTATTGTGGAGCGGCTTCGCGCGGCAGGGCTGCAAATGGCAATCCCCGCAGAAGAACTTGCCGGCCGAACCGATAAGCTCGCCGGCAAGAAAATAGTGATAAGCGGCGTGTTTGCCAAACACTCGCGCGAGGAATACAAAGCTATGATAGAGCAGAACGGAGGCAAAAACTCAAGTTCCATTTCAAGTGCCACAAGTTTTGTGTTTGCTGGCGAAAACATGGGCCCGGCAAAACTTGAAAAGGCTCACAAATTGGGAATTCCGATAATCAATGAGGACGAATTCCTCAAAATGCTTGAATGAGTGTTTGTCTCCGCAGTGCTTTGAGAATTACTGGTTGAAGTCGATGCGGTCGTTGCGATAGGGCAGCAGTCGGCCATAAACCGTGAGGCGGTCAGAGCCAAATGTGGGCGTGATGATGGCCGTGGCATAATCGCTGTTGGCATTGATGGTGATGGACACATCGGCATTGAACTGCGAACCAACGATTATGAAGCTAAGATAAACGTTGCCTTTTTTGTCGGTGGTGATGCGTTTGTTGGATATGTGGCCTGAAAGCGTGATGCCGCCCAGTCCATTTTGTCCGAGCATGCCGTTGTTGAAAGTGAGTTGCACCATGGCGTTCTCGCCCTGCATAAGCACAAAGTTGGCGTTTGACTGAACCGAATTGACGGTATAGCCCAGGCGTCCTATGGTCATTCTGTCGGCCATCAAAGCAAAATACCCTTGATTCACGGCTTGTGACGACAAGTCGTGTGCCAGAGCGTCAACTTGCTCCTTTTGTCTTTTTTCTCTTGCCTTACGTTCCTGCTTGGTTTCGTTTGACGGTTTTGCAGGTTTCACCACTGTCAGCTCCACGCTGTCGGCCAGAGTGTATTGGTTGGTCTGCGATGCGGCGCTCATGCAGCCGCATGCAACAAATGTGATAATCAAAAATAGTGCTTTCATAATTTTTCTTTTATTTATTTGGTTAAATGCAAAGGTATGCAAAAACTGCACCAAAACTCTGTGGGTTTTAGCTAATTTTGCAAATAAAATATTTATTGGTAATCAACAATGGCAAACTTTCATTTTCAACCCACGCTCAAAAACAAGGTAATCTTAATTCTGGCGTTGTTTTTTCTTGGCTTGTGTGTGGCCTCGGTGGTTATGGTGTTGCTCGTGCGCAGGCATGGCGACACGGTGCAGGTGGTGCTTGGCGCCACACTGACGCAAGATGTGCTGGCGTTTATGCTGCCGGCTATGGCGTGTGTCGCGCTTTGCGGACAGCGCCCTGTACACGCGTTGAGGCTTGACGGCAAGTTGACGTGGGTGGGCGTGCTCGCTGTGGTGGCGGTTTATTTCTTGTCGCTGCCGGGAATGAACTATGTGATAGACTGGAACAAGGGCATGGTGCTGCCACAGAGCCTTAGTGCGGTGGAGCAATGGATTAGGCAAAATGAGGATATGGCTGCAGAGCAGACTAAGTTGCTGCTTGACCAAAAGTCGCTTGGTGCGTTTTGCTATACGTTTTTTGTGGTTGCCATAATGGCGGGTGTGAGCGAGGAAATGTTTTTCAGGGGGGCATGGCAGCATTTTATTTTTTCGCCAAAGATGCGCAACGGAGTGGCGATATGGGTCACGGCATTTATATTCAGCTTTATACACTTGCAGTTCTTTGGCTTTGTGCCACGGTTTTTGCTCGGCGCGTGGCTGGGCTATCTGCTCGTGTGGTCGCGCTCGCTGTGGTTGCCGATATTGGCTCACGCACTCAATAACGGCATGGTGGTGACTGCTGCCTATTTGTCGAAGCGTGGCTTGTTGCCAAACATTGACATTGACACGCTTGGGCTGCCTGGGCAAGGCGAGTTTCCGTGGCTTGCGCTGGGGAGTGCTTTGGCAACGGCAGTTGCAATATGGCTGCTGCATCGCTATTACAAACGCCAACGTGAGGAGGGCAGATTGGTTTAACAACAATAGCTTTAACCGAGAAAAAGTATACATTCAAAATGGAAGTGCAAAACTTGTGGGTGAAAATAATATGAAAAACACCGCAGGTTTGCCTAACGGCTG
>CAKUAR010000026.1 GCA_934636465.1 uncultured Muribaculaceae bacterium
AGAGTCCGGTGCAATACCGAACTCTTTCTCAAATCGGATAGTTAATAACCTGTCCAACTTTTTGGGGTCACTTCAGATTGCTGCCGGTGGGGCAATTTTGATTCTTGCCTTGTTTTCTGATCCTGGCATATATCCAGCTCTGTTTTGCTTGGCTGTGATTGCCTATATCTGCCAGCTAATAGCCTACTGGCGCATGTTCCACGCCAGCTACAGACACAGTGCTAAGCGGCTCGATGACTACTATGATGACGAGGAGTCGGGGCGGCTTCGCTGGTTGCGGCATTTCTTCTACAGTGCCCTTGCCATAGGCTTGCTTGCCTTGGCTTTCTCGGTGTTTGAGGTGCCGGTGCAATACTACGACTGGTTTACCATCACGTTTACCGTGTATTATGTGTATGTGGTGATGTGCGTCATCAATTATCGCATCAACTACACATTTGTGGTGAAGGCGGTGGGCGTGGCTGAAAAAGTCCCAGCCGACAAGGTGGTGGGCGACAATGCTCCGGGAGCTAACGCGGCGGCGGTCACAACAGCTTACGACGCTGCACCGCCCACCGACGTCAAAAACCACGACGACGGACAACTGCTGCGCTTGGAGCAAGCTATTGACCGCTGGGTGCAAATGAGGAAATATACCCAAAAAGACGTTTCTCCCGACGATGTGGCGGAGCAACTGGGCACCAACAGGCGTTATCTGGCGTGGTATTTCACCACGCAACGCCACACCACGTTTCGCTCATGGCGGCTCAAGCTGCGCATTGCCGAGGCCGAGAGGCTGCTGCGCGACAACAGCGAGGTGTCAACCGCCTCGCTTCACGACATGGTGGGTGTGGGCGACAAGAGCAACTTTCACAAGCAGTTTAAGCTGGTGACTGGCCTGACGCCCTCGGAATACAAAGCCGCTCACGGCAAAAAGAAAGACTGATAGCTAATTGTGGGCACTTGCCGCCGCCACTGGGTGTGCGGTGCAAGAAAAAAACAGCACAGGGCCAATGATAACTGACTCATTGTCATTGGTCCTGTGGGAGTGTTTTTAGTGCATGGCAGCACTATGTGCGTCATCGCGACAAAAGCTAATGCTTTAGAACAAATTTGTCATCGACCACATAGATGCTTAAATGTAAAGTTTTCCATGGTGTGGTTGTCTTTATTCCGCTTATAGTATAAGTTTCTTGTTTTGGCCGTTTGCAGCCGCCATCGTTGAATGACGCGTCGTTGCTGCCATAGGTCAGAGCTGCGTTGCGCGTCGAGTGGTGTGGGCTGGCTGCGAAAGGTTCTGTAAATTTTGAGGTTTTTGCGATTGGACTTGTCGGGTGGCCTATGGCACCTGGTGTTGCCACCTCGACATAGCCGTGAGAGTGGCAGTGCGCACTCTTGCTGGCTGTGTGGCAGCCAACTTGCGGCGTCACGCAACACCAGGTTGCTGCTTGGGCTGCCGGCTGCGAAGCTGCGTTAAAGAGTGCTTGTGTTTTCATATCATTTTTTATGAGTAATTCGATTTTTTTTGTTTAGCAAAAGTAGATTAAAACAATGGTTTTGAGCAAAAAAAGAGCGTGGTATTTGCTCAACATGCAGCAAATACCACGAAAAATGTCACAATTATACAAAAGAAAAGCGGACTTCTGCAAAATGGAAGTCCGCTTAAATATTGGTTGCCGTCAGTTAGTGCCGTCGAGCGGCGCAACTGTCAGGCTAAGATTTATCTCATCATTTCACCAAAACTTTGGCTGCTGCTCCAGCGGCTTTCACCACATAGAGGCCATTGGCAAGATTGATTACATCACCGGCCTTGGCCACGCCGCTCTTAACCAGAGCGCCAGCCACGGTGTAGATGGCATATTTGCCTTCGGGCAGCACCACGCCGCCAGCCACGGTTTGCACGCCGGTAGCTGTCTTGGCCACGCCGTCAACACCAGTGCCTTCAGGAGCATTGACGTGGAGCTTGTAGCTGCGAGAATATTTGCCATAGTTCACTGTGAGTGTATAGTCGCCCACGGTGTTTGGCTTGGCAGCCACATAGTATCCGCTCACGATGAACTCTTCTGGAGTGTCCCATGTGAGGTCTTGTGGTTGAGCCACACGGAATGTCTTGGTCACATTGTAGCGGGTGTCGCCTTCCTCAAGATAAAGAGGAGTGGTGGCAACTACCACGGCCGAATCCTCGCCGATTGTAGTCGGGTATGGGTAGCGGCTGTTTGCGTCAAATTCCTGCTTGGCTGTTGTGGTGGTCCAGTCAGCACCTGGCACGTAGTTAGACACGAGCTCGTAGGTGGTGAGAGAACTTACACCCTCGGCATCGGCTTTGCCGATTGCCTTCACGTTGCACATCTGGTTGTCGAACGCCACATTCTCAATGGTGAGATATTTGCTTGTCTTGGCTGCCACTGCGCCCACGTTGGCTGCACTGCTACCATAGCCGTCGAGGCTACCGGTTGAGATTGAGTTGGCAATCTTAAACTTGCTGTAGCTGCTGCCCGGCATACCCATGATGCCAGCCACGCCGTTGTGTGCGCTGATAGTGCCAGAGTTGTAGGCATTGGTGATTTCTGGGTTACCCTTGCCCACGATGCCGGCTGCACCGGCAGCTGTTGACGACACGCTTGCCTTGGTGTTTGCCACGTCGGCAGTGTTTGCCACATTGTTCACAAATGTTTGTCCTGCCTCGCTGTCAATGTCGCCCACTATACCGCCAGCTGCATTGTAGCTGGTTGTGACTTTGGCTGCATTGACACTGTTGCTGACCACAAGCTTCACATCTTTTGCGTCGCTATAGGAAATGGTGTTTTGTCCCACGATGCCGGCAGCAGGACCATAGGCGCTGATTGCTCCATAGTTGTTGGTCTTGTTGATTGCGGCTCCATGCTCCACATAGCCCACGATACCGCCGGCCACGCTCTTGTTGCTCTTAATCTCGCCATAGTTTTTGGCGTTGTCGAGAGTTACTGCCGATGCCAGAGATGCGATACCTCCTGCATAGCCAGATGAGCCTGTGGCTGACACAGAACCGTAGTTGGTGAGTTTGCTGTATTTGCTTGCTGTGCCGCAGATGTGTCCTGCGATGCCGCCGGCTTTGGCCGTTGCCACCACAGAGGCATAGTTGATCACGTTTTCAATAGAGCCTTCAGCCTCGCCTGCCACAGCACCCGCATATGTCTTACCGGTTATAGTGCCGCTCTTGATTGTGAGGTTCTTGATAGCGCCATCAAGGCCGAGAGCACCCACGAGACCCACATAGTCGGTAGTGCCTTTGCTGATTGTGAGGTTGCTGATAGAGTGGTTCTTGCCATCGAGTGTGGCGTTGAACTTGGCAGTTGTCTTGCCGCCTATTGGCTCAAATTCGGCATTGTCCATGTTGAGGTCGGCTGTTATGGCAAATATCTTGCCGCTGAAGCCATTTTTGGTTGAGGCCACAGTGCTTGACAGCTTCACGAGGTCGGCTGGAGTGGCAATTATATAAGGATTCTCGGCTGTTCCGTCGCCAGACAGAATCTTGCCTATTGCTGATAGAGGAATCACCTTGCTGAGGCCTGCGAATGTGGCAGTGAGGTTGTCGTTGGCTGCCTTGTCGCTCTCCTTGTAGTTGAGCGTGTTGCCGCTGATAGTGAAGTCGGTGCCCTTTTCCACTGCCCAGGCAAGGCCGTCGGCAGCATAGAGAGTGGCATTCTTGCTGATTTGCGCACGGGTGTCGCCAGCGTCAAATGTCACAGGATAAGAGCCGAGTTTTGCGCCGTTTTCGTCTTTGAACAGCTTGAGTTGCGGATAAAGTCCGCTGGTGGCCGTCCAGTTGTCATCGCCAAATGCGTCAGATGTGAGTTCGCTTGTGAGTTTGCCTTCGAGTCCGGCTGCATCAATGTTTTTGTAGATGGCGATTTGCTTGTCATAAACGACATTGCTGAATTTGCCAGAATCATATTTGCCTACCACGGCACCCGCAGTGGCATCGTCGCCAGTGAACGACACGGCTCCCAGTGAGAGCACATTGCTGAATGTGGCAGCCTTGGCCGAACCAGCCACGCCACCCACGTTGGTCACAGCCGACACATTGCCGGTGTTGAGGCAGTTGGTCACTGTTCCGGCACATGAGCCCACAAGACCACCCACGCTTTGTGTGGTTGTTCCGGCGGAGCTTACTGTTCCTGCGTTTTGGCAGCCACTCATTGAGGCTCCGGCCTCGATGTTGTAGGCTACACCGCCAATATAGCCTTTGTCGAGGCTCGTCACGTTGCCTTCGTTGTAGCAGTTGGTGATTTTGCTGCCAGAATAGGCTATATACACAAGACCTCCGGCAAAACCTTCGGCAGTGTAAACTTCTGCGTAGTTTTTGCAGTTATCTATGGTTCCCATGAGTGCCGATACGAGAGAGGCGGCGTTGCGGTGGAATTTGAGAGAGCAGCTCTTGTCGATGTTGAGGTTTTTAATCACTCCGTCTTTGGCTACGAAGCTGAACAAAGCTGACCAGAGGTCGTCGGTGTTCACATTGTTGAACTTCCAGTTCTTGATGCTGTGTCCTTGTCCGTCGAACACTCCGGCAAATGCGCATGAGCTGGCGTCGGAAATGATTGGGAAAGTGGCATCGTTTTGCATGTCGATGTCGGCAGTCACCTTGAAATATTCGCCGTCGAACGACATGTCCTGACTGTTGGTAGCATCGCTAAGTTTCTTCATGTCGTTGAAGTCGGCGATGATATATGGGTCGGCCTCGGTTCCTGTTCCATTGAATATCTCAGGATAGATGCTTACGAGGCTGCGTTTCTCATAGTCGCCAAGATAGGCGTGGAGCACAGCATTTACGAGCTTGCTTCCGCGAGTAACATTGACTGTGGTGCCGCTAATGCGAGCCTGTGTTGTTCCGGTGATTTCCCAATCCACGTCGTTGAGGCTGCTCACAGTGAAGTTCTTTGTCACTTTTCCATGTGACTCGCCGTCGGCAAGGAAGAATGGCGTGGCGTTGAGCAACGCTATGTCGAGGTTAGCTGATTTCTTGAGGCGAGGATACATGCCGGCAGCAAATTGCCAAACGCTGGTGTCAAAGCCGTCGATAGCTGTGCCTGTGGTCAGCTCTTTAGTGGCTTTCGGACCGATTTTGCCGCCCCAGCCAGCCACCTGAGAGTCGTAGTAGCAGTTTTTGAGCGTGACGCTCACTGTGTTTTGACCAATGAACTCGCAGTTTTCGGAGCGAGCTATGATGGAATTGAATATTGTGCCGAAGCTCAAGCAGTTTTCGATAGAGGTTTTTGATGCAGAGCCAGACAGGTATCCAATCAGGCCACCCACAGATGAAGTGCTTTGGTTATACACCGTTCCGGCATTGTAGCAATCTTTGATTGTGGCGTCGGAAATTTGTCCTGCCAAGCCGCCAGTGTAGTTGCCCGATTGAATGTAGCCGGCATTCCAGCAGCGTTCCACAACCACTTGCTGGCCATTGCCCAAGATGCCGCCGCAGTTGCCGTTGGCAGACGATAGAGTGCCGAAGTAGTAGCAGTCTGAAATCTCCACTTGAGGCTTGCCTGTGCCAGCCATTGAGCCAAGTGCCACACCCGCAATGCCACCGGTGAACGTCTGGCTCTCAAGCTGTGCGGTGAGGGTGGCGTCGCTCCAGCAGTTGCGTACCACGCCATAGTCTTGGCCAACGATGGCTGCAAATGTGCTGACGCAGCTCATGCTTCCAGAGTAGGAGCTGTTGAGTACATAACCACCTCCCACAAGGTTACCCACAAGGCCGCCCTTGAAGCCGCTTACTGTGGCGTTATATGAGCCGCCTTTAACATGCACGTTGTCGAGCGTGCCGGCAAGTTGACCCACAATTGTTCCGCCCGACAGCGATGTGCCGGCATCTACGGTGACTTTTGGGTTGACGAGGGTGATGTTCTTGATTACACCGGCGGTGTCAACAATGCCGAACAGACCGCCGTAGCGCTCTCCGTCTTTTGAGGTGAGCACGAGGTTGGTGAGCGTGTGGTTTTTGCCGTCGAACACGCCGTCGAACTTGTTTTGCTCCTTAAATGAAATCCACTTGCCTATCGATGGGTAAGTGAAGCTCGAAGCAAACGTTATGTCGTTCTCCAAGGCAAAATATTTGCCTGTGAACGAATTGGCTTTCTCATTGACCTCGTTGGCGAGCTCGGTGAAATCCTCGGCCTTAGTAATCTTGTAAGGGTCGGCTTTGGTTCCTGTTCCGCCGCTGAAAGTCTGACCCCACGCCGTGATGCCGGCTGTGAGTGCCAATACTAAAAGAGTGACTTTCTTCATTTGTCGAAAAAATTAAATAATTATTTGTTGAGATATTTGAATGTCTGCTCTTTGCCGCCGCCCGACACATGCACCACATACACGCCTTTGCCGAGGTCGTCGAAGCTCACCACGCAGTCGTCGCCGGTGGTTTTGCCTGCGAGTGTGAGTGTCTTGGCAAGCGCGCCGCTTGTGGTGTAAACGTTGACGCGTGTCTTGTCAACGTCTTTCAGGAAGAGCACATGCAGACCGTCGGCCATGGGTGTGCCTTTCCATGTGTCGGAGAACTTCTTCACCTGCTCCACGCTTGAGAAGTTTTTCAAGAGATACACCAGTCCGGCATAGGCGTCGATTTTGCCATAGCCCCATGTGTTGTTTGGCACATCGCCGGTGTATTTGTCCTTGATTGCGGTGTTTTTGAGTGTTTCTCTAATTTGCTCGGTGGTGAGGGTGGGGTTGGCCTCAAGCCATGTGGCTATGATTCCTGCCACTTGAGGCGCCGACATTGAGGTGCCTTGCATGGCACCGTAGCCATAGGTGCGGCCGTTCCACTTCTCCTTGCCCATGAGCACATATGACGCGTCGCTGTAAGAGAAACTGTTGAGAGCCGAGATGATATATGAGCCTGGAGCCGAGATGTCGGGCTTCATGCGGCCGTCGAGCGTTGGGCCTTGATTAGAGAATGGTGCTATGTCGTGCAATGGGAAACCTTGCGTCCAGCCGGCAGAGCCGCCATTGTTGAGCGTGTCGCCACTCACGGTGCGCACAAACGGACGTGTGACGTATGCGCCCACAGTTATCACGTTTTTGCCCACACCGCCTATTTCGCCTGTCTGATATTTGTTGTCGGGCAAATCCATCTTCTCGTTCCACTTTCTGAAGCAGCAGTAGTTGTTGTTGGCCCAGCCGTGCACTGTGGTGCCTGGCTCGCCAATCACCATTATGGCTATCACCTTGCCTGGCTTGTAGTCGCTGAGGTTGAGGGTGATGTGTGCCGTGGGGCGGTTGTTGAGCGGACTGGTTTGCGTCACTATGTCAAACGAGCCGCTTGCCATGTCGTAGGGCTTTTGCAGCACCACCGAGCCGCTATAGCTGCGCGAGGCATTGAAAGCGCGGCTCTGGTACACTGGTTGCAGTGTGGTTTTGTCGATTGTGCAAACCTTGATTTTGAACGACTTGCCCTCGTCGCCCCAGAATTGCATCTCGCCGCTGCCGGCCATGTTGAGGCTCTCGGCAAAGGCTATGCCTATGAGCAGGGTGTCGTTGTCTGCTGTGAACGACTTCGACACGTGGGCATCTACAAGGCCGTCGTTGCCGGCAGAACCCACGAATATGTGGCCAGGGCCAGCGAGCTGGTCGGCAATCTGGTCGCGGAGCGAAGTGCCGTCGTGCGGACCCATCTGGGTGCCGAGGCTCATGTTGATAACGGCAGGCTCGCCCACCGAGTCGGCGTAGTTGAACACATATTTCATTGCGTCGGCAATGCCGGTGTCAACAGAGCCAAATGTGGTGAACACCAAGTCGGCTTCGCGGGCTATGCCGTAATAGGGGTTGCCGTTGGTGGTGTCGGCTCCAGCTGCGATGCCGAGCACATGGCTTGAGTGGGCATAGGAGCTAAGGTCGGTGCCTTTTTTCAATATGGCCTCTGGGGTGGTGAACTCCTTGCCGTAGCCAAACTTGGCTGGCACGGTGCCGCCCACGGTGTCGGCTTGAAGCCACACGCGCTTCAGTCGCAGTGTCTTGCGGTCGCTGGTGTAGAAGTCGGGGTGTCCGAAATCGAGTCCGGCATCTATGTCAGCCACCACCACCCCTTTGCCTAAAAACGGCATGGTGAGCGGAGCCTGGCCGGCTTGCGCCTTGTCAACATTGGTGAGAATGCGCGAAGAGTCCATGGCCAGAGTCACCTTTTGGGCGGCCTCAATCACATCTACGCCTTGCAGGGCTGCCACGGAGTCAACCGCATCAACAGGAATGCGAGCCGTGAGAATGTTGCCAGCCACTGTGCCGACTTCCACTCCGAGCTGCTTGATTGAGTCGATGACCGACGCGTCGTTAAACTTCACGAAAGCCGACAGCTTCGTGCCGTTGACCGACGGGGCTTTGCGCACGCCACTGTGCTGGCGAGGCATCAAGTCGAGAATAGTGTTGGTGGTCAGTTTGTTTGAGATTTGCGCAAAGGCAATCACAACAAATGCCAGACACATAATTGCAGTAATTTTTCTTCTCATACGCTTATATTTATTATTAAATTAATTCAACAGATAAATAGGTGTGCTTTTCTGTGTGGTGCTGCCGTTGGTCGCAACAGTGTGGGAGAAATCTCGGGAAAATATGCAACAAACTCCACATTGAATTTCCATTACAAAATTAATCAAAAATAAGTGTTTTGCAATCACATTGGGTGTAAAAGCCAACGAATTGGAGTTTTTAACTCACTTGAGGTTAAAAACTTTAACCGGTGTGTCGGCAAAACTGTGGGGGGCTGGTGGTAAAGAAAAATCAAATGTCTGCTTGTTTTTCCAGTCTTTTTGTGGCGTTGGGGCGAAAATCAGGCTCTAATTAACGTTAGTTAACAAAACATTTTTTTTTTTTAGCAGATTTTTTTGGATTTATTTAAATCCGAGGCTATATTTGCAACGTTTTTTAAGGATATCCCAAGGTTTAAACCCTCTTAATGAAAAACGAGGATATAGGATGAAAAATAACGAACGAAAAGTTATTGAAGGAGTTTTTTAGTGTGTATTTAAACCCATAATGTCTTTCTTTTTCTGATTGCGATTGACCGCTGTGCCGCATGGCACAAATTCTCTTAACAAAGGTAGGTGGTCTGCCTGCATCAGTATTTCTTTATTCACAACTACGACATTGTGACACACTGATTGGTCGAGAGGCTTGGAGTGGCAATACACTGCGGTGTTTCGTTTTTTTTGAGACACCAATTTGCAACTCTTAGACCTCAAACGTTTTGGTAGATTACGTGTAATTGTAATCCTGTAATCTGGAAAAAGACTAAACGTATTGGTTTTATTAATTTTTAGACATTAAGCGAAGTCGGCCTGTGAAGGTAAGCTCCGCTTTTTTGGTGTCGCCACCATTCCGTCACAGCCGGCTCCATAGTGTCTATGAGGTATGCCAGCAGCCCTATTTTCCACAAATCACTGAACGAAATGGCTACAAATCACCGAATAGATTAGGTAATAGTGTGAAAAACAACCCTCAAGAGTGCCGGAACTGACGGCTTCACTTGAGGGCTGCTTTTTTGTTTAGGCTGGCTGTTGCTTGGTTTCATGCAACCAGCTTGCAAATTTATATATGCGCTGAAAAATCAGTCGATTTGCGGCTTGGCAGCTATTTTCTTGAGGAAATAGTCGCGCACGTCGCGCCAGTGATAATATGGGGCAACATTGGTCTTGACAGGCAGAGTGGCTTCGTGCTCGTTGAGCAGCACTTTCACGAGCACGTCGTTGCTGCCCTTTTTGCGATAATAAATCATCTGTATGTTGCAGCCCATAGGGAATATTTTGTAGGCTTGCCAGTTGTTTGCCACTTGCTCAAGGTCGCTTGTTTGGTAGTCTGCTCCGTTGAGCCCCATGAGGCATGCCAGCGGCAGAAGCACCGATTCGTGGCCAAAGCGCAGGTCGGCGCAATATTTTCCACTGGCTATTGCTTTGTCGGCGCAATCAATAATGTTGTTGAGCAGGTTCACCTGGTTGTAGTCGATGCGGCAGTGCGTGAGCGGAGTCTCGCCCGACAAGATGTACCACTTGGCGTTGTTCACAGCCCACACGTTATAGATGTCGTCGGCGGAGAACAAGTCATAGAAGTTCACTTTCTCAAACTGGTGGTGGCTCTGCATGTTGCCAGTCACATCGAATAACTTGGTCATCAGTTCTGTGCCGTTGATGTTGGCGTTAGCCCAGTTGACGTCGGTAAACAGCTTGGCAAACATGCCTTCGGGGTGAATGTGGTTGCGCTGGAATGTGAGCAGCAGTGGCGACATGGCACTGCGCCACTTGCCCACCACTGGGTCGTCATAGTTCATGTAGTGCATGTCGGTCTGGCTGGCGTCGGTGTGAATGTCGAGATAGGGGTTGAGCGACTTGAGCATGTCGGTCTCATTCTGCATAGAGAGTATGCAGCGAATCACGATGGTGGAACGCGCGTCAATGCGCTTGCCGTTGCCGGCAAACACTTCGGGGAAGTTGCGGAACATGCGGCGTGCTATGCCTTGATGCTGCTCTGCGCCTATGTCGCTCAGTTCGCCCAAGCGGTTGGTTGCAGCTGTGCGCACCATGCGCAGCGTGTCGAGCACCTGTTTGCCGCGCAGCGTGAGCTTGCCGGCTTTTTCTGCTATCTCGAGCTGCTCCACAGGCACGTTATATTGCGACGGCGATATGAGCCAACGGCTGCCGTGACGGCCGTAGTGGTTGATGTAGAAAGCCTTGTAGCCAGCCGGTGCTGGTGTGAGCTTGGGCAGATTGTTGTCGGGATAGGCAACATAGTTGTTGGCACTGAGCCTTGGGTTGGCTTTGAAGTCCTCTTTTGGAGTGCCTGCCGTCACGGCGAGTGCGGTGACGAGGCAAAGCAGTAGTAATGTGATATTTCTCATAATTGGTTAAATGATTTTTCGAGTTTTGTGAGTTTTGAGATGTAGTAGGCACGCACGTCGCTCCAGTGATAGTATGGTGCCATGTCGGTCTTAACCGGCAGTGTGGCCTCATGCTCGTTGAGCAAGGCTTTCACCAGTGTGTCGCTGCTGCCGCGCTTGCGGTAGAAGACGAGTTGGATGTTGCTTGCCATGGGGTAGATGCAGTAGTTGTGCCAGTGGTTGCTCACTTGCTCAAGGCCGCTCACGGCAACGCCGCAGCTGTCGAGCTCGAGCAGGCACGCGAGAGGGCCGACCACCATGTCGTGGCCAAACCGCAAGTCGGCGCAAAATTCGCCACCGGCTATGGCCTTATCGGCATCGGCAATGATTTTGTGCAAAAGCGGTGCGCGTGAGTAGGGCATCAGCCCTTTGGTGACCGGTGCGTTGCCAAACAACGTGTATGCGCTCACATTCTCAGCATCCCACAGCGCATATATCTCATCGTCGGTGAACAGGTCGTAGAGGTCGATCGGGTCGTCCTGGTTCTGCTGAATCGAGGCGATGGCAAACATGTCACGCATCATGATGCTGCCGGAGATGCTGTCGTGCGCATAGGTGGAGTCGCTTATGAGCCGAGCCACAAATTTGTCGTGGCTGGTGTGGGCTGCGGTGTAGGCTGTGACGGCGCTGTGGGCGAGGGTGCTTACCTTGCTCATGCCGGACGTGCCGTACATCATGTAGCCCATGTCGGCCTGGCTGGCATCGGTGTGTATGTCGAGGTAGGGGTTGAGCGACTTGAGCGTGCCCGTTTCGTTGGTCATCGACAAGACACAGCGCGGGTACACTGTGGAGCGTGCCTGCAATTTCTTGCCGTTGCCGGCAAACACTTCGGGGAAGTTGCGGAACATGCGGCGTGCTATGCCCTGATGCTGCCTTGCCCCGAGTGCGGTGAGGTCGCCTGCGCGTCCATCGGCGCGTCGGGCTATCTCGCGAAGCCTCGACAGGGCACTCTTGCCAAGGCTGGTGAGGAAGTTGTGCCGGTTGGCGCGTTCAAGCGAAGCCAAAGGTTCACGGTAGTTGTCGAAATAGCGGCTGCCGTGCCGGCCATAGTGGCTGATGTAGAATGGGCGGTAGCCTGCCGGAGCAGGCGTGAGCCGTGGCAGATCGGCATCGGGATAGGCGACAGAGCCGCTCGCGCTGAGCTTTGGGTTGGCCTTAATGTCGCTGCGCGGAGAGCCTGCCCACGACAATGCCGACATGGCAACCACGGCAATGGCCGTGATTGCTGTCCTTAGTGCTGCTGTGTGTGTGAGCCGTGACATGATGATGCGGAGAGCGTGAATGATGATGTGTTATTTGTTTTCGAGTTTCTTCCATGCCTCGGCACCCTTGGCCTTGAGCTGGCGTGTGAATTCCTCAGAAGCCTTGTCGACTTGTTCTTCCTCGGCTTGTGGGGCAAATGCGTGCGAGAACCCCTTTACCTCGTTCCAGTGTCCGCGTGTGAAGTCGGGTATCTGCACCGGCATGTTGCCGTGGTCCATCGACAGAGAGCCGAGCTCGGCAAGGCAGCACCACTCAGCAAGGTCGTAGATGTCGATGTCGAGCGGCAGGCCGTGTTGCAGACAGTAGACAAGGCGTGCGTCCATAATATAGTCCATGCCGCCGTGTCCGCCAACTTTGCGGGCTTTCTCCTCGTGGCGCGACACGATTGGGCTGCGGTATTTGTTGACGAGCTGTGTGGCTGCATCAGACGGCAGGAAACTGTGCCCAGCCTGGTAGCCGTCGGCTTTGATGCCTGTGAGAGCCATTTTCTCCTTGTTGAGGCAGTAGCCCTCGATTGGGTATTTGTTGGCGAAGCCGCTGGAGCCTGTGAGCTGGTACATGCGGCTGTAGGGCTGCGGCGACAGCGTGTTGTGCTGAATTTCAATCACTTTGTCGCCGGCTGTGCGTATGAGCGTGGTTGTGTGCTCACCGTTGCGGAAACTCTCGCATGGCTTGCCGGTGTATTTCTCCACCCATTTAGGGCCGTTGACTGGTTTGGTGTCCATGGCCACGAGGGTAGCCATGCGGTCGCCGCGGTGAATGTTGAGCAGTTGGGCTATAGGGCCGAGGCCGTGAGTGGGATAGATGTCGCCGCGGAAGTTCTGGTTGTAGCGCAGGCGCCAGCCCAGCAGGTCGTCTTTATCTTTGCGCCAATATGTGTCCCAGTTCTCGTCGAGGTTGTGCAGATAAGCACCCTGCACGTGCAGCACTTCGCCAAACAGGCCTTGCTGTGCCATGTTAAGCGTGTTGAGCTCAAAGAAGTCGTAGCAGCAGTTTTCGAGCAGGGTGCAGTGCAGACGCTTTGTCTCGGCAAGGTTGATGAGTTCCCAAATTTGGGTGAGGTCCATGGCCGACGGCACTTCGATGGCCACGTTTTTGCCGTTTTCGAGAGCGCATTTGGCTATCTCGAAGTGATGCTCCCAGTCGGTGCAGATGTAGATGAGGTCGATGTCGGGGCGGCGGCACATGTCTTTGTAGCCATATTCGCCAGAGTAGGTGTCGGCCGGCGGCATGCTCATGGGTTTGAGTATGTTGTTGTTGGCGGCATCGGCGCGCTGCTGCTCATAGTCGCACAGAGCCTTGATTTCTATTCCGTTGATTTGGCACCAGCGGTTCACGGCTCCAGTGCCGCGCCAGCCGAGGCCGGCAAATCCCACGCGCACCACGTTGATTTTTGGAACGGTGAGCTTTATGGCGTCTTTTTGGCCTTGCGGACGCTTGGGCACTTTGGTGATGATAGTGCCGTTTTTAATTTTGTATGACCAGTTGAACTGTGCCCTGTCGTGTGCATAGGCTGCTGATGCTGCCATAGTTGCAATCAATACGAGGACAAACAAACGGAAAATGTTTTTTTTCATTGTTGTATTGCTTTGTGATGTTTGTTAACAGAATTGATGTTGGTAATTCGTAGCTTTGTGTGGAGAAACATATGCTAAGTTCACCATAATTTCGCAAGTATGCAAATATAGTCGCCCAAAAACACCCACAAAAAGCAACAGAAGCGATGGCCATGGGCTGCGAATCACGGCTATCGTAATAGAAACAGACCGCTTAGTCCCCAGTAAACCATGCCTGCGGAGGTTGCTACAGCCAGTGCCAGCATCACGAGCTGCTGTGTCAGGGTCAAGTTTACCCTGATGTAATTGAAGTCGGCAAACTCTTTGCGCTTCCACAATGTGTAATTCTCTTTTAGCCAGCTGAGGTAAGCCATCATGTCGAGAGTCTTGTGTTCTCTGAACCAGGCTTCTGTTTTCACTTCAAGCGTTGGTTCGTCGGCCCATGACCAAGCCCTCGCCCAAACTACGGTGTTGTTGCTCAAGCCGAGGCATACCACAAACTCGTTTTTGTTGCCGCCAGTCCAGTAGGCACGTTGCTTGTCAGCTATTGTAATGTCGCTGTGGTCGGCGTCAAAGAGTAATACAAACAGCCGCATTTCGTTGTCGGGAGCCCACATGGCATTAAAACGGTCGTAGGCGCGTATCACATCGTGGTCAACTGTGAATTCGTCAGAAATTATGGCGTGTTGGTTCCAGCCGTCGAACTCTGGATATTTGAGCAAACCAAGCCTTATTGTGTCGGCTTTTTCGAGATGCTCGAAGCGGAATATGGAGTTTGAGTTCTTCACGCGGTTGGTGTATGTGTGTGTTGCGGTGATGGGTATCATGCGCAAAAATCTCGATGCTGCATCGTCGTTTATCACATCGTTGTAGCAAAAGTGACAACCAAATCTCACGCCGCCCACTATGTCGGAGTCGCACCACGAGTCATTTTGTTGTGTGGCACCCCATCTGCTTGCTATCGTCCAAAAGGTGCTGCTGTCGAGATTTATTTGTTTGCCTACGGTGGGAATGGCATAGTAAAGTGGAGGGTGATGCACATGGCGAGTTTTCTCCACGGTGCGGGTGTTGCCTTTGGAGTCAGTCTCGGTTTCAGTGTAGTGTTCTATTTCGGTCCAGGCTGCCTCATATTGCACAATGGCCATGTAGCCGCCCAGAAACTCCTCACTGGTGGTGCGGTAGCGATACATGCGCCAGTGTGCAAATCCGGTGACAATCCATGCCGGTATTGCCACAAGTGCATACACAAACCAGTCTTCAAGTGCATAGCCATAGCCAAAGTAAAGCAGCAGGCATGCCACAAGCGGAATGAGGTAGCAGACAACAATCATAGTCGTTAAAAGGGGAAAGAAAAAGAAGAATGTGTCTGCTTATTTGTTGAACGACAGTACTGTGTCGTCTATGCCAGTGTGCATAACGTCATTGGTGGCGGTTGAAGCTATAACCACGTAGTCTATTGGCGACTTGTTGCTTATAAACCAGCGAGATGGGTATTGCTCAATGAGCGCGGCACGCATGTTGATTATGTCGAGCATGCGGGTTTGAGCAGTGTTGAACGCCTCGCGTTGTACCTCAATAGATTGCATGAGGTCGGCATAAAGCGTGGTGTCGAAATTAGGATTTTGTTCTTGAATCCATTTCATCATCTCATTGTTGTTGCCGGAGTAGCGTCCTGCTATCAAGTCGGGGTAAATTTTCTCAAAAGCGTCGCGGTATTCAGAAGCCACATTGGCTTTTTCTTGGATTATCTTGAACATCTTGTCGTGAACAGACTTGATTTTGCCCCTTTGAGCCTCTGCTTCTTTACGCAACGAGATTTCTTTGTTGTTGTAAGAGAAAAACATCATCACGCCTATTATCACGATTAGCGCTACGACACCCCAGATGATAAAATTTGTTTCCATAAGTTGAAAAAATATTGTGTTATTGTTTGTCTTGCAATGTTGATGTGCGTTGACAATTGTTTTTTTGATTGCGACACGAAATTAGTGAATTCCGCGTTTTGCAGCAAGTTAATGGTTCGATAAAGCACCAACTCACTGCATTAATTCATCTTTCAAATATTGTGCCAAATTACTTCGCCACCAAATCGCGGTTAACTCACTCAAAGGAAAAACAATATTCAAAAAAAGAAGTGAACCTCTTTTTGGATGTACATTCAAAATGGAAGTGCAAAATTTGTGTACATTCAAGAGAAACGTGAAAGAATAAGTGGAGAAAATATTGTATTTTTGCTGATTAAAGGAGATTAAAATGCAAAAGCAGATGAAGCGAATATTAAGCATGGCAGTGGCTTTAGCTCTTGGCATGGCAGCAAATGCCGCCAACGACTACGCTCAGGCAACATTTGCCGTGCGCAGCCATGATTTTGGTTACATAAAGGAAGCCAAAGGCCCAGTGTCGCACACATTTGAGTTTGAAAACACTGGCAACAAGCCGCTTATCATAGTTTCTACTACCACAGAGTGCGGCTGCACCAGGCCTGAATATCCCACAAAGCCCATCAAGCCAGGCAAAAAAGGCAAGGTGAAAGTGACGTTCAGCCCGATAGGTCGCCCGGGGGCATTTGTCAAGACCATAAAAGTGAGGACAAACGGCAAGGAGAAGACCACGGTGCTTGTGATAAAAGGCTCGGTGATACCTAAAAAGTAGGCGGGAGGCATGAAAGTGAATTTACGCAACATAGGACTGACGGCGTTTTGCGCCATGACGGTGCTTGCCGTCAATGCAAAGGGTGTGGTGTCGTGGCTCGAAACGGTGCACGACTTCGGCACGTTCAGAGAGGAAGTGCGCGAGGTGAAGTGCGACATGCGGCTGGTAAACACCGGCGACGCACCACTCGTGATAACGAGTGTGCGCCCCACATGCGGCTGCACGGCAGGCGACTATCCACACGGAGCCATATCACCTGGCGACACGGCAGCCATCACACTGATCTACACGTCGATAAATCGCCCTGGCGATTTTGAGAAAGAAGTGTTCGTTTACACCAATGGCGAGCCACGCAAGTCGGTGGTGACAATAAAAGGCCGTGTGATAGGGTCGGCAAAGACGGTTGACTCGCAATATCCTGTGGTGCTCGGCCCGGTGAGGCTGAATGCCTCGACGGTGCCGTTTGGCGATGTGACCAAGGGCAAGACACGCATGGGCTATCTGACGGTATATAACACCGCCACCGACTCTATGCGCATAGCCTTTGACAAGGCCCCGGCACACATAGTGCCTCACGCTGTGCCAGAAGTGGTGGCACCAGGCGGACAAGCCACGCTGACGTTTTTCTACGACACCGCCGGCGCTCGGCAGTGGGGCATCAATGCCGACACGATAGGCGTGTATGCCGAACCGCTGCACGTTTCGGCAGGAGCCTCGGCAGGGGCTGCAAAGGTGGTTGTGTCGGTGTTTGTCAATGAGGACTTCTCGCGGCTCACTGACAAGCAGCGCAGCTTGGCGCCAGCAGCGAGCCTCTCGACCGACAAACTGGATTTCTCGCCCATAGCCAAGGGCAAGGCTGTGACAAAGGAGTTTGTGATTAAAAACACCGGGCACGACAAGCTTGTGGTGAGGCGCGTGTTTTCAACCGACAAGGGCGTGACTGCCACGGTGAGCAAAAATGAGATAAAAAAAGGCAAGATGGCAACTGTGAGGGTGACAGTCACACCAGATGCCATAGCCGACAAAATATTGAACACGAGATTGACCGTGATGACCAACGACCCATATTCGCCGCGCGTGCATGTGAGGCTTGTGGGGGTGGTGGCACCCGCGGGTGAAAATTGAGAGACGTATATAGAGCACAAAAGCAATATGAGCACAAGCAGAATAGTGAAGCACACGGAAGAGTGCCCTAAGGTGGAGCACCCCGAGAATGAAAAGCAATACACTGGATTGCAGGTGAACGCCGGCATAGAGCAACCACCCACGGTGAACCCCTATCTGAATCTGCGCCGCAAGCACAAGCCGCAGCTTTCGGTCAACGACTATGTGGAGGGCATAATCAAGGGCAACACCACGGTGCTTGGTCAGGCCGTGACGCTTGTGGAGAGCCTTGCTCCTGCTCACCAGGCGATAGCGCAAGAGGTGATAGAGAAGTGTCTGCCATACGCTGGCAAATCGCAGCGCATAGGCATAACCGGTGTGCCTGGAGCCGGCAAAAGCACGTCGATTGACGTGTTTGGACTGCATGTGCTGAAGCGTGGCGGCAAACTTGCCGTGCTTGCCATTGACCCAAGCAGTGAGCGGTCGAAAGGCTCAATACTGGGCGACAAGACACGCATGGAGAAGCTCTCGGTTCACCCCAAGGCGTTCATTCGCCCTTCACCCTCGGCTGGCTCGCTGGGCGGTGTGGCACGCAAGACGCGCGAAACCATAGTGCTGTGTGAGGCCGCCGGTTACGACAATATTTTTGTGGAAACCGTGGGCGTGGGGCAGAGCGAAACGGCTGTGCACTCCATGGTGGATTTCTTCCTGCTCATTCAGCTTGCCGGCACAGGCGATGAGCTGCAAGGCATAAAGCGTGGCATCATGGAAATGGCCGACGGAATAGTAATCAACAAGTGCGACGGCAACAATGTGAAGCGCGCCGAGCTTGCCGCATCGCAGTTCAGGAGCGCACTGCACCTCTATCCGCTGCCGCCGAGCGGCTGGTCGCCGCAAGTGCTCACTTACTCGGGCTACTATGGACTTAATATCGACAAGGTGTGGAACATGATAGACCTGTATTTTGAGTTTGTGCACAAAAACGGCTATTTTGAGGAGAAACGCCGCCAGCAAGAAAAATACTGGATGTATGAAACTATTAACGAGCACCTGCGCACCAACTTCTACAATAACCCCGAAATAGAGAAGTTGCTCGACATAAAGCAGGATATGGTGCTCGGCAACAAGCAGTCGTCGTTTGTGGCGGCGGCCGATGTGCTTAACTACTATTACAAACATATTGTGGCCAAAGAATAGTGCATGATTTTGGAATTTTAAAAACAATGAGTGAAGACAGATTTTGCTATAAGTATCCACACCCGGCAGTGACCACCGACTGCGTGGTGTTTGGTTGGGACGGAGCAAGGCTTAACTTGCTGCTGATAAAGCGTGGTCATGAACCATACGAGAACTGCTGGGCTTTTCCAGGCGGATTTCTCAACATCGACGAAGACGCCCCCGACGGTTGCCGCCGCGAGTTGCGCGAGGAAACCGGGCTTGATGTGGCAAACGACGAGATAGTGCAGCTTGGAGCTTACACCAAGCCAGACCGCGACCCGCGTGAGCGCGTAATCTCGATAGCGTTTTTCACGATAATCAATGTGGCCGATGTGCATGGCGGCGACGACGCCACACAGGCGCAGTGGTTCACTGTTGACTCCATACCGCCGCTGGCATTTGACCACCAGCAGATATTGAACGATGCCGTGGGGCGAATTCAGGCGTTGCTGCATTTTGGCTCGCAGAAGTTTGTGGCTGCCCAGGACCTCTCGGTGGAGCAGCTTATGGTGAGCTTGCCAAAGCCCAAGAAATAAAAGACCAAACTAAAAAAAGAATACTGATATGACCAGACCATTAAGAATTGTTGCCATGGCGGCATGCATACTGCTTGCATGCCTGCCGACGTTTGCCCAGCGGCATGTGCAGGACTCATGTAAGGTGAACGGCCGCATGCGCCACTTCGTAATAACCGTGCCGTCGGCAGGGCTTAAAGCAAAAGCTCCGCTCGTGATGTGCGTGCACGGCTACGGACGCAGCGACAATCCGACAAATCCTGCCGACTACGACCTTGACCCTGTGGCAGAGCGCGAGGGATTTGCTGTGTTTTATCCGGTGGGGCTTCGCGACACTACCGGAAACAACAGCTTCAATGTGGGCTACCCCATGCAGCGCGGCTGGAAAGTTGACGATTTGAGTGACTTGTGCAAGATGGCTCGCTACATACAGAAGAAATATAACCTCAGTGCCGACAACACGTTTGCCACAGGCATGTCGAACGGCGGCGAAATGTGCTATCTGCTTGCTTACAGCAACCAGACGGTGTTTAAGGCCGTGGCACCAATAGCAGGACTGACAATGAGGTGGATATACGAAACAATGAAACCTGTGCGCCCCATTCCGCTCATGGAGGTGCATGGCACGGAAGACCGAATATCGGAGTGGACTGGCGATCTGACCAACAAATATGGCTGGGGAGCATATATGCCAGTGCCGATAGCAGTGAACTTTTGGGTGGCTCACAATCGCTGCCTTGAGGAGAAAACTGACACCATAGCCGGCAAAGACCCCACTAACGGCCACTACACGATTTGTCACCGCTATGTGGGTGGCAAAAACGGCACGCAAGTGTGGCTGTATGAGGTGGTGGGAGCTTCTCACCGCTGGCATAGCCCTGATTTGAACGTGGGCGAGGAAATCTGGAAGTTTTTCTCTATGTATCTCAAAAAATAAGGCTGCGAAACAGCGCGGCTTTGCGATGCGCTGGCGGCGAGAGAGCCGTCAGCGCATTATTATGCCTGTGAACACGCGGCCGGAGTTGATGCCAAGGCGGCGTGCCGAGAAATATTTGTCGGGATTGCACCGCGTGCAGTTGGCACTCACAACGATGTTGGCTTGCGGCACGCCACACTCTATGAGGGTGATGCGGTTGGCCTCTTTGAGGTCGATGTGAGCCTTGCCGGTGTCGGGGTTGCGCGTCATAATGGCGTCGGGGGCAAATCCGCATTGCACAAAATGGTCAACCACTTCGTCGCCCACTTCAAAGCAGTCGCGGCAAATAGCAGCTCCGAGGCTTGCCTGAATGTTGGCGGCAGAAGCGCCGAGTTTCAACATTTGCTTCACGGCAGCGGCGGCAATGCGCGCAGCAGTGCCTTTCCACCCAGCGTGCACGGCGGCTATCACACCGGCATCTGGGTCGGCAAGGGCTATATTGACGCAATCGGCGGTGTTGACGCCTATGCACACGTTTTTAAGGGTGGTGACCAGTGCATCAACGTCTTGCAAGCGTTGCTCCTGGTGCTCTATGCTGTCGGTGATGAAGCTGCGGTCTATCACCGCCACGTTGGCAGTGTGGGTTTGCCGAGGCATGATGAGGCGGTCGAGGTCAATGCCGAGCTGCATGCACAGCAGCATGCGAGAGTCAATCACGTCCATGCCGTCGTCGCCTGTGTAGTCGCACAGGTTAAACTGCGAGTAGTTGTTGCCCCTGATGACTTTGCCTCGCAGTGTGTTGAACGCCTCGATGCGAGGCATTGCCTTGGCATATTGCAGATTTTCAAGCGTCATCATCGTCGTCGTCATTTACGATTTGGAAATTCTCATCTTGGTCGTCGAAATTGTCGGCCCAGTATTCATCAGCCCAGTTGCGGCCGCTGTCCACCATCTTGCCGCCGGCGTCGGGAGCTTCTTCAAACTTGTCTTCATCGGGCTCTTCGTCCTCGGCTTTGAAGATAAAGTCGTCTTCCTCTTTCACACGGTGGCGTGCGTCGAGGTCATGCTCCACCAGGCTTTCGGGTATGCGGTTTTTCTCGTCGTTGATAGTGCGCCAAAGCAGGTCTTTAAGCTCGGTGAGACCCATTTGTGCCACCGATGATATGAACACTGTGGAAACGCCGTCTGGCAACTCCTCGCGCATCTGCTCAATCAGCTCTTCGTCGAGCATGTCGCATTTGGTTATGGCAAGCACGCGTGGCTTCTCCACAAGGTCGGGGTTGAACGTCTCGAGCTCATGGCAAAGCACGGCATACTCTTTGCGTATGTCGTCGGCGTCGGCAGGAATCATGAACAGCAGTACGGCGTTGCGCTCTATGTGGCGCAAGAAGCGCAGTCCGAGTCCACGCCCCTCACTCGCGCCCTCAATTATGCCCGGAATGTCGGCCATGACAAATGACTGCTGGCCACGGTAGGTGACAATGCCGAGGTTTGGCTCAAGCGTGGTGAACGGATAGTTGGCTATCTTTGGCTTGGCAGCCGACACCACCGACAGCAGGGTTGACTTGCCGGCATTTGGAAAGCCCACCAGACCCACATCAGCCAGAAGTTTCAGCTCAAGAATCACCGTCTTTTCCACTCCGTTCTCGCCTGGCTGGGCAAAACGCGGAGTTTGGCGTGTGGCGGTCTTGAAGTGGGTGTTGCCCAGTCCGCCGCGTCCGCCTTTAAGCAAGCGCACCACTTGGCCGTGCTCGGTCACGTCACACAGAAACTTGCCAGTCTCGGCATCATACACGGCAGTGCCGCAAGGTACCTCTATGGTGCGGTCTTGACCATTTTTGCCGGTACACTGGTTCTCGGAGCCGGCGGCACCGTTGGTGGCAAAGATGTGGCGAGTGTATTTGAGGTGAATGAGAGTCCACAGGTTGCGGTTACCTTTCAAGAAAATGTGGCCGCCACGTCCGCCGTCGCCGCCGTCGGGTCCTCCCTTTGGCATGTATTTGGCACGGTGAAGGTGTGCAGAGCCGGAGCCTCCGTGACCGGAGCGGCACATAATCTTAACGTAGTCGATGAAATTGGATTCTGCCATTTTTGTCCTTTTGATTGATTGTTTGCAAAGTTACGCCAAATTTTTGTATGAGCCTTGAGAGTCAGCTTGATTTAATTTCGCGAGGTTGGTCGGGGGCTGTGGCGCATGAGGTGTTGCCGGTGGCGAGGGGAGTATGTGTCGAAATATGCTTGTTTTGACTTTGAATTTGTGGTTTGTGTAATATTTTTGGGTAAAATTGTAACAAAATGTATGATTTTTGTAAGAAAAAGTTGCAAAATTGTAAATTGATGCGTAATTTAGCATCGATATGTAAAACGAATAGTTCTGTTGTTTAATGAAGAATTAAAAAGATTAGTTGTTAGTGATATATTTAATAAGAAGTAGTTTTCATTTTTTTTGTGTTAACCGTCTAAACCGTTATGAATTGTTTTTGAAAAGAATCCGATTATTAGGGAAACAGTAAAAATTTTTCTCATATTTAAATTTTGAAAGGGAATCTGGCCGCGTGGTTCGATTCCTTTTTTTGTCGGTGGCGCCGTCGTGACGTTTTTTGGGCTCTCTTTTCCATTGAATTGCGGAATTTTAGGTAACTTTGTGAAAGTGAAAAATGCGTTGTGCTATGAAGTTTAATTGCCCACATTGCGGAAAGACTGTTGACGTTTCGGCCGAGGCGCTTGAAGCTCGGCATGGAGTGCTTGTGTGCCCACAGTGTCTGTCGGAAATAAAGGTTGACGGATATGAGACAGGGCGGCACGAGACCACAGGTGCGCTCGCCGACGAGGTGCGGTTTTGTCCGGAGTGCGGAAAGAAATTGCCTGCTTCTGGGCTTAAATTTTGCCCATATTGCGGCACAGGGCTCAACTTGTCGGAGCGCGCGGCCAAGCCGCAAGAAAGCGTTGCCGCGCAGCAGCCAAAGCCGGCAGCTGGGCGTAAACAACAAAAAGCGACTGCCGCGGCTGGTGAAACTGCCGATGTGAAGCTCGGCGTAAAAGCTGGCTATATGCGAAGCTACACCTATGCGAAGCCGTCGGCCGACACGGCAAAAGGTCGCACCCACAAAGAGATTGTGGTGAGGCGGTGGTGCTATGTGGCGATATTGGCACTTGTGGCGATTTTCTGTGTCATCATGTATGCCGCAAGCCGCTCGTGACAGTGGTGGCAGCGCAGAGCTGGGCACAATTTGTTTCCCTAAAAAACTTTTTTATTGTAGAACGAAAACAACAAATTTCAGAATATGAGTGAAAATAAAGACAGATATTGCGTGATAATGTGTGGCGGCGTTGGCAGCCGTTTCTGGCCCATGAGCCGCAAAGACAAACCCAAGCAGTTCCTTGACTTTTTGGGCACAGGACGCACGTTGCTGCAAATGACGGTTGACCGTCTTAAAGGACTTGTTCCGGCCGAAAATATAATTCTTGTCACCAACGAAAGTTATGCCGCTCTCATCAGAGAGCAGTTGCCTGAAGTGCGCAAGGAGCACTTGCTGCTTGAGCCGGCACGTCGCAACACGGCACCATGCAACGCATGGGCTGCTTGGCACATAGCGGCACGCAATCCAAACGCAAAAATAATGGTGGCTCCGAGCGACCACTTGGTGCTTAACCGCGAGGCGTTTGCCCAGAGTGTGGAAAATGCCTTTGACTTTCTCGATGCCCACGACCAGGCAATGCTGACCATGGGGGTGAAGCCGAGCCGCCCCGAAACGGGCTATGGTTACATACAGGTGGGTGAGCCGGTGGATTCGAGTTTCTCGTCGGTGAAGACATTCACAGAGAAACCAAACGAGGAGCTTGCAAAAGTGTTTCTTGAGTCTGGCGAATTTTTTTGGAACTCAGGCATGTTTTTCTGGACTGCCAACAGCATAAAGGAGGCTATCAGGGCTTATGCACCCGACATTGCTGCCGTGTTTGACCGCGCGGCCGACGTGTTTGCCACCGATGCCGAGCAGCAATACATTAACGAAAACTACGCTTCTTGCCCCAATATATCTATTGACTTTGCGGTGATGGAGAAAACACCAAACGCTTTTGTGGAGCGTGTTGACATCGGCTGGAGCGACTTGGGCACATGGGGTTCGCTCTATGAGGTGTCGCCGAAAAATCGTGACGGCAATGTGACGCAAAACTGCAAGTCGCTGGCATTTGACAGCCACAACAATGTGTTTGCAGTGAAGGGCGACAAGCTGATTGTGGTGTCGGGACTCGACAACTACATTGTGGCTGACGTTGACGATGCGTTGCTCATAGTGCCACGCAGTGATGAAAGCAAAATCCGCACCTACGTCAATGAGGTGAAAGCAAATCTCGGTGACAAATATTTATAATTGACAATTAAGCGATTGTGATATGAAACGGCTTGGGCTGCAAAAGTGTGTCTCAAGCCATTTTTTTGATTTACCGCAAAAATGCCGATTGGCTTCACAGTTAAGGCAAAATCGTTAATGATTGGGTGAAGAAAAACAGGTTGTGAGTTTGGGTTCTCACAACCTGTTTGTTTGAGGGTTAGATGTGTGTTTTTGTGTGGAAGTTACACCTTTGGCACGCTGGAGAGGTAGTTCTCAATTTCGGCATCGCTCAGCGAGTAGTTTAGCAGGTCGCCGTTGATGTAGCTGTTGTATGACGGCATATCAATTAGGCCGTGGCCAGAAAGACAGAACAAAATCACGGTGGGTTTGCCTTCGAGTTTTGCTTTCTTGGCTTCGCGTATGGTGGCGGCTATGGCATGGTTACTCTCCGGGGCAGGAATTATGCCCTCGGTGCGCGCAAACAGCATGCCGGCTGCAAATGTTTCGAGCTGCGGAATGTCAACACCGTGCATATAGCCGTCTTTGATGAGCTGTGATATTATCATTCCGGCTCCGTGATAGCGCAAACCTCCGGCGTGAATGTTGGCCGGCTTGAAGTCGTGGCCGAGCGTGAACATGGGCAGTAGAGGAGTGTAGCCGGCTTCATCGCCGAAATCATATTCAAACTTGCCGCGTGTGAGTTTCGGGCAACTGTCGGGCTCGGCGGCTATGAATTCTGTGTCGGCATGCGAGCCGTTGAACTTGTGGCGCATAAACGGGAATGCAATTCCGCCAAAGTTGGAGCCTCCGCCAAAGCATGCAATCACCTTGTCGGGGTATTCTCCTGCCATTTCCATTTGCTTCTCGGCTTCAAGTCCGATGATTGACTGGTGCAGAGCCACATGATTGAGCACAGAACCAAGTGTGTATTTGCAGCCGGGAGTGGTGGTGGCAAGCTCTATTGCCTCGCTGATGGCTGTGCCGAGAGAACCTGGGTGGTTGGGGTCGGCAGTGATGATGTTTTTGCCGGCTCTGGTTGACATCGACGGAGAGCCTTCAACGGTGGCGCCAAACGTGCGCATTATGATGGAGCGGTAGGGCTTTTGCTGCATGGTGATTTTCACCTGATATACGGCGGCTTCAAGTCCGTAGAGCTTGGCTGCGTAAGACAGCGCCGCTCCCCACTGTCCAGCTCCGGTCTCGGTGGTCACGTTGGTGTCGCCCTCTTGCTTGCAGTAGTAGCATTGGGGAATTGCAGAGTTGACTTTATGCGAGCCAAGAGGATTGACCGACTCGTTTTTGAAATAGATGTGCGCCGGAGTGTCGAGAGCTTTCTCAAGGGCGTAAGCTCGCACGAGAGGGGTGGCGCGGTAGAACGTGTATTTGTCAAACACCTCGTCGGGTATATCTATGAAGCTGTGCTTCTGGTCAAGCTCTTGGCGCGAGCACTCGGCACTGAAAATGTGGGCGAGGTCGTCGGGCGTGAGCGGCTCGTGTGTGGCCGGGTTCAGCAGCGGCAGGGGCTTGTTGGGCATGTCGGCTTGAATATTGTACCATTGACGCGGAATTTCATTTTCTTGTAATAAAAACTTTTTTTGTCTCATAGTTCTTTGAAAATTTATAGTGTTTTTTTTGTGAAAAAGCAATAAAAAACCGGGCAACCCGATTGGGGGTTGCCCGGCAATTAAATATTTTGTTGTTCAATAAATCTCAGTGAAAAAATCATGCCTGCAAAATGCGCCACCCCCGACGGAACTCCTGCGAGCTACGCCAGACGCGGTTGGCTTCGAATTGGGCAGCACAGATAGCGTTGCCGCCGCGAGCCTGATATGTGGCCATGATTTCAATCATTTAATTTTAATCTTTTAAAAAGATGAACTTAAAAACAGCTTTTTTGAAATTGGTGATGCAAAAATAAAACGAATTTTTAATTTGACCAAATGTTTTGGTTGTAGAGTCAACAAGCAAGTGCAAAATTATTTCAAGAGTTTAAAGAATTCAACTAAAGGCGAAGAAAAATTCAGTT
>CAKUAR010000027.1 GCA_934636465.1 uncultured Muribaculaceae bacterium
AACCTCCGCAGTGTTTTTCATAATTTTACGGCTTACGTCACTCTGCGGAGCGTTGCACTTCTATTTGGAAGTCACACCTTTTGCGCTGTTTTGCCGTTTAGTCTATTGATTGTTGCCTGTGGCACTAATTGCTGGCGCGTGTTTGTCCGTCGCCCTCAATTATGTATTTGTAGGTGGTGATTTCGGGCAGACCCATAGGGCCTCTGGCATGAAGTTTCTGGGTGCTTATGCCTATTTCCGCGCCAAAACCAAATTGACCGCCGTCGGTGAACGACGTGGGCAGGTTGGTATATACACACGCGGCATCAACCTCTTTCACAAACCTGTGCTTGGCTTCTTCATCTTCGGCTATTATGCTCTCGCTGTGTCCCGAAGAATAGCGCGCTATGTGGGCCAAGGCTTCGTCAATGCCGCCCACCATCTTCACCGACAGCTTGTAGTCTTTCCATTCGCAACCCCAATCGTCGGGCGTGGCGTGAAGCAATGGTTGGGCATAGTGCCCGTCGAGTGCGGCGTATGCTGCTTCGTCGGCATAGATTGTGACATTTTTATCGGCAAGTGGAGCCACAAGCTCGGCAAGTTGCGGCAAGCGCGAGCAGTCAACAAGCAGGCAGTCGAGCGCATTGCACACGCTCACGCGTCGGGTCTTGGCGTTGAGCACTATGGCCTTGCCTTTGTGCAGGTCGCCCGATGTGTGGAAATAGGCATGGCAAATTCCGGCTCCGGTCTCAATCACCGGCACTTGCGAGTTCTTGCGCACAAAGTCAATCAAGCCGCGTCCGCCACGAGGAATTATTAAGTCAACGAGTCCCACGGCATTCAGGAGTTGGGCCGTGGCTTCGTGCTCCATGGGGAGCAGCGTGGCAATCGCTGTGTCAAGTCCTTCGGCTTCAAGCACTCTGGCAATGGTGGCTGTGATGGCAACATTGGAGTGAAAGGCGTCTTTGCCGCCCTTCATCACCACGGCGCTGCCGGCTTTTAGGCATAGCGCAAACACGTCGAACGTGACGTTTGGCCGAGCCTCATAAATCACGCCTATCACGCCAAACGGAACGCTCACTTTGGTTATTGTCATGCCGTTTGGGCGCGTCCACTGGGCAAGGGTCTTGTTGAGAGGCGAAGGCAGAGCGGCCACGTCTTCCAGGCTTTTGGCAATGTCGGCAAGTCTTTCGGGCGTGAGCCGCAGCCTGTCGCGCATGGGGTTGTCCTCGTCCATTGCGGCAATGTCGGCGGCGTTGGCTTGGAGTATTGTGGGGGTGTCTTCTATCGTGGCTTTTGCCAAGTGTCGCAGCACGCGGTTTATGGTGTCGTCGTCAATCAGATTGAGAGAGCGTGATGCGTGGCGGGCGCGTTCCAAAACAGTAGTTAAGTCCATATCGCTAAATATTGAGAGTCTGTTTGCGTAAATTCTTTTTTGTGCCACAAAAATACAAACAAACTTGCTATTAGCGTGCAGCATTGTGCCGCAAAGCAGTCGCTGTGGTATTAATGACCCATGCGTGATGTGTCAATGGCTTTGACCGTCTTTTCCTTATAGCCGCCAAACTTGTAGATAACGGCAAATGTTCCTGATACCCACCCGGGCATAGTGGTTAGGTGAAAATCCTGATTGCCACCCACCGAGCGTGATTTGAACTTTGTGTTCAGCAGGTTGTTGCCTTTGATGCGAACACCCCATGCTCCGTCATGCGATGTCCATTGCAAAGTGGCGTTCAAGAGGAACACAGGATTAATGTCGTAAACGCCTTGTATTGCCTTTGACTGCAAGAAAGGGTTGATGATTAGGCGCAGGTTTTGTGTGGTGCAGAGCTTCATTGACACAGTGCCGCCCAACGAGGCAGTTATCTTTTTGCGGTCAAAAGGGAGGTCAAAGAAATTGCTGCTTTTATCGTGGCGATAAGTTCCGATGGCATAAACATTTCCGTTGAGCCATTTTCCGCCACTGAAAATGGCTGAAGCTTGCAGACCAAAGTTGCGGTTGTAGTCATAGTTGATTTCTTGAAATATTACAGCCAACCTGTCTGACGGTTGATACGGCAACTGTCCGGCATAGCAGGGCTTTATGCTTGCAAATGCCATAAGGGTGTAACGTTGCCTATATTGCCACATGAGATTTATGTTGTAGTAAGAATATGGCTTTAAGTTAGGGCTTCCCCATATTTCTCTGTAAGTTGATGAATAGAAAATGCCAATCATTGTTGACCAATAGCTTGGAAATTCGGAATCTGAATTAAATGACAGATTGAGTATGTTGTTTGTATTGATTTTCCAGATGGCGTTTACTGTTGGATAGCAACGCCACTCATTCCATTTTGGGGTGTGATACTGCTCGGCAGCCACCGAAGCCTCAAGGCTTATTGCTTTTGTGAATTGCTTGCTGAATCCAGCATATAAGTTCCAAATCCGTTCCAAGACATTCACGTTGCTTGATGCGTCAGGAAGTTCATTGCCTTGCTTGTCTAGAGTGGTTTGGTAACTGTTGTTTCTTGAAAACTGGGCTTTCATACCGTATGACAATCCCCAATCATGTTTGAGAGAATGGCTTTGGTCAGCGGCAAACATCCATTTGTTGATGGTTTGGCGGCTATTGGTTGTCAAATCGCGTTCTACGTCGTATAATGTGCCGTCAAGGCCCTGCCGCTGGGGATTGCGGTAATAAGTGTAAGAGCCACTCAGTTGCAGACCGAAAGGCAATGTGTAGTTCAAATCTGCATTGTGTAGATACACGGTGTTGTTTGTGTGTTGCTCCGATGTACCGGAACCATAAGAACGCAAGTCTGAATTGCTATCGCTCCATTTGCCAGAATATGCAGCACTAAGGCGATGATTTTTGGAAAAAGCATAGTTCAGCCCCAATCGGTAGTTGTGTCCTTTGCGGAAAGATTTTTGATGGGTTGACTCATTATATGACATGTGTTCATTTCCTATGGATTGGTTGGCGTTGGAGGCGGTATATGTATATGAATGGCCGTCGTAGAAAGAGTATTGTGCGTCCATTCCCAACTTACCACGCTGCACATCTACATAACCTTTGGTTACCCCCAATCCATATTTGCTTTGTTCCCAGGCTCCTACGAGCTGACCTGAAACTTGGTTCGCCCCAGAGTTGTCTTTTGTCACAATGTTGATTGCCATACCGCGCACATGGAGTCGTGCTGGTGCGGAAAGCATCACTTCGGCTTTAGCCAATTGTGCTGCTGGCATTGTTTTAAGCCGGTCGACAATTTGGTCTTTGGTGAGTGTGGTAGCCTGGCCATTGATGATGAGAGTCACCTCATTGCCCGAAAAGTTAATGCTGCCATTGGCATCGCTAACGCCAGGTATTCGAGTTAGAGCTTCGTATGCGTTGTCGGCAGGCAATTGTTTCAAAAGCAAAGGCATGTTATACGACAGCATGCCGCGCTCAGCTTTGACGATGGGGCGTGAACCTTTGACCATGATTTCTGGCAATTCGTGCATCATGTTTTCCATGGTGAGTGAGTCTGTTTGGCTTGTGGATTGTGCATTGCTTGTCATGACTGCGCACAGCAAGACTGCGGACATAAATAGCTTATATTTTATCAACATTTGCGCTTATTTTATTTTGCGCAAAAATACATAAATCTGTCTCCCCCCCCCAAAAAAAAAGTTGGAATTAACAAAGATTAATCATAATTTAATAACACTTGTTGTGAAAGCGAAAAGCCGTGATAATTAGGTAATTGCGGGATTTTTCGCGGAAAAAGTGGCAATGTTGCCAAAAATTCCGTGGAAAATATAGAACAAGTTTTATTCTTGTATTTACAATAAGGGTGTCATATAAAGCGGAAGATAGGTGACACCATTTACTACTTTATAGTCGGCGGCATGCAAAACTGTAGGGTTGGTCATGTGCTCTCCAAACTTCTTCATACACTTTGTTAGGGAAGATAAAGTGTAGTTCTTGCCGCTTTTTACCTCTATCGGACGGATATTATGGCGATTGGTTACTTTGTTTTTTTGGAGCAAGAAGTCGATTTCCATACGTTCTGCGGCTTCTTCTGATGACTTACTATAGAAGAAGAGTCTATTACCGCTGGCTGTCAGCATTTGGGCCACGATGTTCTCAATAAGCATTCCTTCGTTCACCTCCAGTTTACCAAAGAGTAATTTTTGGTAAATCTCTGACGAAACGATACCCTTTTCATTAAAAGAATGACTGATTAACAATCCTGTATCGTTCATATAGCACTTTAATGTAGTGCGGTCTTCATTCATTTTCAGTCCTATGTTAGGTTCTGTTGAATTGTAGCAAATATTGACAACCTTTGCGTCTTTCAACCAAAAGAAAGCATCGTCCCAATCTCGATATTTCGCGCCAGGTTTTAGGGCAGATAGCCGGAATTTTTTTTCGTACTTAGAGAGCTGAGAAGGTATCTGGTCGAAGACGGATGCCACCTTGTCGGCTATTTCGTCAGCGTAATTGAAGATGTCATTACGGTAGATGGCCAGAACGTCGCGTTTGGCGGCATCTACGGCATCGAAATCTTTTGCCTCAACATACTTTTTGACGGCTTGCGGCATTCCTCCAACTATCATATAGAGACGGAAAGCGTCCATAGCCTGTCGATGAAAAGCCTGTCCCATCGGTTTTCGTTCTACATACATTTTCCTTATTAAATCCATAATCATATCGTTACCGGTAGCCCAAAGAAATTCTTCAAAGTCCATTGGGTACATCTGTATAGAACGCTCTTCTGATGGGAGTACGATGCCCTGCGTGTTTTTCTTAATGCTTACAAGCGACCCTGTTTCAATGTAGTCATATCGACCATCTGCTACCAAAAACTTGATGGCGGCCCTTGCTCTGGGGCACAACTGCACTTCGTCAAGAATGATAAGCGACTTGCGTTCATGGAGTTTTACCTTATAGTGTTGACTCAGATAGAGGAATAGCTGGTCAAGGTCTTCCAAATAGATGTCGAACCAGTCTCTGACCATTTGGGGGGCTTTGTTGAAATCGATGAGTATATATGACTCATATTCATTCTTGCCAAACTCCTCTACTATGTAGCTCTTACCTATGCGTCGTGCCCCCTCTACGAGTAATGCTACTTCACCATTTCTATTTTTCTTCCAATCAAGAAATTGCTGATATATCTTTCGCTTCATTGTCACGCCTTTTGCACTTTTTTGAGATATTCCACCTACCGTGTTATACACCTTTTTGAGATTTTTTAGAGATGCAAATATACACCTTTTTGAGATTTTTCAACAAGCCATTGTTAAAAAATCATTGGCGATTCAATAAAACTGTGACTATATTATACTTGCCAGTAACCTTATGAAGTTTGTTTCATTCGAAAAAATGGGACTAAATTTGGGATACACAAAAAGGAAATAAATAGTATGTGGGTGCAAGTTTTGTGTAGTGGTTATGGCTTGTGGGTGAGGGCGGAGATTGTGTCCAGCAACGAGTAAGTGTCAACCACCGACTCCAGTGACTGGTAGCAGGCCTTATTGCTGCGCCCCTCCACGGCATCAACGAAGTTTTTTATTTCATTGAAATACCCTTGTGTGAAAATTTGGTTGTTCTGCACTATGGGTGCAAAATTGTTTCGGGAAAACAAGTCGATTGTGACGTTTGGGCGAGGGAATACTTTCTCCAGAGGCACCCCCATGAGGGTTTGACGCTTGCTTCGGAATGTGAGATGCTCCATTTGTGCCATGTCGTATGTGCCTTTGCTGGTGTTGACGGTGAGAGCCTCGGTGGCAGTGCTCCATGAATATTCTGTAGATAGCTCAATAACTCCAGTGGCATTTTGGTGCTTCAGAATTAGCATGAGGGTGTGGCCGTTAACACACTCCAAACACTTGACTTCCGCTTTGCCAAACAAGAATGTCACGCAATCCAAGGGGTGAATGTAAAGGTCGTGCAGCGCATCGCCTTCGGGGTATGCGCCTGTCAGATATTTCATGTTGTAGGTGACAGGGTGGTTGCCGCATTTCGCCAATTCCTTTTTGAGAATTTGCATGGCAGGAGCACATCGCTTTTGCAGCCCCACTGCCACCAGTGGCAATCCCGAAGCCTTTCTGGCGGCGATGAGGCGTGCCAATTCGGCTTGGCTCTGGCATGGTGGTTTCTCAATAAAGAGAGATTTGCCGCTTTTTATAATCTCGTGCGCAATGCTGAAGTGCGCCTTTGGACTTACGCACACAAAGACGCCGCTTATCTCGTCGTCGCTTGTGATGTCGTGCAGTGATATGGTGGCCATTACACCCGGAAACGCCGACTCAATCAGTGGCTTTTTGTCTGCGCTCCTGCAACAAATGCGCTTTAGCGGCACATGCAGATAGTTGAGCACGGGGTATAGGTTGCTTGTGCTGTGGCTTCCTATGCCCACAAAAGCATATTTCTTGGTGCCGCTTTGCTGCAACAGTCGCTTGCTGCGCAAATGCTTGTAACGGTCAATGAGCAGTTTGAGTTGTTCCATTAGTTGCAAATTCGTTTCAAGTAGTGCTTATATGTTTCCTTGGCGCTCGCCGTCCACTGATAATGGCCGTAAAACAGTTCTATCAGCTTTTTGGGCAGAATGCGCTCCATGTTGCGCAACAGAATTATGTCGTATTTGCGGTGAAAGTTTATCCAGCAGCCGTTGCACTCTTTTGAATATCGGCATTGTGTGGAGCATGATTGCGCTGAATTGAAAATTTCGTCAAGCGTGTTCTGGTGAATGTTGCCAAGTTTCACGTCGAGATTCTGGCACAACGGCACATCGCCATTGGAGTGTATCACCAGTTCGCTGAAAATGCTTTGGCAGCGTAGCTTCAGGTTGCCGTTGCGCCACTCGTCATATAGTGCCACGAAATCATAGTTCTCCTCGGTGTCGTGAATGTTTGCAGGTATCTTTTGCAGATAGTTTTCCACATCGGCAGTGAGCAGCTCGGCGGTGGTGTCCATAAAATCCATTGTGCCATAAATGCCTATGCGCACGTCCACGCCATATTTCTTGGCAATGCCTATTACGTGCTCCATGTCGGCAAAGCTGTTCCAAGGCGACAGGCAGAACATCAAAGAAATGGGGACTTCGTCTTTTAGAGTTTCAACCACCTCAATCACTTTGTCGTATCCGTCACGGCCTCGCATGAATTTATAGGTTTGTTTATCACCGTCAAGCGACAGATACAAGTGCTTGGGGTGGAAACGCCTGACCACATCAACCACTTTTTGTGGCAAAAGACAGTTTGAAAGCAATGTGTAATTAGGGTGGTTTCTCATGAACCACTCCATGATTGCGTAGGCTTCGGGGTGAAGCACAAATTCTCCGCCCTCAAGCCCTACCACGGTGTTTGGGGTAATGCACTTGCTCATCATGAGAGTCTTGATGTCGGAGAGAGAAAGGTTCTCTTGAGGCTTCTTCCATATAGAGCAGTGCTTGCAGCGCGACTGGCATCGTGTGGTGGAATAAATCATGAGTGTGCTTAGCTTCTTGTGCCTGGGGCGCGAAATGTTGTTAAGATAGAGAAATCCGTTGTATATGTAATCCTTAATGCTGTACATGTTTTCTTTCAAAGCTTTTGTGCTTCTGCATAATTAGATGCAAAAAGGCTTCAAAAGACTGCATGCGCATGTCACCAGGTGTATCTTACTCCGAACGGAACGGTAACGGAAATGGGGTGTTCGGTCCAAATGGTGTGCGTGGAGCTGCCGTTGGGAATATGCCAGTTGAAGGTTGGCTCGGCATATATGCCCCAGTTGGCGTTAAGCTTGTATTGCAAACCCACGTTTGCGCCAACGCTCCATTGCACCGGTGGAGTGAAGTGCCACTTACTGCTATATGGCACTGACGCGCCTGTCACATAACGCTCTTGCGTTTTGCCATGGAGAGGAACGTTTAGTGTGAGGCCTGCCGAAGAATATGCTTCCCACTTTTTGAGGTTGAGCCATTTGTATGACACTTGCAGTGGAATGCCCAAATAGTGGGCTTTTTGATATTTCTTGATGTAATAATTGCCTTCGCCCAAAGTGAATGTTGACTTCAGCAGCGAGTATTGCAAACCTGTTGCCATGCTCCAGCGTTTGCCAAGCGTTTTTGTTGCAGACAGGGCAATCGTGATAGGCTTGTCGTGGTGCTCATGCTCCACGATTTTGCTGCCGCGGTTGTTTGCGGCTATGTCAATCAGTGCAAGTGTGTCGGCAGGGGTGTTGGCATGTTTGTTTGAAATGAGGTAGTCGCGAAGTTCGTCCCACGTTCCAAAATTTGTTGGTCCTGTGATGGAACCGTCAGGGTCAGTGGTTCCGCTGTCGATGCTGTTAGAAATCAGCGCATACACATTTTGTGCCAAAGCTGGACCTAATGAGCCTGCGGCAAGTAGTTGCCATTTGTGCTTGCTGCTGCTGGTGCTTTCCTCTGCTACATTCGTGCCGGTTTCAGTGATGGCTATGTTTTGTACTGGGGCGTCGGTGCGCTGATTTGCGGTGCTGTCATGCTTCTCGGTTGCGGCAAGTGCATTTTCGGGCGTGGATTTGCTCGGCTTGCGTAAGGAGGTTGTGTCGCCGTAGAGCAGGGTGGTGGTGTCGGGCTTGATTGACGCAAGCCCAGTAGGCGTTGAGGCTGCCTTGGCATAAGTGCGCGTGGCTGGCGCGCTGACATCGGTGTTGGAGCTTTGCTGCGTGTTGCCGCTGGCATTTTGTGGTTCGGGTTTGCTTTTGTTGCCGCTGGCAATCGCCATGGGCTTCTGTTCTTCGCGCAAAAAGAAATGCTTGATGAGCGGCAGGCTCATAATGGCAAGGGCAATAATGGTGATTGTGCGCTTGTTGATGGCATGGCGCAATATGGCTTTGGCTCTTGCTAGCTGCGACGATGAGCTGTGCGGCTCTATGCCAAGCTCGTCGGCAATCTCCTTGTGTGAAAAACCATCAAGGGTCATGCGCAACACTTTGCCATATCCGGCAGGCAACTTGTTGATTAGCTCCTGTATCTCTTTTTCGCTCAGCACAGAGTCGGCTGTGGGGACATTGGTGGCTGTGACATCGGCGTTAACGGCGGAAAACGAAACAAATTTCATCTTGGAGTCACGCTCCACATGCTTTAGCGCCACGTTTCGGGTTATGGCAGTTATCCAGCTTTTGAATTTCGAGGCTTCTCGAAGCTGGTCAAAAGAATAGTAGGCAAGGATAAAAGATTCTTGAACAAGGTCGTCGATGGTGGCGGCGTCGGCTTTGGTGATGGTGGCGCATATTTCCCTCATCAGAGGTGTGTATGTGTCATAAAGCGTGCGCAAAGCACCAGAGTCACCAGTCTTTACTCGTTTCAGCAATCTTTCAATATCCATATCGGCATAATGGGGTGTATTATGCTTATGATATTGCCAGAAGCAAAAAGACTGCACGCGGTGCTTGTTAAAGAGTGTTAATCATGGTGTGGCTGTTGGTTGCGCTCCACCCACATGTAGTCGTAATGCACCACAGGACGGCCGCCACGGTGGCCTGCAGATGTTGCCACTTTGGTGCTGCTGTAGGCGGTGCGTCCGTAGGCAAACGTTGTGCCGTCGGGGGCGGCTATGCCCACTATGTCGTTAGGCTCAAATGTGCCTGTCACGCTGTCTATTCCCACAGGCAGCAGGCTTGTGGCCTTGGCCGACGTTAGTGCCTCAAAAGCCCCTTGGTTGACGTGTATGGTTCCTTTGGCGAAGCCTTCGCTGTGGGCAATCCACTTTTTGACGGTTGATGTGGGTTTGCTTGAGCGGTGAAACACTGTGTAGGGCACTGTGCGCTGTTGTGCAATGATGTCGGTGAGTATGTTGTCGCGCTTGCCGTTGGCAATTATCACGTCAATTCCCTCGCCTGCCACCTTGAGCGCGATGCGAAACTTGGTGCGCATGCCGCCGCGGCCAAACGATGATTTGCTGTCTTGAATTATGCTGCTGTCGTCGAGGTGCGCAGTACTGTCGATGTCGCGTATTACCTGTGTGTCGGGGGCAGATGGGTCGCCGTCATACACGCCGTCGATGTTGCTCAAAATCACGAGTGCCTGCGCTCCCATCATCGATGCAAGCAGCCCCGACAGCTCGTCGTTGTCGGTAAACATAAGCTCCGTGACCGATATGGTGTCGTTTTCATTGATTATGGGAATTACGCCATGGTCAAGCATTACCTCCATGCAGTGCTTCTGGTTGAGGTAGTGGTCTCTGGTGGCAAGGCTCTCCTTGGTGGTCAGAATTTGGCCGCACGTTATGCCGTGGTCACAAAAAAAGTCGAAATAGCGGTTGATGAGTTTGGCTTGACCCACCGACGAGTAGAGCTGGCGCGCCGACACGGGGTCGAGGTTGCCCTTGATGTTGTCGTGCATGAGGCCGCGTCCGGCAGCCATTGCGCCCGACGACACCATCACCACTTCCAGCCCACGGTTGTGAAGTTCGGTCACTTGGTTCACTAAGCCCGACATGCGCGTTATGTTGAGTGTGCCGTCGGGGCGGGTCAGCACGTTGCTGCCTATTTTGACGATAATCCGCTTATAGTTTGTCTGTGTCACAGTCATTGTGTGCAACTTATGTCTTTTTACAATGCTGCAAAATTAATCAAATCTTTCATAATGCGTCAAAAATCGTGGCGGCGCATGGCTTATGGGCGGCAACATAAGGTGTTCTTCGGAAATTTTGTGCTAACTTTGCCGACAGAAAAATAAATTTGTGATACTCATGAGTTTCGTAGATAACTGTAACAAAATTTTTGACGAGGCGATAGCTCTCTATCATGTGACCGACGATGTTGATGCCACTACGCACAACCCCTATGCCGACGGCACCATAGAGCACGACCTGTTTGTTAAAAACTGGATTGACACGGTGCAGTGGCATCTGGAGGACTTGATACGCGACCCGGAAATAGACCCGGTGGAGGCTCTTGCCCTGAAACGCCGCATCGACAAGTCGAACCAAGACCGCACCGACCTTGTTGAGAAAATTGATAGTTATTTCAGAACTAAATATGCCGACGTCAAGCCGCTGCCCGACGCTAAAATCAACACCGAGAGCCCGGCTTGGGCAATAGACCGCCTGTCGATACTCGCTCTCAAGATATATCACATGCGGGAGCAGGTGGAGCGCACCGACGCCACTCCGCAGCATGTGGCCACCTGCAAGGCCAAGCTCGATGTGCTGCTTGAGCAGCGCAAAGACCTGTCGCTCTCCATAGAGCAACTTCTCGACGACATAGCTGCCGGGCGCAAATACATGAAGGTGTATCGCCAGATGAAGATGTATAACGACCCGTCAACCAACCCTGTGTTTTATGGCAAAAAATAACGGGCACTTCAGCAGTGTGCTTGTTACCCGGTTTTCGGCTCTTGGCGACGTGGCCATAGCCGTGCCGGTGTTATATGACGTGTGTAGGCTTCAGCCCGACACACGCTTTGTGTTTGTGACACGCAGTGCTTTTGTGTCGATTTTCGTCAATGCGCCAGCTAATCTTGAGGTGGAGGGGGTTGACTTGAACGACTACAAGGGTGTGGCAGGACTGTGGCGCCTGGCTTCGCAGCTTCACAGCCGCTATGGCATTGACGCCTATGCCGACCTGCACAACGTGATGCGCACATGGGTAATATGCGCCTACATGCGGTTGCATGGAGTGCCGACAGCGGTGATTGACAAAGGACGCAGCGAGAAAAAAGCACTTGTGAGCGGAAAGATAAAGCGTCAGCTAACTCCCACGGCAGTGCGCTATGCCAGTGTGTTTGCCACCTTGGGGCTGAAGTGCGATGAGGCGTTCACGTCGGTGTTTGCCCACAAGCCGGCTTCTGCAAAACGGTTGTTTCCTTTCGTCAAGGCCGAAGGGCAACGCTGGGTGGCTGTGGCTCCGTTTTCGCAACACCAGGGCAAGAACTATCCGCTCGACATGATGGAGCTGGTGGTTGAGGCTCTTGTGGAGATGCCCGGGGTGGCAGTGTTTTTGTTTGGCGGTGGCAAGCGTGAGGCTGCCTTGTTGCGCGGCATAGTGGGCAGACACCAGCACAACGTGTTCTCGGTGGCCGACATAAAGCACGATTTCAGTCAAGAGCTGGCGTTTATGAGCGAGTGCGACGTCATGGTGTCAATGGACTCGGCTAACATGCACTTGGCTTCACTTGTGGGGCTGCCGGTGGTGTCGGTGTGGGGTGCAACACACCCATATTGCGGCTTCATGGGGTGGAAACAAAACCTCGACAATGTGGTGCAGCGCACCGACCTCGATTGCCGTCCGTGCTCGGTGTTTGGTCAAAAACCCTGCCGCTACGCCGACTATCGCTGCATGACAGGCATTGAGCCGCAAATGATAATTGAAAAAGTGAAAAACTTGTTGCAGCTATGAGCAAAAAGATATTGATAACTGGAGCTGGCGGCTTCATAGGCGGATATTTGGTGGCAGAAGCACTGAAACGTGGTTTCGAGACATGGGCTGCCGTGCGCTCCACCACGAGCAGGGAGTTTCTGACCGACGAACGCATACACTTCATAGAACTTGATTTTTCCGACTCCGACAAGCTTGAGGCGCAGTTGCGGCAGGCTGTTGCCGAAAACGGCGCATGGCACTATGTGGTGCATAACCTTGGCGCTACAAAGGCTGCCAATTATCAGACGTTTCGCAACGTGAACTATGGATATTTGCGTGCCTTGGTTGACGCCCTCACCGAGATAGGTGCAGTGCCGGAACGCTTTTTGCTGATGAGCAGCTTGAGCGTGATGGGTATGGGCGACGAGAAGCATTACACCCCTTTCCGCGCCACCGACGCGCCGCACCCAAACACACGCTATGGCATGTCAAAGCTCCAGGCGGAGACCTATTTGCAGATGCGCCCCGACTTTCCCTCGGTGATTTTCCGCTGCACAGGGGTTTATGGCCCTCACGAGCGCGATTATTACTTGATGATAAAGTCGATAAGCAAAGGATTTGACTTCAGTGTGGGGTTCAAAAAACAAATGCTCACATTCCTGTATGTGGAGGACTTGGCGCGCGGCGTAATGGACGCACTTGAGAAAGCGCAGCCGCACAAAGTGTATATCATGAGCGGTGACGGAAGCTATACGCAGAAGCAATTTCGCAAGATTGTGGCGAGAGAGTTGGGCAAGAAGTTTGTGGTGCCCATAGTGTGTCCAATCTGGCTGCTGTGGCTCGTGTGCCGCATAGGCTCCATGTATAGCAAGTTGACACTAAATACAGTGACGCTCAATGCCGACAAATTCAAGATTTTGAAGCAGCGCAACTGGCTGTGTGACACATCTGAGGCCAAGGCCGACTTTGGCTTTGAGCCGCGGTTCGACCTCGAAAACGGCATTCACAAGGCCGTGGAGTGGTACAAGCAGGCTGGTTGGCTGTGAAACACTCCCGATAAGGCTAAATAGAAGAATTTTTGAGCAGCTCGGCTAATTGCCGGGCTGTTTCGTTTATCTCCTCCACACTCTCAAGGCGCGTGGAGTCGAATCGCAGCATGGCCTTGGAGTAGAATGGCTTGCGCTCTTCAAGTCCACGAGTCACCGTGTCGAGTATTTCAGCGTCTGGCTTGTCTTTGATTAGTGGGCGCTTGGCTTTCTGCTCTGGCAGACACAGGCGCGATGTGATGCGCTGTGGCGTGGTGGTTAGCCAAATGGTGAGCCCGGAATCGTTCATGAGCTGCATGTTGCCATCAAAGCATGGTGTGCCACCTCCGCACGCAATCACGGCATTGCTTGTGGCAGCCACCTCGCGTAAGGCTTGCTGCTCAATTTCGCGGAACTTACGCGCTCCAGCTTTAGCAAAAATCTCATTGATTGTGGTTTCATATTTCTCCTCTATGTAGTCGTCGAGGTCGAGAAATTGAATTCCGAGCCATGAGGCAAGGGCTTTGCCAAGCGTGGATTTTCCGCAGCCCATGTAGCCAATTAGAAAAACAGGTCTCATCGTTTGATTTTCAGTGTTGATGTCACAAAAGTAGTAAAAAAATCGTAACTTTGTTGAAACAACAAATCACTGCAACACTTATGGCAAACAGAAACAAATGGTATGTGGTGTGGGTAGGCACGGAGCCGGGCATCTGCGAGTCGTGGGCCGAGTGTGAGGCTCGCGTCAAGAATTTTCCCGGTGCCATCTACAAGTCATATCATTCGCGTGAAGAAGCCATCATGGCCTATCGTGGCAAGCCCGACTTCGGTTTGCTGAAAGCGATAGCCAAAGGGCCGTCTGTCACGGTCAACTATGCGGCAATTCCGGAGATAATTCCCGGCAGCATTGCCGTTGATGCGGCGTGCAGCGGCAATCCCGGCATCATGGAGTATAGGGGCGTTGACATATTTTCGGGCAAGGAGATTTTTCATCAAGGCCCGTTTAGCGACGGAACCAACAACATCGGCGAGTTTCTTGCCATAGTGCACGCTTTGGCCATGTTTGCCAAAACTGGCAGCAACACGGCCATATATAGCGACAGCCGCACAGCCCAGGCATGGGTGCGCGACCGCATGTGCCGCACAAAGGTGGCTCCCACGCCAGCCAATGCCAACTTGCTTGCCATAGTGAAGCGCGCCGAGACATGGGTGCAGACCCACACATGGAGCAACTCCATAATCAAGTGGCAAACCGAGAAGTGGGGTGAAATTCCAGCCGACTTCGGGCGCAAATGAGCAGCAGTGACTGTGTGGGCAAAAAAGAGTGTAATGAAAAATTTTAATTTGAGCAATGAAATACCGAAGTGAAGAAGATAAATGCTATGGAGTGACCGGTATGGTGCTGGGCTTGTCGGTTTTTGACGCCAACGACCTCTTTACCGGAATTTCGATTGACGGCGATAGCGACAGCAGCTGCATAAGTTTCACCCCCGATTTCTATTTCAGGGGCAATCCGCGCTTGTCGGCCAAAGACTCTTGGCAATGCCTTTATTCTCACTATCAAATATCAATGGGACTGGTCATATCAAATGTGCTGTGTCGCAAAATGCTGCTTGACCACGGCGTGCTTGATGCCAAGACACGCAAGGCGCTGCTCGACGTGCTGTGTGAAGAGGGCAAGGAAACTTGCCAGCTTGAGCGCGACGAGGTGGAGCAGGTGTTCGACAAGTCCTATTCCTACTTGATGCGCATTTTCTCAAATTCGGCGTTGGCCGAGCCTATTCGCCAGTTTGCCGCGCGGCTCAAGGAGAAGCGCACGCTCACAAGCGGCGAGGCACTTGACTTGCTTGACGAGTTGAACATAAAGTTTGGCTAAACCACCGCCACGTTCACATTTTCCCCTAACCAGATAGAGCTTATGAGAGTCTTGATAGTCAACCGCAGCGATATGCTCGGAGGGGCGGCAATAGCGTCGCACCGGCTTATGCGAGCCTTGCGCAGGCAAGGCGTAGATGCGCGCATGCTTGTAATTGACCGCCGCGACATCGACCCCTATGCCCAGGCTATGGGCAATGAATTGAAGAACAAGTGGAATTTCCTTGCCGAAAGGCTTGGCATATATCTGCACAACGGTTTCAACCGCGACACGCTGTTTAAGATTGACACCGCCACTCGCGGCTACGATTTGTGCAAGCACCCCTGGGTGACAGAAACCGACATTGTGGTTCTCAACTGGATTAACCAGGGCACGCTGTCGCTCAACACCGTGTGGGACCTCGCCGACATGGGCAAGCACATCGTGTGGACCATGCACGACATGTGGAACTGCACTGGCGTGTGCCACCATGCCTACGACTGCCGCAAATATGAGCATACTTGCAAGGCTTGCCCGCTGCTTGGCACAAAGGGCAACGACCTGTCAACACGCACACAAAAGCGCAAGAAAGAGCTATATGCCAATGTGCCCATAAGTTTTGTGGCTGTGAGTAATTGGCTTGCCGACTGCTGCCGCCACAGCTCACTTATGGCTGGCAGCAACGTGCAGGTGATAGCCAATCCATTCCCTACCGACGACTATGGCTTCGACCGCTATCGCGATGAAGAACTTGACATACCTGCCGACAAAACGGTGGTGGCTATGGGGGCGGCACGGCTCGACGACCCTGTTAAGGGCTTTGACCATTTCATAGCAATGACGCGTTACATAGCCGACAACAAGCCGGCAATTGCGTCAAAACTGCATTTCTTGCTCTATGGCGGCATAAAAGACGAGTCGCTGCTCGATGAGATAGCCTTGCCGTTCACCTATCTGGGCTTTGTTGACAGCTATGAGGTGAACAACGTGTATCGTCAGGCCGACATTGTGCTATCTACGTCGCTGCACGAGTCGTTTGGCTACACGCTTGTTGAGGGCATGGCGAGCGGTTGTGTGCCAGTCACCACTGGCGATGGCGGACAGGTGGACATAGTGGAGCATCTGAAAAACGGCTATGTGGCAAGCAGTGTGGAGCCGGGCGAGCTTGCGAAAGGCTTGGAGTGGGCCGCAAAGTGCCACATTGAGCGCGGAGAGCTTCATGCCTATGTGGCAGAAAATTTTGATTCAAGCATAATTGCAGACAAATATGTCACGCTGTTTGACAATTTGCTTGCGGAGTGATAATTTGATTTTTTTGATATAGCAAAAAAGTATAGATACATGCAGACGGTATTGTTTCATAGCACGATTTTTGGTCCTATACACAGCCGGCGCCTTGGGGTGTCGCTTGGAGTGAACCTTATGCCAAACGACGGCAAGATATGCTCGTTTGACTGCGTATATTGTGAAGCTGGATATAACGCGCAAGGCCCAGGCCGCGACGGCGTGCCTTCGCGCGACACGGTGAAGCGTCAACTCAAAAACAAGCTCGCGCAGATGAAAGAGGCTGGCGAGACGCTCGACGTAATCACATTTTCGGGCAACGGAGAGCCCACGCTGCACCCGCACTTCAAGGAGATTGTGCACGATGTGAAGTTGCTTCGCGACCGCTATTTCCCATTTGCCAAGGTGAGTGTGCTAAGCAACTCCACCATGGCCGACCGCTCCGATGTGGAGGAAGCGTTGAAAGGCGTTGACAACAACATTTTGAAACTTGATTCTGCCATACCTGGCACTATGCGGCTCATCAATCAGCCTGTGTCGGCGCAGGTCATACCGGAGGCTGTGATTGACAATCTGTCGAAATATTCGGGTCAGTGCATAGTGCAAACCATGTTTTTGCGCGGTGAGCACAACTCCAAGCACATAGACAACACCACCGACCAAGAGGTTGATGCGCTGATAGCGGCTTATTTGAAGATAAATCCGCGTGAAGTGATGGTGTATAGCATCGACCGCAAAACCCCTGAAGAGAATTTGCAGAAAGTTCCGAAAGAGGAACTTGAGCGCATTGGCGCAAAAATTGAGGCCGCAGGCATCAAAGTGCAGGTTAATGCGTGATTTGGTAGTTCCTCCGCGGCTCTTGCCTGGCGATGCGGTGGCAGTGGTGTCGCCGGCAGGGAGTGTGTCGCCTGAAATCGTGGAAAGGGCATCGTCGGCACTGGCCAGTGAGGGCTATGTCGTGAAGTTGGGGCGGTTTTGCCTGGGCAGTCACACCGAGGGCGTGATAACGTTCAGCGGCACTGCGGGGCAGCGTCTTGCCGATTTGCGCGAGGCGCTGGAAGACTCAAGCGTGAAAGCTTTGTGGTGCTCAAGGGGCGGTTTTGGCGCAGTGCCGCTGCTTGCCTCGCTCGACATTGATTTCATTGCCAAACACCCCAAATGGACTGTGGGCTACAGCGACATCACGGCTCTGCACGCAGCCATGCTCGCGGCAGGAGTCATGAGCTTGCATGCGCCCATGGCGCGGCATTTGGCTAAGCACGGCATTGCCGGCAACGCCATTAGTCAAACCATAATGCAAGTGCTTGGCGGAGCGTGCCGCACACTGCATTATGAAGTGCCAAACCACACGCATAATCGCAACGGCTGGTCAAAGGGCAGGCTCGTGGGTGGTAATCTGGCGGTTATAGAGTCGCTTGTTGGCACTGATTTCGACATGCTGCACCCAGGGACGATACTTTTTATTGAAGATGTTGGCGATGAGGTGTTTAGGGTGGAACGCATGATGTGTCATCTGCTCTTGACTGGTGTTTTGTCAAAATTGTCGGGATTGGTGGTAGGTCGTTTTTCTCGCTATCGTGAGTCAGCTCAAGGCAGTGCCATGCACGACATGATTAGGGATATGGTCGCAGATTTTTCTTATCCTGTGGCATTTGGCTTTCCTGTTGGCCATGACGGGCGCAATGTGCCATTGGTGGAGGGCGCTGAAGCGGAGTTGCGTGTGTCGGAACAATCTTCTTCGCTTACTCTTGCCTGGTGAAAACCATTAAACTGTCATTTTATAGTTAGTCCAATCGCTTTAATCGTTTGCTTTTGCCATTGTAATATTTGACCAATGCCTTTATCGTAATAGCCGTTTTCAATACAATCTTTTATGAGTTGGGCATTATCAATTTCTTGAGAAAAAAGGATATGATTATCTTTCTTTTTCAATGATATTATTTTATCTAAGAAAGATGACGATTTTATATATTTGCCTAATATGTAGTAGGTTAAGGCAAAATACATATCGCGTCCTGCTTTTGCGCCATAATATGGGTGATTTCTTAGCATAGGCAGAAAGTCATCAAATGTGTTTAGCTTGTTGAACTCCTTAAATTCGTTCAATTTGTTTTGAAGCTCTGGTGTGTTGTCGATATTCCAATAAGAACCCACTCGTCCTCCTAAGCTAAAGTTATATGTGCAGAATGGAACGTAAAGACATTGCGCAAAATAGTTGACGAAAAATGAATTAGGGTCAATTGTGTTGTCCAAATAAAATCCAACCAGCACTATCGCTTTTGTTGTGTGAGCCAATGTGTAATATGCCAGTCTTCCTTTTTTCTCAAACTTATCGGGAAGAATAAGCATATTCATTATCTTATTTAATTCTGATTTTTTCATGCTGTTGGCAACTTGTTGTTTTTCGGGAACCTAAACATAGTTGTAGCCTTGATATGCCTAATTTGCTGGTGACTTGGAGAAATTTTGTTTTTATAGGCTAAAACCTTATTTGCTCAAGTCGGAGAAGTCGTCAACGAAACCCACTTCGTGCCGCAATGCATAATGATTGCGCAGGCTTTCGAAGTTTTGTGCATTGGCTTTCAATAGCCTTGTGTCGGCAAGAGGGTCGTAACTTTCCAGAATTTTCATGAAATCCACATCGTCACACCCTTTGGCCGGTGTGGTGGGCAGAGTGGGGGGTATGCACCACCCGAAGTGTTTGTTGAGAGCTTCAACTACCATGGCTGTGCCACGCATTTTGCCCTCTTGTGAGTAGCCTGCTATGTGTGGTGTGGCAACAAAAGCCTTGGCAAGCAGCAAGCGGTCTATTTCCGGCTCATTTTCCCAGCAGTCTATCGCCACGTCGCCGTCGAACTCACGCAGAGTCAAGTTGTCGGCTATGGGGCCGCGTGCAGCATTGATTAGCAAGCGGCACCGCTTGGCGTTGTCGAGGAAATCGCCGTCGATGAGGTGGTAGGTCGCAAATTTGCCCTCGCGGCATAGCGGCGTGTGCAGGGTGATGAAGTCGCTACGCTCGACCACCGTCTTTAAATCCACAAAGTTTACTGTTTGCTCTGCCTGTTGTCGTGGCGGGTCGTTGAGCAGCACCTTGAAGCCGAGCTTGGCAGCCCAGCGAGCCACGATAGACCCCACATGGCCCACGCCCACAATGCCCAGCGTCAAACCCTCTGCCGACTCAAATCCATGTGATTTAAGCCAGTTGCCTATGGTGGAGAGCACATATTGCGCCACGGCAGGAGCATTGCACCCGGGTGCGTTGCACACGGTTATGCCGTGAGTCGAGCAATAGTCGAGGTCGATGTGGTCAGTGCCTATGGTGGCAGTGCCTATGAATTGCACCTTGCTGCCGCTTAGCAGCGTGGAATCGCACCGGGTGCGTGTGCGCGTGACGAGGGCATCGGCATCGGCCACGGCTTGTGGTGTGAATTCTTGCGGCTCAAGGTAGGTTACTTGGGCAAACGGCTCAATCAAGCCTTTGATGAATGGTATGTGGCTTTCGACAACTATTTTTTTCATAGGGCAAAACTTTGTGCTACAAACGACGCAATTCCAGCCACGAGCAGGACTACCACAAACAGGTAGCGGTGCAGGTGGTTGCTTATGGTGAACGTGTGGGCTATTTGAATGGCAACACACAGGTTTAGAATCGGGAGATAAATGGGAAAGTTCTTGTAGTCGGCGACCATTATGAGTATGGTCATTGCTGTGAGCAGAATGAAAAACCCGTTATAAACTCTGATTTGCAGGCGATAGTTGAAGATGGTGAACATGTTGATTATAAACAGCACTATGCCCAAAACCGCGGTGAAGGCTGTTGTGCCCACCAAGAGCCACGTTTGCTGGCTTTCGAGAATGTCGCTGATATTTGACATTTGCGGCAGCTTGAAGTTGTTGAAATCCACAATTCCCAGCCCTATCATAATCCAGTAGGGGGTTACAAGTCCTATCAGAAACGCTAAGAAGCCACGGAAATTCATGCTTCGCATTTGTATGAATCCTATGAAGAAAACTGGTATCAAGAACAGAAACACATATTGCAGCGAGCAGCAGAACGACAACACCGAAAACACCAGAAATATGTTGCGCTGCGATGTGGCTTTCTGCTGATAGCTGCCAAACAGCACAAACACGCACCCCATAAGCACCAGGCACAGGGCGCTGCCGGCATTAAACTGCACGCCAATAAACGGATTGACCATTTGCATGAACACAAACATAGAGGCAAACACAAAGGTGAACGACCGCACGAAATTGTAGAGGTGGTTGAACACCAGCAGCAGGGCGGCAGTGCCCAGGGTGCACAAAATGTTGACTATTGCCGAGCTTAGGCGGTTCTCGATTAGCGTGCCGGTCATGGTGAAAAACATGCCGTTGCCCACGCGTGGAGCCGGAAGCCGTCCGCTCGCAGCCTCGGTCAGCGATGCTATTATGTAGGCAACACTGACAAGCAGCAGAAACAATCTGCCGTTAAGAAAATCGTTTATTCTGTCCTCTCTTACCATAGCGGTTTTTGTGATGTGCAAAAGTACAAATATTTTTCCATTTCGCAGGGCATAAAAAGCGGCAGCGCACTGCTCCGCTGCTGTGGGGGCAATGCGCTGCTGTGGTGTGAGATTTGTCGCTTATGGGCTTATTTAAGGTCAAAGCCTATGTCGCGACGGAAATATTTCTTGTCGAAGTTTATTTTTTCTATGTTTTTGAATGAGGTGTTCAGAGCTTCTTGCTTGGTGTTGCCGTAGCTTGTCACTGCAAGCACACGTCCGCCGTTGGTCAGCACCTCACCATTGGCGCCAAACTTGGTGCCGGCATGAAACACCACGCTGTCGGTCACATCGTTGAGTCCGGTTATTACCTTGCCTTTCTCATATTTTTCGGGATAGCCGCCCGAAACCAGCATCACCGTCACTGCATAGCGTGGGTCGATTTTGATTGTTTCTGCGTCAAGACGGCCTTCGGCTGTGGCCACAAAGAGTTCCACGAGGTCGTTTTGCAGGCGTGGCATCACCACCTCGGTTTCCGGGTCGCCCATGCGGCAGTTATACTCAATCACGTATGGCTCGCCATCAACGTTGATGAGGCCGAGGAATATGAAGCCGCAATAAGGTATGTTCTCTTTCTGCAAGCCGCTTATGGTGGGCTCTATGATGCGCTCACGCACTTTTTGCATGAATGTGTCGTCGGCAAAGCTCACTGGCGACACCGAGCCCATTCCGCCGGTGTTGAGTCCTTGCTCGTTCTCGCCCACACGCTTGTAGTCCTTGGCCACTGGCAGCACCTTGTAGCTCTTGCCGTCGGTGAGCACAAACACGGAGCACTCTATGCCCGAAAGAAATTGCTCAATCAGCACAGTGTCTGAAGCCGAGCCAAACATGCCGTCGAGCATTTGGATCAGCTCATTTTTGGCTTCGTCGAGCGAGTTGAGAATCAGCACGCCCTTACCTGCTGCAAGACCGTCGGCTTTGAGCACATAAGGGGCTTTTTGCTGCTCGAGAAATTTGAATCCCTCGGCAAGGTTGGCTTTTGTCACCTTGAAGTGTTTGGCTGTGGGTATGTCGTGGCGCAGCATGAACTCTTTTGCAAATTCCTTGCTGCCTTCGAGCATTGCGCCTTGCTTTTCTGGGCCTATCACCTTGATTTTAGCCAGTTGCTCCGACGACTTGAAGTAGTCGGCAATTCCGTTGACAAGAGGGTCTTCGTTGCCCACCACAAGCATGTCGATGTGATTGTCGAGTGCGGCTTTTGCCACTGCGTCGAAGTCGAGCGGAGATATGTTGAGGTTCTCGCCATAGGCTGCTGTGCCGGCATTGCCAGGAGCTATGAGGAGCTTGCCTATGTGCTTGCTTTGGTTGAGCTTCCAGGCTATGGCGCACTCGCGTCCGCCTGAGCCAAGCAGCAGAATATTAAGTTTGTTGTCGTTATTGCTCATTGCTGTTATTGTTGGTTTGGTTATTAATGTCGTCTATGGAGTTGCGCTTCCAACCGTTGCGGCGTCCGCCTGTCACTATGGGGCGCTCTGCCTCTTTGCCCAGGCGTGGTGTGCGGTGACGGCGCTCATAGTCGTTTTTGCTGCCACGGCGGCTCGGACGCTCGTCGCGTTCGAAGCGTGGCTTCTTGTCGTCGCCGAAAGAGCGGTGCTCGCCGCGGTCGAAACGGCGTGGCTTGCGCTCGCCGTCAGCCTCGTTGTCCCGTCTGCCGAAGCGGTGTGCTGCAAGACGTCGGTCGTCGTCGTGGCGACGTGGAGCATGGTCGAAGCGGCGCTTGGGTTTGTCGTCGCGTTTCAACTTGCCGAATGTTTCCACAAATTCGCGGCGCACCGACTTGCGGTTTTCGTCGCTTGCGCGGAAATCCTCGTTTTTGATTGAGCCGCCGTTGCGGCGCAAATCGTCGTAGCTGCCGTCGAATATCACATATTCGCGCAGTTGGCACTCAAGCTCGCCGTTGAGAAGAGGGTAGTGGAGTGATGCCTTGAGGCCGATTTTGCCGAAAAGCTCTTTGTCATAGCCTATAATCCAGGCGTCGTAGCCGCGGAACACATTCTTGAGCTTGTCGCCTATTGTGGAGTAAAGCCCCTCCATGTCCTCCACCGATATGCGTTCGCCGTATGGCGGGTTGGTGATGAGTACGCCTTTCTCTGGAGCTGTGTCCCAGTCTTGAATGGCTTTGTTTTCCACTTCAATCAGCTTGCCCATGCCGGCCGATTTCACGTTGGCTTTTGCTATGGCCACGGCTTTTGGAGCTATGTCGGCACCATATATCTTGAATTTGAATTCGCGCTCTTGGCTGTCGTCGTTGTATATCGACTCAAACAGCTCGCTATCGTAGTCGGCCCAACGCTGAAATGCGTAGTCTTTGCGATACACGCCGGGGTTGATGTTGGCGGCTATGAGAGCAGCCTCAATGAGGAATGTGCCAGAGCCGCACATGGGGTCAACAAAGTTGCTGTTGCCGTCCCAGCCGCTGAGCTTTATGATGCCGGCGGCCAGAACCTCGTTGATTGGCGCATCGGTTTGTGCCACACGCCAGCCGCGTTTATACAGCGGGTCGCCCGAAGAGTCGAGCGAAATGGTCACCTCGTCGTTGGATATGTGTACGTCAAACTTCAGGTCGGGCGCGGTGAGGCGTATTGACGGACGCTTCTGGTATTTCTCCATGAAATAGTCGGCAATAGCGTCTTTCACGCGGTAGGTCACGAAGCGTGAGTGGCGGAAGTTGTCGCTATACACAGTGGAGTCGATTTGAAATGTTTTGTCGGGTGTCATGAGCTGATCCCAGTCATAACTCTTGATTTGCTCGTAGAGGTCGTCGGCGTCGCTTGAACGGAATTTGTAGAAAGGCTTCAGTATTCTCAGTGCCGTGCGGCAGCAGAAGTTGGCCTTATACAGTGTTTCGTTGTCGCCTTTGAACGACACCATGCGGTTGCCTTGGAGCACATCAGTGGCTCCGAGAGCCTTCAGCTCGTCACTCAACACGCCTTCAAGACCCTGGAAGGTCTTGGCTACCATTTCGAATTGTTCACTCATTGTTATTCTTTAATCTGACTACGTTGTTAGCTTTTGCTTGTATTAATCTTTCGCCTGGCGCCACGTCCGATGTCACCCACAAGTTGCCGCCCACTATGGCGTTGTCGCCAATGGTTATCCGGCCCAGAACCGACGCGTTGCTGTAGATTATCACGTTGTTGCCTATGATGGGGTGGCGCGGCACGCCTTTTATGGGGTTGCCGTTTTCGTCGGTGTCGAAACTCTTGGCTCCGAGGGTCACGCCCTGATAGAGCTTCACGTTGTTGCCGATGATGGCAGTCGCGCCTATCACCACACCGGTGCCGTGGTCAATGGAGAAGTGGTGTCCGATTGACGCTCCGGGGTGAATGTCGATGCCGGTTTCGCTGTGGGCAAACTCGGTTATCATGCGCGGCAATATGGGCACACCCTCAAGCAGCAGCTCGTGAGCAATGCGATAGTTGACGATTGCCTTTATGGAAGGATAGCAATAAATTACCTCCTCATGGCTGATGGCGGCAGGGTCACCGTCGAATATTGCCTCCACGTCGGTGTAGAGCGTGGCGCGCAGCTGCGGCAATTTTGCCAGGAAATGCGATGTTATGCTGGCAGCCTTTCGGCGCAGCGACGGCAGGTTGGCCTTTTCTTGGCATTTGCAGCCCATTACAAGTCCGGCAGTGATTTGGTCATCGAGTATTGATTTCAGCTGGTAACATTCCAGATAAAGCATGTTCTCAAGGTTGTGGCCGCCTATGTCGCAGCTCCCGAAGAAGCCCGGAAACAGTATGGCTCTGCACAACTTTATGGCTTGCTTTATGCGATTGTTGTCGGGAAAAGGCTCTTCGCCAAACTTAATGTGCCACATCTGCAGTGAGTTATCACTGCATGTCAGGTCGTGAACGAGTTTGTTCATTGCGCTTTCATCGTTGACGCTGCTGTTGCCCATTATAATTTGAGTGCTAAACTTTTAATGCGTATGTGCGAAATATTATGCAAAGATAATGCAAATCGGGCGCAGAATATCAAGTTTCACTTGAATATTATGCCGAGATGCAGCTTATCTTATCTAAAGATAATGCAAATCGGGCGCAGAATGTTAAGTTTGGCCGAATATTCTGCTTTGGCGTGGCGCATATCGCAAAAAATTGTGAGAAGTTGCTGCTGGAGGCTGTTGTTTTTGGCAGCGCTGTGCGTAAATGCAGCTTTCGGGTTGCGTTGCAAAGCTGTTTTATTTATAATAATGTGTCGGTTGTGCTGATGGGCGTGGCTTGCGGGGCTGGTCGCGCTTGTTTTGCAGGAGCGTCGAGAGTGGCACTGGGGTGATATAACGTGACGAAATGAAGTTTTTGCCTATGCTTGGCAGTGTTGTCGTTGCCAGTGGAGATGGTGTTTGTTCAGTTGTTCGAAGATGTTGGCGCGTGACTTTTCGCGGCATTTCAGCCTTGTTGCAGGTTTTGCCTTGTTTTGAGCACAAACTTTTTTGATTTTTTAAAATGTGGGTAATCAGACAAATAGGAAATAAAATATGTTTTATAACATAAAAATCGGTTCAAAAGTTTTGCCAGTTCCGAAATTTGCCATACCTTTGCAAACGCAAACGAGAAAGGAACTCAATCAAATTCTGATGGTTCCAATTTTTTTTGAAATTTTGTTTGGTAATTAAAAGTTTTGTAGTAACTTTGCATCACTTTCGCCCACTTAACCAAACGGGCGGAAACGATAAGCCAAATAAAGAAGAAATTCGTTGGCAATTGAGATCATTGAAATATTTGCGATAATGAGAAATTGACAGCGAGAGGCAAGGTAAAAGTAAAGAACCAGCGGATCTCGTCAAATTTCCAAGACAGGTAAAGAAAACGAACAGCGTAAGAGCAAC
>CAKUAR010000028.1 GCA_934636465.1 uncultured Muribaculaceae bacterium
GATATGTGCTACCGCCCACCTTGGCTGTGTTGCGCGACGAATATTGCGCCACAAGCCTAATGCCCTGAAAGTTGAACGGCGACAGCGTGTAGATATTCATCACGCCTCCCATGGTGTTGCGTCCGAAAAGGGTGCTCTGTGGGCCGCGCAACATCTCTATGCGTGAAATGTCGGGGAGGTCGAAGTTGTAGTTCTCTTTGCAGATTACTGGTATGTTGTCGATGTTAAGTCCCATGTCGGGCTGGTCGATGCGTGTGCCGAGTCCGCGCACATAGATGGTGGAAGTCATGCGCGACCCATAGTCGGGCATAAACAGGTTGGGCACTTGGGCGCTGGCGTCGATGGGCGTGTAGATGCGGTTGCGCTCAATCTGCCCACGGCTCATGGTGGTTGACGATGAGGCAAGTGACCGGAGGTCGGTGGTCTGCTTTATGGCTGTGACCGAAATCTCATTGAGCATCACCGATGAAGTGTCGGTAACGACGGTTTTGCCAGCGGCAAAAGTGGCGACTGGCGACATGGAGGCAATGAGACCCAATATGTGCTTTCGGATAAACATGGTGCAAAGTTATTGCAAAAAAATGAAATGCCCAATCGCTAAATGTTGTGATGCAGGTTTGCCACAATCGCTAAATGTTGTGATGCAGGTTTGCCCGGTGCAATGCGGCGGTGCTTGCAGGGCGGTGGGCACGGCATGGTGAGGAAGAGTGACGCAATGTTTAAAGTGATAAAATGTAGTTAAAAATTAAAGAATAAAAGTGACGCCTGCAATTGAGTTTTGCGAAATGTTTACTATATTTGCAAAGAATTGTAAGAATAACTCTTGCATAAAGAGTTTGCCTTTAACCGTTAATTGTTTGCATATTAGAACAGAACAATTTCGTAATGTCGTTTTTTAAAGAGAAATCGGATTTCTGTGAAGTTTCATTGCACATGTGTTGTCAGTGGAATTACAGGTTTGTCAGCAATGCACCGGTGTGGCACAGATATATAGAGGTTGAGAAAGGGCATGTGGATTGAAAGCCGCTCGTTCTCAATCGTTTTTTTTTGATGCGTAATTTATTTTTAATTTCGGAATATTAATAAAATTTATGGATTTATCTTTATTCGGTATTCAGAGCTCGACCTTGGCAGTCACGGCATTGCTCACGGCCATAGTGCTTGTGGCAGCTGCTCTCGTGATTGCATGGCTTGTTGCTCCACGTTCCTACACAGTAAAGAAGGGTGAGCCGTACGAGTCGGGTATCCCGACGCGCGGCACGTCGATGGCACAATTTCACATTGGCTATTATTTGTTTGCCATTCTTTTCCTCATGTTTGATGTTGAGACTGTGTTCTTGTTTCCGTGGGCAGTGATCTGCAAGTCGATAGGGACAACTGCGCTGCTTGCAGTTGGCACATTCTTGGTGATTTTGGTTTTAGGTCTTGCTTATGCATGGAAGAAAGGAGCGTTGAGATGGAGATGAAAATGCCAAAGATAAAGAGCATGAAGCCCGAAGACTTCAAGAACAACGAGTATATACAGAAACTCGTTGACGAGTTGAACGGTTCGGGCGCAAACATTGTGGTAGGAAAACTGAATGAGCTTATGCAGTGGGGACACGCCAACTCCCTGTGGCCATTGTGCTTCGGAACGAGTTGCTGCGCCATTGAGTTTATGTGTCTGGGTGCCGCGCGCTACGACATGGCGCGTTTTGGTGCCGAGGTGGCTCGTAACTCCCCACGCCAGGCCGACTACATAATGTGCATGGGTACGATTACGTATCGCATGGCACCGGCACTGCTGCGCTTGTATGAGCAGATGGCTGAGCCGAAGTATGTGATAGCCTGCGGCGCTTGCACCGTGAGCGGCGGACCGTTCAGAAAGAGCTATTGTGTGGTGAAGGGCATTGAACAGATATTGCCGGTTGACGTGTATATGCCAGGCTGCCCTCCACGCCCAGAGGCTATGTTCTATGGCCTGATGCAGCTCCAGCGCAAGATAAAGGCCACCAAGTTCTTTGGCGGTGACAACCGCAAGGAGAAACGCGAGAAGTTCTTTGAAGCCAAAGCTGCCGAGGAAAAAGACGCCGCAATGCGTGAGCAGCAGCTCAAACTGGCCAAAGAGTCGAAAGAACCTGTTGTGGAATTTTGACTTTTTTGACGGAGAAAAAGGAGAACTTAAAGAAAGATAAAAAGAATTTGCTTATACATTAAAAATAAGATATGTCAGATACACAACAACAAATCGGCAAACTTTGTCCTGAGGCTCAATTTGACACCGAGGGTCAATATTTGCTGGTGACTGTGCCCGATGAGAAATGGCATGAATTGGCCAAAGCGTTGCGTGACCAACTTGGTTTTGACTACCTGGTGTCGTTGATAGGCATGGACTGGAAAGAGTCGCTTGGCTGCCTTTATTACCTCACAAACACCAAGACGCTTGAAATAATTCATGTGAAAGTGGCTACAACCGACCGCGAAAATCCGATGATTCACTCGGTGTGCGACATCTGGGCTGTGGCAAGAAACCAAGAACGCGAGGCTTATGACTTCTTTGGGATTGAGTTTATCAATCACCCCGACATGCGCCGTTTCTTCTTGAGGAATGACTGGGTGGGTTATCCGTTGCGCAAGGACTATGACATGAGCGAGGATAAAAACCCAATTCGCCTGACCGACGAGCAAAACGAGGACGACTCTCACTCCATTGTGGAAGATGAGCAGGGCAACCGCAAGCGCGTTGAGAAAAAGGTGTTTGGTCCTGAAGAATATGTGATCAACATAGGTCCGCAGCACCCATCAACCCACGGTGTGTTGCGCTATCGCACATCACTCGACGGCGAGGTGGTGAAAAAGGTGGACGTGGTGTCGGGCTACATACATCGCGGCATTGAGAAGATGTGCGAGAGTCTGACTTATCCGCAGACATTGCTCTACACAGAGCGTATGGACTACATGGGCGCATTTATGAACCGCCATGCAGCCTGCTTGTGCATAGAGAAAGCTCTGGGCATAGAGGTGCCTCACCGTGCCGAACTCATCAGAATGATGATGGACGAGTTGATGCGCTTGTCGAGCCACTTGCTGTCGTATGGCTGCTTGACAATGGACCAGGGCGCAACCACAGCGTTCTTCTATCCGTTCCGCGAGCGTGAATATATCTATGATATTTTCGACAAGACTTGCGGCGCCAGAATGTCGATGTCGTATGACTGCATAGGCGGCGTGGTGGCCGATGTTGACCCCGACTTCGTGACTGATGTGCGCAACGCCATAAAGGTGATTAAAGACCACCTGCCAGAATATCACAAGTTGTTCTCTGGCAACGTGATTGCACTGGGCCGTATGAAAGGCGTGGGCAAACTCAGCAAGGAAGACGCCATAAACTACGCCATCACCGGACCTACTGGCCGTGCAAGCGGCTTTGCCTGCGACGTGCGCAAAACACACCCATACTCGCTCTACAATGAGGTGCAGTTTGACGAGGTGGTGTATGACGAAGGCGACAGCTGGACACGCTACATGCTCCGCTTGAAGGAAATGGAAGAAAGCATCAAGATTTTGGAGCAATGCTGCGATATGCTTGAGAAAGAGGGTGTGCAAGGCGAGTTCTGTGCCAAGGTGCCCAAGATGATTAAACTGCCGCAAGGACACTGGTATCAGCAAGTGGAGGCAAGTAGAGGCGCGTTTGGCGTGTATCTGGAGAGCGACGGCGACCCCAAGCCATTCCAGAAGCCATATAGAATGCACTTCCAGAGCCCGTGCTTCAATCTGATAGGTGTGGTTGACCTCGTCTGCAAGAACAATCTGATTGCTGACTTGATAACAATCACTGCATCGCTCGACTATGTGATTCCTGATATTGACAGATAACAAGTTTTTGAAATTTTATATAACGAATAAAAGATATGTTTGACTTTGGAATAGTCACAAGTTGGTTGGACAAACTGCTGGGCAGCGTGATGCCTGGCTGGCTTGCCACCTCAATTGAATGTGTTATTGTAATGGTGGCATTGCTGTTGGCCTACTCGGTGATAGCCATGTTCTACATTTTCTATGAGCGCAAGGTGTGCGGCTGGATTCAGTGCCGCCTTGGCCCCATGCGTGTGGGACCGTGGGGAACTATCCAGGTGTTTGCCGACGTGATTAAAATCCTCACCAAGGAAATCATCACGCTGTGGCACACTGATAAGTTCCTGTTCTTCTTGGCACCATTCCTGGTGATTATCGCATCTATGGTGATGTTTGCCTGCTTGCCTTGGGGTAACGGCCTGCAAATCATAGACTTCAATGTGGGCGTGTTCTTCATAGTGGCTGTGTCGTCGCTTGGAGTGCTCGGCATATTGCTTGCCGGCTGGTCAAGTAACAGCAAATACACGCTTATCGGTGCAATGCGCTCTGGAGCACAAATGATTAGCTATGAGCTGTCGGTTGGTATCTCCATATTGACTATCGTGTGTCTTGCTGGCACAATGAGTGTTACAGGAATCGTTGAGGCACAGGCCGATGGTTGGTTCTTGTTCAAAGGACACATTCCGGCAATCATCGCATTCTTGATTTACATTGTGGCTGCCAACGCCGAGAACAACCGTGGTCCGTTTGACTTGCCAGAGGCAGAGCATGAGCTGACGGCTGGTTACCACTCGGAGTATTCGGGTATTCATTTCGGCTTCTTCTATCTGGCAGAGTACCTTAACCTGTTTGTGGTGAGTGGAATTGCCACACTGCTTTTCCTGGGGGGCTGGATGCCACTTCACATTCCGGGTTGGGAAGGCTTCAACGCCGTGATGGACTACATTCCGTCAATCTTCTGGTTTCTGGGCAAGGCGTTCTTCATGACATTCATATTCATGTGGATTCGCTGGTCGTTCCCACGCGTGCGTATCGACCAAATGCTTGCTCTGGAGTGGCGTTACCTGATGCCGATAGGCTTGTTTAACCTTGTGCTCATGGCCGTGGTGGTGAGCTTCCAGTGGCATTTCTAATTAGTAAGAAAAAATAGAGAGAGGAAAGTTAAAACACGCTATTTTGATTTATAATAAAAGACCAAATTAATTTTAGTTATTATGGCTGAAAGTTTTGGAAAAATTACTCAAGTAATCGGACCTGTGGTCGATGTTACATTTGAAGGAGGCAAGGAGAGCGTTCCGGAAATTTACACTTCACTCTCGGTGGATCGTCAAGACGGAACCGACCTGATTCTGGAGGTGGAACAGCACATAGGCGAGGACACGGTGCGTTGTGTTGCCATGGACAGCACTGACGGATTGCAGCGTGGTGCGAAAGTCAAGAACTTGGGCAAGCCAATTTCAGTTCCAACTGGCGACCATGTGAAGGGCCGCTTGCTGAACGTGATTGGTCAGCCTATTGACCACTTGACGCAACTCAGCGGTGAAGAGCGCAGAGCTATTCATCAGCCGGCACCGTCGTTTTCAGACCTGTCAATCACACAAGAGATTTTGTACACAGGAATCAAGGTGATTGACCTCATTGAACCCTTCTCTAAGGGTGGTAAGATTGGCTTGTTTGGTGGAGCTGGTGTCGGTAAGACAGTGCTCATCATGGAGTTGATTCACAACATTGCTCACGGACACAACGGATTCTCTGTGTTTACAGGTGTGGGTGAGCGTACGCGTGAGGGTAACGACCTGCTGCGTGAAATGATTGGCAGCGGCGTTATCAAATATGGCGACAAATTTAAGGAAGGCATGGAAAAAGGCCAGTGGAACCTTGAGGACGTTGACATGGACGAAGTGGCAAAGTCGCAGGCAACACTGGTGTTTGGACAGATGAACGAGCCACCGGGTGCGCGTTTGCGTGTGGCCTTGTCGGGACTGACCGTAGCAGAGCAGTTCCGTGACCAAGGTAGCGGCGGCAAGGACATTCTGCTGTTTATGGACAACATATTCCGCTTCACTCAGGCTGGTTCTGAGGTGTCGGCGTTGCTTGGCCGTATGCCATCGGCTGTGGGTTATCAACCTACGCTGGCTTCGGAGATGGGTAAGCTGCAGGAGCGCATCACTTCCACAAAACAGGGTTCTATCACATCGGTGCAGGCAGTGTATGTGCCAGCCGACGACTTGACCGACCCTGCTCCAGCCACCACATTCAACTTCCTTGACGCTACCACGGTGTTGAGCCGTAAGATTACCGAGCTGGGTATCTATCCGGCCGTTGACCCTCTGGCTTCAACGTCGCGCATCATGGACCCGCACATTGTGGGCGAGGAGCACTACGAGGTGGCTCAGCGTGTGATTCACCTGCTTCAGAAATATCAGGAGTTGCAAGACATCATCGCCATATTGGGTGTTGATGAGCTTAGCGACGAAGACAAGCTTGTGGTGTCGCGCGCACGTCGCGCACAGCGCTTCCTCTCGCAGCCATTCTTTGTGGCAGAGCAGTTCACCGGCATTCCTGGTGTGATGGTTCCGCTTAATGAAACAATCAGAGGCTTCAAGATGATTCTTGACGGCGAGGTTGACGAATATCCGGAGCAGGCATTCTTGAATGTGGGTACAATTGATGAGGCAATTGCCAAGGGCAAGAAGATGCTTGAGGCAGTTGATGCTTAAAAAATTAAAAATTTGTAGAAAAACATGACACTAAAGATTATATCGGCTGAAAAGATAGAGTTTGAAGGCTCTGTGGATATTGTCACTTTGCCAGGCGCAAAGGGACTGTTTCAGGTGCTTGAAAACCATGCTGCCATAATCTCATCGCTTGTGCCAGGCGAAATCAGCTATGTGGCAACCGGCGGTGGCAAGGAAACTCGCGCGATTAGCGGCGGTGTGGCTGATATTAAGAATAATGTGGTGTCGGTTTGCTTATATTGATTGAGTAATGAAAAAGGTTATAACAGCAATAGTGGCCGCAGTGATTGTGGGGCTAATGGCCTTTGGCTATTGGCACACCAGTCAGAGTCAGGCCGCTGAAGAAGAACTGGATCCCCAGGCACTCATTTTTGAGCACTTGGGCGATGCCTATGGCTGGGAGTTGCCTTTCTCTCACGACATCAAGATTCCGTTGCCCATTATTGTGAAAGATGCTGTTGGCACTTGGCATGTTTTCTCCTCATCGCGCGTGACCGGAGGTCAGGAATATGAGGGATTTAAGATTGCCGAAAGTGGCGACAACAAGGGTAAGGTGGTGACTACAGACACCGACGGACTGGAATATCGTCCGCTCGACTTGTCGGTCACTAAAAATGTGGCAGGCGCGTTTATCGCAGCCATTTTTGTGATAATCATGGCGATGAGCCTCAAGCGCTGGTATGTGAAACACGGCATGAAGGCTCCGCGCAAGATGAACGCCTTTATAGAGGTGGTGGTGGATTTTGTGTATATGCAGACTATTCGCCCCATTCTCGGCAAGAACGCGCCCAAATATGGGCCATATCTGCTCACGGTGTTCTTCTTCATTCTCACAATGAACCTGCTTGGCTTGACCGTCATATTTCCTGGCGGCGCAAACCTGACAGGCAACTTGGCCGTGACCATGACACTGGCAATCATCACATTCTTTTTGATAAACTTCACAAAGTCGAAGGAATATTGGAAAGACATCTTTTGGCCCGATATGCCTATGGCGTTTAAGTGTCCGGTGCCTCTGATGCAGGTGATTGAGGTGTTCAGTGCATTTATCAAGCCTATCGCATTGATGGTCCGTCTGTTTGCCAACATGATTGGTGGCCACATGGCAGTGCTCGTGTTCATAATGCTGATTTTCATATTCGGTGCATTTGGCACGGTGTTCAGTGTGGTGACAACGCCTGTTTCGCTGGCGTTCTCGCTCTTCATGTTGTTGCTCGACACGCTCGTAAGCTTCATTCAAGCTTATGTGTTCACTATTTTGTCAACGATGTTCATTTCTATGTCACACCCAGTTGAAGAAGAAAGTTGAAATCATAATTTCAATAAAAGAAGAAGATATTAAAAACAACTATTGTAATAAAAAATTAAGATTATGTTAGGTATGATTTTAGCACAAGCTGCTGCTGGTGCAGGTTTAGCAAAATTAGGCGCTGCTATTGGTGCAGGTTTAGCTGCAATTGCAGCCGGTATTGGTATTGGTAAGATTGGTGGTTCTGCTATGGAAGCCATTGCTCGTCAGCCAGAGTCAACATCAGACATTCGTAGTAACATGATTGTGATTGCCTCACTGATTGAAGGTGTGGCTTTCTTTGCAGTGATTATTTGTGCACTTGCAATCTTCATTAAATAAATTATTGTAGATGGAACTGTTCAAGCCTGAATTTGGCCTGGTGTTTTGGATGTTTATAGCATTTGCGTGCTTATATTTCATCCTTGCAAAGTGTGCATGGCCCTTTATAGTGAAGATGATGGAGCAGCGTGCTGACCTCATCGATAAAGGCGTTGTGTATGCCCAAGAAGCAAAATCGCATCTGGACAATGCAAAGGCTGAGGCCGACAAACTCGTGGCTGAAGCCCAAAAACAGCAGGCTGACATTTTGCGTGACGCTGCCAAGATGAAATCTCAAATCATTGAGGACGCCAAGGCAGCTGCCCAAGTAGAGGCAAAAAAGGTCACAGATGCTGCTCAGGTTTCGATTGACCAGGCTCGAAAGGAATCGGAGAAGCAATTGCGCCAGGAGGTGAGCACTTATGCTCTGGAAATTGCCGAGAAGGTGATTCGCGAGAATTTGCAAAGCAACAAGGCTCAAACTGAATTGGTGGATAAATTGTTGAACGAAGCCGAGAACAATAATTAAGTAAAAAAGACTTATGAACGACGGACTTATTCCTAATCGATATGCCAAGGCGCTCTATAAATACTCGCTCGAACAGGGCGACTCGCAGGGCGTGTATGGCGAAATGAAGCAACTGAACGATAGTTTCGTGTCGGCAGCAGCCCTCAAGGCCACTGTCAACAATCCGTTTATTGCCGTTGCTGATAAGGAAAAAGTGCTGCTCACGGCGGCCGGAGCCCAACCCGGCAGCACACTCGACAAGTTCTTCAATATGGTAATTGGGCATAACCGTGCCGAATTTTTGCAATCGATGGCTCTGGCCTATGTTAAGCTCTATCGTGAAGCCAATAACATAGCCCGTGTGGAGATTGCAACGGCTGCTGAAGTGCCTGCGGAGAAATTAAAGGCTATCGAGGCAATCGTCACGCGCCAGCTTGGCGGTAAGACGCTCGAACTGACCACTAAGGTTGATGCCGCCCTGATAGGCGGGTTTGTAATCAATGTGGACAATCTCGTGCTCGACGCCTCGGTAAAGAGTGAATTAGAAAAATTGCGTTTAAAACTATTAAGTTAAAGTGATAAACCCAAGTGAAATATCAGATGTTCTGAAGCAACAGCTCAGTGATGTGCAGCATCAAGTGGCATTTGAGGAAACAGGCACCGTGCTTAACGTGGGCGACGGAGTGGCTCATGTGTATGGTCTCGACAATGTGCAAGCCAACGAGCTTGTGGAGTTTGAGAACGGTGTGACAGGTGTTGCGATGAACCTTGAGGAAAGCAATGTCGGTGTGATTTTGCTTGATAAAGTTGACACTGTGGCAGAGAGCATGAAAGTGCGCCGCACAGGTCAAATCGCCTCAATTCCAGTGGGAGAAGGCTTGATGGGCCGCGTAATCAACGTGCTCGGTGAGCCGATTGACGGCAAAGGACCCATTGAGGGCAACTTGGTGCGTCTGCCACTCGACAGAAAAGCTCCTGGTGTTATCTTCCGTCAGCCTGTGGAGGAACCACTGCAAACCGGATTGAAAGCCATCGACTCGATGATTCCAATCGGTAGAGGCCAGCGTGAGTTGATTATCGGCGATCGTCAGATAGGCAAGACTGCCATAGCTGTTGACACTATAATCAACCAGAAATCGGAATATGAGGCAGGCAAGCCAGTGTATTGCATATATGTGGCAATAGGCCAGAAGGCTTCTACGGTGGCTTCGCTCGTGAACACGCTCACAAAATATGGGGCCATGCCCTACACTGTGGTGGTGGCAGCCACGGCAGCCGACTCGGCAGCCATGCGCTACTATGCACCGTTTGCCGGCGCTGCCATAGGTGAGTATTTCCGCGACTCTGGCCGCGACGCACTTGTGGTGTATGACGACCTGTCGAAACAGGCTGTGGCCTATCGTGAAATCTCGCTTATCTTGAAGCGTCCTTCGGGTCGTGAGGCATATCCTGGCGACATCTTCTATCTGCATAGCCGTCTGCTCGAAAGAGCTGCGCGCATCAATGACAATCAGGAGGTGGCAGCTGCAATGAACGACCTTCCAGAGGCTTTGAAGCCTATGGTGAAGGGTGGCGGTTCGCTGACGGCTCTGCCTATCATTGAGACTCAAGCCGGCGATGTGTCGGCATATATACCTACCAACGTGATTTCAATCACCGACGGTCAGATTTATCTGGAGTCGGGATTGTTTAACAACGGAATACGCCCGGCTGTGAATGTGGGTATCTCGGTGTCGCGTGTGGGTGGTAATGCCCAAATCAAGGCTATGAAGAAGGTGGCAGGAACACTGAAGATTGCCCAGGCACAGTATCGCGAGCTTGAATCGTTCACCAAGTTTGGTGGCGACATCGACCCTGTGACAGCCAAGACAATAGACACCGGCCGCAAGAACGAGCGTCTGCTTGTGCAGCCACAATATGAGCCTGTGAAAGTGGAGGAGCAAATTGCCGTGATTTATTGCGGTGTGAACGGTTTGCTCGGCGATGTGCCGCTCGACAAGGTGTCTGAATTTGAGAAATTGTTTGTGCAATATCTGCATGCCAAACATCAGGCTGACGTACTCGACGTGCTTAAATCGGGCAAAATCGACGATGATGTGAAGGCCAAACTTACCGAAGCCGCCAAGGAAATCACTGGTAAGTATAGAGCTTAAAAAAGATTGATGTGAAATGGCAGCGTTAAGAGAATTGAAAGACCGTATCGGCTCGGTTGCCTCTACCCAGAAGACAACCAGTGCGATGAAGATGATTTCATCGGCCAAGATGCACAAGGCCGTGGGACAATTGCAGCGACTCAAACCATATCGCGGCATGGTCCAGACGGTGATGGGGCATTTGCTGGGCACCGACATGGAGTTTTCTTCGCCTCTCATAGAGAGCCGTGAGGTCAAGAACTTGGCATTTGCCGTGTTTGGTTCCGATGACGGTTTGTGCGGAGCCTACAACGTCAATATATACAAGCAGCTTAAAGCATTGATAGCCGACACTCAAAAGCAACGCGGCAGCAATGTGGGCATCACCATATTGCCCGTGGGCAAGAAAATTGCCAAGGCAGCGCAGAGTCTTGCATCGGCAAGCGTGAAGGTGGAGACACTCGACTACATCAGCACACGCAGCTCGCAAGAGCAGCTCGGCAAGTTTACGGACGTGTTGCGCAACGGCTTTCTCGAAGGCCGCTTCGACATGGTGAGCGTGGTGTATGTGCACTTCATCAGCAACAGCCGCCAGAGGCTTCAGGTGGACCAGCTTCTGCCTGTTGACTATGCGCAGCTTGCTGCCGATGCCGACAAGACGGCCGCCAACAACCCTTGCATTTTTGAGCCAGACGCCAACAGCATATTCAACAGTGTGCTTCCGCTGCATCTGCGTTCCACGATGCAGGAGATTTTCACCGAGAGTGCCGCGTCGGAGCAATGTGCCAGAGTGATGGCTATGCAGACAGCCAGCGACAATGCCCGCGACTTGCTCGACCAGCTCAACTTGGAGTATAACAAGTTGCGCCAGGAGAGCATCACAACAGAGTTGCTCGACATAGCTGGAGGTCAGATAGACAGATAGAAACTAATTTATGTGGTGGCTGAGCGCCCCTATGCCGAACTCGGCCACCACTTATTTTTTATAAATTATTTAGGCGTAGGAACAAAATGAAATTGACTTATACTTTATTATGAGCATCAAGGAGTATTTCTCATCGCTTTTTAAGGGTATTTATAGCCTTATTAAGGGAATGGAGGTTACAGGTAAAGAGCTTGTGACACCTAAAGTTACTGAACAGTACCCCGAAAACCGAAAGACCAAGGTATGGCCGGCACGGTTTAGAGGCACTTTGCAGTTTATTTACGACGAAAACGGTAATCATAAGTGCATTGCCTGCAAATCTTGTGAACGGAACTGCCCTAATGGTACAATTCAAGTTATCACCAAAATGGTGGATTTGCCCAACGGCAAGAAGAAAATGAAGCTCGACCGCTACATGTATGACCTCGGCAGCTGCACATTCTGCGATTTGTGCGTGCTCTCGTGTCCGACCAACGCCATTGAGTTTTCAAACGACTTCGAGCAGTCGGTGTTTGAGCGCTCGGCTCTGCTGAAGCAACTCAACTACCTGCCAGAGAAGGAGACTCCTGCTCCGGCCGTGAAGCCAGCCGCCACAGTGGCAGCCGTGAAAGATGAGAAAGCGGCACCAGCCGAAGCTGCTGCCAAGTCTCCGGCTCAAGAGACGAAATCGGAAGATAAGAGTGCTGAAGCACCAAGTTCCAAATCAGAAAATCAAGAAAATAAATAAAAATGGAATCAGTAGGAAATATTATTTTGTATTTCATAGTTGCGTTAGCAATTATCGTGTTTTCGGTACTGACGGTTTCGACGAAGAAAATTCTCCGTTCGGCAACCTATTTGCTTTTTGTGCTGTTTTCAACAGCGATTGCCTACTTCCAGATGGACTATGAGTTCCTGGGGTCGGTACAGCTCGCTGTTTATGCAGGAGGCATAGCCGTGTTGATAGTGTTTGCAATCTTCCTCACCCAGCAACCGGGCAAGGACGCGGCACCGCTGGCATCGCACAAAAAGGCATTGGGCTTGACAGCATCGTTGGCAGGAGTGGCAGTGTGCGGTTACTCACTGTTTGCCTACGGCCAGTTTTGCTGTGCAAAGCTTGTGGGTGAAGCCAACTTCGACATTGCGGAGATAGGTCAGTTTCTGTTAAGCACAGACAAGTATGGTTATTTGTTGCCATTTGAGGCAATAAGTGTGTTGCTTTTGGCATGTATAATTGGTGGAGTGGTAATTGCCCGAAGACGTTAAAAGAAAGAAGTTATGGATTTAACACTATTAATGTATCTTGTTCCCAGCCTTGTGATGTTTGGCTGTGGCGTTTATGGGTTCATTACCCGCAAAAACATGATTGCAATCTTGATTTCGCTGGAACTGATGCTCAATTCAGCGGACCTCAATTTTGTGGTATTTAACCGTTTTCTCTATCCAGGTCAAATGGACGGAATGTTCTTTACCTTGTTTGCCATTGCCATTGCGGCTGCCGAGACAGCTGTGGCGATAGCAATCATCATCAATGTGTATAGAGCGGTTAAGAATGTTGACATCAACCAAATTACTAAACTGAAATTCTAAAAAGTTATGCCATTAAATTATACGATACTTGTTATTCTTATTCCTTTGGTGATGTTCGCCTTCCTTGGACTCGCCGGAGTGAAAATGGGAAGAAAAATAACTGGTGTGCTGGGAGTGATTGGCATGGGTGTGACAACGGTGATAGCCTACGCCGCAGCCTTGACCTATTTCTTCGGCACTGACCAAGGACAAATTATCGACGGCGTTCGCCAGCAGCTCGTGCTGATGGATTGGGACTGGCTGTCGTTTACTGACAAACTGGTTGTGCGCATGGGCGTGTTGCTCGACCCCATTTCGGCAATGATGCTCATTGTGATTTCAACCGTGTCATTTATGGTTCACCTTTATAGCTTGGGCTATATGAGCGACGAGGAGCACAAACCAGAGAAGGGCTTCCAACGCTACTACTCTTATTTGGCTCTGTTCACGTTCTCAATGCTCGGCTTGGTGGTCTCGACCAACATTTTCCAAATGTTCATCTTCTTTGAGATGGTGGGTGTGTCGTCGTACTTGCTGATTGGTTTCTACTACAACTCGCCGGCTGCTGTTCACGCATCGAAAAAAGCTTTCATCGTGACACGTCTGGCCGACTTGTTCTTCTTGCTGGGAATCATGATTCTTTCTTATTACACCAACACGTTCGACTTCAAAGAGCTGATGGGTGTGCCTGGTTCTGACACCGCGGCATTCTCGATAGCAAGCGCAAGCGGTACCACATTCATGGGCTGCTCTGTGATGGCATGGGCGTTGACGTTTATCTTCATAGGAGGCGCAGGTAAGTCGGCTATGTACCCATTGCACATTTGGCTTCCTGACGCAATGGAGGGCCCGACTCCGGTTTCTGCCCTCATTCATGCTGCTACCATGGTTGTGGCAGGTGTGTTCCTCGTGGCACGCATGTTCCCTCTCTACATATTGCAGCAAGGCTGCATGGACATAATTTGCGTGGTGGGCGCATTCACGGCTTTCTATGCTGCGGCAGTGGCCTGCGTGCAGTCTGACATCAAGAGAGCCCTGGCATTCTCAACCATTTCGCAAATAGCTTATATGATGACATCGCTCGCCGTTTCGTCGGCCAACTGGACGGTGGCTGCCGGCGGTTTGGGTTATATGGCATCAATGTTCCACTTGTTTACTCACGCCATGTTTAAGGCGTTGCTCTTCTTGTGCGCAGGTGCAATAATCCACGCAGTTCACAGCAACGAAAACACCGCAATGCATGGCTTGCACAAATATATGCCAATATGCAGCATAGCATTCTTGATAGGCTGCTTGGCAATTTCTGGTATTCCACCATTTGCAGGATTCTTCAGTAAGGACGAAATCTTGGTGGCATGCTATGAGAAGAACTTGTTCTGGGGATTGTGGATGGCACTTGTGGCTGGAATGACCGCATTCTACATGTTCCGCATCTACTTCCTGATATTCTTCTGGGACAAGCACGAGACTCCAGAGGGTTCGCATGAGCCTCACGAGGCACCGTGGACCATGACTTTGCCGCTGATTATATTGTCGGTTGTGTCGTGCGTGGCAGGATTTGTTCCGGCTGGCGACCTCGTGACATGGGACGGCAAGCCGTTGCACACCCACACCGAGTGGCCTGTGGCAATTTCAAGTATCTGTGTGGCACTGGTCGGCATAGGCCTTGCCTACAAACTCTATTTCAAGAAAAACGATTTGCCAGAGCGCATGAAGAACTCTTGCCTGGGCTTGTGGACTGCTGCATATCACCGTTTCTACATGGACGAGATGTATCAGTTCATCACACACAAAGTGATATTCCAAGGCATCTGCAAACCTATCGCATGGTTTGACCGTCACATCATCGACGGCACAATGAACCTGTTTGCCGATGTGACCAACTCGGCTTCGTTTGCAATACGCAAGTTGCAGTCGGGCAGCATACAGGGATATGTGATTGTTTATCTTATCGGCGCATTGCTTCTGGCAGCAGTGACAATAGTGTGTGTACTCATTTAAAAACAACGGTTTCGCTAAATTATAGATTATGATTTTCTCTAATATATTAATTTATTTTGTGATAGTGCCACTCCTCACGTTTGGAGGGTTAGCCTTGTGCAGCAACAAAGGCATTAAGGCAATCAGAGCCGTTGCACTGACGGGTGCCACAGTGCTAATGGCACTGGCAATAGCTCTGGTGGTGATGTTCTTGCAAGCCCGTGCGGCTGGAGATGCTTCAGAAATGCTCTTGCAGAGCAAGGTTATGTGGTATGCTCCGTTCAACATAGAATTGGCCCTTGGAGTAGATGGAGTGTCGGTTGTGATGCTTCTGCTCTCGGCTTTCATCGTTCTGGCAGGCGTATTTGCCTCATGGAAGATTGACCCGCTGCCAAAGCAATTCTTCCTCTGGTTCTTCTTGCTCTCGACAGGTGTGTTCGGTTTCTTCATTTCAATCGACTTGTTCACCATGTTCATGTTCTATGAGGTGGCTCTCATTCCAATGTATCTTTTGATTGGTGTGTGGGGCAGCGGCAACAAGAACTATTCTGCCATGAAGCTAACGCTGATGCTTATGGGTGGTTCGGCATTCCTTATGCTGGGCATCATTGGCATCTACTTCCACTCGGCTGCCGATGGAAACCTGACTATGAATATTCTGGAAATTGCAAAAAACAACGCAATACCCCACACTTGGCAATATTATTTGTTCCCACTGACCTTTGTGGGCTTCGGTGTGCTTGGCGCAATGTTCCCATTCCACACTTGGTCGCCCGACGGTCACGCTTCAGCCCCAACGGCAGTGTCGATGCTTCACGCCGGAGTGCTCATGAAGCTTGGTGGTTATGGTTGCTTCAGAATTTCGATTTGCCTCATGCCATTTGCAGCCAATGAGCTTGCATGGGTGTTCCTCACACTCACTGGCATAAGCATAGTGTATGGTGCGTTCAGCGCATGTGTGCAAACCGACCTCAAATACATCAACGCTTACAGTTCCGTTAGCCACTGCGGCATGGTGCTGTTTGCAATTTTGATGTTCAACACTACTGCAATGACGGGTGCCGTGCTTCAAATGTTGTCGCACGGATTGATGACAGCATTGTTCTTCGCGTTGATTGGTATGATTTATGGCCGCACCCACACTCGCGACATTCGCGACATGGGCGGCATGATGCACATAATGCCTTATCTGGGCGTGGGCTATGTGATAGCCGGTTTGGCATCGCTTGGTCTGCCTGGCTTGAGCGGATTTGTGGCAGAGATGACGATATTCGTAGGCTCGTTTATGCACAACGACATCTTCCACCGTGTGCTCACAATCATGGCCACAACATCAATCGTTATCACTGCGGTTTACATACTGCGTGTGGTGGGCAAGCTGCTCTTTGGCGAGGTGCAAAACGAAGCACACCGCAAGCTCACTGATGCCACATGGTTTGAACGTGTGTCAACCGTGATACTGATGGCTGGTGTGTTTGCAATCGGTTGCTACCCCAACTTCTTCGTTAACATCATAAGCAGCAGCTTTGAGCCTGTGGTCAACGTGTTGTCGGGATTAATGTAAAAACAAGTGTAGAATTCTTAATCAGAAAAATAAAGAAATGGATTATTCTCAGTTCTTAATGATGCCGCAAGAAATAGGGCTGTTGCTTGTGTTCTTGTTAGTATTCCTCTATGACACATTTTTGCCAAAAAAATGTCAGACTTTCTTACCGACATTCACCACAGTGCTTTTCGCTCTGTTCACAATAGCCAGCTTCGTGCCTTGTGAGATGGGTGTGGCTTTTGGCGGAATGTTTGAATCAAGTTCTGCCACTTGGGCCATGAAGTCGATTTTGAACATAGGCGTGTTCCTGGTGTTCCTTCAGGCCATAAAGTGGACCAACAGCGATTTCGTGAGCATGCGCCGCGGCGAATTCTACGAACTCATATTGCTCACCTTGTTTGGCATGTATCTGATGATTTCGGGCCGTCACTTCCTCGTGTTTGTGATAGGACTTGAAACTGCCTCTCTGCCTATGGCTACACTTGTGGCATTTGAAAAACGCTACTATGAGTCGCATGAGGCAGCTGCCAAATATGTGATGACAGCCTTGTTCTCGTCGGCAGTGCTGCTGCTTGGCTTGTCGTTTGTGTATGGCTTGACTGGCTCGCTCTATTTCAAGAACATTGCATATAGCCTTGTTGGCAACCATTCGGCTCTGCTCATCACTGCAATTACATTTGTGATAGCTGGTGTGGGCTTCAAGTTGTCGCTTGTTCCGTTCCACTTGTGGACAGCCGACGTGTATGAGGGTGCGCCGACATCGGTAACGAGCTACTTGTCGGTGATATCAAAGGGTTCTGCTGCGTTTGCGTTCCTTGTGATTTTGGCGCAAGTGTTTGGCTCGGCCTACAGTGAGGTGTGGGAGTGGATTCTGTATGCTGTGATTGTGCTCACAATCACCATTGGCAACTTGTTTGCCATTCGCCAGCGCAACCTCAAACGCTTCCTCGCTTTCTCGTCAATTTCGCAGGCCGGCTACATAATGCTTGGCATTATAGCAGCCAACACTGTGGGCATGGCGTCGATGATGTTCTACATCTTGGTGTATATATTCTCTAACCTTGCAGCCTTTGGCGTGATTGCAGCCATTGAGCGCAAGACAGGCAAGGTGACAACTGACGACTACAACGGTCTCTTCAAGACAAACCCGTGGTTGGCGTTCACCATGATGCTTGCCATGTTCTCACTTGGCGGAATTCCACCGTTTGCAGGTTTCTTCAGCAAGTTCTTCATCTTTGTGGGTGCTTGCCACCAGGGAAGCGTGGCAATCTATGTGCTTGTGCTCATAGCTTTGATTAACACTATCATTTCGCTCTACTACTATCTGCTCGTGGTGAAGGCAATGTTTGTGCGTCAAGACGAGTGCGTGATACCGTCGTTCAAGAGCGCGTTCAGCGAGCGTCTGGGCATGGTGATTTGCACGCTTGGCATCATCTTCATTGGCCTTGCAAGCTGCATCTACGGTTATTTGTCGGCCGTATCGACAGAAAGCGTGGGTCTGTTTGCCATGATTTGACAATATGAAATGACACTTTAGTGATATAGGAACAAGGGGGGAGATGTGAGGCATGCAAATGGCACATCTCCCTTGTTTTTCTTAACTGCGGGTGAGTTATTGGTTACGACAACAAAATTTCAAGATAAACAGGAAAAGATGAAAATCAAATTAAACTTAAAGGTTAAGCTTCTGCTGGCCACACTTGCCGTGACTGCAGCGTCACAGGCGCAAAATGTGACCGTTAGCCCAAGCAAGGTGCTTGTTGACACTACGCATGAGGCAGCTTTTTTCCCGACATTGAGCCCCGATGGCACAAAGTTGCTTTACTCCACCACCGACGCCACGGTGCTGCGCATGATGGACTTGAACACGCGCCAGGTGTATAGGGTGAGCAGTGAGTGGGGTTCTGGATTTGACGCAAAATTTGGCCCCGACGGCAAAATCTATTATGTGACTATGCAGCGCCGCGGCAACAACTTGATTTACCGCACCGGCAAGAGTTTTGAGATTGGTGTCGGGCGCACTTGCACTGTGGTGAAACCTCAGCATGGTGCTGTGCGTGTGCTCACTGCCACCGACGGAATTGCCGTGGTTGGCGAGAAACGCAGCTACAAGAGCAAGCGCAATGTGGGAACATACGTCTGGACCGAGGGCGACAAACTCATGCTGTCGGAAAACGGCAAAATCCGCACAATGCAGCCTGTGGCTGAGAGTTCAGGCTATTTGTGGGCATCATTGAGTCCCGATGGCACTAAGATAGTGTTTAACGCCGCACGTCGTGGCACTTTTGTGGTTGACCTGACTGGCCGGGTGATTGCGCATTTAGACTATTACCTGATGCCATGCTGGTTTAACAACGACTACATAGTGGCGCAGAACAGCGGACATGGAAGTTATCACAAGGCTGGCTCGCAGATATTTCTTGTGAAGGCTGACGGAACGTTCAGCCAGGGCATTACAGACCCTGCCGAGGGCGCAATTCAGCCCATGGTGGTAGGTGACAAAGTGGTTTATACAAATATTGAAGGCGTTGTGAGAGAAATAAAAGTGGAGGTGAAATGATGAATACAAAAAAATATGGTTGGCACAAAGTGGCAGGCGTGGCACTTGTGTGCCTTGCGCTGGCAGTGCCGTCAGTTGCGATTGCACGTGAAGTGCCGCGGGTCTTTGTCAATCCTGGTCATGGGGGGCACGACAGCGACGACCGAAACAACGTGGTGCTTAAATATGCCCCAGGCGACACAGCTGGCTATTGGGAGTCGAACTCGAACTTGTCGAAAGGTAATTCGCTCGTGTCTATTTTGCATAAAAAAGGATATGAGGTGACCACATCGCGTGTGCAAAACTACACCAACGACGACCTCGACTTGTTTGAAATTGTGGCTTTGGCAGCCAATAGCGGCGCTGATTTGTTTCTCGCCATTCACAGCAATGCCACCGGCACAAAAAACAGAGTGAATTTCCCCCTGGCTCTTTATCGTGGTTGGACTGACAAGCCCGCCGCCGAAGGTTCGCTTGATTTTGCCAAGGCCATAGAGAAACACCTGTATGGCAACAAGACCACAGAGTGGTCGCACAAGGCAAACATGTCGGGCGACTGGTCGTTTTACACCCACTGGGGCTATAAAGTGGGACTTGGTGTGCTTCGCTTCAACAAGCTGCCTGGTATGCTGTCGGAAGGTTCGTTTCACGACTATCTGCCCGAAACCTTACGCTTGCTAAACAACGATTTTTGCTGGCTTGAGGCATGGAATCTGTCGCTTGGCATTGATGACTATTTTGACCGTGCTGACAAATATGGCATGGGCACTGTGGCTGGCAATGTGCGTTATGCTGGCCGTGAGCGCGCCGACCAGAGCATAAAGCTCTTTGGCAATGACAAGCGCATGCCGGTGAATAATGCCACGGTGGAGCTGTGCAGCAAGGATGGCAAGGTGATAGAAACCTCCAAGACCGATGACAAAGAAAATGGAATTTTTGTGTTCAAGAATCTGAAACCAGGCACGTATTTGCTCAAAGTGAGTGCCGGCGACGGTAATGCCGCAAAGTCGGCTGAAGTGACGATAAAGGCAAATCAGTCGTCATATTGTAATTTCGACTTGTGATTGCCACAGGTGGCATAACAATAGCAAAATTGCCCCAAAGGCTAAGCTTGAACTGCACCCCAAAAGTTGGACACAAAACTTTTGGGGTGCATTATGTATAGGCGTCACAATTATGAAGAACGGC
>CAKUAR010000029.1 GCA_934636465.1 uncultured Muribaculaceae bacterium
GTTGCTCTTACGCTGTTCGTTTTCTTTACCTGTCTTGGAAATTTGACGAGATCCGCTGGTTCTTTACTTTTACCTTGTCTCTCGCTGTCAATTTCTCATTATCGCAAATATTTCAATGATCTCAATTGCTTTATTTCTCAAAAGCGATGCAAAGGTATAGCTTTTTCTGAGACCTGCAAAACATCACAGCAATTATTTTTAATATTTTTTCAAGCGTTTTTCACAAACAACTGATTTGTAAAATCTTACCAAAATGTTAAATTCCTTTAACACTTAATACAAGTGTAACAGATAACGACGAAAGAGCTCATAAACGCAGAAAAGCGAATGTGACCTATCACATGGCAAACCGCCACTTATTTATAGTGCTCCTTGCTGCCAAAAACATTATATTTGCACTAAAATTCCGCAAAACTGAAAAAACAAAACATAATTATATGAAAAGAAAAATAGCATTTATACTGCTATTGGCCGTGACGGTGCTTCAAGCCAACGCCGTGCTCAAGGAAAGCAACCTTGCCCAGACGCTGGTGGTGCTGCGCTCCGAGTTGTCAACTTTTCACCAGGAGCAGGTGCAATACCTCGCCAACTTTGAGGTGATGAGCAAGCAATATGACAAGCAGATGATGGGTATTCTGAACAAATGCCACCAGATAGAACTGATGCTCTACTCGCAAAAGAGCGACTATATTTTTGACGAGACCTACGCTTGCAACGAGGCAACGACCCTGTATAACAAGCTCAACAGCGACTTGATGCCATTTGACACCTTTGAGCAAAAAATGAACGAGAAGATAAAGCAATATAATCTGCTCACAAAGGCTCTTAATGAAATTCCAGAGTTTGCCCTCAAAGATCCTAAGCTGAAAGCCAACCGCGACAGCTGCTATGTGCTGGCCAGGCTCATAGCCATAGACCTGACCAAAATGCGCAACGGTCTGAACCAAACCCAGGAGCGCATGCAGCGCATAATCAACAAGGCCAAGGTGCTCAACGACTATGCGGTGAAGCAATATGAGGAAATCAGAAAAAGCGTGTTTGTCAACGGCGACTACTCATATATAGACATAATGCGCGGGCTTCCTTTTTTCTGGAAACAGGCCAAGAGCGACATAGACGAGAAGTACAAGCCGTCGCGCCGCACCAACTCGCAGTGGCGTGGAACGCTGATTTCAGGTTTATTTCTGTTTGTGCTAATATATATAATTGTGGCATCGGTGCTCAGCACGGCACTCATCAAGTTTGCCTTGCCAGAGCGTTTCAAGACCGAGAACTTCAAGCGCAAACAACGCTGTATAATCATAGCATTCTCAGCCGGACTCTTTGCCCTGGCAATGTGGATTTTCTCAAACTTTGTGCTGCACCAGAACTTCTTTATCATGGCCACAGGCCTGCTGAGCGAATACTCACTGCTGCTTGTGGTAATTATGCTCTCGCTGATAATACGCCTTAACGGCGACATAGTGTTCAAGGGACTGAGGCTGTATGTGCCGATAACGGTGATTGGCCTGATAGTATTCTTTTTGCGCATATCATTCATGCCAAACATGGTGGTAAACCTGTTTTTTCCACCCATAATAATAGCCGGCACCATTTGGCAATATTTCGCCATAGGCCGACACAACCAAGCCATGCCAAAGAGCGACCTGTTCTACTCCTGGATTTCATTCATAGTGATGGTGGTGGCATCGGTCATGGCGCTGACCGGCTACACGCTGATGTGCGTGCAGCTTCTCATCTGGTGGATTATGCAGCTCACCATAATACAAAGCATCACCGTGATATATGACCTGCTGCACCGCTATGAGAAAAGGCGCATACCCGACGACGCCAACATACGCCGCACTTGGTTCTACGACATGATATACAAAATGATAGTTCCAATAGGCGGAGCAGTGTCGGTGATGTTCACCATCTACTGGTCAGCCAAAGTGTTTGACTTGACCGAATGGTGCATCTACCTATTTACCCATAACTATATAAACCACCCCGGACTGATAACAATTTCGCTTGGCCGACTGGTATTCCTCGTGACGCTCGGCTTCGTGTTCAACTATGTGATTTATGTGACGATAGGACTATATAAGCTGTGGAAGGAATACACCACAAAATCTGGCAACCACTCGGTGACGCTCACCATCAACCTGCTGAAATATGTGGGCTGGGCAATATATGTGTATTTCGTGATGGTGACGCTGCAAGTGAGCCGAACAGGCATAACGCTAATCATGACAGGTTTGTCAACCGGTATCGGTTTTGCCATGAAGGACATTCTGAACAACTTGTTCTATGGTCTGCAGCTCATAGGCGGACGCTTGAGCCTGGGCGACACGATAGAATGTAACGGCATACGCGGCAAGGTGAAGAACATCAACTACCAGAGCACAATGGTAGAAACCGTAGATGGCTCCGTGATAGCGTTCCCAAACAGCCAGCTGTTTGCCATGAACTTCAAGAACATGACCCAAAACCACGGCTACGAGATGGCAACCATCACCGTGGGCGTGGCCTATGGCAACAACGTGGATAACGTGCGCCGCATAATCATAGACCGCATTAGCCAGCTCAAATGCTTCGACAAAAAGAAAGGCGTGCAAGTGCTGTTTAAGAACTTTGGCGACAGCTCCGTGGATTTGATGATAGTGGTGTGGGTGCCAGTAAACACCATGGTGAGAGACATATCGCAGATAAAAGAGGAGATATATGGCGCGCTCAACGAGCATGGCATAGAGATTCCGTTCCCGCAAACCGACCTGCACATCAAGGCCGACGACCTGCCGCTCGGACTGCCGGGCAACGCCTCGGTGATGTCGCCCAACGAACTGTCGGAATCAAATTCCACCAACATAGCCGGCAAAGTGTGATGCCAACCGCCGGCATCAGGCAAAGCCTCGGCACACAAAATGCAGAAAGCTCCGCTTCGTCAACCGACGCAAGCGGAGCTTTCTTGTTATCGTTTTGGTTGGTAGCAACCAGTGTAGCGAAGCAAAATTTTGTCAGCAGTTTGCTGCCACTATCTGCTGCATTTTGTCGAACTGGGCCTCCATTGACTGCAGCAACTTATATTGTGCCCAAGTGCGCACAAGGTTATGGTCGGGATATGCCACCTTGTAGTAAGTGTCGCCGTCTATGTAGTCCATCAAGAAGCGCAACACCTGCTCAAAGGTGATGAACTTTGCCGAAAATGCAAGCCACGATTTCTCGCTCTCGGTCATGGTGGATTTGCGCTCACTCAAATAGCCCTTGGTGTAGGCCTCAAACATTTCGAGGCTAAGCTCCACGTTGTCGAGGTTCTTGTCGTCTTCGGCACCAGTGTTGGCATAGGAGCGGATTGCGTCGCCAAAGTCGTTGAGCGATGTGCTGCTCATCACCGTGTCGAGGTCAATCACACATAGCACGTCGCCCTGCTGGTCAAACAAGATGTTGCTTATCTTGGTGTCGTTGTGCGTAACACGCATTGGCAGCTCACCGCTCTCAACGCGTGACTGGAAGTCGAGCATCTGCTCACGGCGCGACTCAATCCAGCCAATTTCTTTTGCAAGGCTTGCCACACGCCCGGCCTTGTCGGCCTTAACGGCCTCGTCCCACTGGGTGAAACGCCAGCGCATGTTGTGGAACCCCTTTATCACCTCGGCCAGCTTGCCGTCGAAATCAGCGAGCTGCGACTGAAAACGGCCTATTCCCTGTCCGCCCTTGTAGGCAAGAGCCGGACTGTTGGCGCGGTCGTAAGTCACCGAGCCCTCAACGAACAGGCACACAGCCCAATACTCGCCGTTCTCGTCAATGTGATACAGCTTGCCGTCCTTGGTCTTGACCACGGAGAGCACCTCGCGGTCGGGGTTGCCGCCGGCTGCCACCACCTTGCGGCGAATGTGGTCGGTGACACGCTCTATGTTGTCCATCATGGCCGGCACGTCGGGAAACACAGCCTTGTTTTTGCGTTGCAATATGTAGTTCGGGGCATCGCCCTTGGTTTTCACGACAAACGAGTCGTTGATAAAACCCTCGCCGAGTTGCTTCACGGCGTCTATCTCACCTGCCAGCGCAAACTGGCTGGCAATCGACAATAATTTCTCTTCTGTGTGCATAGCAGATTTTTATGATTTTTTATTTCAAGATTATTTTACCGAAGAATTTGGGTTGGTGGAAACTTGGCGACGGTGTGTCGATTGGCGACCAGCTCAAGAAATGCGGAGTTTCGGTGTTGTCGCCACACTTATAGAAGTTGGCTCTAAGCTCCGACGGCACCTCGCTGTGCCCTATCATGACAAACGGAATGCCTACGGCAAGCTGCCACTTCACATCGCCATGCTGATTGATTGGCTCGTGTGGCAAGCTCGACAGGCGCGTCACAAGCTGCACGTCGGCCTCGCTCCACAGCTCAAAGTCGGTCTGGCTCAGCCTCCGCGCCACAAGCCCTGTGCCGACGCAGTTGTTCTCGAAGTTGAAATAATGCTCGCCGTCGGGGTCGCCGATGAAAATCTCCACGCAACTGTCCTCCCACACGTTGCCGTTTGGCTCCATGTTCACCGCCAAGGCATGCTTCTCCTCCACCTCAAAGTAGCACCAAAGCCTGTCGGGCGTGTAAGCCAGCCACAATGCCACTTCTGGCACATAGGCATAGTCTTTCCAATTAACTGTGCTGACGGCGGTTTTCACGCCATGCTGTTTCATGGACGCTGCCACGGCGCTAAGCGACGAAGCGTCAAAGTCCGAAATTTTGTTTATCTCAATGGTTTTCATAATTCAAAAATAATATTTTAGCCACAATGCCACAACCCATGCGGCAAAAATAGCATGGCAAAAAACGGAAACGCAGTGTTAATAAGTGTTATTTTTACAGGGGGGGGGTAAAAACAAATACAAAAATGTAACTTTGTGCCAAGAGATATATTTATGCAAAAAAACAACAACATCAAAACACGACTATGAACAAAACTCTAATCATTCTGCTCATGGCTTGCTACGCATTTGCCATGCAAGCCGCCCAAAAAGAAAGTGACAAACTGATTGTGACCCTCAACGACGGCACAACCGTGGTGGGCTATGAGAAAAACGACGTGGGGAGCGGCCTAAGAAACCTGTTTCGCACCACAGGCTCCATACCGTCGTTTGTGAAAATGTCGCCAAACACAGACGGCAAAAACGCAAAGACCTACAAAGCCAAAGACATCAAAGGCTACAAATATGCCAACGACACCACTTGCCAATATGAGTCACAAGACTTCAACGCGCCAATCCCATTCAAAGGCGACAACAAAATACGCGGTCTGTTTCGTGTGGTGAAACGCTTGCCAAACGGCACGATTTACTGCTACGACACCTACTCCACCACCGACAGCAAGAACCTTCAGGTTTCCACTCTCAACAGCACCTATGGCGTGAAACTCCGCGGCGACGACAGAATATATAACATCGTGCTTAACGGCCATGTTGACATTTCTTATCTGCTAATGTCGCTGTCGAAAAAAGGACCGAAAGAGCTGGCTGAAATCTATAAAAAATACTTCAACGACGAGAATCACTGCAAAGAGCTCGTTGAAGACCCCACACTAATCATTCGCCTCTACGACAACTACCTGAAAACAAATCAGGCAATCGTCAGAACCAGCAAATAACATCGCCCACATTGCCATCAAGGCATTTGGCGGCAGCAGAAAGACAACGCATAGCGGCACCGAGGTTTCGATGCCGCTATGCGCTTTTATATGCGCAAAACACGTCTAAAAAATATAGTTATATAAATATTTAACCCCATTTTTGGCACATAAATATATAAATATCTATATATTTGCAGCATGATTACAGAATATGGCATAGAGGCAAAATCAAACGCCGAGATAATTTCGGAACTCGGAAGCAGATTTAAGGACTATCGGCTTTTTAGCGACATGACACAACGCGAGGTGGCTGAAAAATCAGGTGTCAGCATATTCACCATAAGCCAGTTTGAGAAAGGCGAAGCCAAAAACATTGGCTACGGCACAATTCTGTCGCTTCTGCGAAGCATTGGTTTTTTGTCGGAAGCAGAGAAAATCCTGCCCAAATTGCCGGAAATGCCAATCCAAATGAGAAAATGGAATCACAGAAAAGAAAGAGTGAGACATGAAAAATAACGTCATACAAGTTAAGCTATGGGACAAATTGGTTGGCCTGTTGTCGTGGAACGAAAGCCAAAATAGGTCAACATTTGTGTTTGATAAAGAGTTTGTTAAAAGCGGTCTAAACATTGCCCCTTTCGTAGCTCCATTAAATTCCACCGCCGCAGAGAAGGGATTCCCGATAATTGGCAACAAAGAAAAACTCTACTCCGGATTACCTGAATTTATTGCCGACTCGCTGCCCGACCGCTGGGGCAACGTCGTGTTTCAAAAATGGATAAAAGCAAACCATTTGAGTGCAAAAGACGTAAACGCCGTTGACAGGTTGGCTTTTATTGGCAAACGGGCAATGGGTGCTTTGGAATATTTTCCTGCCCATGTCACCGATGACGCATCTGTGGACTTGCAATTAAATTCCTTATACGAACTTGCCAACAAATTATTCGATGACAGGCAAGACACCACATTAGACTTTAATAGTGGAATAATACTTGAGGATTTATACAAAGTGGGCACATCTGCCGGCGGACAACGCCCAAAAGCCATCATTGCCATTGACGAAGCAACTGACACTGTGCGCTCTGGGCAAGCCGATTTACCACAAAATTTCAAGCACTACATTCTCAAATTTGACACAGCCAAGCCAAAAGAATTTCCTTTCACTAAAGTGGAAATGGCATATTACCTCATGGCAAAAGATGCTGGCATAAACATGATGCCCTCTCGGCTGATTGATATAAATGGAACCAAGAACTTCCTGACTGAACGTTTTGACAGGTGTAACGGTATAAAACTGCACACCCAAACATTAGCAGCAATGACATCTTTGGCCGACAGCTACGAGGATTTGTTTGTCGTGGGGCGAAGATTGGGACTAACGGCCACCGAGCAGGAACAGCAATACAGGCGAATGGTGTTCAACATCGTGGCAGAAAACGTTGACGACCACACTAAAAATTTTTCTTTCGTCATGCGCCAAGATGGCAGGTGGAAAATATCACCAGCCTACGACATTATATTTTCAGTTGACCCTGACACTGTTTTCAACAGGAATCACGAATTGTCGGTGCTTGGAAAACGCAAGAATATCACCAAGCAAGACTTGGTGGATTTTGCAGACAAACAAGACATTAAAAATGCCGTGCGCATAATATCCGAAATCACTGACACTGTGATGAACTTCAAAAACTATGCCGACCTTGCAGAAGTGGATAATGTGTGGACAAACAAAATAGAAGGGGTGCTGCGCGAGAATTATATGCGCAACCTGTCAACGCCATCTTGCAAGATTTAAGCGGCGGTTAGGGCTCATTATCGTGTCACGCCAGCAGCTTTTCGTATGCCATACGTTTGCCTTGCTGGTAAAAAATTATGCCACAGTAAGCAAATCCCATTTTTTCAAACAGGTGCTGCATGCGCTCGTTGTCATAGTTGGTGTCGGCCTTGAAGCTGTGAACGCCTTTGTCGAGAGCCAACCGCTCCACTTCTTGCATAAACTTCACCCCTATGCCATGACCCCTCTCATTGCCAGCCACCGCAATGCGGTGAAGCACCACAAACGGCTGCTCCGACAGCCACTTGCCATCTATGTCGCAGTATGCAGGCTCTCCTGTAAACGCCACCACACCATAAGCCACAAGCCTGTCGCCATGCTGCATGACATAGGCGTTGCCATCACGCACGTCACCCTCCACATGCGCTCTGGTCGGATAATTTGCGTCCCATTGCTTTTTGCCCTCACTTAGCATCTGCTGCCTTGCAAAGTCCAATATCTCCATGCAACCGTCAATATCGGCGGCAGTCGCTTTTCTGAAAACGTAATCCATAGTGTCTATTTAGCTATAATAACGGGAAATGCCGATAAATACTTATATCCAGAAATCAAAAAAGCGGCGTCGAGAAATGCCGATGCCGCCTTTTGACCTTATCTGTAATTGAGAGAAATTGCTTTTTTCAGAAGCCTTTTTTGCGATTGAAGAAATCTTGCATGTCAGCTTCGGTCTCGCCATAGCACTCAAAGAAATAGTGGCGCGGCTCTTTCTCGCCCAGCACAGCCACCATCATGTCGTCAACCACAACGTCACCCTTAGTTGCAGCCACACTCTGGCTCATCACGTCTTTCACATGCACGGTGTTGTAGAGAAACTGATACTCGTCTTCAGTTGCCACCACCTGCATGGCGGTCTCAACGCTTGCACCATCGCCTGTTGACTCAATCGCGCGGCTCATCATGTTGCGTTTTGCCATGAGTTTCTGGCTTTCAGCTTTGCTAAATGCGCCAAGATATGCGCAGTTATAAGCCTTCTTGAGCAGCATGGGCGACACCGGATTTTTGTCCAACGCGTCGATGTAAAGGTAGTATGCCATCTTGTAGTCTTTGAAGCGCAGATGATAGTCGGCCAAGGCTATTACTTCCTTATCCATCTTAAAACCAGCAAAAGGCGAGCCATAATACACCGTCTTCAACTCTTCGAGCGTGAGTGTCTCATCGCCGTTGACAAATCGTTTCAACAACGCGCTATAATCTTCACCGTGATTTGCCACGAACTTTTTAAGTTCGTCAAAATCAACAGCTTTTTTTACTTGTTCAGTCATTTATGTTTAATCTTTAGTATTATCTCTTATCTTTCACTTCTTATCATTGTCTTTGCTTTCAGGGGCAAACTTGTCGGGATAGTCAAGCTTAAGGCGCGGACGGCGATAAGCCCTAACCACAAGCCACAAGCCAAGCAGCACAAACGGAATGCTAAGCAGCTGGCCCTGGTCAATGCCCCAGTCGGCACGCATTGCAATCTCCCACGGCTCCTGCACGTTTTTCAGGTATTCAATCACAAACCTCGACAGAAATATGCCTATCATGAACACACCGAAAATCAAGCCAGGGCGCTCCTGGTCGTTGCGACGCCAATACATATACATACACACGCCAAAAACCACAAGGTAGCAAGCCGCCTCATAGAGCTGCGTGGGGTGACAAGGCTCCGTGAACACCGGCGCCGCACCGTGCATATATTGCGTTATGTTGTCGATAAACCTGAAACCCCATGGCAGGTCGGTGGGACCGCCATAGATTTCGTGGTTCATCAAGTTGCCTATTCTTATCAGAGCACCCACAAAGCCCACAGGCACCACCAGGCGGTCAAACGTCCACAGCATGCTGCGACGCGTCACTTGGCGGTCATATAGCCAAATGGCGAGCATTATGCCAAGCGTGCCGCCATGACTTGCCAATCCGCCCTCCCATATCTTGGGAATGTCGGCAAGATGCTGCGAGTAGTAGCTCCAGTCATAGAAAAACACATGGCCAAGCCTTGCTCCCAGTATGGTAGCTATCACCACATAGAAAAACAGCTTGCCAACCCAGCTCTCAGGCGCACCCTCGTGGCGGAATATGCGCCACACTATCTCATAGCCCACCCAAAAGCCTATGGCAAACATCAATCCATACCAGCGAACCGTAACGAAGCCGCTGAACAAATTAGGATTGGCCGTCCATGTCACAAAGTCTAACATCTGTGCATTGCTCTTTTTGCATTGAGAAAAGCCTCATCTCGGCGCGATGTCCAAGCCAAACTTGTCAATCCTCACCCGATTTGCTTTATCTCTGAAAAACAAATTGAAAAATTCGGCACAAAGTTAAACAAAATTGTTGGAAAACATCGGCCAGCGCGTCATTAGTTTTTTTGACGATTTTAATTGTGCAAGTGGAGTGCGAGCACACATTAATGAGGCTACCGCTCGCACCTGAACAAAAAATGGCGGAGAACGGTTTTTCGTGCCGTCCCCCGCCATTGCATTATGGGAGGATTTATCTGTGTGTATTATCCTTTTTTCCTACCGGTCAGCTCACTTCACCACTATCTTGTGAGCCGCACTCTTGCCGTTGCTGTAGTAGTCTTTGGCCACATACACACCAGTCTCGGCTGGTTTCTGTTGGCCAAAAGCCACGCCGCTCACGCTGTAGTATTCGGTCTTGACAATGGCTGCATCGGCGTTCAGGCCATCTACTCCGCTCACCTTGGTGATGTGGAGGTCATAGGTCTTTTTGTGGTCGCCATAGGTCTTGGTCAGCCAAGCTGCACCCACACCGCTGCTCGTCACATTGCCATCGGTGATTGTGAGATTGTCGCTTGCAGTCCACACAGTGCCGTCAGGTGTGCCAATCACAAATGCCGAGGTCACAGCGCCATAGGTGTCGCCAGCGGCAAGCACCGGAACGGCGGCAAACCAGTTGGCAAGCTCATTTTGTGCCTGTGCCTTGAGTGTTGGGTACATGCCCGACTTGGTTGCATAGGCGCTGTCGCCAAGGGCGGCCAAGGCAAGGTTGCGAGTAGTCACGCCGTTGGCCATGGCATCGCTTTGCGATGGAGTGAAGCCTGGGTTCACGTCGGTGTCATAATACACGTTTGTGAAATACAAGTCATATTTTGTAGCCGATGGGCAAATGTTGCCGCTTGTGGTGGTGTCGCTGGTCACAATCTTGCCAGCATTATAGACGTTCACCAGAGTGAAGTCGTCGAATGCACCGCCAGCAATGCCACCCACATAAGTCTTGCCAGTCACAGTGCCCATGTTATACGAGTCGTAGAGACGTGGACGGCCGTAGCCCCACAGTCCGCCAGCCACACCATAATTGCTAGTGCCATTGGTTGAAGTCACGTTGCCCAGATTGAAGCAACCGTGGATTTCACCAGAGCCAAGGCCAGAGAAACCGCCAATTCCGTAGCCGCTTGCCTCCACATTACCTGCGTTGTAGCAATCCACTGCCACACCGCTGAAACCTCCGGCAAAACCACCAGAGAAGTTTGCTTCGGCAAGCACATCGCCTGTGTTGTAGCAAGCCTCCACATAAGTGTTATCATTGTTGTCGCCAATCACACCGCCGGTGTATTGTCCGTGGCTAACCACAGCACCGGTATTGTAGCAGCGTATCATCTTAGAGGTGTAGTCGCGTGAACCGTCCTGCACTCCAGCCACACCGCCAATGTTGTTTGAGCGGACGCTTGTGATGTCGGCAGTGTTGTAGCAGTCTTCAAGCACAGCACCTGCATAAAGGCGTCCGGCTATGCCGCCAAGGTAGCCCTTGCCAGTGAGAGGTGCCACATTGTAGCAGTTTTTCACCACCATAGGCACCACGCTTTTCTTGCCTGTGCCCACAATGCCTGCCACATAGCTTCCAGAGGAGATAATCTCACCCTCATTGTGACAATCCACGATAGAATCGCCACCTTTAGACGAAGCCACAATGCCGGCTACGGTCGAAGAAGCCTCGAGTTGGCCTTTGTTTACACAATTACGTATCACACCACCGTTATAGGCAGCTATACCGCCAAGTGTGCTCTTTTTGATTGACAGTGCAGTGTCGTTTTCGCAGTCGCGCACCACACCGCCCTTGTCAACCTGATATGCGATGCCGCCCACACTACCGCTCTTTGTTTCAAACGAGCCATAGTTCTTGCAGTTATATACCTCACCGCCTATCTTAACGATGCCGACAATACCACCCACACCGAGGTTTGAAGTGGATACCACTGCATGGTTTTCGCAATTATACACCTTGCCATACACACTTCCAGCCACACCGCCATTGTAGCGATAACCAGAAATCTTGCCACTCACAAGTGTCAAATCGTGCACCGCTCCCTTTGGACCAACGTTGCCAAAGAGGCCACGCGATGCCTGGGTGAGTGCAAATGTGTTGTTGATGTTGCTGAACTTATGTCCGCCTCCGTCGAAGTCGGCATTGAAACTGCCTGCATCAACACCCACACACTTATATTCCGTTTCTCCGAAATCAATGTCATTAAGCACCTTGAAGTAGCGGCCATTGAAGGCAAACAGTTCTTCGTTGGCAAACTTGGCGAGTTTGAGCATGTCGTCTTTGCTCTTGATTTGGAATGGGTCGGCCTTTGTGCCAGCGCCGTCAAACACGCCTGGCATAGCCCTAAGGGCAATAACTTTCTCATAGTCGCCCACCTTGGCCACAAGCGAGTCGCGCAGCGAGGTGGTGTCGGCTGCCAAGTTCACTTTAAGTGCGCCGTCGGCCACGCTGAAGTGCTTGCCGCCTGCAAGGCTCCACTTGAGGTCGCTTGCCTTGTAGAGTGAGGCTGTGCCATACACGTCGTCGGCCGTCTGTCCGTCTGCAAATGTCACCACCATCTTGCGGTTGGCAATGGCAGCCGATTCGTCTTTGAACGCTTTTATCACAGGATACAATCCCTTGCTCCAGTCATAGAGGTCGGCATCGAGGCCGTCAAGTGCCTCACCGCTGGTGAGCACACTGGTGTTCACGCCGTTCATGTTTTCGGCTATTGAGCTTGCAGCTGCACCATAATGTCCTATCTGGGCATCGTAGTAGTTGGCGGCCACCTTGCACGTCTGACCCGGCACATGCGACAACAGTGCACCGCGATTGGCGTCGGTAGCCTTGCTGCGCTCCACTGTGCCATAGTTTATGTTGCCAGTAAACACGCCATTTAAAGACGCTTGTGTCGAAACACCACCCACAGTGTATGACGCATATATTGCGCCAGAGTTCACATTGTTTTCTATCACGCTTGCAGAGCCTGTGGTTGCCACAATTCCGGCAACATAGGTCTGAGCACCTGCCTTGCGCCCTGGAGTGATACTGTCGCCAAGTATGTAGCCATCATTCTGGCTGTTTTTCACCGTGCCCAATGAATAAGCCGAAATACCGGCAGCATAAGTTCCGCCAGTCACAATGTGGCCAGCATTATAGCACTGCTCCACTGTGGCACCGCCTTGATTGAGGGCCACAATGCCTGCAGCATATTTGTCGGTGGCAACTATTTTTGCATAGTTCTTGCAGTTGAACACTTTACCATAGTTGACGGCTGCCACGCCAGAAGCATAGTTCAATGCCCGCAACTCACAATCGCTGGCAATGCTCAAATTCTTGATAACGCCTTTTTCGCCCACAAAACCAAATAACGACACTGCTATCTTAGAAGTTTTAGTGTCGGGTTTGCCATCAGAGCCAAACACCACACCGTCAATCTTAAGGTTGTGGATTGCATGTCCGTCGCCATCGTAGGTGCCATTGAACTGCAATGCGCTGTTACCGCCCATGCCTATGCCGCCAAAGCCGGAGGCATCTACGTCGGCAGTCTGCTTGAAGTAGTCGCCCTTAAATGTCTGGGCATACTTTGATATGCCGTCGCCAAGCGACTCAAGGTCAGTCTTATTTCTGATTAGATATGGGTCTTTTTCTGTTCCTTGTCCGGCAAAGAGCGACGGATTGATGGTAGAAAGAGAATAAAGTTTTAAAATGTTTGTATTTGTCTTTGACAACGCCACGAGCAGCTCGCTTGAATAGGCATTTTTCACTATCACCGAGTCGCCAACTATTTTGAGTCCGGCAGTCTCGTCGGCAAAGTTACTGTTGTCATAAAGTTTCCAATACACGTCATTGGCTGTGGAAATCTTGAAGTTGCTCTTAACCTTGGTCACATCACTGCCTTCCTTAAACGTAACCGGAGCTGCGCTTAGATAAGCGGTGGTTGTGGCATCAAGCCCCTTCAACCGGGGATACAAACCCTCCGTGAAGTTCCACACACTGGTGTCGTAGCCAGCAAGAGCCTTGCCGCTCGTCAGTTGCGCAGTGGTCAGAACCATGCGCTTCACAGATGCCGGCATGATGGTACCCACCATCTGCTGGTCAAAGTACACGTCTTTCATTATGGTGTCGCTATATGCTGCGCCATACACGCCCTCGGTTTCATTAATCACCGTGGCTGGCACACGCACTTGCCCAAAATTGATGCAGCGAACCACCGTTGACTTATAGTTCCACTCTATCGTGTCACCATCGGAGTTCGTGGTGTAGGACGGATCTGGCACATAACCAACCACACCGCCCACGTGGAGCGACGGACTTGAATTGAGCACTGTGTTGCTGTTGTAACAGTCTTTCAAATTACCGCCATACACACTTCCGGCCACACCGCCCGATGCACCGTTGCTTTTAGAGGAAGTATAATTGGCTGCGCCACTTATAGGACCGGCATTGTAGCAACGCTCCAATGTTCCGGTGAGCACTTCGCCTGCCACACCGCCCATGTAAGCATAACCGGTTTTGTCAGTGAGCAGCATGTCGCTGTAGCTGTTGCGCACACGTGGTCCTTTATCCTTGGCTGGCAATGTGGTAGCCACTATGCCACCAATTGATTTCCAAACGGAGTTAGCAAGACTCGACATTGTTATTGAGCCATGAGCCTCAAGATTGCTTGCCACGGCACAGCCTGCTATATTGCCGGCAATGCCGCCATCTTCTCCGGCACCTGTTATAGTACCTTTAAAGTATGCATTTTTGAGTTCTGGGCCGCAGAAATAGCCAACCACGCCACCAGCGCCATAGTTTGTAAACGTGAGTGTGGCACCAGTCACCTTTATGTCGGTCAGTTTGCCGGCACTCCAGCCTGCCACCGTACCGCTATATTGTCCGGCCGACTCCATCACCACATTGTCGAGTGTCAAGTTCTTAATCACACTCACCGTGTCGGCATAGCCAAACAAGCCTTGATAGTCCTCAGAGCCAACACTGATTGTGAGGTTTTTCAAAGTTTTGCCATCACCGTCGAAAGTACCGCGGAATGGAGTTTCATTATTACCGATGCTTGTGTAGGCCTTGGTAGATGTGCTCATGTCAATATCGTTGCCAAGCTTCACATATTTGCCCTTATAGTCATCTCCGTTCATCACGTCCTCACAAAAGGCCTCGAGTTGGGTTGGCTTGGTGATTACGTATGGTGAGGCCGATGTTCCATTGCCACTCCAGTCTTGAGGCGTTGGTTTCGGATATATCACCGCACCTTTTGCAAACGTTATCTTCGACGACAGCACCCTAAGTGCTGAGAGCGTATGCGAAGCGGCACAAAACACGCCCCAGTTGCCCAGTTCTATCGTGGTTTCACCACCCTTTGCAATTATGCTTCCCTTTTGGGCAGACTTGCTCTTTGCATAATTGGCCGGATAACAGTTAAACGGTCCATAAAGCATATTTGTGAAAATGCGCTGCGGCGAGATGGTCACAGTGCTGTCTGGTTTAAGACGAGCCTTGACCGTCGCGCCATTATTAACGAAGTTCACAATTTCTATCTCATTGTCGTATGGTTGACTCACATACACGCCATAGGTTTGCACCGAGTCAGTGTTAGTCAGCGATTTTCCGTCATAAATCACACTGCTCATGGTGGCATTGCATGGCTTCAGCTCGCTCTTGCTATACACGCCAAACGAGCCGCCTTTTGAGTCGCCCTCAGTCACTATCACGCCCCATGCTCCAAGGGTGATTATTCCGTCATCACCCACGGTTGCCGTGATGGGAGTGGTGGTGCTATACACGTGTTTTGCCAAATCCATGGAGCAAGCCCACACTGGTCCGTAGGTGGAGTGCTGATAGATTTTTGCCGGCGTAATCTGCAGAGTGCCGGCAGCGGCGTCGTAGGTCGCCTGCAAGGTGTCGGTCAATCCCCACAAATTGATGATTTGCACGTTGGTGTCATCAATTCGCTTCACTTTCATCACACCTTTGGTTGTGCAAGAACCATCACTGTACTTGTAGTCAAACTCTGCACACAACTGCTCTGCAGGCAGCGTGGCAGCCTTGCGTTTGGCTGCGCGCTTTGCGCCATTTTGGTTATTCACTTGCCAAGAGCCCGACGCAAACTTGTTTCCCGACAAATTCCACGTCTTTCCGCTCTCAACATTCACTTGCTTCTCTGGTCCTGCCTTGGCCGTGGGTGTGGTTTGGGGGCTATGAAGCGCATTGCTCTGCGCAATCTTAGCCCTAAACTCCTTGACGGTCTCAGCGTCCTGCGAAGCTTTAGAGTCTTGTGCCACATCGGCAGAGCGAGCCACGGAACTTGCCGCGCCATGCAGTTGTGCCACTTGCTCAATGACTTGCGTTTGAGCCATGCCTGCAGGTGAGAACAACCAGCACAGCAACAAACTGAAAAGTAACTTCTTCGTCATAGAGAAATTAAATTAAATTAAAATTATAAAAAATAGATATGTTTTTACAATAGTACAAAATTATCTATTTTTTTATTAAAAACAAAGAAATACTTATAATTAGTAATTCTATTAATCTATGAATTTACAATTCACTTTTATTATAACGCACAATATTACATTTATTTACTGAAGTAAAAAAAAACACACTCGCATTAAAACAGGGTAATCACATGCCAACAGAGCCAATGTCCATTTTCATGCAGTTTAATTCTGCATGGTTTCTATGAATCATATATTTTTCATTACATTTTTATAACTGACTGTTATATGACAACCATAAAAAGCATTAATAATCGCATATAATAAACAAGCCATCAAACAAATGTCTTTAAAATCATCAACATTTTCCGACACAAAGACACACTACGACCTGCCTGTGCTCCGCTGGCTCACCGCCAAGTTTTCTCACCGCTGATGTGGCCATGTCGCAGCCAGCACGGCGCGCGGCAGCGAACAAAATAAATGCGAACAAAAAAAACAAGAAGGACACCTTTCCATCTGCGGAACGGCGTCCTTCTACCTTAATCTTCACGCTGATTTGTTTTATTCAGCGGAACATTCTGGTCATGTATAGTTACTAAAAAATACTTGCATTTCTCTCGAAAAAAATGCCGGTGGTCATTACTTCACCACCTTCTTTTCGCTCTTGGTGGTGCCGTCGGTGTAGCGTGTAACCACAATGTTGATGCCGCTGAAGGGCTCTGCGCTCTCCACACCGGCCAAGTTGTAGTATTTCACACTTTCCACCGTCTTTTCTGCCACATTGTCGGCCACTCCGGTCACGGTCTTCTTAGGAGCGAACAGGAGCATTGCAGGGAACCAGTAGTTGTCGGCGAGCTTAAAGCTCTTCACCTTTGAGCCGTCGGTGGCATTGTAGATATTGAGATAATAGTTTTGTGAACTATAGTTCTCAAATGTGGCGGCCACCACATAGTTGTTGTCGGGGTCATAACCCACCACCGAGCCATACATGGCCTGGCCGTCGTCAAAAGTGATGAACTTCTGCGTGAACGTTTGGCTCTTCAGGTCATATTTGCAGATGTAGTTGGAGTTCTCGCCTGGAGAGTAATAGAGCACCATGTTTTTCTCATCTACGGCTGGAGCAGCGTGTTTCCACGCAAACCATGTGTTTTGCGAAACCATAGGAGCGGTCATTGTGCTCTTGGGCTCAAATGTGTTTGCATCGAGAAGCACAAACTGCGCCACATTCGATGCCGATGGCACACCATAGGTACAGTCGTTGACCGACACCAGTATTGAGCCGCCCACAGTGAACACCGAGGCTATATTGTCGATTGACACGGTTTTCTGCAAGCGGTCAGTGGCAGTGTTAATCACATACAAGCCCTTGCCCTGAACGGCAACGAGCAGTTGGCCGTTGCTGAACACCATGTCACCAGGCTGGCTGCTGTAAGCAGCTCCGGCAGTGCCTTCCACGGCATCGCCTATTGTGCCAGTTGTGATGTCGTATGGGTGCACACCGTCGGTGGCACCTATATAGCCTTTCTGGTCGCTTATCGACAAATATGCGCGAGTGTCGCCCGAACCAACGTTCTCAAATGATTTCTTTGATTTCAAAGTCTTGGCATCGGCAACTATAAAACGGCCACCGGTAGTGCCATAGTTCTGCTTTGAGCAGATGAACAGGTTTTCAGAACCAAGCTCCGCAAATTGCGAAGTGTTGCCAAGCGTCAGTCCCGGGTTCACGGCCTGATATGCACGATAGGTCATCTCACCCGTGTCGTAGGAGAAGAAATTAATTGTACTTGAGTTATGCCCAAACCAATCCTCATTAAGCACGAAAATACCATTCTGAAATTCTTGTGCGGCATTGACATTGGCAAAGAAAGCCAGTGCCAAACCTGCTAAGCAAAATATCTTCTTCATAATTTGTTCGTCTTAAACGCTCTATTATTTAATCACTTTCTTCACACTCTTGTGGCTGCCGTCGCTGTAAGTGGTTACAACGATGTTAACACCGCTGAATGGTTCTGCCGAAGCCACACCCTGCAAGTTATAGTATTTTACGCTTGCCACAGTCTTTTCAGCCACTTGAGCCTCTACGCCAGTAGTAACGTTAGATGGAGCTGACACGATTTCTTTCCATGTCACAGTGCCGTTGCCATAGTTCCAGCCGTCAACACAGCCATCGCTCAAAACGCGGCCTGAGCAGCCCACGCCACTGAATGCCCAGTTGGCATCAGAGAAATTAGACTTGAGGAAATAGCCCCAATAGCCAGAAGTACTCCAGCCCTCAGCCACATAGTCCTCAGCATCATCAAAGCTGCCGTTGTTGTTTGCGTCCCACTTGAAGCCTGTGATATACAAACCATAGCCGCCGGAGCTCGACACACACTCCAGGCGTGGATTGTTCTTGGCGATTGCCAGCGCCATGTCAGCACCAGTCACTTTGTCGCCGTCAAACTTATAACCGAAAGCCATGGCGTTAGTCTCGCCATTAGCGTTCCACTGCATAACCAGAGCAGCACGCTTAGAGCCAGTGCCAGTCCAGTTCTTGATGTCGTCCATAGTGAAGGCATTAGCCACAACAGAAGCGCACACAATGTGACTTCCAAATAGAAGTGCAACGCTCCGCAGAGTGACGTAAGCCGTAAAATTATGAAAAACACTGCGGAGGTT
>CAKUAR010000030.1 GCA_934636465.1 uncultured Muribaculaceae bacterium
ATGCAGTAATGAAGAAGAATGCAGAAAAAGCTAAGCATAGTCGCTTTATCATGGTACAGTTGCCAGAAGAAGTTAGTAATAAGAAAAAAGATCAAGGCTATAAGAATATCTGCGAAATCGGCAAAGAGCGCATCCGCCGTGCAGGTGCCAAGATAAAGGAGAAGAATCCTGAAAAGGCACAGTACCTCGACACCGGTTTCCGCGTGTTGAAGCTCGACAGCACAAATATGAAGGACATTTATTATTCTCCTGCCGATACAGACCAGCAGAACTTGTTCGATATGGTTGACAACGTGAAGCCAGACCGCACGGGCGAGGATTTACTCTTCCAAGTGATGCTCGAACTGGGAGCAACGCTCGACAGCAAAATAGAGGAAACCACGGTTGGCGGCAAGACCATCTATAACGTAGCTGACAATTATCTCGTGGCATGCTTTGACCAGGACGTGACCAACGAAGTGGTAACCTCCATTGCTAAGATGCAGCCTATGTATGCCGTGCTTCGCGACACCAGCATGAAGGACGACTCAACAGCCACAAACTTTGAGCAAATCTTCAAAACATACGCTCCAAACACGACGACAAAAATATTATAGCAATAAATGAAACTGAAGTTTAAGATACAGCAATACCAGACGGATGCGGTAGAGAGCACGGTCGGTGTGTTCAACGGTCAGCCCAACCAAGACAACCAAGATCTCTTGAAGTATAAGATAGACCGTGACACGGTGTATGTAGAGGACGAAAATAGGAAGGCGCAGCAAGGCGAACTGTTTGACTACACAGGCTACAAGAACGGTGCCGTCAAGCTGACCGAACAAGACCTACTTGACAACATTCACCATATTCAGACCAACAACAACATCCTTCTTTCGAGTGAAGTGAAGAAGCAGCTCGGTGCATGCCAACTCGACATAGAGATGGAAACTGGTACAGGCAAGACCTATGTTTATATCAAGACCATGTTTGAACTCAACAAACGTTATGGCTGGACCAAATTCATCGTAGTGGTGCCGAGCATCGCCATCCGTGAGGGCGTTAAGAAGAGTTTTGACATCACGCAAGACCATTTTATGGAACAATACGGTAAGAAGGCACGCTACTTTATCTACAACAGCGACAACCTAAGCCAAATAGACTCCTACGCCAAAAGCGCCGACATCAACGTAATGATTATCAATACACAAGCATTCAATACCTCGCTGAAGGAAGGGGCGAAAAACAAAGCAGCCCGCATCATCTACGACAAGCGCGACGAGTTTGGCTCACGCCTCCCCATCGACGTGATTGCCGCCAACCGTCCGATTATCATTTTGGACGAGCCGCAGAAGATGGGCGGAACAGCCACGCAAACAGCATTGGCACGCTTCAACCCGCTGTTCACACTCAACTACTCAGCCACCCACCGCGAGACCCACAACCCCGTGTATGTGCTCGATGCACTGGATGCCTACAACCAGAAGTTGGTGAAAAAGATAGAAGTGATAGGCTTCGAACTTCGCAACCTCAAAGGCACCGAGAGCTACATCTACTGCGACAGCGTAGTGCTGTCGAAAAACGAGTCTCCAAAGGTGCGCCTTGAGATAGACTGCCAGAGCAAGAGCGGCAATATCAAGCGCTGCTACAAGAACGTTGGCAAAAGCAACGATCTCTACTTTCTTTCCGGCGAGATGGAGCAATATCGTGGTTATGTGCTCACAGAAATCGACCCCATGCGAGGCAAGGCCATCTTCGGCAACGGCGTGACGCTCTATGTTAAGGACGTACAAGGCAACATCACAGCTGACCACAAGGCACGCATACAGATACGCGAGACCATCAAGGCACACTTCCGCAAAGAGGCTGCACTCTTCAAGCGTGGCATCAAGTGCCTGTCGCTCTTCTTCATAGACGAGGTAGCCAACTATCGCCAGTACGACGAGGACGGCAATCAAGTTCTTGGACGCTACGGCGAGATTTTCGAGCAGGAGTATGTGGCGGAACTTAACAACAACCAAAACATGTTCGCCCCCGACTACATGTCCTACCTTAAAAGCATATCAGCACATGCCACCCATGCCGGTTACTTCTCTATCGACAAGAAAGGCCACGCCATCAACAGCACCACGAAGCGTGGCAGCGACCAAAGCGACGATACGTCAGCCTACGACCTCATACTGAAGAATAAGGAGCGGCTGTTGAGCCTTGACGAGCCTGTGCGCTTCATCTTCTCACACTCCGCCCTGCGCGAAGGTTGGGACAACCCCAACGTGTTCCAGATATGCTCGCTGCGCCAGTCGAACAGCGTGGCGCAAAAGCGACAGGAAGTGGGACGTGGTTTGCGCCTTTGCGTTGACAGCCACGGTGTTCGCCAGGACAGCGACGTAATACCCGACGAGGTGCAGAAGATAAACAAACTCACGGTGATAGCCTCGGAAGGCTACGCCTCGTTTGTGGCCGACTTGCAGCGCGACATCTGTCAAGACCTATACGACCGCCCGACAAAGGCAGATGTAAACTTCTTCACAGGCAAGATAGTAACCCTCGATGACGGAACGAAACACACCGTCACAGCGAACGATGCACAGAAAATCTATTTCCAGTTGGGTATAAAAGGCTATATCACCGAAGACGGCGAGGTGACTGAAACATTCCGCAAGGCATGTGCTGAAGAGAGCCTCTTGCCATTGAACGGCGAACTGCAACCCATGAGCAACGTTGTAATGAAACTTGTGCAGAGCATCTACGACCCGAGTGTGCTGAAGGAAATGATTGACGACGGCAGAAAGACTATAACGCCGGAAAACAAGCTCAACGACAATTTTAAGAAGAAGGAGTTTCAGGAGCTTTGGCGACGCATCAACCACAAGTATGCCTACACCGTTAGTTTCAACAGCGATGAACTCGTTGAAAAGGCTGTGGCGGAAATCGACCGCAAACTCTCGGTTACGCAACTCAGCTATGTAGTGACGCGAGGCGAGCAAACTGACCAGGTAACGCTAGACGACATGAAGCACGGTGACATGATGCGCCAGCAGGAGATAGCCACAGAGAAACTGCAGACGGATATCGTGAGCAATGTACGCTACGACCTGTTGGGCAAGATAAGTAGCGCGACCCGTCTGACCCGCAAAACCGTTGCCACGATACTCACCCGAATACACCCGTCGAAGTTTACCATGTTCAAGGCTAACCCGGAGGAGTTTATCCGCAAGGTAAGCCGTCTCATCATGGAGCAGAAAGCCTCCATCATCGTGGAGCACATCAGCTATAACATAATAGAAGGCTCGTTCGATAGCGACATCTTCACTCAGGAGAAGCATGCCAACATCGACCGAGCCTTTGAGGGCAAGAAAAGCATTATGGACTATGTGTTTACCGACAGCGATAAAGAACGGACGTTTGTCGGACAAATAGACACGGCAAATGAAGTGGCGGTGTATGCAAAGCTGCCTAAGGGATTCCACATACCAACACCAGTAGGCAACTATTCACCCGATTGGGCGATAGCGTTCCAGGAGGGCAAAGTGAAGCACATCTATTTTGTGGCCGAGACAAAAGGCTCCATGTCGAGCATGGACTTGCGCAAAATAGAGACAAGTAAGATAAGTTGTGCAGAGAAACTCTTTGAGCAAATGTCCACTTCAAATGTATTATACAGTTACATAGACAGTTTCAAGCAACTGATGGACATTGTGAAATAACAACAAATCAGGCTATCTGTATAACCCTTTATATGTTTGCAGAGATTTCGAATCGCAAATTTTTGAATTCACGTAAAGCCAAGGCTTTGTTTTCTGCTTATAAATATTTTTATATCTCAAAAAAAAGGACTGTGTCAAAATAGACACAATCCTTTTTTCTTAGCTATATCTTAGCGTTAGCGCGCTGTCGCTAATTATTTGTTGACAGGTGCGCCCTCCACTGGCTCGCCATTGAGTTGGTCTTGGGCAGGCACGTTTTGTTTTTGGAGTTGAACAGTCTCGATGTCGAACACCAGAGTCTCGTTAGGACCAATTGCGCCGCTGCCGTTGCTGCCATAAGCTGCCTCGGCTGGAATCACGCAGTGCACCTTAGCTCCAGGTTTCATGAGCTGCATAATCTCAGAGAATCCTGGAATCACACCGTCAACTGGCATTGGACGAGCTTCGTCGCCTGACTCGTCAAACACTTTGCCGTCAATGTGAGTACCCTTGTACTTAACCAACACCACGTCGTTTTTAAGGAATGTCTTGCCGCTACCCTCTGCAATCACTTTGTAGATTGCACCGCTTTTAGTCTTCTTGTAAGCCTTGTCGCTGCTGAGTTGCTTTGCAAGATAAGCCTGACCGTCCTTGAGGTTCTTTTGAGCCACAGGGTCGTTGGCCTTAGCCTCCGATGCAGCGCGCTCAAGCATAGGCATGATTTGAGCCTGAAGTGCTTGAAGTGCCTCTTGCGACATGGCAGAATCGGCAGAGAATGCCTTGCGGAAGCTCTCGATGAATTTTCTCTTGTTGATGTTGATGCCAGACTGCTCTTTCACACCCTGGAACATCTGCATAACCTGCATACCGGCCTGAATACCCTGAACATAAGAGTCGTCGGAAGTGTCAGAGTTCACAATGAGGTCAAAGCCTCGCATAAACGAAGTCTTGTTTGCCGATGAGTCTGACTGGAATTGAGCAGCCATGCCAGAGCCGTAGAGGTTACCCATGGCCTCGCTCACTGAGTCGGTGAGCGGAGTTGACTTCGTGCTGCCTTTCTTGTTGCAGCTCATGAATGAGCAAGCCACACAGGCAATGAGAAGCAATGAAAAGATTTTTTTCATAATTTCTAAAATTATAGATTGAAGTTATTTTTTGTTTTTCTTATCGGATTTATCCGTTTTTCTTAACCTTAAGCAACTGCACATCGAAGATGAGCGTTGAGTTTGGCTGGATTGGCCCAGAGCCGTGGCTGCCGTATGCAAGCTCACTCGGTATGAAGAAGCGATAAGCTGCGCCTTCTTTCATGAGTTGCAAACCCTCTACCCAGCCAGGAATCACCTGCCCCACACCAAACGTGGCTGGCTCGCGGCCTTCAGAGCTGTCAAACACGGTGCCGTCAATCAGTCGGCCTGTGTAGTGAACCGTAACTGCGTCGTTAGGACCTGGCTGTGCGCCCTCACCCTCTTTCACCACTTGATATTGCAAGCCGCTTGCAGTCACTTTCACGCCCTCGGCTGTGGCATTTTTCTCAAGATATTCTTTGCCGGCCTTGGCATTGTATTCGGCAGCGGTTTTCTCAAGGTTTGAGAAATATTCCGTGATGATTTGTTTTGCCTCGTCGTAGCTCATTTTCTTCTCGCCGCCAGTATATACGGCACGTAAAGCCTCGGCGAAATCATCAACATTCAAGTCTTTCACACCCGAACCAATGAAGTTGTTGCCCATGCTCAGGCCTAATGCGTAGCTGATTTTGTCCATTTGTAATTTTATAGTGTACTGATGTTTTATATTATTTCCTTGTGTAAATAATTCTGTTACTTACTTGAATTGCAAAGGTAGGACTATTTTTTAGTTTTTTGAGCCAACGTATAAAATATTTATTTATAAATTCGCAGCAATGAAACAACAAAACTCTATGTCGATGAAAAAGATTGTGATTTCTACCGGCGCCGGAATGAGCGCAGAGAGCGGCATGCCCACTTATCGCGATGCTGGCGGACTGTGGGAGAGCTACCCTGTGATGCAGGTGGCAAGCCATGACGGATATTTGCAAAACCCGGCACTCATACACGATTTCTACAGCAAGATGCGCCAAAAACTCGCAACGAGCATCAAGCCCAATGTAGCTCACAAAATGCTTGCCGGCCTTGAGAGCGATTTCGACGTGAGAATCATAACACAAAACGTTGACGACTTGCATGAGCGTGCCGGCTGCCACCATGTGCTCCACCTGCACGGCGAGCTTATGAAAGTGCGTTCGGAAAAACGCCCCGACCGCGTGTATGAGCTGCCGTGCGACCAGCTGTCGGACAAAGGACTAGTCACCACGGTCAACACCACCGACCCCTATGGCGACCATGTGCGCCCGCACATAGTGTTTTTTGGCGAAGATGTGCCAAACTTCACTCCTGCCGTGGAACTTGTGGAACAGGCCGACGTGTTTGTAGTCATAGGCACTTCACTTGTGGTCTATCCGGCTGCCGCGCTTCTCAACTATGTGAAAAGTGGCACTCCCATCTACTACATCGACCCCAAGCCAGTGGCGGTGCCGCCATCGGTGCATGTGATAGCCAAAAAGGCAAGCGAGGGCGTGGCCGACCTCATCGAAATTCTAAAAAACTCTTGATTTTTCTTTTTGAGTAGGTTGAAAAATCTATTTTTCAGCCACGCAGCAGTTTGAGGGTCTGGTAATATTTTTCCAAACCGTCGAGATAGCCTACTTGCACTCGGTAGCACAGCACAAGCGTGACCGCAAGCACCACACCAAACGCCACGCACCACCACTTAAACGGCCGTACCAGCACACCCTCGCGCACCTTGCACAGCACATACACCGCCATAGGCACAAACAGCGGCTCTATGGGCAGCGCATAGCGGTTGAGCGACCCTGCCACCACATAGGCCGTGACGGCGAAGCATAGCGGCGGCCACCAGACAAGCGCGCCAAGCGGATTGCTGCGCTTTGCCACACACCACAGGTAGTAGAACATAGCCGTGCCACCCACTACATACCACCCCCAGCCACAGCGTGTGAGCACATCACTTAGCTGCACACCGCCATAAATCCATGGAAATGGTATCACAAACTGCACTGCCGACGTCAAAGGTAGCAGAAGCAGACGCTTCCACACCGGATAATTGAAGTAATTGCCCAGCATGTCGAGATAAGGTTGCTGGGTGGACCCCACCACATAAAGCCGCTTCATGCTGTTGCCGCCCTCCACGATAGCCACATGGCGGTCAATCGAAAAAATGGCAAAGAAGTTTCCCACGGCAAATGCCGCCACCGTCACAGCAAGCAGAGCAAGCGGCTGCACCCATTGACGTTGCCTAAGCATTGGCACCAGCGCCACAGCGGCACCAAGCATCACGAAATACACATAGGTTGTGCGCACCAGAGCCATAATCAGCATGGCCACGGCAAATGCCAACCAGTCACGCCAGCCAAGTTTGTTGCCACAGCACATTTTCGAGAACACATAGCTTGCCACGCCCATGCCAAGATACATAGACGCCTCTTTCTGCAGCCTTATGCCCTGCGACAAGAAATAAAACAACACACCACACAATGCCATAGACACCCACACCACTCGTGCCGGCTGCGCCTCAACCTTGCCTTGCAGCATGTTGCGTGCGGCAAGTGCAAAAAACAATATGGCCATAAGCGTAAATGTGCAGTTCATGGCAATGGGCCACAACACACTCTTGCCAAGCAACTTCAGCAACAGAGCCGACAGTAGCGGCAAACCAGGAAATGCCGTGCGGTGCAGTTCTTCTACACCGCCGTTGCCGCTGTATTTCACCGCCCAATCCCAATATGACGAGTCGTCGGAAAAAAGCACAGGGTCGGCAAGCGTGTGGCCGCGCCACAGTGTGCAGTGCCAGATGCCTATGGTGGCAAAAGCAGCCATCGTAACAGCTATGGCAAGCATCACATAGCGTCCAGTGGCAGAATATGCCCCAGAATGGCGAAACAAAGCCACAGGCAGGGCATAAGCCACAGCCATGGCCGCAGCCACAGTCACAGCATCGCCTGGAGCAAACCACAAAGAGCTTGCCGCAGCCAGCACCACAAAAGCAGCCACCTCAATCAACAGCTGGCATCTGCCAAAAGTTTTGGGCATAATGGGAGTTTCGCTTGGTTTCATATATTTTTATGTGCCAACGATAATGCTTTTTGTCTATTTGTCTATGCAAAAGAGAAACACACTATTCTTTTTCCTGTAACTGGGAAATCAATGGCTTACAAAACTAATAAAAATTTCACAAAAATCATTTCTGCACAGCAGCAAAAGCTTCAAACGTATGACTAAAAAACGTAACTTTGTGATGATATGGCACATGATAATACAAATACTCCGCTTCACATCGACGTTGACCAAGTGCTGCGCCAACGCTTGCCCCGGCACTATCGCTACATACCCAAATGCTTGGTGGCATGGCTCAAGCGCACCATTTGCCAAGACGAGCTAAACGCCATTGCCGCCAAGGTGTTCCCGCGCCGCGGTGTGGAAGCCGCCACCATGGCATTGGCTGAAATGGGCGTGAAAATCAATGTGGTGGGAGCCGACAACATTCCTTCCACAGGGCGGTTTGTCTTCGCCAGCAATCACCCCCTTGGCGGTCTCGACGGCCTTGCTCTGATTTCTTTTCTCGGCCAGCGCTACGGCGGCAACATACGCTTTGTGGTCAACGACCTGCTCACGGCGCTCTCGCCGCTTGAAAACCTGTTTCTGCCAGTAAACAAGCACGGACGGCAGAGCCGCGAATGTGCCAAGCTCATAGAGGAGCAATGCGCCGGCGACACGCAGATAATCACCTTTCCGGCAGGACTTTGCTCACGTATGATGAAAGGCGGCGAAATTCACGACCTGAAGTGGAACAAATTCTTTGTGACCCATGCGGCTAAATATCACCGCGACATAATTCCGGTGTATTTCGAGGGGCGCAACTCAATGTTTTTTTACCGCTTTGCGAAATTACGTGAACGTTTGGGTTTGAAATTCAACATAGAAATGATATATTTGCCAAGTGAAATGATTAAACGCAAAAACTCCACGTTTACCATTCACATTGGCAAGCCAATTCCGTGGACAACGCTTAGCGTGCCTCAAGCCGCAGCTGAAGCTGCACGGATATGCAACATGGTGTATGCCATGGCACCCCATAAAACGTGAAATAATGGAAAATATAATAGAGCCCATAAACCCAAATCTGATAGAGAAAGAGCTCACACCAGAGCGGTTTCTCAGGCACACCAACAAAGCCGGCAATGAGATTTATGTGGTAGATGCCCACAATGCACCAAACACCATGCGCGAGATAGGGCGTCTGCGCGAAATTTCGTTCAGAACTGCCGGCGGTGGCACAGGCAAGGCATGCGACATCGACGAGTTTGACCTTATGGAGAAACCTTGCCAGCAGATTTTCGTTTGGAATCCTGCCACACGCGAAATCATTGGCGCCTATCGCTACATCACCGGTCCCAATATAGAATACACCGCCGACGGCACCCCAAAGATTGCCACGGCTCACATGTTCAGGTTCTCTCCCAAATTCATCAGCGAATATTTGCCACGAACCATAGAGCTTGGGCGGTCGTTTGTACGGCCCGAATACCAGTCAACCAAGGTGGGCGCCAAAGCAATTTATGCACTCGACAACCTGTGGGACGGCCTGGGAGCACTCACTGTGATTCACCCCGACATTGAATACCTGTTTGGCAAAGCCACAATGTATCCGAGCTATCCCCATGAGTGCCGAAACCTGCTCTTGCACTTCCTCAACACATATTTCCCCGACCCCGACTGCCTGGTGCGCCCCTTTGAGCCACTCGACACACAAAAACAAGCCGGTGAGGACGAAATACTGAAAGGTTTCTTTAAGGGCAACGACTTCAAGGAGGACTACAAGCGGCTAAACCACTTTGTGATGGAGCACGGCATCACCATTCCGCCGCTGGTCAATGCCTACATGAGTCTGTCGCCCACAATGAGGCTGTTTGGCACTGCGGTTAACCATGAGTTTGGCGAGGTGGAGGAAACAGGCATATTCTTCAAAATCGACGAAATAGCGGAGCAAAAGAAAAGCCGCCACATCGATACTTTTCAGAAAGACTCCGTGAAATGACCGCGTGCCCATGCACGCCCGCGCGTGCCGCAAGCCGGTCTTTGCTTGCTGGCAAACCCATAACGGACTAAAAGGAACATAATAGGGAAAAAACGACATAAGTGTGAATTCAAAACTTTTACTTCTGATAATGCCTTTGATGGCCTTGCTGCCTGATGCGCTACACGCGCAGATGAGTGTGGAGTATGAGGGAACCATGACCCTTAATGCCGGCAACAGTGAGTTTGCGCCCTACTACATTGCCTCAAACCGTGGCGGAACACTCACGCAGCAATACTCCACTCTGTTAAGTGGAAAACTCACTCTCGCCACCGACACCACCAGGCGTTTTGCCTATGGCTTCGGGGCAGAATTCTGGGGCGGATACGCGTCGGCCGTGGCCTACGACCACTATGACGCCGACCACAGCCAGTGGGGCAGTAGAGACCTAAGCCCGGCACGGTTCTGGGTGCAGCAACTCTACGCCGAGGCAAAATATCGCAGCGTGCTGCTCACCGTGGGACAAAAACAACACCAGTCCATTGTGGTCAACGACCGTCTTGGCAGCGGCGACCTGACGTGGAGCGGCAATTCACGACCAGAGCCTGGCGTCAGCATGGGATTTGTCAATTTTCAGCCTGTGCCGTTCACACAGGGCTGGGTGCAGATAGCCGGGCAAATAGGCTATTATGCCTCCACAGGCGGCAAGTGGCTCAAAAGCCACTTTTCGCACTACTCCTCGTTCATAACCACATCGCAGTTGTTTCACTACAAAAACATATATCTGCGCACCAACCCCTGCAAGCGGCTGGTGTTCACCTTAGGCATGCAAGACGGCTGCCAGTTTTCGGGCAAAGTGAAAGATTACACCGACGGCACGCTTACAAACATTCAGAAAATGAAATGTGATGTCGGCGACTTCTTCAGGGTGTTTATCCCTGGCAGCGGAGGCAACAACGAGGGCGACAAGTTCTATGAGGGCAACCATGTGGGTTCGTGGGACTTGATGCTCGACTACAAACTCACACCAGCCGTCACGCTCAGAGCCTACTACCAGTCGCCCTGGGAAGACGGCTCTGGCATAGGCAAGCAAAATGGTTTCGATGGTGTGTGGGGGCTTGAGATGCGCCGAACAGGCATTGCTCCCGTCACCGGCATTGTGGTGGAATATACCGACTTTACTAACCAGAGCGGACCGCTGCACTGGGCTCCTGGCGATGTTCCAGGCACCAAAGTCACTGACTCTGCCACTGGTGCCGACGACTACTACAACAACTACACCTACAACGGCTACCAGACACTTGGCATGTCGATAGGCTCACCATTCATAAAATCGCCGCTCTACAACACCGACGGCTATATGCGCTACACCGACAACATGATGCGCGGCTTACACATGGGCGTGTCGGGCTACATAACCAGCCAGTTCACCTATCGCGTGCTTGGCTCGTGGCGCAAGTCTTGGGGCACGCCTTTCTTTCCGCGCGTCAAGCCTGTAGAGCAAACCTCACTGCTTGCAGAGGTTGGATTTGTATCGCCAAAAGTGCCGCAGCTGTCGTTCAACTTGCAGGCTGCACTTGACCGCGGCACCCTCTATGGCAACAATTTTGGCTCGCTGCTTAGCGTCAGCTATCATGGCAACCTAACGTTAAAATGACTCTGAACTCACAATGAAAACAACAAGATTTAGCATAATCGCCGCACTTGCCATTGCAATAGCTTCGCTCGTGGCATCGTGTACTCACAACAATGGCGACATAGGCCCCTGGTTCGGCACATGGCATGTGGAAAAAATGGCCGTTGACGGCATCGACAACCCCAACTTTCCCGACAGTGTATTTTTCCAGTTTCAAAGCTCTGTGTTTTGCATGCGCCGCATCTATCCTCACCAGCAGTATTATGCCGCATTTGGCACATGGGAAGACCTGGGCAACAACTCCTTGCGCATCGTGTTCCCAGACACGGCAATGCGCCCCATAGCCGAAGTGGGGCTCGACTCTGCCACCACACTCAAGGTGGAGCATTTGTCATCGCACAGTGCCGTGCTTAGCACAGTGCCAACCGACAGTTCAAGTCACAAAATAAGATATACCTTACGTCATTTGCCGTAACACATCTAAAAATTAATAAAACCTATATGGTTAAACAAAATGAAATCAGCCTACCGCTCGGCAGACTGATTTCCTATTTAATATTAAAGTAGTTTTTATCTGCACACAAACGCGCTCTCGCCGTCTTTCACGGTCAAGTGCCATTTGCCAGCCGGCAATTCCACCCAACCGTTTTGTTTGGTGGCAATACCTTTCACGGTCAGTCGCTTGCCCGACGGCACAAACACCATGCCTGTTGCGTTTGCCGGCACCACAACGTCCCATTCCATAACGCCGCCCGAAGTCTTCCAACTGCTCGATGCCACACCGCGTGGTGTGTCAATCGAAGCCTTGGCGCTGTGAATGTCTGTGTCATACACCGGTGCAAATATCACCTTTTTCCAGCCCGGTGCGCCACAACGCAGTCCGGCTATGTCTTCATAAAACCACTGGTCATAAACCGACTGCATGGGGTGGCTCAAAGAGCTTTTTGCCTTAACAAGCACCAGATTATAGTTTGCGTCGTCGATTGGCAACGTTTCCCAAGTGGTGGTGGCATCGCCCTTGGTCCACATATATTCAAAGCTGTTTTCGCCTTTTTTTGTGAAATAGCGCACTGCGTCGGCAGCATGGCCGTTGCGTGCCAGAGCCTGACCTATGTTGCCCAGGCCAAAAATTCCCACATGCAGAAATCCGCCATATTCCTTGCTCGATAAATCCACAATGGCTTTTGCCACTGCCAGCTCGTCGCCAGCCGGCACAAGACCCAAGTCAAGAGCCATGGCGTTGGCGGTGTGGGTGCCAAATGTTTTGTCGTCGGCATTGTAGAACGTGTCAACAAAAGCCTTGGCTATAGCGTTTTTGAGCGAGGCAAAGTGTGCTGCATCATCGTTGTGACCAAGGATTGTGGCAATCTGCTGCATCTCGCACACATCGCGATAATGAAAAGCCGTGGAGCTCAACTTATATGGGCACTCCTTTTCGCGTGGTCCTGTGGGTGCGCACCAATCGCCAAGGCCGGTGGGCACTATGTGACCATTGGAAATGTCTTCAATGTGCTTCACCCATGCTTTCATATATGGGTATGAGTCTTTAAGCACCTGTTTGTTGCCATATTGCCAATATAAGCTCCACGGAATGAACACTTGAGCCGTGCCCCAGTCAGGCGACGCCACGCCACACTGTCTGCGGCCTGGAGCTATCATGTAAGACAATCCCACAGGCTTGTCCATAAAGTAGAACTCGCTGTTATATCTCTTGTGGAACAGCGTGTTCTTAACCTCAAAGTTTGCGCTGCTGTTAACATCACCCATATATTTCTCAAAGAAGTTTTCCATGTCGCAATTAATCGACTCAAACGGCGCCACGGCATGAGCGTCGCCAAGCCAGCCACAACGCTCGCGGTGAGGGCAGTCGGTGGGCAAGCCGTGGGTGTTGCTCAAGAAGGTGTTAACTGCCATGGCGTGCAAGCGGTTAATCATGGCGTTGTCGCAACTGAAGTCGCCTATCGCCTTCACGTCGGTGTTAACCCTCACGGCCTCTATCCAGTCGCCGCCAGGCAGTTTGTCTATTCCAGACAGCTCTATGTAGCGGAAACCGTGATATGTGAATCGTGGTGCCCATGTCTCCACACCGTTGCCACGGCAAGTGTAGGTGTCGGTTTGTATGTGTCCTGTGGCAATAGGGCCTGTGGTCCAATAGTTGAGCGTATCGGCTATCGAATACTCCGCCATGCACATCTTCAGCGTGGTGCCTGAAGGCAAGTTGACCTTTATGCGTGGCACGGCAGCCATGTTTATGCCAAAGTCAATTATCCATGTGCCTTTTGGGCTGCGCCATGTCTTAACCGGCTTTACGGCTTTAAGCTGGCGTATGGGAGCCATCATCTGCGGCACAAGACGCGGCGGCAGGTTTTTCTCTGTCACTTGCACTGGTTTCCAGCCTTGTGCGTCAAACGCCACCGTGCTCCAGCCAGTTTGCTCTTTGCGCGCGTCATAGCTCTCACCGGCATATATATTGTTCATTGTCACGGCACTTTCAGCCCAAGTCCACTTGTCGTCGCTCGTCAAAATGCCTTTTGTGCCGTCGGCAAGTTCATAACGCATCACAAAGCGAGCCTTGGGGTGTCCGTAAATGCCTATTCCGCCCCACACCATGTCTTGGTTATACCAACCATTGCCAAGCGTTATGCCAAAACAGTTGGCACCTGCATTAAGCAGCTTCGTCACGTCGTAGGTGGTGTAGAACGCATATTGCTCATAGTTGGTTTGCGCAGGGTCGAGCACACGCGTGGGGTCAACGAGCTTGCCATTGAGCCACAAGTCGCCGCAACCGAGAGTTGACACGCACACCACGGCGCTCACTGGCTTCGACGGCAACGAGACCACGCGACGCAGGTTTGGTGCTGCCTTGCAGGAGTTCCAGTCGGCTGCAATCCACTTGCAAGCCCCCGACTCTGCCTTGTCGTTGAGCCACGACGTGAGACCGGTCACAAAATTAGCAGGCTGGCTCCATGACGAGAGTTGACCATGACCATCTGCCACACGCACACGCCACCAGTAGCGTTTAGCCTCACCGAGCTTCACGTTTTGTGGCAACGCTATGTGTAGCTGCTCATCGCTTGTCACTCGGCCAGAACGCCACATGTCGGCCTTGCCGCCGCTAAGCAGCTTAAGCGACGATGCCACCTCTATCTCATAGGCACTCTGCTTGGCGCCAACCGACGAGTCAACCAACTTCCAGCTAAAGTCGGGAGCATCAATTCCCACTGGGTTTTGCATGCTGCGACAGCGCAAGTCGGCCACCTTGGCGGCAGCCCAGGCTGTGTTGCTGCCCAAAAGGGCAAACAGACCGCAAATCAAAAGAATAATCTTGCTTTTTGTCATTTTGTTTATGTTTAATGTTATTTCCAAATGCCATTTCAAAGGCACGCTTTCTTTTTGCGAAAGCGACTTGTGTGTGTGCATCAAATATCAATCTGCCACTACCTACAAAGATAAACATAAAAATCAAGAAATGTCACCATTGCCGCTTGACCCGATTTGTAATAATTAAATTATTTGAATACCTTTACAATCCATAAATAAACACAAACTAAAAAACATATTTCATGAGGTTCTTCTGGTTACCATTATTCTGCTTCATAACAAGTCTTTGCTGCTGGGGGCAACATTCTGGCATCAATCTGAAAGAGTTCAGCACTCCGGCAAGGAAATACTATCCCGAAACATGGTTTCACTTCATCAATGGAAACATTGACAAAGACGGCATAACACGCGACCTTGAGGCAATCTCAAAAGCCGGCATTACTGGCATATCCTTTTTTCATGGGGCACAAGGCGACAAAACCGACTGGCCCGGAACAAAGCAACACATAGAGTGCCTCTCGCAACAATGGGAGTCAATGCTCGCCCACACTGCCCAAGAGGCGCACCGCCTCGGCTTGCGCTTCTCGTTGCAGACCTGTCCTGGCTGGGCCACAAGCGGCGGTCCGTGGATAACACCGCAAAACAGTATGCGGCACTTGTCGGCTACACACATCAATGTGACCGGCGGAAAAAGCATAGACGTGCAGCTAAAAGCCAACAACGGCAATAGCGACCTCGACTATCGCGACATAGCAGTTCTTGCGTTCCCCACGCCCATCGGTTCTTCTGCTCCTGTCGCAGTGAAATCAGTAAAAGCCACGGCTCATTCGGAGCAAATCCTGAAATTGCTGCAAGCCGACGATGCTTCCGGCTCTCCGGCGCAAGTTTCAATAAGCGCCAGCCCTAAAGACAAGCCGTTCACCATTGAGATTACACTGCCCACAGCCGAAGCACTCCGCACCATTGAGCTCAACAATGTTTGCACGTTCAATTATGACCACGTTGCAAATCCACACATTCACGTCAGAATGTATGCCTTGACAACCGACGGCGAAAAGCAAGTGCTTGACAGCGACATTCCTCGTGGCAACTGGCAAGACTGGGACTATGGCCTGACTCTCGCCCTAAACGAGGTTAAGAGCGACAAATACCGCTTGGAAATCAGCAACGGCTACAATATGCAGCTCGGCAGACTACGCCTTTACACAGCAGCCAGAATGAACAACTGGGAGGCTGAGGGCGCATGGACTCTGCGCTCACTGCTGCGCACGAGTCCACTTCCGTCGCAAGACGCCAAGGCCTATGTAAACGCCAGCAAAATTATTGACATAAGCAGCTTCATGCAGCCCGACGGCAGGTTGCGGTGGAATGTTCCAGCCGGAGAATGGACCATACTCCGCATAGGCCACATCAACACCATGCAGAAAAACGGCCCTGCGCCTGCCGAGGCAACTGGTTGGGAAGTAAACAAACTTGACGCTTCTCTCGTGGATTTCCAATTCGACAAATATATAGGCCGCTTGGCAAGCGGTCCGCTCAACGGACTCATTGACAATATGCTCATGGATAGCTGGGAGTGTCGCTCACAAACATGGACGGCCGACATGCCACAGCAGTTCGCTGCCACATCGGGCTACAACCTCACACACTGGCTGCCTGCACTCTTTGGCTATGTGCTGGACTCGCAAGAGCAAACAGCCGAGTTTCTTTGCGATTGGCGCCGCACTATAAACCGCTTGTTTGTCAACAACTTCTTCGGACGCATGTCAGAGCGCGCCCACAATTCTGGCATGACGGTGAGCTATGAGACTGCCGCCGGCGACATTTTTCCGGCCTGCCCCTTGGAGTATTACAAATGGGCAGATGTGCCTATGTGCGAATTTTGGCAGCCACAAAACCACTTTTTGTTTGACCACAGCTTCAAGCCTATCCGCCCCACGGCATCTGCCGCCAACATGTATGGCAAGACACGCGTGTCGGCTGAAAGTTTCACCAGTTTCGACCTTACGTGGAACGAGCACCTTAGCATGCTGCGCGACATAGCCAACCGCAACATGATTGAGGGCGTGACGCATTGCATATTTCACACCTATACCCACAACCCCGATGCAGAGCATTATGTGCCTGGCACAAGTTTCGGAGCTGCAATAGGCACTCCTTTCCTCCGCAATCAAACGTGGTGGCCCTATATGCCGGTATTCACCCGCTATTTGGCACGTTGCAGCTACATGCTTGAGTCTGGCCGACCGGTTAAGAATGTCCTTTGGTATTTGGGCGACGAGGTTGTATATCGACCCGACCAAGAGAATGTGCTTGCCCAAGGCTATTCTTTCGATTACTGCAACACCGACGCCTTTATCAACCGCATCGATGTGAAAGACGGAAAGTGGACCACCCCCGAGGGCATCACCTACGACGTGCTGTGGCTTCCGTCTGACGCAATCAGACTGCTTCCTGCCACTCTGGAGCGCATCAGCGAGCTGGTGAAAAAAGGCGGAGTTCTCGTCGGAGAAGCCCCACTTCACCCAGCCACCTTGAGCAACAACAATAATGAGCGGCTGCGGTTCAGCAACGCCGTGCGTGCTATCTGGCATGGCGACACTGGCCGTGGACGCGTAATCACAGGCAAATTGGCAACCGACGCCCTCATGAGCGATTTAGGCATACGCCCCGACTTGATTGGCAACGATGTGCTATATCTGCACCGCAAAACTGCCGATACCGACTGGTACATGATATGTCCGCGCACAGGCGAGTCGTTCAGCGGCACCGTCTCGCTCAAGGCACAAGGCGCATTTGAGTGCTGGAATCCAGTGAGTGGCAAAAGCACCCCAATCAGTGGCACTGCCCATGACGGCTATACCGACATCGCCCTCAACTTGCAGCGTGGTGAGTGTGTGTTTATTGTGGTTCACAAAAACGACTCTCCAAGCAAAAACGGCCGTGCGGCGAGTGTCGCAAAATACGCCACTTGCTCGACCGACACGCTAAACGACTGGACTATCACCTTCCAAAAAGGCTGGGGCATTGACAAGCCAGTGAAGACAAACGTCCTCAAGTCGTGGCACGAGCTGCCGCTTTCACCCGAAGGAAAGGCTTACTCCGGAACAGCAGCATACACCACATCGCTGCATCTCGCCCACAAAAAGAAAGGTGACAAATACGTTCTCAACCTTGGCAAGGTGGAAGAAATAGCAGTTGTCACTGTCAACGGCATCACATGCGATACCCTGTGGACAGCACCATACACAGCCGATGTGACCCCAATGCTGCGAAAAGGCAAAAACAAGATTAAAATTGATGTTGTCAGCACATGGCGAAACCGGCTGATTTACGATGCCGCTCTACCCAAGGAGCAGCGAAAAACATGGGTAATAGCCGGTCCAGATGCCCATGCACCACTTGTTGAGTCGGGATTAATAGGTCCTGTGATGCTGCACCAAGAGAAGCCGATGCAAAAATCACCAATTATTAACCAAAACATTTGGTATACATTCAAAATGGAAGTGCAAAACTTGTGGGTGAAAATAATATGAAAAACACCGCAGGTTTGCCTAACGGCTG
>CAKUAR010000031.1 GCA_934636465.1 uncultured Muribaculaceae bacterium
GAACGCGATTTGGCGGCAATGCAGAAAGCTGGCATCATTCGGCATGAAGGCAAGGTTAATGCAGGTGTGTGGGTGGTGCTTGAAAAGCCACAAAAAAAAGATTGAGAGGTATGAAAGGAACAAAATTCAAAGATACGGAAATTGGACAGATTCATGAGGAGTGGAGAATATGTAATTTTGGTGATATTTTCACCTTCTTCTCCAATAATACTTTGTCAAGAGATATGTTAGGAGAAAGAGGAGATATGCATAATGTTCATTATGGTGATGTGCTTATTAAATATGGCAGCACTCTTGACGTAGAAAAAGAAAGCATCCCTTCAATTAAAGAAGAATATTGCTACAAATCAACAAACAAAATAGAAGATGGCGATGTTATTATAGCCGATACGGCAGAGGACGAAACCGTAGGCAAAGCATGTGAGATTCTGAATGTAGGAAGCAGGTACATAGTATCTGGCTTACATACAATATGGGTACGTCCAAAAGGAAACCTTTTTGCAGCAAAATATCTTGGCTATGCCATGAATGGAACTACATATCATAACCAGTTATTGCCTTTAATACAAGGAACGAAAGTGAGTTCTATTTCTAAGGCTGCTATCAAAGATACTTGTATCATTGTGCCTCCTATTAACGAGCAACACCGTATCGCCTCTGCCCTCACAAGCATTGACAACTTGATTTCATCTCTTGGCAAGCTAATTGAAAAAAAGAAGAACATCAAGCAAGGTACAATGCAGCAACTTCTTACTGGCAAAACTCGTCTCAAAGGATTTGATGAGCCGTGGGTGGAGAAAAAATTAGGGGAGTTGTTCGAAATAGGCAATGGCAAAGACTATAAGAATTTAAAATCTGGCCCCATTCCTGTTTTCGGAACAGGAGGCCTAATGACATATGTCAATGAATATCTGTATGATGGTGAAACAATATGTATAGGACGTAAGGGAACAATAGATAAGCCACAATATCATAAAGGCAAGATTTGGACGGTAGATACATTGTTCTATACATATAGATTTAAAGATATTGATGTAAAATATCTATATTATCTTTCAACTACCATAAATTGGAATGAATATAATACTGCAACTGGCGTACCAAGCCTAACGTCTCAAAACATATTGAAGATAAAGGTCGTATTGCCTCTTGAAGAAGAGCAACAAGCCATTGCCACCATCCTAACAAAGATGGACGATGAAATCACCGCCCTCGAAGCCAAGAAAACTAAATACGAGGCTATCAAGCAAGGCATGATGCAGCAGTTGCTCACTGGCAAGATTCGTTTAATCAGTTAGTATATGAATAGACTTGTTATCATAGGAAATGGATTTGACATGGCACATGGTCTCAAAACCAGTTATATGGACTTCATCAACTGGTATTGGGATCAACGTGTCAATACTTTCGTAGGCAATACGACCAAGGTATCGGAAGACATACTTTGCAAATTGCAAATCAAGGGCAACGAAGACATCAGTTGTTGGAATATTTTCGCATTTCAAAACTCATTTTTCTTTAAGGACATATACCATAAAGAAAGATACTCTGGATTTGAAATTATTCAGGAGATAAGACAACACCCAAAAGTGTTTTCTGTAGAATGCTGTCCTTTTTTTGAAACCATTCTACAATCAATAGAAACGAAGGGTTGGGTGGATATAGAGAATGACTATTATCAGACATTGAAAAATAATATAGACAGCCCTCGATGCGATTATAATATTATTGAATTGAACAAACAATTAGCCTTCCTTCAAGATAAACTTGTAGAATATCTTAACACAATAGGAACAAGTGAATTAAAAAATGACCTTAATGGTGAAATTGTTGAAAATTTCAATCCTGCCGATTTTTCTACAGAAGGAAAGAAAAGAGCATTGAGAAGTATAGGGCTGGAAAATTACGAACTTGCAGAGTTATCAAACAAGCCATATAAGCAACAAAAATTGCGACCAAAGCGAACTATGCTATTAAGTTTCAATTATACAGGAACCGCCAAAATGTATGATGGGAATAACATAGAACTAAATTTCATTCATGGAGATTTGGAACATCCTGAAAATATAATTTTCGGTTATGGTGACGAACTTGACAAGAACTATCAAGATATACTTGACAAAAACAACAATGAGTTTCTTAGAAATGTCAAGTCTGTTAAGTATTTAGAAACGAGACACTATCATGAGCTGTTGGAGTTTCTGTTGTCTGCTCCTTTTCAAGTTTTGATAATGGGGCATTCTTGTGGTAATTCAGATAGAACTTTACTCAATACCGTATTTGAGCATGAAAATTGTGTTTCCATCAAACCCTTTTATCACAAATGGGATGATGGAAGAGACAACTATTTGGAACTTGTACAGAACATATCTCGTAATTTCACTAATATGAAGTTGTTCAGAGACAGAGTCGTAAATAAGGAACAATGTCAAACGATGTAGCAAGAGAGAAAAAATAATAAATTAAGAATATGGGTATAAACAAAGAATACACAATAAAACTACGTTGTGCTACATGTGGTTGTGAAGACCACTTTGAGTATAATAAAGATAAATCATACGTGAAATGCACTTTCTGTAATAGAGAGTACATAGGTGGCATTGAAGAATTGAAAGAGCATAATCGCAATGCCTTTGAGGATGCAAAAAAAGAAATTCAAAATGATGTAACTAAACATCTCCAAGATGTATTAAGAAAAAGTTTTAAAGGGAATAAAATTGTAAAGTTCAAATAAATGGAAGGTATTTTGTCTTTTATCAAAGAATGGGGCGCCCTACTTCTGTCTTCGTTAGGAATCTGTGGGGGATTTTGTGCTTACTTGCGACATGATAGAAAAATAAAAGAACAAGAACTAAGACTAAATGAGTTGCAAATTAAGCAGTTCGAGAAAGAAGAGGCTAAGGAGAAAATGGCCGAAATGAAAGCCAATATTATCCACTATCATGGGGGAACCGCAAGAATTAGATTTGTCAATGCAGGAAAGAATGATGCTAAACACGTAAGAGTCGATATACTTTCATCCAAAGAAGAAATGTCCGGCATCAACCTTCCTGGTTCTTTTGGCCCTTATGATGTCATCAATCCTCAATCATATAGAGAGGAAATCATGTCTTTTTGTGCAGATCACAATGACACTATTCGCCTGAAAATAACATGGAATGATGAGTATCAGAATAATAGATATGTTTCACTGACAGTTCCATTTTAGGATATACATAATTCACTTTTCATGTTTTAATATTATTGCTGTCCGATAAAAAATTGGTATAGCAAAATTTCAAGGCTCGGCTGCTGATAATCAGCGGCCGAGTCTACTGTTTTACATATCCAAGCCCCTTAGTCAAAAAGAGATGGTTCCGGAGGTGCGTCGGAAGCTTCGGAAAGAATATCTTCCCAGTCCTTTTCTGGATTATTGAAAAGGCTGCAGAAGTCCACATGATACCGCCTTTCTTTTTTCCGCTTTTGGGATGGCGTCCCACGCCTTTGAACAGCAGGTTTGAAAAAAGCGTGATAGTGGTTGAGTCAATAATCTGCAGACGCTTCATCCATTTCGGCGTCTTGCCGCTCCGGCTGTCAGAGGAAAGGACTGGCCTGTAACGGCTGTATAAATCTCTGTAAATAGCCTCAAAGACCGATTCTGGACGCCTTGAGTTGGCATAGGCAAGTGTGCTGCGTCCTATTTTGAAGTTGATGCCGAGGTGACGCAGTTTGCGGCTCTCCGCCAACGCAGGGACGCTGTTATCTCGCGCAGCGAGTCAAAGCGCATGATGACTGCATAGAGCATCACCACCAAATGAACCCATCCATTGAAGCGTTTGACATAATGTTCCGAGCCTTTTTCCCGGCTGACATGAAGAACTTTTGACTTGTCAAGCAATTTTATTACTTGACAATATAGCGGCTGTCCGCTAAAATGACTACTTTTGCCTATGGTTAACTATGTTTTGTGCAAAGACAAAGTAACCATAATGGGCTGACTCCTGCAATAGGTGACAGCCCTAATTTTTTTTACTGATTCAAAATAGTTTTATCGGACAGCAATAATTATATATATTGATTATCAATACATTAGCTTTTTAAGTTGGTTTCTTATGTTTATTTTAAAATGTCCCCTTTCAAGCGCACTCACAGCTGGAGCATGGTGGCTGCGTTGTGGCTCACCAGGGTTTCCGCTTCTTTGTGGCTAATGCCAAGTGTGGTGGCTATGGCGGCAATCACGTCGCCAATGCTTTGTGTGCCGTCGTCAGTTTCAGCGAGTATTTTGTCGGTGGGCACTGCTTTGAGCGTGTCGGGGTTGAACCGTGCGCTAAATGAGAAATAAAATCCGGCGTCAATCAGTTTGCGTGCCACATTGGGGTTACCCCTCATGCCGTGAATTACCCACGGCACGCTTTTTTGCGACGCGCTCCACAACTTCAGCACTTCTTGCGAAGTGCGCACCATGTGCACAATCAGCGGCTTAGCCACTTGCTCTGCAATGGCTATGTGCCGCAAAAACAAGTCGGTCTGCGTGTGGAGCGAGGCTCCGCGCCTTGAGTCGAGCCCGGTTTCTCCTATTGCAGCCACTTGTGGGTGTGTGGCTATGGCTTTCAGGCGTTCAATCTCGGTGGTGAGGCTGGCAGCGGCGTGCCAGGGGTGGATTCCCACGGCATACAGCTTGCCCTCGCTTGGAGCAAATTCACTTGGCTCAACGCATATCAGGGCGTTGGGTGCATTGAGGTTGTGGGTGTGAATGTCGGTTATCATGGCACAGGGTCATATCCGCTTCCGCCCCACGGATTGCATCGCAAGATGCGCTTTATGGCGAACCATGTGCCTTTAATCGGCCCGTGTTTTTTTATGGCTTCTATGGCATATTGGCTGCAAGTGGGCGTGTAGCGGCACGCTGGCGGCAACAGCGGAGAGATGAATTTCTGATAGAATCGTATTGGCAATATCAGCGTCCACCCCACAAATTGCAATGTTTGGGCAACGATGTTTTTCATCATGGCTTACTCTCGATTGACGCGCTGATTTTGGCGAGTATTTCTTTCATTTTACCTTCAATCACGGCATAGTCGGCCTCACTTTTCGACAAATAGGTGAAAGCGATGTCAACATTTTTGCCGCAGGCTTCGAGCGTGGGGTAGAGCAGGTCGCGGTTCAGGCGGTAGCTCTCTCTCACGCGGCGGCGCATGAGCACACGTCCCACTGCGGTGTGTATCTTTTTCTTGGGTATGCTTATCATGAACTGTGCCGCTTTGGCGCGTTTGCCGTCGTCGGCTGTGCGAAACACGGCGCGCAGTGGGTAGGCAATCACCGAGTCGCCCTTGGCAAAAAGGGTGTTGATTGCCGTGCGGCTGCAAAGTTTCTCGCTTTTATGTAGTTTCAGTTGATGCATAAGCTTACAATACCGCTAAGTTAATAAAAAATCGGAGTAACAGCGTGGCGGTCACTCCGGTTTGTGTTGCAAAATGAGTTATTTTGTTTATTCTTGATGGTCTTTAAGCCACTGGTCGATTGCTGCAGCCATCGATGGCACCTCTGGTGAGGTGGTGATGTCGAGGCGCAGGCCGGAGTTTTTGATTTCGTCGAGCGTCTTCGGTCCCATACCGCCAATCACTATGTCGCCTTGCTTGAATTTTGGGAAATTCTTCAGCATCGACTTCACTCCTGTGGGTGTGAAGAATATGAGCATATCGTAGTCAAATGGCTCATCGGGAGCAAAATCGTTGCTCACGGTGCGATACATGATGGCTTTTGTGTAGTTGATGTGGTTCTCGTCGAGTTTTGAAGTCTTGCTGTCGTGTACGTCCGACATTGGGTAGAGATATTTCTCCTTGTTGTGCTTCACTATGGCGGGAATCAAGTCTTCTATTTTTCCTGTCTCGCTGAAGAAAATTTTGCGTTTGCGATACACGATGTATTTTTGCAGATAGTGCGCAACGGTTTCGCTCACACAAAAATACTTCATTGTGTCGGGCACTTCAAAGCGCAGCTCCTTGCAAAGTCTGAAATAGTGGTCTATTGCGGTTCTTGCGGTGAAGATGACCGAAGTGTGGTCGCTGATAGACACTTTGTTTTGGCGGAACTCTTTAGATGAAAGTCCCTCGACTTTAAAAAAGGGGCGAAACACTATGGTAACACCATATTTCTTCTCGATGTCGTAGTATGGGGATTTTTCTGAGGACGGCTTGGGTTGTGAAACCAGAATTTTTTTAATCTGCACTGTTAACTCTTAGGTTTTTACGATTGTAAAAAGAAACAAATATTCGTTGCGCCCAAATATACCAAAATTGGGGGTACAATTTCAACGCTGCAAAGGTACAAAATAAAAAACAGAATTGAGGATAAATCGTTGAAAAAAATTCTAAACCCTTTGTAGATAAATGCTACTCTTGCAGCGGCATAGAGTGCTAATGCAACAATCAAAAGCGGCTGTATCAGCGAGTGATAAACGAGCATCATTACCGTTACCGGAAACAGCAGCAAGCCCAGCAGCGACTGCGTGGCCTTGAAGCCGTCGAGCCAGATGTGGCTTTGCATTTTGTTGCCGAAAATGTAGCCCAGCAGCCAGTAGAGTGTGAGCTGCAACACATAAAACAGCAGTGCCACGGCACTGAAGCAGCCTATGTGGGCAAACACATTGGCATGGAGCGAGGCGCGGAGTGCAGGCTCGTTGTGGCTTATGCCAAAAAACAGCATGAAGCCTTCCATTATGCAAGTGTTTAGAATCAGTGCCGACAAAATCTGTGTTTCGGTCACTGTGTGGTCGTCAAACAGGTTTTCGCGCATTTTCACCGAGAAAATGTTGTGGGCGAAGTTTTCTATATACTTGTAACCTGTGCGATAGGTGACGATTATTAAAAACAGCCCGGCAAGTAGCATACTCATGGCACCAGTGTCGTGGAGCGGTGAGTTGCCGTAGGGCTTGGCGCGGTCGGCCATGGGGATTTCCATCACCGGCTGCTGGCTGATGTGGGCGTATGTCGAGTCATTGCCCTTGAGTGTGGGCAGACCTTGCGGAAAGCGCGGCGTGTAGGTTGCCGCATATTGCTGCACGGCGGCACTGTCGGTGGTGGCAGTGTCGGTTGCATGTGCCGTGGTGTGGGTGGCTTTTGTGTGTAGCATTGCTCTGGGCATGGTCAATATTTTGATTCGGCATGTGTCACGCCATGTTCAAATTCCTGTTCTATGGCTGCTATTGCCTCTTGGGGCGTTTTTGCCACGGTGAGCAGTTGGGCGTGCGAGGGTTTCATGAAGCCCTCGGCTATGCTGTGCTTAATCATGCTCACCAGGTGGTCGTAGTAGCTGTTGGTGTTGAGCAGCACTATTGGTTTCGACATGATGTTGAGCTGTCGCCATGTGAATGCTTCAAACAGTTCCTCCCATGTGCCGCAGCCGCCTGGCAGTGCCACTATGGCATCGGCAAGGGCAGCCATTTTCTCTTTGCGCTGGTGCATGTCGGTGGTGGCGATTGTTGCCGTGAGCCGTTCATAATTCCATTTGTTGTCAATCATGAATTGCGGTATCACGCCTATGGCTTCGCCCCCACAGTCGAGCACGCCGTCGCTCACGGCGCGCATCAGCCCGTCGCACCCGGCACCGTTGACGCACGTCCAGCCTTTTTGGGCAATCAGCTGCCCAAGCAGATAGGCATCATCGGCAAACGTCTTGGCTATTTTGCTGCTCGATGCACCGAAAACCAATATTTTAGTGCTTGATTTCATTTTGTCGGTGCAAAGGTAGCAATTATTACACAAATCTCATTTTAGAAGTGCGCTCATAATCTCGTTCCAGTTGGTCAAGTCTTGAATTGAGCCAAGAAATGTGTCGTTTGGCTTAAATGCGGTGGAGTCGTTGAGTGTGTAGGTGTGTGCAGGCATTTCTATGCACAGCTTTGCGTTGCCCCAGCTGTCATCTTTGCTATATCGCGAGCCGAGCTGCTTGAAATAGCTGCCTTGCAGATAATACACGCGAGTGCCGTCGTTGGCGAGATAGAGCTTGTCGATTTGCTTGTCGCGCAAATGCTGCGCGCATTGCAGCATCACGCGCATCACGTCAACGCGGTTGAAGTCGTGGTCGTCGTCGGGCTTTTTCACGTTGAACACGGCATCGTGGCTTAGCCAGGGGCGTGTCACCTCAATGTTGATGCCGGCGTTTTGCGGGTCGAGTGCCACAAGCTGCTCTTTGCTTATCACGATTTCACCGCGTTTGCAGATGTTGACAACCGTCACGGCAAGCACTGCTGCAAGCAGCACGGCTGCTGCGGCGACGTAGGCTTTTGGGCTGATTTTTCTGAAATCAATCATAGTGGTAGTGGAGAATTATTGGTTTTTATATATAGTTGATTTCTCTGTTAGACCGCCGCTGGTGCCCTGTGGTTTAACCCGGTTGTCAGAATAGCGACAGTTGCCTGTCGTCGTCTATTTGCGGCTTTGGCTTCTCCACCACAGGCTCCGGCTCGGGTTCTGGCTCTGGCTCTGGCTCGTTGAATGGCACTGGGGTGAGCCAGTCAATCTCGTCGAGGTCAATTTCGTTGCCCCTCACGGTGGTGGCAGCAATGTCGTCGTCGCTCGTTTCCAGCGGCGGTGTCGTCACTGCTGGTTCGGTGTGCTCATAGGGCGTGGCGCTCTCGCTGCTCATTGCCGCTATGCGGTCGTTGGCGTCGTTGAGCGCATCGATAGTTTCTTTGAGTTGCGACTCGCTCGACATAAGCGCTGCTTGGGTTGACGACAGTGTGCGCTGGCTGTCGGTCAGCTGCTGGCGCAAGTCGCTGATTTCTGCCTGGGCTTTGTGCAACTGGTCGTTTAACACTTGCACCTCCTCGTCGGCTTTTTGTGCCACAGCCTTGCTTTGCACGGCAGCTTGCGACAATGACGCCTCAAGGTCTTTGACCTGCGCTTCGAGCAAAGTGGCTTTTTCGTTGTTGCGTGCAAGCAGGCTTTTCAGGCGGTCTATGTTGTTGGCCGTGTCGATGTCGCGCTGCTTTTGCACCGAGGCGTCCTTGTCGGCCTTGGCTTTCATTTTCTCTATTTCCTTGCGCAAGGCCTCGTTGTCGGCTTCCAGATTGTTTTTTTCTTGCTCTTTTACCGCTATTTTGGCTTTGTAGGAAGCCTCCACGGTGTCGAGCGATTTTTTCAGTTGGCTGATTTGCTCATTCGACTTGCGGCGGTTTTCCTCTGCTTGCTCCACTTTGTGCTGTATTTCGGCTGCCATGTCGAGATTGGCTTGCAATTCGCTTATTTGCTCACTTTGCTTAGCCATTTCGCAGTCGCGTTTGCCTATTTCGGCTTGCAGCAGTGCTATCTCGTCGCATTTCTTCGCAATCTCGGCATTTAGTTGCTCCAAGGCAGCTTTGTCAGCCTTGTTTGCTTGAGTTTCGCCGAGCTTCTCGTTGGCCTCACGGAGTTGCGCCTCAAGCTGTGCGTTGCGGTTTTCGCATTGCATCAGCGAGTCTTTCTGCTCCTCGGTGAGCGCGCGCAGTCGTTCAGCCTCTTGCTCGGTGGTTTTATATTGGCTTTCGCGCAGTTGCAGCACCTTGATTTTGTTTTGCAGTCCCTTTAGCTCTATGCTTTGCTGCTCCTTTTCGTCGCTCATTGAGGCAACTTTCTGTTTCAGTTCAGCGGTTTGTGCGCTCATGACCTTGTTGAGCGCATTGGCTGCATTGAGCTTTTCTGTTGCTTCGGCAAGTGCATTTTTGTCGATGTCACGTTGCAGATTTCCGGCCGACAGGGCTTTGCTTTTCTCGCCGTTCACAAAGTCGATGAATTCTTTGCCTATTGCGGCGTCGATGGCTTGCTTTTCGGCGTCGATGTCGATGCAGTCTTTAATTATGGGCGGCAAGTTGCTGTTGATGACGTTGATTATGGTTGACGATATGCTGTCGGGCAGGGCGCGTGTGGCGTTGTTGCTTGGCAAAGAAGCGGCTGCCGGCGTTTTATCTGGAGCTTCGCTGCTGCTGACTTGGGCATCGTTGCTGCCGTTGCCTGCTGACAAGGCAGTTTGAACTGACTGGGTAGCCGAGGCGTCGTCAGCCAGCTCCCTTTGTGGGGCTGGCAGGGCAAATGGGCTGCGCCGTGTGCCGTCGTAGTAATCCACTTCGTCGTCAATCTCATCGCCGTCGGTCGAGAAACCAAATGCGCGTTTTAGTCCTTTAACAAATGACATGTTCTAAACTTTTTCTCTCTCTATGTTTTGCTGTTCGTTTCGTTTGTGAGGTGCGCGTGCGGTGCCGCTTCATTCGCTTTCGGGCTTTAGCACCACGCCTAAGCCTTTTTGTCCGTTTATCGAGACTTTGAGCGGAGCGTTAAACCGCACTATTGTCACATTCTCGCTGTCGTAGGTGGTGGGCAGCGATTTCAACCAGTCGATGTCGAAAATGCTGTCGTCGCCTGAAGTGCCCACCGTGAAGTAGCCCACACCAAATGAGGTGAGGTTTTGGAAGAAGTGGGTACCTTGGCTCGGCTCAATGGTGTTGCCTGGCATTGACAACTCCACAATCAGCTTGGCTGCCGCAATGTTTGGCCACTTCACCGGAATACCGAGGGCGGAGTCGGAAGAGCCCCATCGTCCGCAGCCGGCGAGAATGTAATTTTCTCCTTTCTCCGTAAAGTTACGATTAATTTTCTCAATTTCGTTGGCAATTAGCGAATTGTTTAGCATTGAGAACCGCTCTGGCTTCACAAGCACCACGTGCGTTATGTTGTCCATAGTGCCATGACCCAGTGCGCGCGTGCTCTTGATGAAGATGTGGCTTGGGTCGGCGTTCATCACCGTTTCGTCGAGCATTTCTTTGCGGTCAACCATAGGGCGCATTTGCAGCCAGTAGATGTTGCCTTTCTTGCCTTTGGCTATGTCGTCGGGGCTGCCAAGCTGACAAGCATATTCTATCTCCACAGGGCGGTTCATCTCGCTCTCGCCGGTGGTGAGCATGAAGTCAACTGCCTTGGCGAGCGGAAACACGCCATGCTGCAGAATGTTGGCGAAAGTCACCACCTTGCGGCCTTGCCCCAGGTCGTTATCCACAAGCATGTCGTTTTGGTAGTCGTAGGTAGAGACCATATATTTCAAGTCGCCTTGTCGGCCGGCGTCGTTGACCTTGAGTTTTGCGATGTTAAATCCGTCGTTGATAGTGAAATCGTTGGCCACATGGCTCGTGTCGAGCGCATAGAAGCGCGTTTGCGTGTCGCGCAGAGCCAAATCGAGCGTGCTGGTTTGCAGCACTTTGTTGGGGTGTCGGGGGGACAATCGCAGTGCAAGACCGCCGTCAACGATGTATTTTCCAAGACCCACGGCAATCTCGGTCACGCCGTCGCGTGCTTTTTCGTCGTTGATAGGGTAGTAATTGAGCGAGCGTCCCACGCCGGCGAGTGACGGATAGAAATATTGTCCGTGCTGTGCGCCAACCACTTCCTGAATTATCACGGCCATTTTCTCTTGGTCGATTACGTTGCTTGTGGCCACCATATATGCTTTGCTGTCGGCATAGAACACAGAGGCATACACGGCTTTCACTGCATTTTCAAGCAATTCGAGCTCGTGAGTCTTGTCGTCGAGGTGCGGAATCATGTAGGTTGAGTAGATTCCGGCAAATGGCTGGTAGTGGCTGTCTTCGAGCAGACTTGAGCTGCGTATGGCGAGCGGACCGTCAATCACGTCATAGAGCGCGCTAAGGTCGTCGTCGAGGCTGCTGGGCAGCTTGGCCGCAAGAAACGCTTGTAGTATCTCTTTGTCGGGAGCTGTTGACAGTGCCAGCGGATAGAGGTTGTTGCTCTCCATAAACTCGTCGAATATGTCGGTGCAGAGCACTACAGTGCGCGGTATTTGAATCACAGCGCCGTCGAAATTGTCGCACACAGGATTTTTCTTGATAATCGAGTCGATAAACGCCAGGCCGCGTCCTTTGCCTCCGAGCGACCCCTTGCCTATGCGCGCAAAGTTGGAGTAGCGGTCGAAGCGGTCTTTGCGGAACTCTGCCACCACACCACGGTTTTTCATCTTGCGGTATTTTACTATCAAGTCAAAAAACAGTTGGCGCACGGCAGGGGCTTCCTCTATGTTGCGGAAGCGGTGCATCTTCACCACTTGCGCTATGGGGAACAGGGCGCGCGAGTAGAGCCAGCGTGAAATGTCGTTGTGCTGCGCATGAAATAGCAGCGACTCGGCAGGTATGTCGAATATGTGATATTGCAGCTCCTTCAGGTCGTGTATGCGCATTATTTCCTCGCCGTTGGCAGGATTTTTTATAATGAAATCGCCAAAACCGAAGTGGTCTTTTATGGCTTTGCCAATGTCGATGGGCAGCTTCTTGGAATTTTTGTCGATGAACGTGCCGTTGAACTCTGCCATGTGGCTGCGGTTCTCGGTGTCGCTCGACTCCATGATTATGGGCAGATAGGGGTCTTGCTCACGCAGATAGTGTGCGAGCTTGAGTCCGGCTTTCTGGTCTTTCTCGCCATTGCGCTTAAACGAGATGTCGCTTATCACGCCCAGCATGTTGTCGCGATATTTGTTATAAATCTCTATGGCTTCCTCGTAGTCGCGCGCAAGCATCACCTTTGGGCGTCCGCGCATGCGCAGCATCGACTCGTGGCCATTGAGAGCCTCGGTTGAGAATATCTGCGACTGTTGCAGCAGGAACTTGTAGATGGTGGGTAGCACCGATGAGTAGAACCTCACGGAGTCTTCCACGAGCAATATCATCTGCACACCCACACGGCTCACGTCGTTGTCGGCGTTCATCTTGTCTTCGAGCAGCTTTATTATTGCCACAAGAAGCTCCACGTTGCCCAGCCAGCTGAACACATAGTCCACTCCGCCAAAGTCCTCGTTGGCAAGCCGTCGCGACACGGCTCGTGAGAATGGAGTCAGCACCACAAACGGTGTGTCGCTATATAGCTTTTTTATTTCTTTGGCCGATGCAAACGTCTCGCTCACGTCAACGCCTGGCATAGCTATTATCAAGTCGAAATGTTTCTCGGCAAGCACCTCAAATGCTGTGGCAAAGTCGTTGACACGGGTCACGCGTGGTGGTGAGCTCAAGTTGAGTGACACATATTCCGAAAAAATCTGCTCCTCTACACGTCCGTCTTCCTCCATCATGAAGGCATCATAGGGCGTGGCGATGAGCAGCACGTTGTACACACGCTCCTGCATCAAGTTTTGGAAAGCGGTGTCTTTGAGATAAAGTTGGCTGAACAAAGGCTCGTTCATTGCGCACTGTTTTTGTTTAGTTTTGTTGCCCTGTCCCGGAGTTTGCCGGGCTGGGTTTTGTGATTGTAAAGATAATGCAAATCGGGCGCAATGGCAAATTGGGCAAAACAAAGTCGGGGTTGACGCTTGGTGGCGTTACAACCCCGACTGATGTGTGCTGTTAAGCTATATGATTATTTCAAGAGCTTTGCTGTGTTTTTAGTGCCGTCGGTGTAAGTGGTTACAACGATGTTTACACCTGTGAATGGCTCTGCGCTCTGCAAGCCGGCGGTGTTGTAATAAACCTCCGATTTCACTTGCTTGGCCACGGCTGCCGAGGTAACGCCTGTTTGCTCGTCTTCCTCGTTATAGGAGATGAAAGAGTCGTTCCATTCTTCGGCTGTTTGATAAGCCTGAAGAGAGCCTTTTGGCACATAGAGGTTCATTTTGTAGTTGGGGAACATCACACCAAATGCGCCGGTCTGTGCCACAGGAGGTGTCACGGCGCGTATGTGGAACTCTGAGAGTTGAGAGCAGGCGTCGAATGCACCCACGTCAATGGTTTTGACGGTAGATGGTAAATAGAGCTTGGTGAGCACGGTGTCGCCATAGCACATGCTGTTGGGGATTGCTTCCACGCCTTCGCTTATGCGGAGTGTCTTGAGGCGTGCTGCGCAGTCGAATGCTGAGTTTGCAATTTCTTTGACGGTGTTTGGTGTGGTGTATTCTGTGCGAGGGTCGGCTTGTGGGTAGGCATAGAGCTTGGTCACGTCGGTGTCGAAAATCACGCCGTCAACGGTTTTGAACTTGCCGTTGGCTGCTGCTACGGTGAATTTTGCCAAGTTGAGGCAGCCGGCAAAAGCGGCATTGCCGATTGTGGCAACGTTTGCTCCCAGATCCACGCTTTTGAGAGCAGAGCCATAGAATGCTGTTTCACCTATTGAGGTGAGAGCGGCAATGGCGTTGAGCGACTCGATGGCTGTCTTGTAGAACGCCGATCTGCCTATGGTCTCAAGAGTTGACGGGAAGTTGAACGACTTCAAGGCATAGCAGCTCATGAATGCATTTTGATTGATTTTTGTGAGACCTTCGCTTGCCACGATTTCTTCGAGAGCTTGGTCTTTGTAGAACGCATTTGTGCTAATGGTTTTGAGTGTTTTTGGCAACACCATGCGCTTCAGCACGTTGTTGAAGCTCATAGAGTAGTTTGGCAACACACCGGTGTCGTTACCATCTGCATCTACGATTTGGGCGTCGGCCATGTCGAGGTTGGTTACTGCAGAGGCCTTTGCCAGACCGCTGTTGATGTCGTTACTGTTGATCTTGCCTTTGATTGTGAGGTCGGTGATTGACGATGCGTCGTCACCGAGCAGTGTGGCAAGAGTGCCTGGAGTTGTGACCTCAATGGTCTTTGCCACTGTTTGTGCATTGGCGGTAATAGCCAACACAGCTGCAAACAAGAGTAATAATTTCTTCATAAGTTGTTTTTGTTTATTGATTAATAAGCTGTTGCTATATGCGTATTGAATTTTGTTGTTCGTCATGCCTTATTCTGCGGCGGCAACTTTCTTTTTGGTTGTCGTCGTTTTTTTCTTGGCTGCTGTCTTTTTTGAGGTCTTGGCCTTGGCGGCAGCGGCAGCGCGCCTTGTGGAGCTCTTTGAGGCATTGGCCTCGTCGGCCACTATTTCGCGGCAAGCTTCGAGAGTGAGTGTTTGTGGGTCGAGCTTCTTGGGAATTTTGTAGTTTTTCTTTTCAAAGCTGATGTATGGGCCGAAACGTCCGTTCAGCACTTGCAGCCCAGGTTCCTCGTCAAAAGTCTTTATCACTTTCTTGGCCTCGGTGTCGCGTTTTTGTTTTATCAGCTCCACGGCCTCGTCGAGCGTTATTTTGTAGGGCGACAACTCTTTGGGTATTGACACAAACTTGCCGGCATGCTTAACGTAGGGACCAAAACGGCCTATTGCCACCGACACGTCAGCATCTTCAAATTTTCCGAGGTCGCGAGGCATTTCAAAGAGTTTCAGGGCCTCGTCGAGTGTGATTGTGGCTACGCTCTGGTCTTTTTGCAGCGATGCGAAGCGCGGTTTGTCCTCGTCGTCGGTGCTGCCCAGCTGCACGAGAGGGCCATATTTGCCTATTTTCACCGACACCGGTTTGCCAGTCTTTGGGTCGTTGCCCAGTATGCGCTCACCCACCTTGTGCTCAAGGTGCAAATCCGACACTTTTTTGATTTCGGGGTGGAAATCTTTGTAGAATTTGTCGATTTCGTCGTTCCATTTCTCCTTGCCCTCGGCAATCTCATCGAAGTCGTTCTCGATTTTTGCCGTGAAGTTGTAGTCCATTATCTTGGGGAAATATTTCAGGAGAAAATCATTGACCACCATGCCCACGTCGGTAGGAATGAGTTTGCCTTTCTCGGCTCCGGTCATTTCAGAGCTTTCGGTGCTTGAAATCTTGCCGTCTTTAAGCGATATTATCTCGTAGTTGCGCTTTGTGCCCTTGCTCTCGCCGTGCTCCACATAGTCGCGTGCCTGTATGGTGGATATGGTTGGGGCGTAGGTTGACGGGCGGCCTATGCCCAGCTCCTCGAGCTTGCGCACAAGCGAAGCCTCGGTGTAGCGCGGTGGCTGCTGGGTGAAACGCTGTGTGCTCACAATCTCGTTTATGGCAAGGGTCTGACCCTCTTTCACCTGTGGCAAAGTGCCTTTGGCTTCATCGGCGGTGTCGTCGTCAGTCGATTCGATATACACTTTCAAGAAACCGTCGAACTTCACAACTTCGCCTGTGGCGGTGAAGTGTTCGCTGCGGTTGCTGATGTTGATGTCAATCGAAGTCTTTTCCACCTGTGCATCGGCCATTTGCGAAGCTATAGTGCGCTTCCAGATGAGGTTGTAGAGCTTCTTTTCTTGTGCTGTGCCAGAAATCTCGTGGTTGCTTATGAATGTGGGGCGTATGGCCTCGTGAGCCTCTTGTGCGCCCTTGCTGCTGGTGTGATACTTGCGTATCTTCAGATATTCCGCACCTATATTTTCGGTGATTTCGTTGCTTATTGTGCTAAGTGCCAAGCCAGAGAGATTGAGCGAGTCGGTACGCATGTAGGTGATGTGTCCGGCCTCATAGAGGGTTTGCGCCACACGCATGGTTTGCGCCACCGAGAAACCGAGCTTCCTTGCGGCCTCTTGCTGCAGTGTGGAAGTGGTGAATGGCGGTGCCGGCGACTTTTTCAAAGGCTTAACCGTCACATCACCCACGGTGAGTGTGGCGCTGTTGCAGTCCTCAAGGAAACGCATGGCCTCGTCATGGTTGGCAAGGCGCTTGTTGAGTTCGGCTTGCACTGGCATAGATGCGCCTGCTGGGGTGAGTTGCGCCGTGACGCGGTAGTATGGCTCGCTCTTGAAGTCGCGTATTTCCTTTTCGCGCTCGGCAATCAGTCTCACTGCCACGCTCTGCACACGGCCGGCCGACAACGCCGGCTTGATTTTCTTCCAAAGCACTGGCGACAACTCAAAACCCACGATGCGGTCGAGCACACGACGCGCTTGCTGCGCATCAACGAGGTTGATGTCGATGTCGCGCGGGTTTTCTATTGCCTTGAGAATTGCTGGCTTGGTGATTTCATGAAACACGATGCGCTTTGTGTTCTCTGGTTTGAGTTTAAGCACCTCATACAAATGCCAGGAAATGGCTTCTCCCTCGCGGTCCTCATCACTTGCGAGCCACACGGTCTTAGCCGATTTTGCAGCTTTCTTCAACTCTGCCACCAGCGCTTTCTTCTCGGCCGGAATTTCATATATTGGCTTGTAGCCATGTTCCACGTCGATGCTGAAATCCTTTTTGTGCAAGTCGCGTATGTGGCCGCGGCTCGACAAGACTGTGTAGTCTTTCCCAAGAAATTTTTGAATCGTTTTGGCTTTTGCCGGAGACTCAACTATTACCAAATTGTCTGGCATACTATATATAATTTTTCAAAAAGGTTGGTGCATGCAGCTCTTGGGGCACTGTGCCTTTGGCAAAAAGATGCGTCTAACCCGTTTTCACTGACCCTCACACCAACACAAAGCTCAATGTTTTTCTTATTTGGCTGCAAAATTAGAAAAAAACTCACAAACCAATAAATTAATGTGTCATTTTACAACTTTTTAAGCTTATTTGCACCACCGGCGGATTCCAGAAGCAAGTGCAAAATTAAGTTGAATGTTTAGAAATCACTTCAATCGGAGTCAAGAATCCGTTCTTTTTCCTTGGTCTTCCATTGATTTTGTTTTGGATAATCATAAT
>CAKUAR010000032.1 GCA_934636465.1 uncultured Muribaculaceae bacterium
GGAAACGTGTACCTCCGGCACACTGCCGCCTTGCTTGTGCGTTGGTTGGGCGTGGTGTCGCCTAGCTGTCGCTGGCTATGATGTATGGTGTGTGTGGCTGGTGCGACGCCTGGCATGGTGGTGTAGGATAACCGTTGTAATAGCATGGCGTTGTACGTGTACCTCCAGCACGCATTGGGTTGTGGTCACCCAGAGCCCCACGACCATCGCTGCCGCTCCTCAGTCGTGGGATACATGGAAACGTGTACCTCCGGCACACTGCCGCCTTGCTTGTGCGTTGGTTGGGCGTGGCGTAGCCTCGCTGTCGCTGGCTACAATGTTGTGTGGTTGGGTTGTTGCTACGCTGACGCTGGTTATGTTGTCGTATGGTGTGTGGTTTGACTGGTTGGTGCCTGTTTGGGTATGCTGCAGACATGATGTGTGGTGTGTCTGCTGTATGGTTGCGTTTGGTGCGAGATTGTGGCGAGTAGTTGGTGTTGTCGTACTTTGTTCTGTGGCTTGGCGTGTTTGAGTTGGAGAGCCCTGGGGGGGCTCGTGTGTAGTTAACCGCTGACTGAGGAGCGGCAGCGACGGTCGGCGGAATCCGAGGGTGGTCCAGCCCGGTGCGTGCCGTAGGTACGCGTATAGCGTCAGGCTAAGTGACAAACTGCTTGGTATAGCGTAGAAATAGTGTCGGTGGCTCGTTGTGCGCTGGGACGCGGTGTGTTTTTGAGGTTTTTGGACCTATCGAATGTCTTGCTAATCGTTTTCTGCCGGTTTGGGTGCAGAGAGGGGCGTTTTGCCATATTTGTTGTCGCCATCACTGGCTAAAAGTGTAAATATGAAAAGCACTAATGCTCCAGGACCTGATAGCAAGATTAAAAGCGCCAACAAACCGGAATTTGAGGAGTCGTGCAAGCGACGAACCAACAATGCTAAGCGTGGAACTATGTGAGCCAGTATGTATGCGGCACATAAGAAAACTACGAAGCTATATTGTTCTCCTAATGTAATGCAGATTGATACACAAAAAATGCTAATTAAGATTAGCCCCAAGAAAAATATAACTGAAACCACCAGTATTCAGAGCGCGAGGCTCTGCCAGAAAAAGTGGCATAATTGGTATATACGTGTTTAATAGATTCTGAAAATGTCATTGTGCAGTTTTTTTTGTTATGGGTACAAAGGTTACAGCCACTCGAACTGGAGGCCGAAGGATAGGGTCAGGAATTTCTCGGGGGAGAAGTGCTTGTTGTGAATTCTTTGGACGAAATAGTAGTCGCAGGTGCTTATCTCATAGAAAACGCAAATGCTTTTGGCAAGCTGCCGGCGGCTCTCTGGAATGTTGAATTCAAGCCGCTCGCCGAGGTAGATGTTGGGCCGTAGGCGTGTGGCAAACCAGTAGTAGCCGTTGGGGTATTTCTTTGGGAGACTTGTCCAAAATTCGTTGCTCAACACGGTGTTGAGATATATGCCTGTGGCAAGTGGCTTGAATTCTGTCCACGACAGGCTGCGTGGCAGCTTTATGCTCCACGGCACGAAGTCTTCTTTGAACGTGAACGTGAGCCGCACTTTGTCGGAGCTGTGCTTGGGTATGAAGCCAAACAGAAGTGACGTTTCCCACTGGCGATTTTTGCCGTAAATCCAAGTCGGGCCCAATGAGAACATGCCCATATTGCCGGCAAATTGCAGTTTGACTCCCTTGGGGGTTAGGTTTTGCCACAGGTGTCTGTAGCGCTCGAGGCGGCGTATGTAGGCAGTGGAGGTGGTTGTGGTGGGGGCTGATGCAGAGTCAAGCATGGCAAGGCTAACGCTGTCGGCAGCTGCCGAGGACCGCGGCGCTGCCACAGCAGACACCGACACGAGTAGCGACACGGCTGACAATATGCTAAAAATCAACAATCTCATAAGTGTAGCCTTGTGGCGTTACGGTGAACACATAGTAGGTGCGATGGCCTATGCTCGACGTTTGGTAGTAGAGCAGCCCGTCGTCGAAGTATGCCTTTTGCAGCATGGTGTGGTCGTGGCCGTTGATGCAGAACAAGATGCCTGGCAAGCGTGTGATGAGAAACTCAAAGGTGTTGGCCACATTGTTGTTGAACACGTCGGAGAACGGGTGCGCGTGCATCGTGACGATGGTTTGCGAGAACTCGCCGGCTCGTGCGGTGTCTTGCTTGCTGATGAAGTCGAAATCTGGCACAGCCACCGAGTAGTCGTATTCCAGGCTGTTGGTGTTGAGCATAACAAACTTGGTGCGTCCGGCAATGAAAGCAAAGTCGGTGGCTCCGAATATCTTTTGGAATGACTGCTTGCCTGTGCCGAGGCAGTCGTGATTGCCTATTGTCACCACATAGGGGCAGCGGAGCTTGTTAAGAAGGTTGCGCTGCAATTTAAACTCGTTCATGGTGCCATAGTCGGTCAGGTCGCCGTCATGCACCACAAAGTCTATGCTGTCGCGCTTGTTGACGCTTCTCACAAAGTCGCGCGTGTCGTCGTAGCAGCCCTGCGTGTCGCCTGTGGCGATGAAGCGTATGGTGTCGCGTCCACGGCATTGCTCTTCAATGAGTTTGGCATTGACGCCGTTGATGTCGGTAGGGCCTGACACGTCAACATCGTAGGGGTGATAGTCGATGTAGCGGCAACCGGTGATGGCTGTTGCCGCAAGCACTGTGGCTATGGCTGCTATGACTGCATGCGAGAGTTTCATTTGCTAGCTGATAGTTCTTGCAAATTAACGAAAAAAAGAGTTTGCATGTGTTAAGCCGTGGTTAAAGAATGTTATTTGCCGCTTGTGATGCCAGCAGCAAAGCACCGCTTTAGTGCGGGCTGCTGAAATATATTTTTGGGAAATGGAGTGGGTGAATGTTTATTTTTTGTATATTTGCTAAATAAAATGATGAAGTGCTTTTCACATATAGTCGTTATGCGTCTGCTGTCGCTGTTTGTGTGCGCGATGGCCGCATTTGCTGTGAGCGGCAACAACGCTCCTGTGATGGAGCTTGCGCATAGCACAGAGCTGCAGATTGACGAAGCGTTCACAGCCGACAGAGGCAACTTCACCATGCTCGACGAAGAGCAGAATGATGACCATAGCGGCAAGTTTGAGAGCGAAAAGCCCATGGCTACCGTGTGCGGCGCCGAGGTGCAGCTGCTTAGCTCATGCTCGCGCCCCAGCCAAACCACGTCATTACAAAGCAAATTACGTCTAACAATAAATAGATGTGGCATTTTGCAGTGCCTTGACACATTGCTTTTCAGGTCAACACTTAGCGGAATGTCATCATTGATTCCACATTTTTGTGCTGCAAGCAATTGTTATGCCATAGTGCTGCGGCACATAATCCGTTGACTTTTGTTATTGAACCCTCGAACGGAGGCGGAAACGCGACAACCAATCTTAGCCATTTCTGCCAGACAATAACAGTTGACAGGAGTGGTAACGTGTGCACACGTTGTAGCCTTAATACTATGTTTAATACCAGCAAAAGTTAAACACACACACATATACATTTAATCTATTTATTTTTTTGACGAAAGCTGTTTTGCCCTTTGGAAGGCTGCAAGCTTTTTGAGAAACAAACGTAATGCCGGCAGGCGCCGGTTAGTAACTCTCGGTAAAAGGTCAAAACAGCTTTTTTATTTGAGATACATTTTATGGCAAATATATCAAGTCTGGAAATGGCAAAGGCCATAACAGACAACACGAACATTGAAATTGTGAAATCGTTTTGGGGCTTGAGCAAAAAGCTCGTGTATAAGCCCACTCAAAGCAAGGTGAACATCAAAATAAGCTGCTTTACACCCGATGTGGAACACAGCGTGCTGGCCTTGCTCAACACTCCGGTCAAAGCGTTGGCCGATGCAGCAAAACGACTTGGCCCGAAAATCAAGGCAGTTGACGTGAGCAGTTGCAGGCTTGAGGCCTGTGTGTCGGCCGACCGCCAGTTTGCCGCCTACCAGCTATTCAGGTATGTGGATTTTGGATTCCAACCCATAAGCGATGTGGTGACATTTGAGGGCGAAGCAGCACAAATTGTGACAAATATCCTTTAGTATAACTTTTCGTACTAACCTTGTCTAATATTACATGGGTTTAAATCCTTGGGAGATTCGTAGTGGTACGCATCCCCATTTTTGCCCATATACGTCTTTTCATGTGAAAGGCGTAACAAAAAAAGCAATCTGCGGTCGTTGGCCGTAGATTGCCTTTTTGTTTGTTTGCGATTGGTGTGAGTGCGCGTCAGTGTGTGAGCACTTCCACACCGTGCTCTGTCATGACAAAGGTGTGCTCCCACTGGGCGCTTGGCTTCTCGTCGCCCGAAATCACTTCCCAGCCATATTTGTCGTCGGAGTCGATAAACACTTCCCATGTGCCCATGTTAATCATTGGCTCTATGGTGAACACCATGCCTGGCACCAGCAGCATGCCTGTGCCACGCTTGCCATAGTGCAGCACCTCTGGCTCCTCGTGGAAGTCAAGACCCACGCCGTGGCCGCAGAGGTCGCGCACCACGCCGTAGCCATATTTCTCGGCGTGTTCCTGAATGGCGTGGCCTATGTCGCCCACAAAAGAGTAGGGTTTGGCGGCTTCTGCGCCTATCTCAAGGCACTCTTTTGCCACACGCACCAGTTGCTCTTTCTCAGGTGTGGTTTTGCCTATTATGAACATGCGGCTTGCGTCGGCGTAGTAGCCATCAACGATGGTGGTCATGTCCACGTTCACTATGTCGCCTTCTTGCAGCACGTCGGTCGTCTTGGGTATGCCGTGGCACACCACCTCGTTGATTGACGTGCACACGCTTTTGGGGAAGCCCTCGTAGTTGAGACACGCCGGGGTGGCATTGTGGTCTTTGCAATACTGCATGCAGATGTCGTCGATTTCTTGTGTGTTCATTCCGGCGTGGATTTGTTTTTCCACTTCGTCGAGGCAGCCGGTGTTGACCACGCCGCTGCGTCTGATGCCCTCAATTTGCTCTGGGGTCTTTATAAGGTTGCGTGTAGGAACCTCCTTGCCCCTCATTTCCCAATACATCACCTGGCGGTCGATTTCGGTGAGCGGCTGGCCGGGTTGGAGAATCCATCTCCGTTTTCTCTTGAAACGCATAATTAAATAGAAATTTGAATTTTGTAGGCGCAAAGTAACAACAATATCGCGAAATAGGCAAATGTGCCGGTGGCTCAGCGCGTCACACCTTGATGCTGTCCAGGGCCTTTTGCAGCTCCTTGAGCTGGTCGCGTATTTCCTTTAGGCGGGTCACCACCTCATAGCGCTTGTCGATGCCGTCGCGGTTTTTGCGTATCTCGCTTTGCGCGGCGTCTATTTTCAGTCCCTTTTCCTTCACCAGATAGTGGATTTTGCGTATCACTTCTATGTCGGCAGGAGTGTAGAGGCGCGTGTTTTTGGCGTTGCGGCGCGGATTGATGATGGTGAACTGCTTCTCCCAGTAGCGCAATGTGGATTCTGGAATGTGGAGAATTTCGGCCACATCGCCAATCTTATAAAACCTTTTGTCGAGTTTGTCCATCTTAGTCCGTAATAGAGAGTAGTGTTATGGTGCAAAGCGGCAAATGCGCAGATGCTTGCAAAAACAAGTTTAAACAAGTAACTTTGCACGTTGATTGTGACGCATGGCGCTCCAGTTGGCGCGCATGGCGCAAAGCCGTGGGTAGCGGCTCGTGTGCTTTGTCACACTCAAAGATAGGAAATAAGTTGCTCAAGAGCAAAAGCCGGCAACAAGAAAATTAAAAATCAATTCAAGATATGCTTACAGCAAAAGAAATCCGCGAATCGTTCAAGAAATTCTATGAGAGCAAAGGTCACCACATAGTGCCGTCGGCTCCCATGGTGATTAAGGACGACCCCACACTCATGTTCACCAATGCGGGCATGAACCAGTTCAAAGACATAATCTTGGGCGACAAGCAGCCCAAATGGCGCCGTTGCACCGACTCGCAGAAATGTCTGCGCGTGAGCGGCAAGCACAACGACCTTGAGGAGGTGGGACATGACACCTACCACCACACAATGTTTGAGATGCTCGGCAACTGGTCGTTTGGCGACTATTTTAAGCAGGGCGCAATAGATTATGCCTGGGAATTTCTTGTTGATGTAATGAAGATTGACCCCAAGAACCTGTATGCCACAGTGTTTGAAGGCGCAGAGAGCGAGGGTCTTGGTCGCGACGACGAAGCCGCTGGCTACTGGGAGGCTCACATGCCTAAAGACCACATTATCAACGGCAACAAGCACGACAACTTCTGGGAAATGGGCGACACAGGTCCATGCGGCCCGTGCAGCGAGATACACATCGACTTGCGTTCCGACGAGGAAAAGGCAAAAGTGCCTGGAGCTTCGCTCGTCAACAAAGACGACCCGCAAGTGATAGAGATATGGAACATCGTGTTCATGCAGTTTAACCGCAAAGCCGACGGCAGCCTCGAGCCACTGCCAATGCACGTTATTGACACCGGCATGGGCTTTGAGCGCCTGGTGCGCATCATGCAGGGCAAGCACTCAAACTACGACACCGACATATTCCAGCCAATCATCAAGAAAATTGAGGAAATCAGCGGCTTGAAGTATGGCGAGAACAACGATGTTGACGTGGCAATGCGTGTGGTGGCCGACCATGTGCGCGCCATAGCGTTCTCAATAGCCGACGGACAGCTACCAAGCAACGCCAAGGCCGGCTATGTGATACGCCGCATCTTGCGCCGTGCCGTGCGTTATGCCTACACGTTCCTCGGTCAGAAGCTGGCGTTTATCTATCGCCTTGTTGACACACTCATTGAGTCGATGGGAGATGCCTATCCCGAACTTCCTGCCCAGGCCGACCTCATAAAGCATGTGATAAAGGAAGAGGAAGACTCGTTCTTGCGCACACTTGCCACCGGCATCAAGCTTATTGACAACATAGTGGAGCAAGCCAAGGCTGCCGGCAAGAAAGAAATTGACGGCAAAGAGGTGTTCACGCTCTATGACACATATGGATTTCCGCTCGACCTCACAGAGCTTATCCTCAAGGAAAACGGCATGACTGCAAATGAGGACGAGTTTAACGCCGAGATGCAGAAACAAAAGGAGCGCGCGCGCAATGCAGCTTCGGTTGAGACTACCGACTGGGTGGAGCTGCACGACGGCACATCGGAATTTGTGGGCTACGACCTCACGGAATGTGACACTGAGATTCTCAAATATCGCAAAGTGACGCAGAAGAAAAACACGTTCTATCAGATAGTGCTGTCGCGCACACCGTTCTATGCCGAAATGGGCGGTCAGGTGGGCGACCGTGGCGTACTCACTTGCGGTGACGATAAAATAGAGGTGTTTGACACCAAGCGCGAGAACAACCTGCCGGTGCATCTTGTGAAGAAACTCCCTGCCGACGTTACCGAGACATTCCATGCAAGCATCGACGTGGCAAACCGCAAGGCCATATCCTGCAACCACTCGGCAACTCATATTCTCGACTACGCTCTGCGCACCGTGCTTGGCAAGCATGTGGAGCAAAAAGGCTCTTACGTTGACGGCAAACTGCTGCGTTTCGACTTTTCACACTTCTCCAAGATGACCACCGAGGAAATACGCAAGGTGGAGCATTTGGCCAACGACATAATTCGCCAGGCCATTCCGCTTGAGGAGCACCGCGACATGCCTATCGACGACGCCAAGGCTCTGGGCGCAATAGCCCTGTTTGGCGAGAAATATGGCGACCGCGTGAGAGTGGTGAAATTTGGTCCGTCGGTGGAGCTGTGCGGAGGAACTCACGTGCAGAACACTGGCAACATAGGCATGATAAAGATTTTGAGCGAAAGCAGCATTGCCGCCGGCATACGCCGCATCGAGGCCATTACAGGTGAGGCTGTGGAAGATGCGCTCGACCACTTTATCGACACTCTCAATGAAATCAAAGCTCGCCTCAACAACGCTCCTGACGCACTTGTGGCAATTCAGAAATACATCGCCGAAAACAATAACTTGCGCCGCGAGGTGGAGGGCTTCATTCAAGACCAGGTCAACACCTTCAAGAAAGTGTCGCTCGAAAATGCCAAGGACATAAACGGCATAAAGGTAGCAACACTGTTTGGCCAGATTGTGCCCGATGTGGCAAAGGGCGTGGCGTTTGCGTTCAAGGCCGAAAAATTGCCCAACACCGTGTTCCTTGCAGCCACTCACGATAGCGGCAAGCCTATGCTCACCGTACAAGTGAGCGAAGACTTGGTGAAGAGCGGACTAAACGCCGGTAAGATAGTGCGTGAAGCCGCCAAGTGCATTCAAGGCGGTGGCGGTGGTCAGCCACACTTCGCACAAGCAGGCGGCCGCAATGCCGATGGTCTGGGGGCTGCGCTTGAGAAGATGAAACAGCTCATAAGTGAGAACTGATGATTGCTTAACATATTGACTTTTAGGCCGTGCCATCAAGGCACGGCTTTTTTGTTTTAAGTTTTTTCTGTTTACCCCCCCCTATGGGATTTTTTGCATATCTTTGGGTATTATTGACAAAAGATAATGACATGACGACATTTGAAACCGTTGGGAAAATGACCGTGCGCAGTGCCATGCTTGTGGTGCTGGCCGTGGTGGCAATAGCGATTTCTTCATGCTCTGACGATGATGACTGGTGGGGCGATGAAGCCACAAAAGAAGTTTTTGAAAAAGGAATATCAGTCAGCGAAAGCGGCGGAGAAGTGAACGTGGCTTTTGCCGGCGACGGGCGCGTTTGGACTCCAAGTGTGGTGTATGGCGACACTACCGGCGGCAGCTGGATTGAAGTGAAAAAGTTAATAACAGATAACGGCTTGGCTTGTTTCTCGATTAAGATAGCTGACAGCCAAGATATTGACCTGCGTCGTGCCAAGATAGAGTTTGTGAGTGGCAAAAAGCGGCACATAGTGCCAGTGGAGCAGGCTGCAAAACCACAAGTGGTGGTTGCAAAGCAGCTTTATTTGGTGCCGAGCGCGGGAGGCACAGTCGATGTTGTGTTTGACACCAATGGGGAATATGCGTGCAACATACTCAGCATTGCCGGCTCTTGGCTCAAGGAGACCTCTGCTTCGCAAAATGGGCACCGGGTGACGGTTAGTTTTGCAGCCGACGCAAACAACTCGTTTGGCCGCGAGGCTAAAATCATGGTGAGTTGCCGTCGCACAGGCGATGCAAAGATAGTTGTTTTGAGGCAAGAGCCGCGGCAGTTTGCTCCGGTTGAAACGATGCATGTGGCAACGAGCGGTCAACTCGCCACAATGCTTGGCTCCGACGAGAGCAACTGGCGGCGCATCAATCACTTGACACTTGACGGCACGCTCAACTTTGAAGATGTGGAGACATTGAAAAACATGTTCAAAAGATATGACGGCTATTCATCACCGCTCACCGTCATTAACATGGCCAAAGTGCAGACACATGAGATTGGCTATCGTGTGCCCACCTGCATGTTCTCTGGAGCCATATCGCTCACGGCGGTGACGCTTCCGCTCGATGCTCGCACCATAGGCACATGTGCGTTTCAGCACTGCACTTCGCTGCGGAGCATAACCATTCCGAATGACGTGCGCACCATAGAAGGCCAAGCGTTTGCAATGTGCGACAGCTTGGAGGAAATCAAAATATCACCTCTCTCGCAGCTCACCAAGATAGGCGCATACGCGTTTAACACCGGCACTGCGGTTGACGACCTGCTGCTGCCTGGCGGTGTGACGGCTTTGGACTACACATCGCTGTTTGGACTTAAAATTAAGCGGTTGCATGTGCGAGCCACCACTCCGCCTGTTGTGACTCCGAAGCGCAAAGGCAAGACCACCACCGTGCTTTGTGTGCCAAAGGGCTGTGTGGAGGCATATCGCAATGCCGCCTATTGGAAAGACTTTGCCGAAATAATTGAAGACACGGAAGATGACTCCGAGTGAGTCACTGCGTGGAGCAAGTGGGGAAAAGCACTTCTCTGATGGCTTGCCGGAATGAGGCCTCGTCGAGCGCGCCCACTTGCACTGTGGGTTTGCCTGTGACAGGCACAAACAATATGGTGGGCACGCTTTGAATGCCAAACACCATGGCAAGCTGTTTCTCTTTGTCGATGTCTATTTTATACACGTCGATTTTTCCTGCATAATCTTTTGCAATCTTGTCAACCGTGGGCGACATTCTGCGGCATGGGCCGCACCATGTGGCAAAGAAGTCGATTATGGCAGGTTTTTTGCCCTCAAACACCCATTCGTTGGGGTGCTTCTCAAAGTCTATCACTTTTTTCTTGAATTCGGCAGTCGTCAGAAATATCACCTTTCCGGTAGCAGTGTCGGTCGCGGCGGTGGTGGTTTTCTCGGTTTTTGCCTTTGTGGCCTTTGTGCGGGTCTTGCCTTTGTTTTGTGAGCAAGCTGACAGCCCTATGAATACTATGGCGACTATGAGTAATAATTTCTTAATCATCTTGTGCTGACGTTTTTTTGCTTAAGAGGTTGTGAATATGCGCTTGTGGCGCGTTAATATAGAAACAACAAAAGGGAGCCTTGCCGTGTGTGGCTTTGTTAGGGCACCCTTTGTTTTTCGTTTTTTTTGATTTTTTGTGGCTCGTCTTGCTTCACCTACCAGTGTGGAGCGGTTGCCGTCGGCCAGTTTAGAATGGCAGGTCGTCGGCTGCGGCTGGAGTGCCGAAGTCTTGCACCTCGGCAGGTGCGCCTTGCAGTGTCTGTGCGTCGGCTGGAGCACCGGCTGCAGGAGCTGCGGCAGCAGCGCCGTCTTTGTCGGCTTTCCACCCGCGTATGCTTGTGTACCAGCGGCCGTTGTACTCACGGCTCTCAATGTCGAAGCTCAGAGTGATTACGTCGCCCACTTCGAGTGGATATTGGTTGGCACGCTCGCCAAAGAAGTCAAAAAACACTTTCTTTGGGTAGGCGTCGAGTGTTTCGAGCACGTATTCCTGTTTGTTCCATGCGTTGCCGGCTTTCGACGTTCCGCTTACTGGCTCAAGCTTTTGTATGATTTTACCTTTTACTTCCATGATTGTATCTTAAAAAATAGTTATCAAAAAGAATAGCGATAATGCTTATCTGTGCAAAATTACGCAAAACTTTCAAGAAATAGGGCTGCCGCTCTGAAAATTATTTTTTGCGCGTCGTGCACAGCGTGCCACCGCCAATCATTTGCGTTTTTGTGTGGGTGTGGAGTAGGGGGCTGGCACTGTGCCGGTCTTTTGCATTTCTGATTTGGTGGTGGAAGCGTTTTTATATGGCATCTCGTCGCACAAGAAATCGATGATGAAATTGCCCGTGTCGTTGTCTATTTTAAATTCCTTGATGTCGTAGTGATACTCGCTTGAGGAGAATGACGACACATATTTCTTGATGCGCAGAGTGGCAAACAAATCCTTCTTTTTGCCACCACTTGGGTCATAAATCACGAGGTTTGCAACATCGTTCTCTCCCATAAATTTGGGGTCAGCCTCAAAGGCGGCTTCCACTATGCCTATTTTGCCTTCGCCAGCCTGTCCTTCACGAAACACCACTATGGCAGGTTTGCCCTGATAGCTGAATTCGCGAATCATGCGCCAGTTAGTTGTGGCGTTGCCCAGAGCAAAAATGCCTTTGCTGTTGCTCCATTTGTCTCTTAGGTCGGCTGCCGACACCTTTGTCATCTTGTTGTTGCTGTCATAATACATGACCATGGTTTTGGCGAGCTCCTCGTTGTAGCTGTCAAGGCCGCCAAAGAGGTCGAATAGCTGTGCGTGTGCATTAAAGCTGCCTGCGCAGATTGTCAGCACGAGTAGCAGAAAAAGTTTGCGAGCTGTTGTCATTAGTAGATGAGTTTATTAAAAATTGAAAAATAAAGTTTTTTTGTGAGAGGGTGTCGTGCGGCTTGTGGTTTTTGAGGTTTGAGTCGCAACTTCAAAGATATGGCTTTTATTTTATTAAAACATTATTTAAGATGACAAAGTTAGAAGCTGTTGAAAAAAAAACTATCTTTGTAAACTTATATTTTCATCAAATTATAAATCAACGGAATGTCAGAATCCCAAGCTTTATTAAGCAGTATTATTGAAGCTATTCAAGATAAAAAAGGTAAAAATATCACACAAGTGGATTTGAGCAAAATCGATTGCGCCACAACGCAAGGTTTTGTGATTTGCACCGGAAACACACCAATCCAAGTGAATGCCATAGCCGACAACGTGCGTGAGGCGGTGGCAAAACAAACGGGTATCAAGCCTTATAACTACGACGGCTACACTAACTCGCAGTGGATAGTGATAGATTATGGCACGATTTATGTACATGTGTTTTTACCGGAGTATCGCGAGAAATACCGGCTTGAGGAGTTGTGGAACGATGCCAGTATCGTGAATATTCCCGACCTCGACTGAAAATAATGACAAAAGTCACTCAAAATATAGTTTCTTTTTGCAAGAAGAAGGGCAAGACGCTGCTTCTGCTTTTGGCACCAACGGTTGCGGTGGGTTTGCTGTGCAATTATGCCTTTGGAGAGGAAGTAAGTTGGCTTTTGGGCTGTATTATGGGATTTTTGGTAATTAATAAAATATTATTAGATAATTGATGGCAAATAAATCTTCAAATAAAAAGTCTCCACGCAAGAAGTTCGTAATGAACCTCTACTGGATGTATGCGCTCATCATGCTTGGCTTGATTGGCATTTATGTATTGCAAGACGAGTCCGTCAGCAAGGAAGTGAGCTGGACCCAGTTCCAGAGTCTGGTTCAGCAGGGTGGCGTGAAAAAAATAGTCGTGATAACCGACAACAAGCAGCCACAAGCAGTGGGCGAGTTGAACGACTCTCTTGCTCATGAAGTCTTTGGCACAAGAACTCCAGAAAAGGGAGTTCCGGCAAAAATCACTGCAGCCGTGCCGTCGAGCGACAAGTTCGACGCATGCGTTGACCACTGGCGGCAGACAGGCGTGTTCCGTGGCGACGTGACCTATGAGCGCGGTAGCGACATATCGTCGTGGATATGGAGCTTTGGCCCCGTGATACTGCTTGTGGTGCTTTGGTTCTGGCTGATGCGACGCATGTCGGGCGGCGGTGGAGCCGGCGGCGGAGGCGTGTTCAGCGTGGGCAAGGCCAAGGCTAAGCTCTTTGACAAGGACAACTCGCAGAAAGTGACGTTTAAGGACGTGGCAGGCCTGCACGAGGCAAAGACCGAGGTGGCAGAGATAGTGGATTTCTTGCGCAACCCCACACACTACACCGAGCTGGGCGGCAAGATACCCAAGGGCGCGCTGCTCGTGGGCCCTCCTGGCACTGGTAAGACTCTGCTTGCCAAGGCTGTGGCAGGTGAGGCAGATGTGCCGTTTTTCTCCATGTCGGGTTCCGACTTCGTGGAAATGTTTGTGGGTGTGGGAGCATCGCGTGTGCGCGACCTCTTTGCCCAGGCCAAGGAGAAAGCTCCGTGCATCGTGTTTATCGACGAAATAGATGCCGTGGGACGTGCCCGCGGTAAAAATCCGAATATGGGTTCAAACGACGAGCGTGAAAACACGCTCAACCAGTTGCTCACCGAGATGGACGGTTTTGGCAGCAACAGTGGCGTGATAATTCTCGCCGCCACCAACCGTGCCGACATTCTCGACAAGGCTTTGCTGCGTGCCGGCCGTTTCGACCGTCAAATCTATGTGGATTTGCCGGAATTGAGCGACCGTAAAGAAATCTTTCAGGTGCATTTGCGCAAGGTGAAGATTGATGGCAGTGTTGACATTGACTTGCTTGCGCGTCAAACGCCAGGCTTCTCTGGAGCCGACATAGCCAATGTGTGCAACGAGGCTGCCTTGATTGCCGCGCGCAACAACAAAAAGGCGGTGCAACGCCAGGACTTCAGCGACGCCGTTGACCGCATAGTGGGTGGACTGGAAAAACGCTCCAAGATAATGACCGACGAGGAACGCCGCTCCATAGCTGTGCACGAGGCCGGACACGCCACCGTGAGCTGGCACTTGCGCTATGCCGACCCTCTCATCAAGGTCACGATAGTGCCGCGTGGCAAGGCTCTGGGCGCAGCATGGTATATGCCCGAAGAACGCCAGATAGAGCCAAAGCAGGCTTTGCTCGACCAGATATGCTCGTTGCTTGCCGGCCGTGTGGCAGAGCAGATGTTCCTTGGGTTTACTGACACCGGTGCTCTCAACGACCTTGAGCGTGCCACCAAGATGGCTTACGCCATGGTCACATACTACGGCATGAGCAACGGTCTGCCCAACATATCCTATTACGACTCGTCGGGTCAAGCCTACGGCTTCACCAAGCCTTATAGCGAGGCTCGTGCCCAGGCTATCGACAAGGAGGTGCAAGCCATAATCGACGAGCAGTATCGCCGTGCCGGTGAAATCTTGGCACAATACACCGAGGGACACCACCAGCTTGCCGACTTGCTGCTGAAACGTGAGGTGATTTATACCGAAGACGCCGAGCGCATATTTGGCAAACGCCAGTGGTTGAGTCGCACCGACGAGATTCTGAAAGCTAACGAGGTGACGAAGAAACTTGCCGCTGGCAGTAGCGAGGCTAAACCAGCATCGACCAACGATGATGCAGCCGCTCCTGAAACAGCTGATACCGCTACAGTCGACCAACTGTCTGCACATGCTGACGACGACCAGACTCCGCCGCCGTTCAATCCCGACAATCAGTCTGACACGAAATAACATATCTGTCAGATAAAACCAACAAGGGCTGCAAGCAAATTGCTTGTGGCCCTTGTTGTCAAGTCGGGGGGTATGGTATGCCTGAGGTACGGGCATTATCTGGTTGCCACTCCAAGTCGGAGTAGGGTGTGCCGGAGGTACCCACACACAATTGTGTACTCACACCCCCTAAATCGCTATCATGTTACTCCACCCAGCCAGAGTGGTGGAGTGTGCCGAAGGTACACGTTTGCAGGTATCCCACGACAGAGGAGCGATAGCGACGGTCGTGGGTATCGGTGTGCCCCCTCTGACAAGCAGCGTGCCGAAGGTACGCGTATCACACCATGGTGGAGAAATGGTGATAACAATTCTTTTTCAATGTGTTTTTTCCATTGAACAAAGCTTTTCTGTATATTTGCAATGCGTTTCAAAAGGAAAATATGGGACGTGACATATTTTTAATGGATAACGAGCGTTATTGAATTCATACTTCAAATCAAATTCTCGCAAAATTTGAAAAAAGGAAAAGAATGAACAAATAACGTTCACGCTGATGTTATATAGTTCACGCCTAATGAAAAATTGGGCGTAGTAGATTATATGATGCATGGGCGTGAGCAATTGTTTTGAGCATCTTTTCCACGGTCATGCGAGAAGCCTGATTTGGAGATGCCAATACGGTTCTCACGCTTGAACCAGTATATATTTTGTAAGTATCTGTAAATCAAAAGAAACTTTACGGCATCCAGCATTAATGATACCATAAAGTTCCCATTGTTTGCGAGAAATCAATCTTGCGTTGTTTATATCAGAAAATGAGTTGGTTGCTCCATTT
>CAKUAR010000033.1 GCA_934636465.1 uncultured Muribaculaceae bacterium
CCAGCCGTTAGGCAAACCTGCGGTGTTTTTCATATTATTTTCACCCACAAGTTTTGCACTTCCATTTTGAATGTATAGTAATTTTGCCACATGCCTACACAGCTTGACACCCACAACCAGCTTCCTCGCATCAACCGCAACGACAAGGCGATAATGCGGTTTGGAACTGAAGTGCTCGCATCGCTGCCCTACGACCCCAACGACGGCCAAATGCTGCTGATTACGGCTTTTGCCCACTTCTTGCTCTACTCACCGCAACAAACGGTGTTTTTGCTCAAAGGTTATGCCGGAACCGGAAAAACTTCAATGACAGGAGCTCTGGTGAAAACAATGTCGCAAAACGGCATGAAAGCTGTGCTAATGGCTCCCACCGGACGAGCTGCCAAAGTGTTCACCGAATATTCCGGACACACAGCCTACACCATACACCGCAAAATCTATCGCCAGCAATCATACGGACAAAACAACTTTCTGCTTGCCGAGAACAAGCATACCAACACGGTGTTCATAGTAGATGAAGCCTCTATGATTTCAAACTCAAGTGGCGACTACTCTGTGTTTGGCACTGGCCGACTGCTCGACGACCTAATTTCCTACGTCTATTCCGGTCAAGGCTGCCGCCTTATGCTAATAGGCGACACGGCTCAGCTGCCACCAGTAGGACAATCAGAGAGCCCAGCCCTTAGCAACACCGTGCTCGAAGGCTACCAACTTGCCGTATATGAAGTGTTTCTGCACGAGATAGCCCGTCAAGTGCAGACTTCGGGCATAATACACAATGCCACCATGCTGCGCAACATCATGTCAAGTGGTTTGCTGGCTGCGCCAACGCTTCAACTCAAGGAGTTTAACGACATAACCACCGTGACCGGAGAATTCCTTATGGAGCAGCTTTCTGATTGCTACGACCGCGATGGTCAAAATGAAACTATAATCATCACGCGGTCAAACAAACGCGCAGTGCTGTTTAACAGCGGCGTGCGCAACAGCATACTCTATCGCGAAGACCAGCTTGTGTGTGGCGACATGCTGCTTGTGGCCAAAAACAACTATTTCTGGTCACAAGACTACGACGCCATCGACTTCATTGCCAATGGCGACATAATAGAAGTGAAACGTGTGTGGGGCGAGATTGAAGACCGCTATGGGCTGCATTTTGCCAACGTGACGGTGGAATTTCCTGACCACAACCACCTGGAAATGGACACAAAAATAATCCTCGACTGCCTTTTCAGCGACACACCAGCCCTAACGGTGGCGCAAAGCGAGTTGCTGTTCAACGGCGTGATGGGAGAACTCACAGGCGACAAGCGCACACGCTTTAAGGCATTGAAAAAACACCCGTATTTCAACGCTCTGCAAGTCAAATATGCCTATGCCGTGACTTGCCACAAGGCTCAAGGCGGACAGTGGCAAAACGTGTTTATCGACATGGGAGGCATAATGCCCGACGCATTGTCGTCGCTTGACTTCTTGCGGTGGCTCTACACAGCCATAACACGAGCACGCCGACAAGTTTACCTCATCAACTGCCCTCTCGAAACCGATTTCCGGTAGTTTCTTTCCCTCGAAAATATTATCAGAAACAGAAGCATGCCTACTTGCTGTCGCCGTCTTGCGGAGGCATATAGGCTGCATATTTCTCATCGCCGGTTGACTCTTTTGGCGCGACATCGGCTGGAGCATCGTCATCATGCGGCATATAGGCAGAGTAATCCTCTTTTTCGGCCGCCGGTTTTGCAGGTTGCTCTTCAGTCGGAGCTTCTGCTGCCGGCAGCTGTGGCTGTGCCACGCCGACCTTGGCGTGATGCCTACTGCGCTGCTTGCTCTCAAGCTGGCTAAGCTCCTCCGAGATTTTATTATTCAAGCCGCTGATGTGGCGGCGTCCTTCCTCAATGCCGTGCTCCACACTGTCGTCAATCACGCGGTCGAGCTTGGCATTAAATGAAAATGGCAATATCGACACTATTGATGACAGCAGCGACAATATCACCAGCGCATAGCTTACCTTGAAGCCTATGCCCAATCCGGCTATCTTAAAGCCCTCGCCAATGTCGTTCGACGGCACAATGCTTGGATCGTGAAGCAACTCTTGGTCTTGTGTGCCCGATGCTGTGAAATAAAAATACATACACACCACGATGCACGCACACGATGCTATGCCCCACCAGCGGCTCTTGGTGCAGTTAAATGCAATTGCGGTAAAACTTGCCACAAAAGGCACCAGGGCAAACAATGCCCCCGACCAGCCAAAATTGCCGGTTATCATTCCGGCCGTGAAGTCAAAACCTGTGGGTGAGCTTGGAGCCAGCGGTATGTTGTAAAATGGCAAGAACACATAGCACACCAATGCTGCCACAAGCAATATGTTTGTGATTGATTTCATTAACTCTCCTTATTTTCTAACATGCAATAAAACACATTCAAATGCGAATATACTGCATTTATTCATAACACCCAAAGCCCACAATCTTAATAATTCTAAATCACCTTTTTTAGCCCAGACGCTCACAAACAGCAAAATGACTACACGTCTGGCTCTAACAACCAATCTATTGCCGAGCACACATGATTTTTTTTATTTCCGACCTCAATGTCTCGCGTCGGAGAAAAAGCTATCAACGTCAGTTTATCGCAATGCAATGCAGCAGAAGCCTTAACCAAAGAACTTGTTTCACTGTCAAACGATCTCTCGTTATCTATGTCATAAGCCACCTGCATCAATTCCACAGCCTTATTTTGGTTGCAAACCACAAAATCCACCTCTTTTGAGCGCGGTGTGCTCTTATAATAAAACACGTCTAAGAAATCGCTGCAACATCTGCGCAGAAGCTCTATGTAAACCACATTTTCCAACCGCCAGCCTATGTTTTCGGTGGCAAAAGCATTCTCCCTGTTATTTTGCAGCCCGGGGTCAACGATATAGGCTTTCACATTCCTTATTCTCTCTTTGCTCTTGAACGAATGTTTCATTAGCAGATGCACAAGAAAAGCCTGACGCAAATAGTCAACATATTTTTTTGCAGTTTGGTCAGTTATTCCAAACATTTCTGCCAAGCTATCATAATTAACTTCTTGGCAGACATTGTTTATCAAATGATTTGCTATTTTTCGCAAAGCATCTACGTTGCGTATCTTAAACCTCTGTTGTATGTCCTTCGACACAATGGCTTCCATCAGACTTTGCACATAGCCTCGCTTGTTGCGCATGTTCTGCATCTCTGGAAATCCGCCATTATTGATATATTCCATAAAGGCTCTTTTCCTGTCGGCTTCAGCCTTGGTTGTTATCCCTCTCATATCCACCTTGTGAAAAGCGCAATACTCCCGGAATGAAAATGGGAACAACCTTATTTCGTTATATCTTCCTGTGAGGTGTGTCGCCAACTCTCCGCTCAACAGTTTTGCGTTGCTTCCAGTGACCACAACGTGAAGATTGGTTCGGAGCAGTCTGTTAACAAACAAGTGCCAGCCATCAACGTCTTGTATTTCGTCAAGAAATATATAATTTATGTCTGTGCCATATATCTGATAAATACACGACAGTACAGTGTTCAAATCCTCAACTTGCAACCTTGCCAAGCGGTCATCGTCGAAGTTGGCATAACCATAGTTTGCCTTATGCTCCAACAACAATTTATGACACAATGTTGATTTTCCGCTTCGTCTCACGCCTATTACGACCTGCGCAAGCGTGCTATCAAATTCAAAGAGCCGCTCCTCACTCCGGCTGACCCAATTCTCCGGCTTATCAATGCAAATATGCACAAAATATTTCATACACAATATATTACGCAAACTAAAATTCGCTAAAATGCACAATTTTTACAACTCTATCACGCTAAAATGCACGTTTTGATGCTTTCTATCACGCTAAAATGCACAAAAAGCAAGCTGAAGCCACCACGCAAACGGTAACTTCAGCCCTATTAATTGCAGCATGGTGCCATTGCTAAAAATGCAGCATCATACCCATGATGTGTTGTTATATCAAGACTTTGCCACTGGCAGAACAGTAACGTTGGCGTCAAGAGCATCAACCACAAGCAGCTTGTTGGTCAACAACTCACCCACGCCAAGCAGATATTTCAACGCCTCGGTAGCCTGAATTGTGCCGATTATGCCAGGCATAGTGCCGAGCACCCCCACAATTCCGCAGTTAACCTCGCTGCCATCTACTGGTGGTTCTGGAAACACATCGCGATATGTTGCAGCCCCTGGCACCCACGTCATCGTGTGTCCGCTGAAACGCATGACGCTGCCGTGCGAAAATGGTTTGCCGAGCCTCACGCAGCAGTCATTAATCAGAAACTTTGTGGTGAAGTTGTCGGTAGCGTCTATCACAAAATCGTAGTGCGACACCACGTCGTCTATGTTCTCGTCAGTGAGCCTCAACGCCCATGTTTCCACATCTACGTTCGGGTTTTGAGCCACCATTTTGTTTTTTGCGCTCTCCACCTTCATGCGTCCCAGGTCGGCAGTAGTGTGAATAATCTGCCTTTGCAGGTTGCTCAATTCCACCGCATCGGCATCGGCAATGCCTATATGCCCCACACCAGCCGCAGCCAAATACAAAGCCACAGGCGAGCCGAGTCCGCCAGCACCAATCACAAGCACCCTTGCAGAGGCAAGTTTTTCCTGTCCGGCCTCACCCACCTCTTTGAGCAATATGTGGCGCGCATATCTTTGTTTATTTTCGTCGGTCATCTTCTTATTCTCGATTTTTCAATTTTTCAACGGTTTTTGCCCGCAACTCCACTGGTTGCTTCCACACGGCGCCAAGCACCGCGAGTCCGCCAAAATGCCAACGCTCCAGCTGCGACAACTTATCGGCAGTAACACCGCCCAGAGCCACCACACGGTCGTCAATCAAGCCGCTTTGCGCCGCCGCGTCAAGCTGCCGGGCATCAAAAGCCGCTGCATAGCCGTTTTTTGATATGCTGTCGTAAATCGGACTCAAAAACATATATTCAAACGGTTTTCCGGCTCCAGCATCTGCCACAGCTTTCTTGGCACATAGCTCTGCAAGCGAGTGACAACCGCAGCACACCGCGCCAGGGTTCAGCCCGGCTGGCACTGTGGCGCGTCGGCCATTGAGACACACGCCTTTCAGCCCATAGTCGCGCAGCAGCTCAAAGTGGTCATGCACCACGATTCTGCCATGCCAATCCTCTGGCAGCTCGTCAAGCAAGCGGGCGCACTGCTCAATGGTTGCCTGCGGCTTGCGCAGATGCACCACATCTGCTCCAGCTTTCAGCAAATCCACAAGTTGTGCAGCCTCACCGGCAAAGAACTCCGGCCATGTAAACAGCACCAGGCGCATCACTCCTCCTCGCAGTCCTTAAGCGAATGGCTAATGCGCGCTGCGCAGAAGTCAGGGCCGCACATTGTGCAGTAATGACCGTCGGTTAGATTAGAAGTCTTGTAGTATTCAAGCGCACGCTCCGGGTCAAGCGACAAGTTGAACTGGTCTTTCCAGCGGAACTCATAACGCGCCTTGCTCAAAGCGTTGTCGCGCACGGCAGCGCCAGGGTGACCCTTGGCAATGTCGGCGGCATGGGCTGCGATTTTATAGGTCACAACACCGGTGCGCACATCGTCGCGGTCGGGCAACGCCAAATGCTCCTTGGGGGTCACATAGCACAGCATGGCTGTGCCATACCAGCCTATCATCGCTGCGCCTATCGCGCTCGTTATGTGGTCGTAACCGGGAGCAATGTCGGTCACAAGCGGGCCGAGAGTGTAGAACGGCGCACCATGGCACTTCTCAATCTGGCGCTCCATGTTCTCCTTGATTTTGTTCATTGGCACATGGCCAGGGCCCTCAATAAACGCCTGCACGTCTTTTGCCCAAGCACGCTCCACAAGCTCACCCATAGTGTCAAGCTCGGCAAACTGGGCGGCATCGTTGGCATCGGCTGTGCAGCCAGGGCGCAAACCGTCGCCAAGCGAGAGAGCCACATCATAGCGGCGGCAAATGTCGCAGATGTCGTCAAAATGCTCATACAGGAAGCTCTCCTTGCCGTTTTGCAGACACCACTTGGCTATTATGCTTCCGCCGCGGCTCACCATGCCTGTCAGGCGGTCGTCGGACAGATGCACGTTTTTCAACCTTATGCCGCAGTGTATCGTGAAGTAGTCCACACCTTGCTCGCACTGCTCCACGAGCGTGTCGCGAAACACCTCCCAATTCAGGTTCTCCACCTTGCCGCCGGCTTTTTCAAAAGCTTGATACATGGGCACGGTGCCCACCGGCACAGGACTGTTGCGCAATATCCACTCGCGAGTTTCGTGTATCTGTGAGCCTGTGGAAAGATCCATTATCGTGTCGCCACCCCATTTGCAGCTCCATATTGCTTTTTCCACCTCTTCCTCAATGCTTGAGTTGTCGCGTGAGTTGCCGAGGTTAGTGTTGATTTTCACCAGGAAGTCAGTGCCAATAATCATAGGCTCGCTCTCCGGGTGATTGCGGTTGGCAGGAATCACGGCACGACCCTTTGCCACTTGCTCGCGCACAAAATCAGGTGTGATGTGCGACTCTATGCCAAGCTCCTTGCAGTTCATGTTTTCGCGTATTGCCACATATTCCATTTCAGGCGTCACCACGCCTTTCTTGGCAAGCGACATCTGGGTCTCGCCGTCGGCGCGCGCGTCAATCCATGCCTTGCGCAGCTTTGGCAAACCGCGTTGCAGGTCTATCTCCACGGCCGGGTCGCTATATGGGCCACTTGTGTCGTACACATACACAGGTGCGTTTGGCACAAACTTGCGCTTGCCGTTATCTTGCGTCACTGTGGGCGTGAGCGATATTTTTCTCATTCCCACCTTCACGTCGGAATAAATAGTGCCTTTCACATACACTTTCTCTGAGTTAGGATAAGAAATGTGATTTGTCGTGTTCATTTTCTTCTATTGTTGATTTTGTTAATAATTTCATTCATTGCTGCGGTCGGGTCAGCGGCATTGAGCACACTTCCGCTCACCGCCACACCGTCAATGCCGGTGCTCATGAGTTCGGCCAAGTCGTCGGCCACAATGCCGCCTATCGCCACAAGCGGAGTGTCTATGCCTTCACGGCGCATCTCACTCATTATTCGCCTATAGCCGTCAAGCCCAAGCACAGGAGCAAGTCCTTTTTTGGTGGTCGTGAACCGAAACGGACCGCAACCTATGTAGTCGGCACCCTGTGCCGCAAGGTTGCGCACATCGGCCATAGTGTTGGCAGTGCCGCCTATTATCTTGCCCGCGCCAAGCAACTTGCGCGCCTCGGCCACAGGCATGTCTTTTTTGCCCAGATGCACACCGTGAGCGCCTATCTGCTCCACAAGATGCACCCTGTCGTCAATTATCAGCACGGCAGCAGCTCTGCGGCACATCTCGGCAGCCTTGCGTCCGGCAGCCACCACCTCGTCGTCGCTCGCGTCTTTCATTCTGAGCTGCACCCAGCGGCAACCGCCGGCCAGTGCGCGCTCTATGCCCTCAAGGTCGCTTAGCTTTCCGTTTGAGTGGCTTATGAACTGTACGTTGCCAGTGAATGTGTCGCGCACAGTCATTGGCTTCGGGGCAAAGAAATGGTTCACCGGTCCATGCCCACCGCCATAGCACAGCCCGCTTGCAGCCACAATGGCGTGATGCAGATAATCGATTGCCTTTTCCACCGCCACGTCAAGCTCATTGCCCATAGCCACCATGGTGGCTATGGCGGCCGACAGCGTGCAGCCTGTGCCATGCGTGTTTGGCGTCAGCACAGTTTGGTTGACAAACGTTCGCTCGCCGCCGCCCCAGTGCAGCACGTCGCTCTTGGTGTCGCCTTCGCGGTGTCCGCCCTTGAGCAGCCATGCCGGTGTGGCAGGCACAGCCTCTATGCCCAACTTCGCTTTCAGCACTTCGGCTTCAGGCACATTGGGCGTGATTAGCGTGGCAAGTGGATAAATCCGCTCCACGAAGCAGTCCACGGCATCTTCATCCATCAGTCTGTCGCCACTTGTTGCCACCATCACAGGGTCGGCTATGAGCGGTATCTCCGGGTGCTTTGCCAGTTCGTCGGCCACTGCGGCCATCACTTCTTTGTTGGGAAGCATGCCAGTCTTTATGGCTCGTGGCTGCAAATCATCTATCGCCGCCCTTATCTGCGCTGCCACCACATCGGCTGGCATAGGCACAAAGCTCTCCACGCCAAGCGTGTTTTGCACCGTGACGGCTGTCACTGCCGATGCGGCATATCCGCCAAGAGCCGAAATCGTCTTGATGTCGGCTTGCAAGCCAGCACCGCCGCTGCAGTCGCTGCCGGCTATCGTCAGCACCGTGACAACTCGTTTCATTTGCCTTGAGCGTTTTGGTTAATGCGTCCAAAGTCGAAACTGCGGTCCCAGTTCTTCCACACCGGCTGCACACCCATCTTTTTCAGGTCGGCCACCACTTGCGGTGTGGTGCGTGCGTCGGCCACATGAAATTGCTCCAACGCCTGTGGATAGCAAGCATAGCCTCCCGGGTCGGTGTGGCTCTCCGAGCTCATGGTGGTCACACCGAGTGTTGCCATGTTGTTGCGCATTTCAGCCGTTTCGCGCGTAGAGTACGAAATGTCCACGTCGTGGTCAAATATGCGCATGGCAAACGTCACTTGTGCAAGCTCGCGGTCAGTCATCACCACATTGGGCTGGAAGCCTCCGTTTTCCGACGGCCTCATGCGCGGAAAGTTCACGCTATATTGTGTGCGCCAATAAGTTTTCTCCAAGTAGCGCAAGTGATAGGCAAGCATGGTCACATCGGTGCGCCAGTCCTCAAGACCAATGAGCGCACCCATTCCTATTTTTTCCACACCTGCCATGCCCATGCGGTCGAAACCGTTGACACGCCACTCATAATTCGACTTCATGCCGCGTGGGTGATATTTTTTGTAGTTGGCCTCGTGATACGTTTCCTGGAAACATATCACTCCGTTCAAGCCGTGGTTGCGCAACTCGGCATAGTCCTCTGTGGCAAGTGGCATCACCTCTATCTGCAAGTTGTTGAAATATGGCTTTGCGAGGTCGAGGGCGCGCGCTATGTAGTCAACGCCTGCCACCTTGGGGTTCTCGCCTGTCAAAACCAGCAGATTGTCAAACGGGCCAAGCTCCTTTATCGCCTTATATTCTCTCACTATCTCGTCCTCGGTGAGCACTATGCGCTTAATCTTGTTTTGCACATGGAAACCGCAATACACACACGAGTTTGAACATGAGTTAGTGATGTAAATGGGGATAAACATGTTGATTGTGTTGCCAAACTTCTCGCGCGTGTAGCGGCGGCTCAACCGCGCCATAGGCTCCAAAAATTTGGCTCCTGCTGGCGAAATCATGGCCATGAAATCGTCAACGTCGCAATGCGTCTTGTTAAGTGCCCTCACCACATCGGCCTCGGTCTTGCCCATTATGCGCTGTGTGGTTTCTTCCCAGTCAATTTTTCTTATTTCGTCTGAAAACATATTTATCCTCCACAAAAAGCTTTAATCACTATCAAGTCGTCACCCTCGTGCAGGGTATTCTCTGCCCACGAGTCCTTTGGTACAATTTTCTTGTTAACGGCTATTGCCGCGCCTTTGCCATTAAGGCCCACCACTGCCGCAGCATCGGCCACAGTGGCACCGTCGGCCATTTCAACCGGCTTTTGGTTTATCTGAATTTTCATAATCTTTACTTTTTCAATGCCGATTTTTAGTCCAGAAACGATGTGAGCGGCGAAGTGGCTTCGGCGCTAAAGTCGGCGTTGCCCACGGCAAGCCCGGCCTTATATGCCATGCGGCCAGCCTCCACAGCCATCTTAAATGCCTTTGCCATGGCCACAGGGTCTTGCGCCACAGCCACGGCGGTGTTCACCATCACGGCGTCAGCACCAATCTCCAGAGCTTTGGCAGCGTCGCTCGGTGCGCCTATTCCGGCATCTACCACGACAGGCACATTGACCTCGTCTATTATGATGCGCAAAAAGTCGAGCGTCTTCAAGCCCAGGTTACTGCCTATGGGCGCTCCAAGCGGCATCACTGTGGCAGCGCCGGCCTCCTCCAGACGTTTACACAGCACAGGGTCGGCCTGGCAATAAGGAAGCACCACGAAGCCCTCCTTCACAAGCGTTTCAGTGGCTTTCAGTGTCTCCACAGGGTCGGGCAGCAAATAGCGTGGGTCTGGGTGAATTTCAAGTTTCACCCAGTTTGTGCCAAAAGCCTCTTTTGCCATGCGTGAGGCAAACACGGCCTCCTCGGCATCGCGAGTGCCCGACGTGTTAGGCAACATCTGTATGTTCGGGGTTGCTATAAACTCCAGCATGTCGTCGCTGCGGCTGTCGCTGTCTATGCGCTTCATGGCCATTGTCACCATTTCAGTGCCCGAAGCGGCTATGGCTTGCTGCATGAGTGTGTTGTTGCCGAATTTTCCTGTTCCGAGTATCAGTCGTGAGCTGAACTCTTTTTCTGCAATTTTCAGTTTGTCCATAATATCTCTATATGTTTTTTGATTAAGTTGTGATAAGGGAAGTCAACCAGAGGATTTCTGTCATGGCAAAAGGCCGCTTTTTGGCCAAACCTTCTATTCCTGCAGAATTGGAATAATATCTAATACAATCCCTACGGCAGCATTACCTGCATCAGGTTATATGGGTATCATCTCAGCACAGCCCTCACAGGCAGGCACCCCTCACAACAATCGGTTGTTAATTGTCTTTTTGCATCAGCAAATTTATAAATAATCAAGCTAAACGCCAAACAAAAACAGACACACTTGCCCGATTATTGTCAGCAAGTGTGTCTGGTGCATTGAAAAGTGTAATTCAAAGTTTATATTTTAGCCTCACTGATTCATCAGCCATTTGCTCCACAGCCATCAAGTGCAGCTTGTATGGTGTGGTGTGGCTTGCCTCAATGCCGTAGAAAACGGAAGCAAACCCCTCACGGCCGTCAATGGCAGCACCTATCACCACACTCACCTCGTCAAGCAGTCCGGCACGCAAAAAGCCGCCGTTGACATGGCCGCCGCCCACCACGCCTATGCGCTTGGAGCCAAACACATCGGCAAGGATTTCCACTGCTCTTGCCAGGTCTATTCCTCCCTTGCCAGTGGCAATATACGACGTGCCGCGGCCTCGCAGATAGTCAAGATATTCTTTAGGGGCGTCCTCGCTCACCAGGCACACCCTGCTTGGCGTGTCACTATCTGGCCAACGCAGAGTGCCATGAGTGTCAGCAACAACCTCCCAGCCAGTGCCGTCGCAAGCCTTAAACACATCTTCCTTGCCAACAGGAGTCTTATCCTCTGCCACAAACGGCTGCTTTTCGGCATAGTGCTTCAGTGCTGTCACCTTGCCCTCCACCGTAGTGTCAACATTAAGTGCAGCCAGAGCTTTATAGTAGCCGTCGCCGCCTATTTGTTCTGTCATGTCGCAATCAATGCGGCCGTCAACCGATGCCATCATGTGGCACACCACAAACGCTTTCTTTTTCATTGTGCTATATTATTTTTTGTTTTGCTGCAAAGTTACGCCCCTGCACCACAATTTCATTTTTCTGCACAAGCCCAAATCTTACCCCTATTGCTTTTCTTTTTCACAAAATGCCCCTTGTGCCATCAGCTTCGTTTCATAACCTCTTAACCACAATCAATAATCAATCACACAGCAAGCAACACCGCTCATGTATTATACTGCATTTTAAGTTTTTGCTGTAATTCATTTTAAGTTTTTGTGATTGGCTGGACTTTTTTATAAGAAGATTTTAAGAAAGAACTCTTTTTCACTTACGGCATTTTCAAGCAAAAACACTATCTTTGTATTAGTTGAGTGCGTGTTTACTGCGCGCTAATGCAAGTAGCTTGCCTGCAAGCAATTTGCATTGAGAAGGTTAACCAGCCATCATCAACAAACGACAAATTCAAACTAAAAACATAATAACAAAACGAGAAACAACAATGAAATTAAAACACTTCACTGGGCTTTTCATTGCCCTTCTGACGGTTTTAGGCGTTTCGTGCTCAAGCGACAACAATGAGCCGTCGCCCACACCCACTCCGCCAGCACCTTCAACCCAAGCAGAGTATCTAACTTTCAGAGACGGGATTTATTGCCACGACGTGACCCTCGCCTACGACAAGAAAACTGGCACTTCCACCATCACCACCACTGGCACCGACCCTTACATTCTCACTTCGATCCTCAAAAAAACACTGCCAGACGACTCTTGCGTGCTATCTTTCAAATATAATGCTGCCGCAACCTCTGCTCCTGCCGAGCTGCAGATTTTCTTTGCGCAGCCCACATCAGAGGACCGCTCAGTGAAACTTTCCACTCCTTTCAATACTGACGGAAGCGGCTGGCAGAGCTTCGCACTCAACATAAAGAAATTACGCGAAAAGCTCAAATGGGGCAAGAAAGGCCAATACATGCGCTTCGACTTCGGCTCTGAGTCAGGCAAGGTGATTCGTATTCGCGAGTTGTGCGTGCGCAAGATGACCGACAAGGAAAAAGCTGACTACGAGGCAAACGAAAACTTTGAAGCCTACAAGCAAAACATGGCCACACACCTCAACGCCTATCTCAACAACAGCTACGCCTCTAAGGTGACCGATGTGGAAGTTTCTGCGTCAAAGGTAACCATCAAGGGTCAATGCGCCGGCTCCGGCAAGTTTGCCCTCGTTGACGTGGCACCCTGGGAAGAAGTGACTGAAACAGCCACATTCCCGTCGCGCATCGACATCACAAACAACACGTTCACCATCACAGCCGACCGTAACGTGACACGCGACGGCATAACCTACGACCGCGCATTCTCTAAATGGGCAATCGTTAAGGTTGACGGCGGAAAAGACGTGCTCGACAGCCACGCTCGCTATGCCGACAACATTGCTGCTCTGCGCTCTGCCAGCAAAATGAAGCTGCAAAACAAAAAGGGTCTTGGCGGCCCGGGCAACTTCACCGACCTCGACGAAATGGGCATAAAGAGCATCACTTACAACATCCCTATCAACGCACTCCTGTCATCTAACAGCAACGGTGGTAGCGCCTACAAATTCGGTGGTAAGACCTATTACATCAACAGCGCTTATCAAGCCTCTATCGACAAGGTTCTCACTTATTGCTACCAGCGCGGCATAGTGGTGGCAGCCATAATCCTCACTCCCACACAGTCTGAATTCAAAGACCCGGAGTGTACCGGTGGCTACTACTCAATGCCTAACATGACCACAGCAGCCGCTGTCAACCTGTATGCAGCCGCACTCAACTATCTTGCCGACCGCTACTCACAAAACACCCACGGACGCATCAACCACTGGATTATGCACAACGAGGTGGATATGAACACCGACTGGACCAACATGGGCACACAGCCAGAGTTGCGCTACCTCGACCGCTATGTCAAATCAATGCGCCTAGCCTACAACATCGTGCGCCAGTACGACCAAAATGCTTCTATCCTCGGCTCGTTCACTCACAGCTGGACCAACGACGACTTCCTCAAAGGCTACTCAACCAAGACCATGATTGAGCAAATCGTGCAATACTCCAACGCCGAGGGCGACTTCCGCTGGGGCGTGGCAGCTCACCCCTATCCACAAGACCTCTCAAAACCGGAGTTCTGGAAAAACGACACCAAGTCAACTTACAGCCGCAACACCGACTTTGTAACATTCAAGAACCTTGAGGTTATCAACGACTGGATTCTCAACAAGCAGCACTATTACAAGGGCACCACAAAGCGCATCTTGTTCTTGAGTGAGAACGGCACCAACACACCAGGCTACTCTCCGCAATATCTGCAGCAGCAAGCTGCCGGAGCAGCATGGGCTTGGAAGAAAGTCAACGCCCTGGCAGGCATCGATGCCATTCAGTGGCACAACTACCAAGACAACCGCGCCGAGTTTGGCCTGCGCATAGGTTTGCGCAAGTATCCCGACGACGCCGATGACCCAGGCGGCCGCAAACTGTCGTGGTTCGTTTGGCAAGCAGCCGGCACCGCCAACGAGGACGAGGTGTTTAAGCCATATTTGAGCACAATAGGCATCACTGCCTGGAAAGACATATTCGGCGGCGTGTATTAATCACACGGCGATTAACCCCACTAACACACAGGGTGCTGCGAAAAACAAATCGCCGCACCCTGTGCTTTTTCAACTGCATCTCACGTCCTAATCAAGTGCCCGCAAAAGCCATAGCCCTTACTTCCGGTTGATTTTCCGTATCACCCTACAGGGTGCGTTGATGTGTTTATCTGAACGCCCGGAGCTATCAGCACATTGTTGCCAACGGTGATTTTATTGCAGTCTATCAGCATGCAGCGTATGTTTATCGACACGTTATTGCCAATATTGTAAAGGGATGTATTGATATGAAAGCAAATACCAATTAAGTGAAATACAACAGGCTGTGTATCAGTGGTTTTTGCTATTATTGTGGTTCTATCGTTGTTTCTTGTCTCTTCACTTGATTGTTCCTTGTTTGCGTATATTTTGTTTCTTGTTTGTTTCTCATTTTCGGGGATTTTTAGTACCTTTGCAATACAAAACCAATAAGGAGAAACGGCTATGGCAAGAAACAAGAAAACATCAAAGCTTAAAGAGCCAATCCGTCTTAGGATGAAAGACCTGAGCAACGGAAATAAGAGCCTGTATCTGGACATATACAGAGATGG
>CAKUAR010000034.1 GCA_934636465.1 uncultured Muribaculaceae bacterium
AAACTGAATTTTTCTTCGCCTTTAGTTGAATTCTTTAAACTCTTGAAATAATTTTGCACTTGCTTGTTGACTCTACAGTGGTGGCGATTTGGGTGATTATTAATGCAATTTGTGTGAAAATATGTAACTTTGCACGTTAATTGCAATTTTTTTGAAAACAATGGAAAGAAAGGTTAGAGTGCGTTTTGCCCCGTCGCCAACAGGGCCGCTCCACATAGGCGGAGTGCGCACAGCATTATATAACTATCTGTTTGCCCGTCAGAATGGCGGAACAATGATTTTAAGAATAGAGGACACCGACTCGCACCGCTTTGTGCCAGGAGCAGAGGATTACATCAACGAGGCTCTGGCATGGCTCGGAATAGGCATTGACGAGGGTGTGAGAGAGGGTGGAAACTATGGGCCTTATAAGCAAAGTGAGCGTCGCGACATATATCGTAAATATGTGAAGCAACTGCTTGACGCCGGCAAGGCATACATAGCCTTTGACACGCCAGAGGAACTTGACGCAAAGCGTGCCGAGGTGAAGAATTTTCAATATGACGCCTCTACGCGCATGGAGATGCGCAACTCATTGTCGCTCGACGAGGCACAGGTGAAGGCACTGATAGATGCCGGAGAAAACTTTGTGGTGCGCTTCAAGGTGGAGCCTAACCGCAACATAACCGTGCATGACCTGATACGTGGCGACGTGACAATCAACTCGTCGATACTTGATGACAAGGTGCTCTATAAGCATGCCGATGACCTGCCCACTTATCACTTGGCCAACATTGTTGACGACCACTTGATGGAGGTGAGCCATGTGATACGCGGCGAGGAGTGGCTGCCGTCAGCTCCGCTGCATGTACTGCTCTACGAGGCATTTGGCTGGGCCGACACCATGCCGCAGTTTGTGCACCTGCCACTGCTGCTGAAGCCCGATGGCAAGGGCAAGCTCAGCAAGCGCGACGGCGACCGCCTCGGTTTCCCGGTGTTCCCACTTGAGTGGCACGACCCCAAGAGCGGCGAGGTGTCGTCGGGCTATCGTGAGGCCGGCTATCTGCCAGAGGCTGTGATAAACTTCCTCGCGCTGCTTGGCTGGAATCCGGGTGATGACCGCGAAATCATGTCGATGGACGAGCTCGTGCGCGACTTCTCGTTTGACCACTGCTCGAAGAGCGGGGCGAAGTTTGACTACGAAAAAGGCAAGTGGTTCAACCACGAATATTTGATAAACCTTGACGACGCAACACTGGCACGCGATTTCCGTCAGGTGCTCGCCAAGCACGTTAACCCCGACAACTTTGCCGCCGACTACATAGAGAAAGCCGTGGGCATGGTGAAAAACCGCGTGAACTTTGTGAAAGACTTGTGGGACAACGCCCACTTCTTCTTTGAGGCTCCAACGGAATATAACCCGAAGGACATAAAGAAACGCTGGAAAGAAGACACACCGCAGCGCATGACGGAACTGATAGATATTTTGCGTGGCATAGACGACTTCTCGTCGAAAAACACGGAAGACATAGTGCTGGGGTGGATAACCAAGAACGGTTTCCACATGGGCAATGTGATGAACGCCTTCAGGCTCACTGTGGTGGGCGAGTGCAAAGGCCCGCACATGTTCGACATTACGGAGCTGCTTGGCAAGGAAGAAACGATTGCCAGAATAAAGCGCGGCATAGCCGAGATAAAACCGGTTGCTTGACAAAAACAAATGTTGGCCATGCCCAAAATGAAGCTCGCAGTGCTGATGATTGCCGCGGTTGCGGCGTGCTTGTGTGCCCAGGCGCAGGAGTTGGAATGGAGTGTTGACTTCAACACGGTGTTCAACAACCGCGAGGGTGGCGACGAGATGCGTCCCGACGGCACTTATCTGTTCACGCGCCTTAGTCCGGAGGTGGGCGTGAGCCTGCTGTCGCACGGAGGCGAGGCTAAGCACAAGCTGATGGGCGGAGCCATGTGGTTTCAGCCGCTGACCGACAATCTGAAAGGCTACAAGGTGTTGCCTACGCTTTACTATCAATACACGGCGCGCGGCAAGTGGAACGTGGTGTTTGGCATGCTGCCGCGCACTAAGCTGCGAGAGAGGCTGCCACGCTATGTGTGGAGTGACTCTATGGCATATCACAACCCCAACATAAAGGGCTTGCTCGTGCAATATGAGCACGGCGCACGCAGCTATGCTGAGTTTTTCATTGACTGGCGACAACTGCAAAGCGAGAACAGGCGCGAGGCATTTAACGTGGTGTTTGACGGCCGCAGATATTTTGGGCAAGACTGCTGGTGGATAGGCGGACTGGTGCAATATAACCACTTGGCAAAACGCAAAAACGCTCCCGAAGACGAAGGCGTGAACGACGACATGACGATTAATCCTATGGTGGGCTATGACAGTAAGCCCGACGGTAGAAAAGTGAGCTTTGGGGTGAAAGCCGGAGCCATAGTCAACCTGGAGCGTGCACGCATCGACTCGAAATGGAACAATGTGGCAGGGTTCACTGCCGACGCGTCGGTGAGGTGGAAATTTCTGGAAGCAGAAGAGAGCTTCTATGCTGGCAAGGACTTGTTTCCGCTTTATCCGCGCTTTGGCAGCCAGCTCAACATGGGCGACACATATTATCGTGACAAAATATATAGCCGCACCGACTTGAGGGCACACATAGTGCAGACGGCGTTTGTGGACCTTGAGGCGTCGGTGTCGTTTCATGCCACCGACAAGGTGACTGGTTTCTGGCAGCAGGTGGCATGCCGCTTTTATATTGACAGCGCAAGCCGTGGCAAAGGCAAGGCTCTGCTCCGGAACAATTACTGAAAAATTGCAATTATCTAACAAAAAGAATGGACTTTTTATACAACACAGGCATTTCGTTATATAAACTTGGGGTTCGTGCAGCCTCGCTGAAAAACCATAAAGCCAAGCAGCTGCTTGAGGGGCAAGCGCGCACGTTCAGCTACTTGAAAGAACGGCTCACGCCCGGCACACGCTACATCTGGATACACGCAGCGTCGCTTGGCGAGTTTGAGCAAGGCCGTCCGTTGATAGAAATGATAAAAGCCAAGCAGCCGGACGCACACATAGTCCTGTCGTTTTTCTCGCCGTCGGGCTACGAGGTGCGCAAGGGCTACAACATGGTAGATGCCGTGGTGTATTTGCCGTTTGATTTGCCTGAAAATGTGGATAAGTTCATAAATTTGGTAAATCCCCAGATGGCAATATTCATAAAATATGAATTCTGGGGCAATTATCTCAAAACGCTGAAACGCCGCGGCATACCCACCTATTTGGTGTCGGCTATTTTCCGTCCGGGACAGGTGTTCTTTAAGCCGTGGGGGGGCATGTTCCGCGAGGTGTTGTCGTGCTTCACTACCATGTTTGTGCAAAATGCGGCTTCACGCACACTGCTCAACAAAATAGGCTTCAACAATGTGGAAGTGGCTGGCGACACGCGTTTTGACCGTGTGGCCGACGTGCGCAACGCAGCCAAAGACTTCCCTGTGGTGGAGCGTTTTGTGTCGAACTCAAAATTCACTCTTGTGGCCGGTAGCTCATGGCAGCCCGACGAGGACATAATAGTGCCTTACTTCAACAGTCACCCTGGCATGAAGCTGATTTTAGCGCCACATGAGTTTGACAAAGAGCGTCTTGACGCGCTGCTTGCCAAGTTTAAGCGGCCGGTGTCGCTCTACTCGTGCGCTTCAGCCGATGAAATGGAGCAGTGCGACGCCTTGGTGGTTGACTGTTTTGGTATATTGTCGTCGCTCTACCGCTATGGGCAAGTGGCATACGTGGGCGGCGGCTTTGGAGCAGGAATACACAATGTGAACGAGGCAGCCGTGTATGGCATGCCGGTGGTGTTTGGTCCCAACCATAAGAAATTCCGTGAGGCAACTGACTTGATAGCTTGTGGCGGCGGCTTTGCGATAGACGGAGATGAGGCGTTTGCCAAGGTGATGGACAAGATGCTGTCGAACAAGGCGTTTCTTGAAAAAAGCGGCACGATTGCCGACAAATACATTCAATCGCACCTTGGAGCCACCGACTTTGTGTATGCCAACATATTCGGCAAGTCGGCTGGAAAATAAAACCAAAAGGAAATATCAACTTTTTTGCGGGTGAAAAATGGTCAAGTGAAGTCGCCTTGTGGCAAGGTGGCGTAAAGATTTGTGGCGGTGCTTGCGCACATGAGAAAAAAAAGATACCTTTGTCATTGTCAGTTAACTGGCAATGAAGCATGGCATGCGCAGAGGCATCTGCACAAGGGCTGTGCTTGTGTGTGGTTAAGCATTTAGCAGAGTTTTAATAATAGTAGGAAGACAAATGATAACGGACCTTAGCTCACGAATCAAACGAGGCCAAGTGCCATCGAAAATTTTAAACCCAGGAAGTGAACACGAGATGATGTCGGTCACAAGATGTGAACGCATACAGACACGCGTGATGGAGACGGAGCAAGAAGCTGCCGCAGCCGCCGCACTTGAGGTGGTGCGCTGCATAGACCGCAATGTGGCAGAAAAAGGCCGCTGCGTGGTGGGTTTTGGTGCCGGAGAAAATGCCATGCCGGTGTATGACGAGCTGGTGAAACTATATTTTGCCGACAAAGTGAGCTTTGGAAACGTGGTTGCTTTCAGTTTGAGCGAATTTGGCTTGGGCGACGTGACATCAAATAGCCAAGGCACTATAAACCGCCTGAAAGAGCGACTGTTCAACAAAATAGACATTCCTAAAGAAAATATACACACGTTCAGCGACGATGCCTCTCGCGACAACGTGAACATGCTGTGCAAGGCCTATGAAACGGAAATTGACGATTTTGGTGGTCTGGACCTCGTGGTGTGTGAGTTGTCGAAAAACGGAGGTCTGGTGTTTAATGAGCCGGGCACATCGAGTGTTTCGACGTGCCGACTGGTGTCGCTGAGCAGCGAGTCGCGCAACCGCATAGCCAAGCTCTACCAGTGTGAGCATGCGTCAAACACGGCGGTTACACTTGGTGTGTCGAACATAATGGCTGCCAACCGCGTGGTGTGTGTGGCTCTTGGCGACGAGCGGTCGAACACGGTATTTGAGGCCGTGGAGGGGCGTTTCTCCGACCAATATCCGGTTTCGTTTTTGCAGATGCACCACAATGTGACACTTTTTGCCGACATAGACGCCTCGTCGAAGCTAACACGCGTGAGCTGCCCGTGGAAGGTGACTTCGTGTGACTGGAACGATGCCATGACGCGCCGTGCCATAGTGTGGCTAAGCGGCAAGATGCACAAGTCGATATTGAAACTCACAACAAAAGATTACTACGACAACGGACTTAGTGAGCTTGTGATGGTGTGCGGGTCGGCATATAACGTGAACGTGAAGGTGTTTAATGACCTGCAACACACGATAACTGGCTGGCCTGGCGGCAAACCCAACGCCGACGACAGCCACAGACCAGAGCGCACGGAGCCATATCCGAAGCGAGTGCTGGTGTTCAGCCCACACCCCGACGACGTGGTGGTGTCGATGGGCGGCACACTGCGCCGGCTTGTGGAGCAGGGGCATGACGTGCATGTGGTGGCACAAACGTCGGGCGACGTGGTGGTGAGCGACGAGGACATGCTGCGCACCATACGCCTGCTCGAAAGGGTAATGCAGCGGCTTGGTGTGGAAAACCAGAGATTTAAGACCTCGATAGGCAGCATGAAAGAGTTTGCCAAGAGCCGAAAGGTTATAGATCCTGACCTGCCTAACATGCGAGTGCTGAAAGGCTTTATTTACTCGAGTGAGCTCTACACGTCGCTGCGCAGCATAGGCGTGGCCGAGGATCATGTGCACGAGCTGTCGATGCCGTTTTACAGCAACGATTCCAAGGGGCGTGGCAACATAACCGAGGCCGATGTGAGCGTGCTCAAGCAGCTCATAACCGACATTAATCCGACCCAAATATTCTTTGCCGACGACTTGGGCGACCCATACGGCACTCACTACTTGGCAACCAATGCGCTGCTTGCTGCCATTGACGAGCTGAAAGATGATGAGTGCTTGAGCGATTGCCGTATCTGGATGTATCGCGGCCAGTGGGGAGCATGGAACATAGATGATGTGGAAATGGCAGTGCCGATGAGCCCGGAGGAGTTTGCAAGCAAGCGCGACGCGGTGCTTAAATTCCAGTCGCAGATACACGACGCTCCGTTCCGCGACTCGCCCGACGTGAAGTTGTGCTGGCAGCGCTCGCTCGACCAAAACAAGGCTTTAGCGGCGCAATATTGCAGCCTGGGACTTGCCGACTATGAGGCGATAGAGGCATTTGTGCAATACAAGCCAGTGTGACAATAGGGGCTTTTTGCACGCTTTTTGGCCATGTTTTGCACAATAAGTGGCGGAGTGTCATAGCTTTGTCAAATTTAATCTTTATCTTTGTAGATTGAAATGGTTTCTGCCGTGTCTGAAGTGAAGTTGCGGCCGAGACACAAGAACGTAGAAAACAAAACTGTACGAAATATGGCAACGAAAGACAAATTCAAGTCGCTGAAGCTGGAGCGCAGGACTCTCCACGACAATGTCATCAATTTTTTCAATAACGCGGAAGACGGCACTTACAACTACAAGCAAGTGTCGGAAAAAGTAGATGCAAACACTCCAAAGCAGCGCGCCTTGGTTGTTGAGATACTTGAAGAGCTTGCAATAGACGGATTTTTGACCGAGACTACCCCTGGTCGTTTCAAGGCAGCCCGCCGCTCATCAGTGGCAGAGGGCTTGTTTATTCGCCGCAGCAACGGCAAGAACAGCGTGAGCATATCGGACGACGCCGACAGCAAGCCGATTTTTGTTGCCGAGCGCAACTCTATGCACGCCCTTAACGGCGACAAGGTGCTCGTACACATAAGCGCCGCACGCGAGGGTCTGGAGCCTGAGGCCGAGGTGCTGAAGATTCTGGAACGCAAGGAGCAGGTGTTTATAGGCACGCTGCAAGTGAAGAAATATTTTGCGCACCTTGCCACTGACAGCAAGTTTCTTGCCACCGACATATTCATTCCGAAAGACAAACTCAAGAACGGCAAAACCGGCGACAAGGCCGTGGTGAAAATCATAGAGTGGCCCGAAGACGCCAACAGTCCTGTGGGCGAGGTGATAGACATACTTGGTGTGGCTGGCGAAAACAATGCCGAGATACACGCTATTTTGGCTGAATTCGGTTTGCCATATAAATATCCGGAAGAAGTGGAGAAGGCTGCCGACAAGCTAAGCGCCGAGATAACACCGGAGGATTTGGCTTCGCGCCGCGACATGCGCGATGTGACGACGTTTACCATCGACCCTGCCGATGCCAAGGACTTTGACGACGCATTGTCGATTCGCAGTCTGGATAACGGGCACATAGAGGTGGGCGTGCACATAGCCGATGTGAGCCACTTTGTGACTCCAGGCTCTATAATTGACAAGGAGGCATATGAACGCGCCACATCGGTGTATCTGGTGGACCGCACCGTGCCTATGTTGCCAGAGAGGTTGTGCAACTTCTTGTGCTCGCTGCGCCAAGATGAGGACAAGTTTGCCTTCTCGGTGATTTTTGAACTTGACGACAACGCAAAACTATATAAGACCGACATCTGCCACACTCTTATAAGGAGCAACCGCCGCTTCACCTACGAGGAAGCCCAGACGGTGATAGAAGGTGGACACGGCGATTTTGAAGAGGAAATATTGAAGCTCAACGATCTGGCTCAACTCTTGCGCAAAAAGCGCTTTGAGGACGGTTCTGTGGCATTTAACCGCGAGGAAGTACACTTTGAGGTGGACGAAAACGGCAAGCCGCTGCGTGTGGTGATGCACGTGTCGAAGGAGGCCAACAAACTTGTGGAGGAATTTATGCTGCTTGCCAACCGCAAGGTGGCAGAGTCGATAGGCAAAGTGGGCAAGGGCAAGAAAGCAAAGGCGTTTGTGTATAGAATTCACGACAAACCAGACCCAGAGAAATTGGCCAACTTTGCCGACATAGCAGCCCACTTTGGCTACAAGGTGAAGATTGACGGCACTGCCAAGGTGGTGAACAAGTCAATCAACAAGATGCTTGAGGAGGTGAAAGGCAAGCCGGAGGAGGAATTACTGTCGATTTTGGCTATCCGCTCTATGGCAAAGGCTGTGTACTCGACGACCAACGTGGGACACTATGGACTCGGCTTTGAGTATTACACACACTTCACATCGCCAATTCGCCGCTATCCCGACCTTATGGTGCATCGTCTGCTCGACCGCTATGCCGAGGGTGGACGCAGCGTGAATCTGGAGAAACTGGAGGACGACTGCGACCACATGAGCGCGCAGGAGCAACTTGCAGCCAATGCGGAGCGTGCCTCAATAAAATATAAGGCAGTGGAATTCATGGGTGAAAGACTTGGCGGCGTGTTTGAAGGACACATTTCTGGCGTCACGGAGTGGGGCTTGTATGTGGAGCTTGACGAAACACACTGCGAGGGCATGATTCCGGTGCGCGACCTCGGCGACGATTTCTATGAGTTTGACGAGAAAAACTATTATTTGATAGGTCGCCGCTCTCACCGCAAATATCGCTTGGGCGACAAGGTGAAGATACAGGTGGCTCGTGCCGACCTCATTAAGAAACAGCTTGACTATGCTCTGGTTGACGCTAACAATCCTGTAGATTCGCACCACATAGACAAAGCTCCAATCACACAAGGCAACCGCTTTACCGGCAACGATGACCACAAGACCGACCGCCGCCGCTCTGACTTTGAGGGCGGACACGCGTCGCGCCGCCAGAAGCGCGGACAAAACGGCGGTGGCAGAGGCCGTCGTGACCGCTCTGGCCGTGGAGGCCGCAACAAGCGTTGACGGCTAAAAATCAGTAGTTAGATTATTTTGAATATGGCTGAGACAGCCACAAGTTAATATGAATTTTTAATAATTATCAGTATGAAGTTTAGACAAAATTTGTTGACAAGACTATCGCTTGTCGTTGCGTTTGTATCAGCGTCGGCAACAGCATTTGGCGCTGCCGTGACTGTTACTTACAATGGTGTGAAATATAAGTCTGACAAATCGCAGACTTATTTTATGGTTGTGGCTGCGCCTTACACTGGCGACATTGTGGTGGCAGACAGTGTTAAGACAACCGCCGGCAAGACTCTGCCTGTGACACAGGTAGGCTCAAGCGCATTTTCGGAGCTGGAAGAATTGACTTCAGTGACTCTGCCAGGAACAGTTACTAAAATCAATGATTACGCTTTTGACTCTGCCACAAACCTGAAGACGGTGAAGATGTCGGACAACGTGACCTACATAGGCCACTGGGCTTTCCGCAACTGTTATAACTTGGAGAATCTGGAGCTGCCGGACTCATTGACGTTTATCGGCAACTACTGCTTCGACAAGAACTACAAGATGACCAAAATCACACTGCCAGCAAAGCTGACAAATATAGGCGGATTTGCATTTGAGGGCAATCCACAGCTCAAGACGGTGTATTCTCTGTCAACTACCCCTCCAGAGGTGAAAAAAGGCTATCTTGACGGCGATGAAATCTACACGATTTTTGACGACAATGATTATGCCGACCGTGTGCTTTATGTGCCGGCAGGAACTGTTGACGCATATAAGTTGACTTTTGGCTGGAATCAATTTCCAGAGATACATGAGATTAACTCAACAGGTGTTCAGAACCCAACATCGGCAAATGCCGACTTTAAGGTGGCTGCTTGTGGAAATAAAGCTATCAGTGTGACGACTGCTGCTCCAGCAACTGTTGTTGTGTATGACTTGGCAGGACACTTGCTGTGCCGCAAGGCTGTGGGTGCCGGTGAAACAACCATTGGTGGCTTGAATGCCGGTGTGGTGCTTGTAAACGGAAAGAAAGTGCTGGTGAAATAAGGAATCACAACATAACACTATCATAGGTACAAAAAAGCGTTCACTCGTGTGAACGCTTTTTTGTTTTGTCAATATTAGTGATTTCTAATGCCGCCAACACATGGGTGTTGTGTGTCAGCGATGGCTACGGTGGTGGCTTGCGGCGGATTAGGGATAGGTGAGGCCGTGCTTGCGGAACTGCTCTATGTCGAGCTGCTTGAGGCCTGATTTGCTGATTGGAATCATTTCGTTGTGGTCGGTGACATAGAGGCGTTGCTTGACTTTGAAGTCGGGGCTTGACAAAGCGTCGGAAGTGCAGAGGTAGGCGGATTTAACACCACTCATGTCGAGCAACGTGTGAAATGTGACCAGACTTGTGGAGATGGGGGCGTCGCTGTGCGAAACTATTTGCTGCCACTTGGCCGGATAGAGTGAGCGGTACTCGCTTGAAGTCCACACAAGGAATGGAACGTGAATTTGATAGTAGGTTGGAATGGGAGACGCATGCAAGAAACGGTGGCGCGAGTCGTCGAATATGTCCTCACCGTGGTCGCTGGCATAAATCAAGCCTGCCGGCACATGCATGGCCTGCACCATGGCAATGATGCGCGACAATAGGGCATCGGTGTTGGCAATGGTGTTGTCGTAGGCATTGACGAGCTTGTCGCGGTTTTCACGGCTTGCTTCGGTGAAGCGGTCGGGCGTGAACAGCGGCTTATAATTGTGCGGATAACGGTCGCGGTAGTTGAAATGTGACCCATAAGTGTGCAACACGATAAACAGACGACCGCCGTGGTAGCTGTCGAGACAGGCTTTGAGAGGCGTGAGAATGGAGTCGTCGGCAAGCTCTGACTCAAGCGGCAGATGGTCTTTGAGAAATGTGACGTGTTGTGCTTCGGAGCCAAGGAAATCAATGAGCGAGCCGTTGCGGCGCTGATTGCTGATGAAAGTGGTGGAGTAGCCAGCCTGGCGGAATGCGCAGAAAATGCCTTTCTGGCTGTAAATGTCGTTGAAATTGCCCTGTGATGCCACCGAAGTGAGCAGCATGGGCACACTCTTGTGAGTGGTGTTGCTCATGGTCAATGCATCTTTGAACGCCACAACGGAGTGCTGCTTGCTGGCCAAGGCACTAAGCCGGGAGGTGGTGGGGCGGTTGTAGCCGAGAATGCCGAAGTTGTCGGCACGCGCAGTCTCGCCAATAACAAGCACATAGATTTGTGATATGGAGTCGGGGCGTGTGTTGGCGGCTTGATAGCTGAAATTTGCCGAGGCCTCGGCGTAGTGCATAGACAGGCGTGTGCGCTCTATTGCCACCCCGAAATTGTAGCATGAGTTGACAGGAAAAATATCATCGCGAAAATTGAAGTCACGGTCAATTATGAAGTTGGCCAAAAGCAACACCACGGCAACGGTAATCAGCACAAGCGACAGCTTGCGTTGCAAGAGACGGAAACCGGAATTGAGCGTGGCTTTGTTGCACTGCGAGACTATGGCGAGCACTATGCTCAAGCCATAGATGGTGATGGTGGAGACAAAAGCCGGCATCACATTGAACAGCAGTTCTCCGGCTTCGGTGGTGTTGGTGGTGACGACGTTAAGGAACATGTCAACCGCTATGGGTGACTCGCCATATAGCCCCAGCAGCACCAACTCAAACGCATCGAGGAATATGAACAGGAAAAGCCACCAGAACGCTTTGCCAGGCTTGGTGGCAAACGTAAGGGCACACCAGTAGAACGACAACGGCAGGAGCACGCCCACAATGCGTGTGAGCAGTGACGTTGACTCGGTGTAAAGCATCAACACGTTGGGGATTACGAGAACTGCCAAGAAAACCCAGAAGATGGCTTTCTGGTTTTTAGTCCAGCCGAAAAGCGTGCTGACTATGCGATGTGAGATTTGACTCATGAACAGCTTTTTTGTGATGCCACGCAAGGATGTGCTGCGCACCGGTGGCGTGAGGATTAATAAACGAAGCCGATGTTATCGACCCACAAAGTCATGCCCACAGTGCCCTCATAGGCGGTGCCGCTTGCGCTGGAGCACATGACTATGGCGTGTGTGGGAGTTTGGTCGGCGCTTGCCCAGCCTTCTTCAACCACTGGCACCATTTTGCCCTTGCTGTTGCGTGCATAATAGCTCTTTGCCTTGGGAATTAGGTCCATGTAGCTCTGATAGCCGCTGTGGTTGCGAATGTCGCCATAGAGCACCGGTATGCGGTGAGCATTGACCCAGCCAGAAGTGGAAGTGCTGAAACGTTGGCGAGCAGTGCCCACGCGCTTGGCGTGAATGTTGCCTTTGGCGTCTTCCCAGCGGTATTGCAGCAGCAGGAACACCTCGGCGTGGTCTTTGCCGGGCAGCACTTTCTTTTTGCCAAAGCCGCTGCTGTAGATGCGGCTGCCTGAGGGGGCGTAGAGCTTGTAGTCGAATTGCAGATATTTAGGGCGTTTTGTGAAGCGTATGCCCATGTTCATGTTGGCGTAGGGGTTGCTGGTGCTTTTCACTGGCTCAATCATTTGACCGGTGAAGATAGTGCCGCCCACAAGCACGTCCATGTTGATAATGCCGAGTGCCTTGACGTGCTCGAGCTTGGTGGTGAGCTTGGCGCACTGGCCGCCATTGTGTGAGTCGGGATAGACGGCGTTGCTCGCCTTGACGATGCCGTGCACCTTAGCATAGACGTTGCTCGTGCCCCAAGGCGAACCGCCGAGGTTGACGTAAGGCTTGTTGCCAACAATGGTCTGCGTTGGGCCTATTTCATAAACGGTTTTGGTGTTTCCGCCCAAGATGTGTGATTCGGAGATTTGTCGTGTAATCCAATGGTCAAAATTACCATAACTTAGAAGTTTAAACGCTGAAGCGTTGCTCGATGCAAGTGCAACCAATGCAGTTGCTAAAGATAAGATAGACTTTTTCATATTTAGCCCAATTTTGTTCCAAAAATTACCAAAAATGTGTCTTTTTGGCTTGTCAAGGCACAAAATTAATCAAAATTTTACATATATGGCATATATTTGCGTCATGATGACTGTCACAAGGCAAAAAGACAACGCGGTGAAGCCGTGGGTTGGCAGGCTCCGCCGCATTGTGGGTAGGTGAAAAATTATTACGTTCGATTGTTTATTTTTCTGCAGTCATGGTCAACTCAAGGTGATGTCCATTAGTGATGTATTGCTTAACGAAGTCGCGCACATCGGTTGTGGTTATGCTGTCGAGTATCGACAGGTAATCTTGATTGAAGTCGATGCCATATTTGAGATAGTTCTTAATCATCACTTGCCAGTAGCTGTTTTCCTTGACATCTTCGCCAAACACTTTCTTGAGGTAGCGTTTCACCTTGTCGAGTTGGGCTTGAGTGATGCCGTTTTGGGCAACAGAAGCCATGGTGGCGGAAATTAGGTTGCGGCACTCGGCGGCTTTGCCGGCTGTGATGGTGACATTGAGCGGCATGAAGATAACCGGAGTGTCCTGGCCGTTGAGGTCGGCAACTATGCTGCAGTGAGTGTCAACGTGGTAGGTCCAACCGCGGTCCTCGCGGATTTCCTTGAGGAACATGGCCGACATAACTTGTCCTGTGATTTTGGCGAGCAGATTGGCGCGCAGCGAGTAGGGCACATCGTTGCTCGTCCAGAAGAAATAGACTTTGTCTTGCGGATTTTCCATTTTGCGCGAGAAAGTGCGCTTGGTGTCGGCAGGGAACAAGCGATAGCCTATGTCGCGAGGTTTCTCGATGCGTCCGGCAGTGGGAAGCGATGCAATGTAGCGCTCGGTGAGCAGCTTGAGCGAGTCAACATCGAAATTGCCCACGATGTAGAAATTCCAGTCGCTCAAATCGCTCATGCGATTTTTGTAAACTTGTAAAATGCGGTCGTAGTTGACTTGCTCTAT
>CAKUAR010000035.1 GCA_934636465.1 uncultured Muribaculaceae bacterium
AGCCGTTAGGCAAACCTGCGGTGTTTTTCATATTATTTTCACCCACAAGTTTTGCACTTCCATTTTGAATGTATACAGCCTTAGCGTTAGTAACTCCGAGGGTCTCGATATTCGGTTTTGCGCAACGCGGGGGTTTTGACCACACGCACTTTTAGACGTGAGTTGTCGGTTAGTGGAGTGTCGCCGTTGATGAAGTCGATAAGGAAATTGGCGGCATCTTCGGCGATGCGGATTTCCTTGTACTCAAATTTTGTTTTTCCGTTGAGTTTGATTTCATCGGATGTCCAAAGACCCATAAAGCTGTCTTTTTTGCCTAAATCGTGATACTCAAGCTCACAAACAAGGGGACGGTTGAACCAAAAGGTAGCAACCCATTTCTCAGACCTGACATCGGGATATATGACAGTGATGAAGCCCACTTCCTTTTTCTGGGCACGCTCTTCTGTCAGAGCCTCAAGGGCTATGTAGATGTCGCCACCGCCATGAATGACTTTTAGCAAAGTGCCCTCTGCCGAGACGCTGCGCACATAGGTTTTCTGCTTATCATTCATGCCTGGCATGATGAACGACGAGGCATTTTGTGCGCCACATGTGGCAAAGAATGTGATTATGCCAAAAAATACCAGTGTTAACTTTTTCATAATAACTATCGATTAGTGTTGCTATAGAGCGTAAAGTTACAATTAAAAACGGCATTAACCAAAGAGACAGCCGATTTGATAGACGACGGCGGAAACAATCCATGCCAGGAGCGTGGTGTAGCCGGCGGCAAACAACGCCCAGCGCCAAGAGCCTGTTTCGCCCTTGATTGCCGCCACCGTGGCTATGCAAGGGAAATAGAGAAGCACAAACAGCAAGAAGCAATATGCCACGAGTGGCGTTATGCCGTCGGCTGTCATTTGCGCGTGCAGGCGTGTGTATTTCTCGTTTGAGGCATCGCTGTCGTCGTCGGCAGTGATGTCCTCGTTGTCGGTGTAGATAACGCCTATTGTGGAGGCAACAATCTCTTTGGCTCCCACGCCTGCTATCAAGCCGACATCGAGTTTCCAGTCGAAGCCCTGTGCCTTGAACACCGGCTCCACGGTTTTGCCGATGCGGCCTATGTAGCTCTGCTCAAGCTGCTCGGCATGGCTGAGCTTGTCGTTGTGCGGAAAATAGCCCAGTGCCCACACAATAATGCTTGCCACAAGGATTGTGGTGCCCATTTTGTGCAGATATTGCTTGCCGCGCTCCCAAGTGTGGCGTGCTATGGCCTTGGCTGTGGGGAAGCGGTAGGGCGGCAGCTCCATGACAAACGGAGTGTCCTCGCCCTTGAACACGAAGCGGCTGAACAGCCCTCCGGCAACAATTGCCATGATGATGCCTATGGCGTAGAGGCTAAGAATGACCAGTGACTGATATTTCAAGGCGAAGAATGTGCAGGTAATCATGATGTAGATGGGCCAGCGCGCAGAGCAGCTCATGAACGGCAATATGAGCATGGTGATGAGGCGGCTGCGGTGGCTCTCGATGGTGCGTGTGGACATGACTGCCGGCACATTGCAACCAAAGCCCATGATGAGCGGAATGAACGACTTGCCGTGCAGTCCCATTTTGTGCATCATCTTGTCCATGATGAAGGCGGCGCGGGCCATATAGCCGCTGTCCTCCATGAGGGCTATGAAGAAATAAAGAATAAGGATTTGCGGCAAGAACACCACCACGGCTCCCACACCGGCTATGATGCCGTCGGCAATGAGGTCGCGCACCGGGCCTGGCGGAAGCAATTGTCCCACGGTCTGCGCAAGCCACGACACGCCGCTGTCAATCCAGTCCATAGGGTACTGGCCAATGACAAACGTGGCTTCAAACATCACAAACAAAATGATGATGAATATGGGGAAACCAACGTAGCGGTTGGTGATGATGCGGTCGATGATGTGCGTGGTCTGATAGGTGTCGTGCTTGTTGCCGGTGGAGTATTGCGCTTCTTGGAGCGCCCCGTGAATGAAGCCATATTTCGCGTCCATGATGGCCGTTTCGCTGTCTTGCTGCGTTTCCTCCTTGATTTTGGCGGCGGCGGCATTGCGCGCGTCGTCGATGGTCTTGGCTCCGGGCAGGGTGTCGATGATGCGTTGCACGTCTTTGTCGTTTTCAAGCATCTTTATGGCAAGGTAGCGTGTGGAGTAGTGTTCGCGCAGCGACTCCTGCTGCTTGATGACCTGTTGCACGGCAGTGATGCCTTCCTCCACATATTTGCCGTGGTTGATGTGTATGTGGCGATACACGTTGCCCTTGGGGCGGTCGCCGGCGGCAAAGTCCTCGGGGTGGGCAGTGTCGGTGTCGGTGGCAAACTGCTTGTGCCAGTTGGCTATGTCGGTGGCAACTTCGGGGTTGAGGTTGCCTTTGTCGTCGAGGTAGTCAACACCCTCGTAGATGTTGATGATGATGTGAAACAGCATTTCCACACCTTTGCCGCTCTTGAACACGGTGGGCACCATGGGCACGCCAAAGAGCTGGCCGAGCTTGTTGTAGTCAACGTTGTCGCCGCGCTTTTCGGTCTCGTCGAACATGTTGAGCGCGCACACCATGCGCAAGTGCATGTCGATTAGCTCGGTGGTGAGATAGAGGTTGCGCTCAAGGTTGCTGGTGTCGATGACGTTGATGACCACATCGGGGGCCTTTTCCACCAGTTGCTTGCGCACATAAAGTTCTTCGGGCGAATAAGCCGAGAGGCTGTAGGTGCCGGGGAGGTCAACAAGATTGAAGTGATAGCCCTCAAACTCGGCGTGTCCCTCTTTGGCATCGACTGTGACACCTGAGTAGTTGCCCACACGCTCGTGTGCTCCGGAGGCGAAATTGAAGAGTGACGTCTTGCCGCAGTTGGGGTTGCCCACGAGAGCCACATTGATGGTGCGGCGCTTCTTGATGGCCGCATCGTGGAGCTGCTGGTTTGAGAGCGGTTGCTCGTCGGCGTCGCTGCTTTCTACCAGTGTGCCAGGCTGTGCGGTGTTTTCGCGCTCTATCTTGGCAGCCTCGCTCATAGACAGCACCTCAATCATGTCGGCCTCGCTGTGGCGCAGTGACACTTCATAGTTCATTATCTTGTATTTCACAGGGTCTTTGAACGGAGCGTTGAGCAGCACTTCCACCACTTTACCCTTGATAAATCCCATTTCTACTATGCGCTTGCGGAAGCCGCCATGGCCAGTTACCTTGACGATGACGCCTTTTTCACCTGTTTTGAGCTCGGATAACTTCATTGTGTCAACATTAGATTTATTCCAAATTTTGCCCTTTTGGGAGTTGCTTTTGGATTTGTTTATGCAAAATTACAGCAAAAGAAATGCAAATGAGTTGCAAAAGTGATGCTAAAACTCAAAATATCACCATTAGTAGTGATATTTGCCCATAAAAATCCCTATAATTTGGGATATGGGGCAGATAAGAAGATGAAAAAGCCGGGCGTGCCACTATGATTGTTGGGTGGCGCGCTCGGCAGTGTTTTTTTTGAGAAATATGTTTTTTTCCCCTCGACTTGAGGAGTGGGGGGTTAGTTGTCTTTCATAAAGGCTTCAACGTCGGCTGGGTGATAAGGTATGCGCTCCTTGCCCAGGAAGCGGCAGCCGTCGGCGGTGATGAGCACGTCGTCCTCAATGCGTATGCCGCCGAAATCCTTGTAGGTTTCGAGCAAGTCAAAATTGATGAACTCGGCGCAGTGACCAGAAGCCTTCCAGTCGTCGATAAGCGCAGGGATGAAATATATGCCAGGCTCGTCGGTCACCACGAAGCCCTCTTGCAAGGTGCGTCCCATGCGCAGGCAGTTGGTGCCAAACTGCTCAAGGTTGGGGCGTGTTTGGTCGTCGAACCCCACATATATTTGTCCGAGGCCTTCCATGTCGTGCACGTCCATGCCCATCATGTGACCAAGGCCGTGGGGCAGGAACATGGCGTGTGCTCCAGCTGCAAGGGCAGCATCGGTGTCGCCCTTCATGAGTCCGAGCTGCTTGAGGCACTCGGTCATGTGGCGGCAAACGGCAAAGTGCACGTCCCAGTAGCGCACGCCTGGCTTGGCAAGCTGCAACACGAGGTCGTGGCACTGCTCAACTATGGCGTAGATTTCGAGCTGGCGCTGGGTGAACTTGCCGCTGACGGGATAAGTGCGGGTGTTGTCGCTGCAATAGTTTTCAAGTGTCTCGGCTCCGGCATCGCACAGAGTAAGTCTGCCTGATTCAAGAACTGCCGTGGAGGGGTTGCCGTGCATGATTTCGCCATGCTGCGAGAAAATTGTGGCAAAGCTGACTTGCGCGCCATAGGAGTGGGCTATGCCGTCAACCTGTCCGCCAACGAATTTTTCGGTTACGCCGGGCTTAGTGAGACGCATGGCGGTGGTGTGCATTTTGTAGCCTATGGCACAGGCTTTCTCGATTTCGGCTATCTCAAGCGGCGACTTCACTGAACGCATCTTGACCACTGCCATTATGAGCGGCAGCGAGGCGAGGTGGGTCTGCTGGCTTGGGTTGATGTTGAGCAGGTCGTGGATAAGAATCTTGGTGTCGAAGCGGTAGGGCGGCAGGAAATGAATACGGCGATTGCCTTGCTTGGCGAGGTCGCACAGCTGCTTGAGCGCCGACATTGGCGCACTGTGTGCCACACCCACCTGCTCTGCCATGGTGGCCACGCTGTCAACCGAGCCATACCACACGATGTCGTCGAGGGCTATGTCGTCACCAATGAGAGTTTCCTTGTCGTTATCAACGTCGATTACACCCACAAGGCCGTCGCGGTTTTGTCCGAAATAGTAGAGAAACGCGGAGTCCTGACGGAAGGGGTAGTAGGCGTTTGAGGGGTAATTGTTGGGGGCTTCATTGTTGCCAAAGAGCAATATGATGCCGCTTTTCACGAGCTTCTTCAGCTCGGCGCGGCGGTTGATGTAGGTTTCTTTGCTGAACATAGTGAAAAATGTGTTTCTTTGTTTTGCGTGTGCGGCGAGGCCGTGCAGTGAAACTTGTCATAAAAAGCAGCAAGACCGTCGCTCTACGGAAAAGTAGGGAGACGGCCTAGCACTATGAAAATTTCAGAACAGTCTCTGCCCGTAAAAACGTTTTTTTACTTTGGGCGTAAAATTACGGATTTCGGGCAGAAAATGCAATTATTTTTTTGCCACTTTGTCGAGCACAGAGCTGCCGATGCAAGCGTCGGGCATCTGTATGTGGAGCATGGAGCACACTGTGGGGGCAATATCGACGATGCGTGTGGGGGCATTGCAGCTGCCGTGACCCACGTTCCAGCCCATGAGCACGAACGGAATGCGAGCGTCGTCGGGAACCCATGAGCCGTGCGACGTGCCGCGATAGTTGGCATTGATGGCATAGGGCAAAACACGCGGATAGTTGATGAGCACTATGTCGCCGCTGCGCTTGTTGTTGTAGCCATTGACAATCTGTTCGCGGATAGGAGCAGGAACGCTTGTTACGTAGGCTTTCTCGTAGTCAACGGCAAAGGCTATCTCTTTGTCGCGGCGCAGGAAGTTGACGGCAGTGTCCTTGATTGCTTGCAGATTGAGTCCGGCTTTCTCAATTTCGGGGTGGTTGAGATATAGGCGAGAGTCGGCTATGCCCACTACCATGTTGGCTTGTGAGTTAAATGCCTTTTGCAGATGTGCGTTGAGAGCCTTGCCTATGCCAGCCTGGTCGCAGCCACCCGAAGGAATGCGGTGTGAAAGGGTGTAGTTGGGGTTGTGTATGCCTCCGTGGTCGGCGGTGAGGAACAGCAGATAGTTGTCCTTGCCGATTTTCTTGTCGAGATAGGCGAGGAACTGCGCAAGGTCGTGGTCGAGGCGCATAAACACCTCTTTGTTCTCCTTGCCGCGTGTGCCGGTGGCGTGGCTGATGATGTCGGTGGAAGAAATGCTGATGGCGAGCAGGTCGGTGATGTTGTCGGCACCGAGGTTCTCGTTGTCAATGGCGGCTTGTGCCATCTTGAATGTGAGTGTCACACCATCGGGGGTGCTCTTCACGTCCTTGCCAGGAGTGGTGGCGTTGGCGGCATTGAATTTCTCGACCCAAGCAGGGAATTTGTCCATGTAGAATGAGCTTGTCACGAAGTGGCCAACGGAGTTGTCATACCAGTAGGCTGCATCGGCGCTGTGACCGGCAGGAAGAATGGCGGCACGGTCTTTCATGGCCACACCTATGACCTTGGCCTTGAAGTCGGTGGCAAGTTTCAGCTCGTCGCCTATGGTGGAAGCCACCAGATAGTGAGGCGACATCTTGCCGGCGCTGCTTGTGGTGCCTATGGGCTTCACGCCGTCGTCGGCGCAGCAATACACTTGTTTGTTGTCAACCGCAAAACCATTGCCTGCAATGCCGTGGAGTGCCGGCACAGAGCCGGTGTAAACACTTGAGTGGCCCACAGCGGTGATGGTGGGAATGTAGTTGATTTTTGTGTCTTCGAAACTGAAGCCAGTGTCAACGAGGCGTTTAAGTCCGCCCTCGCCAAACGAGTCGTAGTAGTAATAGAGATAGTCCCAACGCATTTGGTCCACCATAAGGCCAACGACAAGCTTCGGACGATTGATTTGCGCGGTGCCAGTGAGGGCGGCGCACAATAGCAGCAGTGCTAATGATAATTTTTTCATGTAGTTAAAATATTGTTGATTAGTTTCGTTGATTTTGATTATAACTGAGGTAAAGGTAAGCATTTTTTGTTACAAAAAGGTAAAAAGAGCCGGCACAATGCCCAAGAAGCGCATAAAAAGGAGAAAAAGAACACCAGCTCCGCAAGCAAATGTGTGCTGTGGGCGGAGCTGGTGGGTTGTTATGGGAGTTGTGCCAATGCGTGCGCTGTGATGTGCGCGCATGGTTCAATGCGTCATTGCTTCTTGCCGGTGAACAAGAATGGCACTTCTTGGGCGAGAAGGCCTTTTTGATATTCGCCGTCGATATAGGCTCCGGCGGCAATCGCCTGCATCATGAGCGACTTGGCGTCGGCGTAATACTGACCGTAGGAGTAGTTGTTGTCGATGTAGAAAGCCACTTGCAGCAGGTGCTCTTTGCCTCCATAGTTGATTTTGAAAGCTGGAGTTTTGGGGTTGATGGTGAAAGTGGCTGGCGACATTCTCACAAACTTGATTTTGAAAGTAAGGTCGAATGGGGGCATGCTGGCAAGGGCTTTCTTGATTTCTTCGTTGGTGATTTGATAAGACATCATGTTGGCCGGAATGTTTTTGATGGTGAGGAGAGAGTCGTTTTCAATCTCCCAGCTGATGGGCACGGTGTCGTTGACCCCGGTGGAAATGCGAGTGATGGCCTTGCCGCTGTAGTCGCCTTTCACGGAATTGAAAGCCGTGCTTATTTCTTCGGGGGTGAGTTCCTTGGTCTTGTTGTCGTCTTTGATGCAAGAGTTGAGGCTCAATGCTGCGGCGCAGAAAACCAGTGCGCTGATTAACAGTTTGAATTTTTTCATTTTGTCTTTTGTGTGATAAATATAGTTTATAAAATTTTGCTGATTTCAAATCGCATCGCCATATTTGCATATATGAAATGCGAAATAATTAAAAACCTTGCATGAAGCATAAAATTTTTTTATTTCCATGTTGCCAGGCAAGGTTATGGGCGTTTGTGCATTTTGTGAGTGTAAGTTTATTAATAAAGAAATTGCATTATGAACGCAAAATTAAGAAAAATTCTGATGATTTTGGCAGTGGTGCTTGTAGCGGTGGGCGCACAGTCGTGTCTTGATGACGATGACAACGATTATAGCCGCATATATCCCAACGCCATAGTGACGATGAAGAACATAGACGGCGCTACGTGGTTTCAGCTCGACGACAGCACGCTGCTCTACCCTGTGAACCTGAAAGGCGATGTCTTGAACAAGGAGGTGAGAGCGTTTGTCAACTTCAGAGATGCCGGCAAGGGCGAGGTAGTCAACGACAAAGCCCGCAACGTGTGGGTGAACTGGATTGACACCGTGCGCACCAAGAGCATGGCACAAGCAATGGCTGTGGATAGTGCCACCGTGGGCAACGACCCGGTGGAAATAGTGAATGACTGGTCAACGGTGTGTGAGGACGGTTATCTGACCCTTAGATTTCGCACCTATATGAGCGGTTACACACAGCATAAGATGAATTTGGTGGCAACGAGCAACCCATACGAAGTGAGGCTTTATCACGACGCTTGCGGCGACAGATCAACACGTGTGGCCGACGGCGTGGTGGCGTTCCGCCTCGACAAGTTGCCCGACACTCAAGGCAAGACGGTGGATTTGACGCTTAAATGGAAGTCGTTCAGTGGAGAAAAGAGTGTGAAATTCAAGTATCGCACACGCAAATAAACAATGATAGAATGACTTGCGCGCCCGCAAGCGCTTGTGGGTGCGTTTAGACCGATGACCAGTTGACCAGGTGAGCAGGGCAGAAACTGACAAGGAAAAGAAAATAATAGGCATGTTTGGCGAGGGAAATCCCCTCGCCATGGATATGCTATATGCCCAGTATTCGCGCTATCTGGCCGGAGTGTGCTCGCGTTACATAGCCAATGATGACGATCTGAAAGATGTGCTCCAGGAGAGTTTTGTGAAGATATTCATGCGCATAGGCAGCTTTGACTATCGGGGAGAGGGGTCGCTGAAAGCGTGGTTGAGCCGGATAGTGGTTAACGAGGCATTGCAGCACTTGAGACGCGGACAGAAAAATGTGTTTGAAGACGCAGCCGAATTGCCAGATATGCCCGACGAGGAACCCGACACCAACGGAATAGACAGCAAGACGCTCGTGGAGATGATACGCCGCTTGCCTCCTGGCTACAGGGCAGTGGTTAACTTGTATGTGTTTGGCGAGAAAAGCCACAAGGAAATAGCTGAGATTCTGGGTATAAAGCCCGACAGCTCAGCGTCACAGTTTCATAAAGCTAAAAAAATGTTGGCAGGCATGATAAACGACTATAAACGAAGCAGGCAATGAAAGAAGAGTGGACAAACAATCTGAGAAAGCAAGTTGGCGACTATGAGGCCGACGTGCCGGCAGGATTGCTCGACGGCATAAAGCAAGAGGTGTCACGCCGAGAAATGGAAGCCGAGCGCAGACGTGGCTTTGTTGTGCCGCTGCCGGTGATTAGGCGTGTGGCTGCCGCGGCGGTAGTGGTGCTTGTGGCTGCAGTGTGCCTGTGGACTATGCGGCCTGCCGACGATAGCCGTCAGCCGTCAGAAACGATTGCTTCTGTCAGCAATCATGCCGGCGGTAAGCCTGCCATAGCCAGTGGCGAAAATGCTAGCCTTCGTCCCGATGTTAGAACGCAACTTGCCTCTGCCAGCGGTGTGCTTGCCTGCGATGCCATGCCTGCAAGCACTGCGGTTGCGCAAGATAAGGCAATGGCTGAAACCATGGACCAGTCTATGATGAAAACTGCCGCGAGTGCTGACGGTTATGCGGCAAAAGCGGTTGAAGCCCCTATGGCAAAAGCTCAAAAAAAGAGCAAAGCCATGGCGAAGCAAGGTGAGGACGCAGAAAGCAGCAGTAAGGCTATGGTGCAAGAAAAACGGAGTTATAATAGCTTTGGCGGCAGTTATGGCACAGACCCAGTGCCGCAACTACACCGCCAAGGACGACTGTGCATAGGCGCCTCATATCAAGGCAACGGAATGTCGTCGAGCCAAAGCGGTGGCACGGCAATGGCCAACACGCTTTATAGCGCAAAATTGCCTGGTGTGCTTGAGGGCGACGCTTTCACCAAAGACGACCGACGCTCCGAGGTGAAAGCTAAACACAACCAACCGGTGCGGGCTGGTGTGACGGTGCGCTATGAGGTAGCACCGCGGTGGGGAGTGCAGACAGGGTTGACTTATAGCTATCTGCAATCATCGTTTGATGTGAGTTTGAACGGCGTGACCAACAGCACCGACCAGTCGTTGCACTATCTGGGCGTGCCGGTGAGCGTGACATTCGACGCATGGAGGTGCGGACGCTTTGGCGTGTATGCCTTGGCTGGCGGCATGGGAGAAATGCTGGTAGATGGCAGAGCCAAGTCAAGCTACACCATGGGTGGCAAAGAGTGGCAGCAGCAGTCGAGCCGCGTTAAGGACAGCCGTGTGCTGTGGAGCGTTAATGCCGCCGTGGGCGTGGAGTGTGAGGTGGTGAAAAGAGTGGCGCTGTATGTGGAGCCAGGGTGCAGTTATCATTTTGACAACGGCAGCTCGGTTAAATCGGCCTACACAGACCGCCGCTGTGATTTTGACTTGAACTTTGGTTTGCGTGTCAAGTTGCCATAATGTTTTTTGCTGACAAATAGTGATGAAATAATATGAAAATGAAAAAAGTATTGGCGATATTCTCGTTGGTTGTAATGGCGGCACTGGAGTCGTGCAGCACGGGTAATAAAGTGGCGTTTAAGGAAGTGAACAACTACTTTATTCGCAATGACTATGAACAAACCGGCGTGGTGAAATTTGTGTTGCAAGACGAGTTTGACGGCGCATTTGGAATGGCAACCGTGATGGGTGAGAATGGCCGACCCACGCCAATAGATTTCAAAAAGGAATTTGTTGTGACAAAAGTGTTTGCCGAAACCGATGTTGACACCAGAATAGACAAAATAGCTTTGACTGCAATAGAGAAAAACAAATTGAGGCTTGATTATCGCCAAACCGATGGCGATAGATTGTCATATAGGATTAAGCCTTGCTTCATATTGATAATTGACAACAAGTATAGAAACTGCGAAATAGTTGACGGAGGGAAAAGCGTCCGCGTGGAGTACTGACAGCACTGCGTGTCGCGCTCCTCCAACCCTCATTGCCGAGTGACAACCGCCACCCGGCATTTTTTTTCTATTAAAAATTTGACTGTTTTTTGTTGTTGGAGGGAGTGGAGGTGGTCGGGTTTTGCTTTTTGTGGAGTGTGGTGATGTTGGTATGAAATGTGGGGTGACGAAAAAATTTTTAAGAATTTAGTTTGTTTTTGTTTTTTTGTTTATATATTCGGGAACTTTAAGTTTTAATCTAAAGACGTTATTATGAGGACTTTTTCTTTTAAGAAAATTTTTGTGAGCGTGTTGCTGCTGGTTGCGGTAACGACGGCTTTTGCTCAACCAGAAGTTGACAGAACGGGTGGCAAGGAGTTTCATCTTTTTTCTGATTTTGCAAAAGATGTGTTTGACGTTAAGATGACAGTGCCTAAAGGATTTGCCGTGACGGAATATAACGTGAAAGAATACTATGTCGCGACAATGGACGGAGACGAGAGTGTGAAGTTTTTCACGTCGGGTTACGCAGGCTTCACGCAGAAATATGGGCACACGCTTGTGTTGGGCGACGGCAATTGCATGATGATTTATCCGATGCTTTGCGATGTGGATATGGGGCAGATGAATATGAGAAAGCGCACGAGCTATCTTGAAGTGTATCACGACTTGGCGTATGCCTATCAGAAGTTTACTGGCAAACAGTTTGCGCTCGACAATAACACGGAATGGCAATTAAGGCAGATGCTTATGCTTGACTGCGGAGGAGCGTTGTCGAAAGCATTTAATGCCGACTCGGTGAAGTTGGCCACCATACCCATGGACAAGCCGTATAAGGGAAAATACACGCAATGTCTGGGCGTGTATCTATATAAAGCAGCACACACGCCGGTTTACTTGAAAGTGCTGCTTGCGCCTGGAGCACAAAAAGAGGCCGGTAAATATGTGGACTTGCTTGCCAAAAACGTGAGGTATGGCAACTCGAAGAAAGAGGTGCAGTTTGAGCGCGACAAAGAAAAATGGTATTTGCTTGAGAAACAAATTGCTGCTCTTGAAAACAAAGTTAATGGAAAGGTTGACACTCATAAGCACGATTTGTCGCCAGAGGTGTGGAAGAATAAGGAATATGCGACAAAAGACGAAAAACTTGTTTTGAAATAGCACTGGTGTGAAAGCTCTCACGCCAAAATGAATGAAATGAGGTTAATTTGTTGCCCGGTGCCGCATGGTGGTGTGTGCCGGGCGGCTTGTGTGTTTGGCTAAGAGGTGCCGCCCAGTGTGACTTCCAAATAGAAGTGCAACGCTCCGCAGAGTGACGTAAGCCGTAAAATTATGAAAAACACTGCGGAGGTT
>CAKUAR010000036.1 GCA_934636465.1 uncultured Muribaculaceae bacterium
AGCCGTTAGGCAAACCTGCGGTGTTTTTCATATTATTTTCACCCACAAGTTTTGCACTTCCATTTTGAATGTATACAAAAATCATTGTTTGGGAAAAAACGACCATTTGGCATGGTTGCTTCTTTGCCTTTTGCGTGCTGGCAGTGAAAGGCTATGCAAAATCTGTGCCACAGCCGAGTGTGGCGAAAAAAATGTCAGCATTGCGTGGCTGTCAATGTGCCTGACTGGCATGTCGTTGCCCATATTTCGGCAATAATGAGTAATTTTGCACGCAGAAACCAAGCTTGTAAGACAAGTGCAAACAAGATAAACAAGAATAGCAAAATGACAGCACAAGAAATCATTGAGAAATTGCTCACCAAGTTCACGCGCCATGACCTGCGCACGGCGGTGAAATATCTGTCGTCGCAAGACACCGTCAAGGAATTCCAATACTATATGCGTGAGCATAATGCCTATCACCCCGACCAGCAGTCAATGCTCAACACGCTCACCACCCTTGAGCCCGACGAAGCACAACTGGTGTTGGTGCTGGCCCGCGAAGTGTTTGTGGGAGAAAAGTTGCTTGACGACCTCCTCCCCGAAGAATAAATTTCGCTGAGAGGATAAGAGCTAAGGGCGGTAACCCAGTCGGTTGCCGCCCTTAGTGTCTGTTATTGGCAATGAGTGCTTAGATGAGGCTCTCAACTATGTGCTTCACATTCTCGCCGAGCTTCACGGCATCTGCCATGGTGTGAGCTTCGCTGTAGATGCGGATTATGGGCTCGGTGTTACTCTTGCGCAGATGCACCCAGCTGTCGGCAAAGTCGATTTTCACACCGTCGGTGGTTGTGAGTTTCTCGTTCTTGTAATGCTCCTTCACGGCGTCGAGTATCTTGTCAACGTCCATGCCTGGTGTGAGCTGGAGCTTCGTTTTTGCAATTTCATAAGGCGGATATGTCTTTTTGAGCTCACTGACTTTCATGCCGCTCTTGGCAAGCAGTGTGAGGAACAGAGCCACGCCCACCAGGGCGTCGCGACCGTAGTGCAACTCGGGATAGATTACTCCGCCGTTGCCCTCGCCGCCTATCACGGCTCCTGTGCGGCGCATTTCGGTGGTCACATTCACTTCGCCCACGGCAGCTGCAGTGTAGGTGCAGCCGTGCTTCTCGGTCACATCGCGCAGTGCCCTCGACGACGACAGGTTGCTCACCGTTGGGCCGGGTGTGTGGCTAAGCACATAGTCGGCCACAGCCACAAGGGTGTATTCTTCCACAAAGAATTCTCCGTTTTCCATCACTATGGCCAAACGGTCAACGTCGGGGTCAACCACAAAGCCCACGTCGGCTTTGCCCTGCTTCATAAAGTCGCTGATTGCAGTGAGATTTTGAGGGATTGGCTCCGGAGTGTGTCCAAAGTTGCCTGTGGGGTCGCAAAACAGTTTCTCCACTTTTTTCACGCCGAGTGCGGCAAGCAGTTTGGGTATGGCCACGCCGCCTATGCTGTTGACGGCATCTACCGCCACCGTGAAGTCGGCTTTGGCTATTGCGTCGGGGTCAACGAGCTTCAGGTTGCACACGGCGTCGATGTGGCGGCGCAGATAGGTGTCGTTTCTATCCACTTGGCCAAGTTTTTCCACCGGGGCGTAGTCAAACTCGGCAGCTTCGGCTATGCGCAGCACTTCCTTGCCTTGCGCGTCGGTCAGAAATTCGCCTTTGTCGTTAAGCAACTTCAAGGCGTTCCACTGCTTTGGGTTGTGTGACGCGGTGATTATGATTCCGCCACAAGCTTTTTCGCCGGTCACGGCAAGCTCGGTGGTGGGGGTGGTGGCAAGACCTATGTTCACCACATCGAAGCCCATGCCCATGAGGGTGCCTTCCACCATGTTGAGCACCATTTTGCCCGACAAGCGCGCGTCGCGTCCCACAACTATCACGTTGCTTGTCTGCTTGGTCGTGCGGCGTATGTAGGTTGCATAGGCACTGGTAAACTTAACAATGTCGAGAGGAGTGAGGTTGTCGCCGGCTGAGCCGCCGATTGTGCCTCTGATGCCTGAAATTGACTTTATTAATGACATAACTGTAAATTGTTTTTGGTTTTCTGCTTATGGATTGTGGCCAACCGTGGGCGCGTTACAGCTTGTTGGGGAAGTAACGCAAGTGGTAGAGATATGGCTGCACTTGCGAGATTTCGCTCGTTTGGCCATACTGCGACTTGATAATCACGTTAACCTCGGAGTCGATGCCGAGGAGCGAGAGCGGCAACTGAATGCCGGAGCCCCATTGCGACGACAGCTGGAGCGAGAAGTCGGCATACAGGAAGTATGACGATGCCAGACTCATCTCGGTGGAGTTGCCTTCTGCCACCCATTCGTTATATTTGTACCAATATTGCAGGTTGTAGCGAGAGTAGCGGAAATAGATTTTCTGCGACGTCTTGGCCTTGTTGGTCTTGCTACCAGCCTTTATCACCTGCATATACACGTTGCCGTCGGGGTCTATGCGATAGAACGGAGCGTCTGGACCGGTCTCAAACACGGTGTCGGCAGGAATGTCGTTAACCACACGCTGTGTTGACAGATAGGCGTTCACAGCGTCGCGCTCGCTGTTGAGCAGGTCGGAGTAGCTCTCTTTGTCGCTGCACGACGATGCTGCCACTGCAAAAATCACTAAAAGTAACGAAAGATATAATTTGTTGATTTTCATTTTCTTGAAAAGATATAAATATTTAGCTAAAAATCGTTTTGGTCAAAGCTCGCTTAGTATTTCTTTGAATTTGTCAACGGCTTCGGCTATGGAGCCGTAAAACTCACCGCCGGCAGCGTTTTTGTGGCCGCCGCCGTTGAAGTGGCGCGCGCATATCTCATTCACGGCAAAATCGCCTTGCGAACGCGTTGACACTTTCACATAGTTGTCTTGGTCCTCGCGCAGGAAAAATGACATATGCACCTCTGGAATGGCAAGTGGCTTGTTCACAAGCCCTTCGGTGTCGCCTTTCTTGTAGTTGAACCGCTCAAGCTCGTCTTTCGACAGCGTGATGAGCGCCACGCCCTTGTCGGCAAATACCTCCATTTTCTCACTCAAGGCAAAGCCCTGAATGCGCAGGCAGTCGGCCGAAAAGGTGTTCATTGCCAAGTTATACAGCCGCTCCTTGTCGATTTTATAGGTCATGAGGTCGGCAAGAATCTCGTAGATTTCGGGATAGTTTGAGCTGTAAGTGAAATTGCCGGTGTCGGTGGTCATGCCCACATATATGTTTGAGGCTGCTTGCTTGTCGAGGTGCGACAGCCAGCCAAGCTCCATGAGTGTGCGGTAAATCAGCTCGCACGTTGACGACAGCTGCGGAAACGAAATCACTATGTCGCACATGGTTTCGGGGTTCAGGTGGTGGTCTATCATCACCTTGGCGGCCGTTGATTTCTCTATCAGTGCGCCGAGCTTGTCGATTCGCTTCAAGCAGTTGAAGTCGAGGCAGAAAATTAGGTCTGCGTTGTTCACGAGGAAGCGCCCGCGCAGCTCTTGGCAGCTGTAGGTCACCACGCCGTTCACGCCAGGCATGAAAAGCAGCGAGCGCGGAATTTGGTCGGGCACCACCACATAGGCGTCCTTGCCCATATTGTTGAGCACACGGCACAGGGCAAGCGACGAGCCCACTGCGTCGCCGTCGGGCGACAAGTGGCACGTTATCACTATGTGGTGGGCGTTGCGCACCAGTTTGCTCAAACGCTCAAGTGATTTTCTGTCGATAATGCCGGCTATCATTGTCCTTGTGAATTTATCGTGCAAATATAAAAAGAATATTTCTAATTTGCCTGTGCGTCTTGGGCATATAAACGTTAACGAGAATGAAATTAAGGCTTTTTTATGTTTTTTGTGAGCCATTGCCGACCAAACTGAAATCTTGTGGCTAACTTTGCATCGCATTTTTGCTTGCCGGCTGCTTGCCGGCGCAATCAATTCTGGTTAAAATCATTTGTTGAAATCATGAAACAGAAGATATTGCTTTTATTCTTGCTGCTCACCGCGTTGCCTTTGTGTGCGCAGATTGAGGAGCCTGTGAAATGGAAAACATCGCTTTCTGTCGGCAATGACAATAGGGGCGTGGTAACTATGACTGCCACCATCGACAACGGTTGGCACATGTATGCCATCAATATTTCCGATGGCGGCCCTGTGCCGCTGACCATATCGTGGAGCGAGCTTAAAGGCGTGGAACTTGTGGGCAAGCCTGTGCCCGACCGCAAGGTTCACACGCAGCACGACAAGAACTTTGACATGGATTTGTCGTGGTGGACGGGCGGCGTTAAGCTCACGCAAAAAGTTAAGTTCACGTCAGGCAAATATAGCATGAAAGGCACGTTGCGCTACATGTCGTGCAACGATGAGCGTTGCACCTCGCCAGCCACAGAGCCATTGGCGTTTAGCGGCACGGCCACCGTTGGCGCCGAGTCGCAGTCGTCAGCACTTGTTGCCGACACGCTTTCTGCCACCGACACTGCCGCCACGGCATTGACGTCGGCTGCCGGCTCTGTCGCTCCAGACACCGTGGGGCAGGCGCAGCTGTGGACTCCGGTAGGTGCAGCTGCCGATTTGGCTGCCGGTGAGGACGCTGGCGGCAACACTGCCTCGTGGTGGTATATCTTCATCGCTTGTTTTGTCGGCGGTCTGCTGGCGCTGCTCACTCCGTGTGTGTGGCCCATAATTCCGCTCACCATGAGCTTCTTCTTGAAAAAGAGCGGTTCGCGCGGCAAGGCCATTGCCAATGCTGTGGCTTATGGCTTGTCAATCATCGTCATATATCTGGCGCTGGGATTGGTGGTTACTGCAATTTCGGGAGCCGACTCGCTCAATGCACTTGCCACCAATGCAGTGTGCAATGTGGTGTTCTTCTTGCTACTTGTGGTGTTTGCCTTCTCGTTTTTCGGCATGTTCAACATCAAACTGCCCGACTCATGGTCAAACAAGGTTGACAGTGCGGCAGAGCGCACCACGGGCTTGCTGAGCATATTCTTCATGGCGTTCACGCTCGTCATAGTGTCGTTTTCGTGCACAGGCCCCATTATCGGCACACTGCTCGTTGAGGCCGCCGGCACGAGCAACATTCTTGGCCCGGCAGTGGGCATGTTTGCCTTTGCGCTGGCGTTGGCCATTCCGTTCAGTTTGTTTGCCATGTTCCCATCGCTGCTCAAGAAACTGCCCAAATCGGGCGGTTGGCTAAACACGGTGAAGGTGCTTCTCGGATTTATAGAGTTGGCGCTTTCGCTTAAATTCTTGTCGGTGGCCGACTTGGCCTATGGCTGGCATATTCTTGACCGAGAGACGTTCCTTGCCTTGTGGATAGGCATATTCTTCACTATGGGGCTTTATCTGCTTGGAGTGTTCCGCTTCAAGGCCGACAGTGCACCGCAGGGCATAGGCGTGGTGCGCTATGTGCTGGCACTGGTGTCACTGTCGTTCACGGCATATCTGCTCCCAGGCTTGTGGGGCGCGCCATTGCGCGCCACGAGCGCATTTGTGCCGCCGCTCTACACCCAGGACTTCAACTTGCACGGCGATGAGTTGAGCGAGTACAACGACTTCGACGCTGGCATGAAAGCTGCCGCCGAACTGGGCAAGCCAGTGCTTCTTGATTTTTCGGGCTACGGCTGTGTAAACTGCCGCAAAATGGACGGCGCTGTGCTCGACAAGAGTGAGGTGAAACGAAAAATCAGCGAAAACTTCGTTGTGATAAAGCTTATGGTCGATGACAAGGCTGCCCTTGATCAGCCAATGTATGTGGTGGAAGACGGCCGTCAGAAAGAGCTTGCCACCGTGGGCGAGAAATGGAGCTATCTGCAGCGCCACAAGTTCGGTGCCAACTCGCAGCCATATTATGTGGTGCTCAATGCCGAGGGCAATTTGATGTCGGGGCCGTTTGCCTATAAGGAGAGTATTGACGAGTTTATGCAATTTCTTGACCGAGGCATAAGCAACTACAAAAAATGAAAAATTCAGAGAATTCAGATAAAAGAACACGTCAGCTCTCCGCTTTCAGCCAGCTGCTCGATGTGGTGGAGACGATAAGGGCTAAATGCCCATGGGACTCGGTGCAGACCTATCAAAGCCTGCGCCCAAACACCATTGAGGAGGTCATGGAACTTGCCGAGGCTCTGCTTGCTGCCGACGATGAAAAGGTGCGCACAGAGCTTGGCGACGTGCTGCTGCATGTGCTGCTCTACGCCTTGATTGCCGACGGCAACGGCGCGTTTGACCTGGCAGATGTGTGCAACACGCTGCGCGACAAACTCGTGTTTCGCCACCCGCACATATTCGGCAATGCCGGAGAGCGCACTGCCGAGCAGGTAAAGGATAACTGGGAACTGCTAAAGATGCGTGAAAAGCATGGCAACAAAACGGTGCTTGGTGGTGTGCCCCACACATTGCCGTCACTTATCAAGGCAGAGCGCATTCAGGAAAAGGCTGCCAATGTGGGCTTCGACTGGGCCGACCGCCGTGAAGTATGGGCAAAGGTGCGTGAGGAAGCCGATGAGGTGGAGCGCGAAATGGTCGACGGACATGAGGTTGACCGTGAAAAAGAGTTCGGAGACTTGATGTTTGCCATGGTCAATGCAGCGCGTCTTTATGGCGTGAGAGCCGACAACGCCCTTGAGCGCACAAACCGCAAATTCATAGGGCGGTTCAACTACATAGAAAGTCAGGCCAAGGCGCAGGGCCGAGCCGTCAACGAGTTGACGCTTGCCGAGATGGACGCGCTTTGGGACGAGGCAAAAAAACAAAAATTGGGCGAATGAAACTATGTGTCACAGAGAAACCGAGCGTGGCTCGTGATATTGCCGGAATTCTTGGCGCCAACGACCGCCACGAAGGTTATTATGAGGGCAACGGCTACCGTGTGACTTGGACTTTCGGGCACTTGTGCACGCTCAAGGAGCCTGCCGACTACACGCCGCGCTGGCGCTACTGGAGCATGGGCGCGTTGCCCATGATTCCTGACCGTTTTGGCATAAAACTGATAGAAGACGACGGCATAAAACGGCAGTTCAACGTGATTAAAACCCTGATAGGTGAGGCCGACGAGGTTATCAACTGCGGTGATGCCGGGCAGGAGGGTGAATTGATTCAGCGTTGGGTCTATCAGAAAGCGGAGTGCAACATTCCGGTGAAGCGGCTTTGGATTTCGTCGCTCACCGACGAGAGCATACGCGAGGGCTTCAAGGATTTGCAGGACTCTGCCAAGTTCAACAACCTGTATTATGCCGGCTTGTCGCGCGCCATAGGCGACTGGGTGCTGGGTATGAACGCCACACGGCTCTACACGCTCAAATATGCGCGATCGCGCAATGTGTTGTCAATAGGTCGTGTGCAGACCCCAACTTTGGCACTGATTGTTAACCGCCAGCGTGAGATTGACAATTTTGTGCCAGAAGATTTCTGGGAAATAAAGACGCTTTATCGCGGCACGGTGTTCAATTCCACCAAGGGGCGCTATAAACGACAAGACGAGGCGCAGACGGTGGTCGAGACCATCAAGCAGTCGCCGCTCATGGTTACGTCTATAGCCACCAAGAAAGGCAAGGAAGCACCGCCGCGCCTGTTCGACCTCACAAGTTTGCAGGTGGAGTGCAACCGCAAATTCTCATTCAGCGCTGACAAAACGCTGCAGACCATACAATCGCTTTATGAAAAAAAGGTGACCACCTATCCGCGTGTCGATACCACCTATTTGAGCGATGACATATATCCCAAGGTGCCGGGCATATTGAAGGCGATGACACCCTATGCGCCCATTACGGCTCCGCTGCTTGCCCCAGGCAAAAAGCTGCCCAAGAGCAAGAAGGTGTTTGACAACAGCAAGGTCACTGACCACCATGCCATAATCCCCACCAACGTGCCACCGCAGTCAGCGTCGCTCACGCCCGACGAGAAACAGGTTTACAACCTGATTGCCGTGCGTTTCATAGCCGCGTTTTATCCTGATTGTGTGTTTTCCACCACCACGGTCATGGCGCAGATTGCTGATTTTGAATTCAAGGCTACCGGTAAGCAAATTTTGAGCGCAGGGTGGCGCGAACTCTACACAGCCAACGCTGCCGACAAAGGCGATGGCAGCGATGAGGAAAATGGCTCTATGCCTGCATTTGTTGAGGGCGAGAGTGGTCCGCATGAGCCGTCACTCGTTAAAAAAAGCACCCAGCCCCCCAAGCCTTACACCGAGGGAACTCTGCTGCGAGCTATGGAGACCGCCGGCAAGACCGTAGATGATGAGGCATTGCGCGATGCTATGAAGGAAAACGGCATTGGCCGGCCTTCCACACGCGCCGCCATCATTGAAACCCTGTTTAAGCGGCACTACATACGCAAGGAGCGCAAAAGCCTTGTGCCCACTCCGGCAGGATTTCAGCTTATCGACACCATAAAGGAAAAATTGCTCAAATCGGCAAAATTGACTGGCTTGTGGGAGAATAAGCTGCGCAAGATAGAGCGTGGCGAGTTCTCGGCAAAGCAGTTCGTAGATGAGCTTAAGGTTATGGTCAGCGAGGTGGTGCTTAATGTGATGCGCGACAACAGCAGTGGCGCCATAGAGGTGGAGGCCGACGCGCCCAAGACACCGTCGGGTGGCGGAGAGGCCAAGAAGCGTGTGCGCAAGCCTGCCCCCAAGTCGCTCGATGAGATTGCCTGCCCCTTGTGTGGCAAGGGACATATTATCAAGGGTCACGTTGCATACGGCTGCAGCGAGTTTCGCACCGGGTGTGCGCTGAGGCTGCCGTTTGACCAATATCCGGCCGACCTCACGCCACGCAAACTCAACACGCTTATCAATAAGAACAAAAAAGAATTGAAGAAAAACAATGACTGAAGAAATTTTCCCTATCGTTGACGAGACTGGTCGTGTGATTGGCAAGGCCACGCGCAAAGAGTGCCACTCCGGCTCACGTCTGCTGCACCCTGTGGTGCATCTGCATGTGTTCGACCGCCAAGGTCGGCTTTATTTGCAGAAGCGGGCACACAACAAGCTCATTCAGCCCGACAAGTGGGACACTGCCGTGGGTGGACATGTGGATTATGGTGAGACCGTGATGCAGGCTCTGCGCCGCGAGACTCGCGAGGAACTTGGCTTGCTCAGCTTTGAGCCAGTGGAGCTGTTCCTCTATGTGTTCGACAGCGATGTGGAGCGTGAACTGGTCAACGCTTTCAGAACGGTTACTGACCGTGAGGCGTTTGATTTCGACACCACCGAGGTGGCTGACGGCCGTTTTTGGACGCTTGACGAAATTCGCCGCAGCATAGGGCAGGGAGTGCTTACGCCCAACTTTGAGCAGGAATTTGTGAGGCTTGAAGAGACGTTGCGCCTATAATTCACTTGATTATGCCGGTTCTTGTGCAATACATCATAGTGGGTGTGGTAGTCGCGCTTTGCGTGGTGCTTGCGCTGCGTGCTGTCTATCGTGCTCTGCATCGGCACCGCTCCGTGCTCTATGGCTGCCACGGTTGCAAACTCAGTGCCGTGTGCCGTAGCCCGAAGCGGGAAAGAGGTTTGAATTGGGCAAATCGGCGAGAACCCGGTGAAAATGGTGAAAAATGCGCGCGCAAAGTTGCACAAGAAGAAAAATAGTAATATCTTTGCACCCACAAACCGATGGTCACTTGGATGAGCGGTTTAGTCACTGGTCTGCAAAACCAGGTACGGCGGTTCGAGTCCGCCAGTGACCTCCCAAAGCGTTGAGCTGTTAAAAGCTCAACGCTTTTTTCGTCTCCGATGTGACTTCCAAATAGAAGTGCAACGCTCCGCAGAGTGACGTAAGCCGTAAAATTATGAAAAACACTGCGGAGGTTTGCTTTGCGGCTGGAATCCGCCCCGACCGTCTGTTTTAATTAAAAAAGATTAATAGAGCTGATATTTTGCGCAAAATGTTTTGCAGATGCAAAAATGGGGCATATCTTTGCATCAGTTTTCATGGTATTAGTTTTTAAGGTTATGAAATGACGAGCGTCGCGATGACGATTTTCATCTTCATTTGTTTAAGGTTTATGTTAATGGTATTAGAAGGTTAATTAGTTAAGCGATCCCCGATGTGTAATCGAGGATTCTTTTTTTATGCCTATATCCATTTTTTTTTGTTGAACGGTGCGGCAGAGGACAGTGCGGAATCCTTACGGTGCTAAAAAATGTTAAAACAAAAAAGGGGCATTGTTTTTGTGTTTATAGCAAACTATATTTGCCACTGAAACATTTGAAGCCAAGTGGGTGAAAATCATGAAGCTAAATGCAAGACGCGGCGCGCGGAAAAATCTTACTGTGTCTGTGTCGTTTCCCATAAAATTGACAAGAAAACACCATTAAGAAAGTAGATACATAAAAATAAATGCGACTATGAAAAAGATAGCATTATTATTAGCGTTGTTCGCCACGATGAGCATTAGTGCCAGCGCACAACGCCTCGACATGACCGGTGGCAAGGAGTTTTCACTGTTTTCGAGCTATGCTATGTCGGCTCACGGCGTTAGTCTGAAAATCCCGGCTGGTTTCAAGGTGCTTGAGTATGAAACCGACAGTCTGTGGCTTCCGGTCACCAACTGCTGGCTCGACAATGGCCATGGCATAACTCCGTTTTTCCGCCACTCGCTTGTTAGTGCTGATGGCAAGTGCATGATGTTTTATCCAGCACTTGATGGTTGCGACATGGTTGCCAAAGACGGCCGTGGCGAAAACGACGTTTACAACGACATTGCCGCTGCCGTCAACACTGCTACTGGCGCAAAACTTGTTGTTGACGACAAGACCAAGCCGCTGCTCCGTCAGATGGCTATGGAGTTGTCGCCGGCCACGGCAAAACGCTTGTTCCGTGCCGACCGCATGTTTGTAGCTTCGTTGCCAATGGCCAAGCCTTATCGCAACACATTCACTCGCTGCGTTGGCGTTTACCTCTATAAGTCTGGCTTCATGCCGCTGTATTTCAAGATTCTTCTCACAGATGCCGCCAAAGCCGATGTTGAGAAATACATCTCCGCATTGTCTGCCAGCGTGGCCTATGGCACGGCTGCTCCCGCCAAGAGCTTCAAGCAGCAGGCAGCGGAATGGGACAATTATGTGAAGCAGGTGAAGATGCTGGAGTCGGTTGCCGCCGCAAAATAATGTGTTCGCACATTTCCAGTGCGGCCATGCTGCGGCGTTTGCCAGAACTGCAAAATTCGGTTATATTTGTGTCGTTAATTTACTATTAGAATATGACACAAAAAACAAATGGTGTTGCGTTCAGCAAACCGCAGCGCGAGGCAATCGTGAGTTTGCTCGTGGAGATGGTTAACATTGACGATGTGGTCGCGTTTGGCGAGCTCGTCACGGCAAATAGCCAGAACGACCGTCTCGGCGTGACCGACGATGATTTTGTCGCGGGGCGCAAGCTCGGCATGCAGCAGGCGTGTGAGATTGTGGCAGGCATGAGCGACGAGCAAAAAATAGTGCTTGGCAAATTGCTTGTCGAGGCTATCGATGCCGACGGTCGTGTCGATTCGCGAGAGGTGGCGTTGCTCGAGAGTATAGGCAGGGCTACTGGACTTGATACTGTGTTTCCTTAATGCCCTGGAGCGGCTTTTCCGCTTGGCGTTGTCGCGCCGGTTTGTGTGATTGTGCGGGGCGTGTCGCTTGTGGGCGTTGTTACGCTAAAATATTTTAAAAATTTTTACAGTCTGTCACACAGCCAGATACGCTGTGGTTATGTGATTTTTGCGCAAAAAACTTTCTCTGAAAATTTGGTAATTTCAGAAAAAGCAGTACCTTTGCATCGCTTTTGAGAAATA
>CAKUAR010000037.1 GCA_934636465.1 uncultured Muribaculaceae bacterium
AACTGAATTTTTCTTCGCCTTTAGTTGAATTCTTTAAACTCTTGAAATAATTTTGCACTTGCTTGTTGACTCTACATGTGGCAAAATTACGAAGAAAATCGATAGGTAATTAAAAAAGTTTGCTAACTTTGTGAAAATTTTGGAGTGATGCTCGAGTGGTTGAAGAGGCACGCCTGGAAAGCGTGTAAACGTCAAAAGCGTTTCGGGAGTTCGAATCTCCCTCACTCCGCAAAACCACGCTTGACTTTCACAAGTTGAGCGTGATTTTTTTGGGGTGATATAAAAGGAGTGAATAAAATATGTTTACGATTGAGGGAAAGGTGACTACGAGCCGATGCGATGTCAACGACAAGCTCAAACTCTTTTCGGCTGTGCAGATGATGCAGGACTGCTCGGAGTTGTGGGCCGACACCGAACCGGAAATGAGCCGGTATTTCAAGGAGCATGGCATGGCGCAGGTGCTTGTGTCGCGCCAGATTGACGTTGTGCGTATTCCTGACTATAAGGAAGATTTGAGCGTAGAGAGCCGCGTGTTTGAAATGCAGAGCATGTGCGGATATAGAAACACTTTCGTGCGCGACGCGGCTGGGAAGCCTTGCTACAAGAGCTGGAGCATGGGCGCGTTTGTTAACCGCGAGTCGGGTCGCATTGAGCCTGTGCCTGTCGATGTGGTGGCAACCATGCACCTTGACCCAAAACTCGACATGGACTATTGCTCGCGGCGCATAAAGTTGCCACAGGGAGTGCTGAGTGAGTGCGCTCATGTGACCGTGCTGCGCGACGACATAGACTATAACATGCACATGAACAATGCCCAGTATGTGCGCGTGGGGTGTGAGTTGCTGCCCGATGGCTTTGTGGTGAAGCGCATGCGGATAGAATATAAGTCGCCTGCCCACTTGGGCGATGTGCTGACGGCAATGACCGGCACGAGCGGCAACACGTTTTGGGTGACACTTGCCAATGGCGACACAACGTGTGCCTTGATGGAATTTGTGGCTTTTTAGTAATGGTGAAGAAAAGAGAATGAAAGAAATGAAAATAGTTGTTTTAGACGGTTATACGGAGAACCCTGGCGATTTGTCGTGGGACTCTCTGCGCCAGCTGGGCGATTGCACGGTGTGGGAACGCACGGCACAAAATCAGATAGTGGAGAGGGCTGCCGAAGCCGACATAGTGCTTACCAACAAGGTGCCGCTTGGCAAGGCGGAGTTTGACGCGCTGCCGAAGCTGAAATTTGTGGGCGTGCTTGCCACTGGCTACAACATAATAGACCTTGACGTTGCCAGCGACCACAACGTGGTTGTGACCAACATTCCGGCATATAGCACCAATTCGGTGGCTCAAATGGTTATGGCTCATTTGCTCAACATCGTTAACCAGGTGCAACACTACACCGACGAGGTGCGCAGCGGCAAATGGAGCGGTTGCCCCGACTTTTGCTTTTATGACACGCCGGTGTTTGAGCTTGGCGGCAAAACGATGGGCATAGTGGGGCTTGGGCACATAGGCATGGCTGTGGCACGCATAGCAGTGAGCATGGGCATGAAAGTGCTTGCCTACACGTCGAAAGACGCAGCCGCATTGCCCGAAGGCGTGGAAAAGGCTGCGCAGCTCGACGACCTGTTTGCCGCAAGCGATGTGGTGACGCTTCACTGCCCACTCACTGACGGCACGCGCCACATGGTCAATGCCCACAGACTTGGGCTGATGAAGAAAAGCGCGATTTTAATCAACACCGGGCGCGGTCCGCTCGTTGACGAGCAGGCACTTGCCGATGCGCTCAACGCCGGCGAGATATACGCTGCCAGTGTAGATGTGATGTCGCAAGAGCCGCCGAGAGCCGATAATCCGCTGCTCACGGCGCGCAACTGCCACTTCACGCCACACATAGCCTGGGCAAGCAAGGATGCGCGCGTGAGGCTTATGGGCATAGCCGTTGACAATGTGAGAAAATTCTTGGCCGGACAGCCTGTGAATGTGGTGAATAAACAATAAACACGAATTGACGAATGGTATTGCAATTTTTAAGTGATTTGCACTTGGAGAAGCCGGCTCACGCGGCGTTTGTGGAGGAAAACCCGATAAAGGTGCTGGGCGACATATTGGTCATGGCTGGCGACATATCGGAGATAGGGCACACGAGTGCCGCCATTGAACGGTTTTGGGACTGGTGCGGCGACAACTTTGAGCAAACCTACATAGTGCCTGGCAACCATGAGTTTTACAGCGGACTTGACTTGGCTGACACGCTAAAACCGTTCAGCTACATGGTGCGCAGCAATGTTAACTATCTGAACAACCAGTGCGTGACTATTGACGGCAAGACGGCGATTTTCTTTACTACGCTGTGGACGCACCTGACATATAACGAGAATGAAAATCCGCTACTGCTCGACGACCCCGATTTTCAGAACGTGAAGTTCGACGGCCGCCGGCTCACAGCAGAGACCTACAATGAGGCTCACGACGTGTGTCTGGAAATGCTTAAAGACTCGGTGGCGGCATCGACGGCAGAGCAAAAGATAGTGGTGACGCATCATTGCCCCATAAACGCTGAGCACCCGCGCTACAAAGGCAATGGATTGACCGAATGTTTTGTCACGCCGCTTGAAAGCTATATAAAGACAAGCGGCATAGATTACTGGATACATGGCCACACGCACTACAACGGCGCCACACACAAACTGATAGGCAAAACACTGATATTGTCGAATCAGTTTGGCAGTTTGCGGCCAGGAACCGGCAAACCCGAAGATGGGTTCTCGTCGGCAGCGGCCATAATGACAAATCTTAAAGGCCGATAAATCAACGAGCGGCGTTTGGTTTTATATGAAAAACAAGAAAAGCGGCAGCGTGTGCAACCACACACGCTGCCGCTTGACTATTTTGTGGTGTGTGACGAAATTCCGATTAACGGAGGTTGGCGCTTGTGAATGTGTAGTTGCCAGACCCCACTTTATACACGGCATAGCCGTTATCCATGCGAATGAACGACACGTTGCGGCTGCCGTCAATCTTCTTGCCCGACTCTTTAACGTTGTCGCTGCTTGTGGCAGGCACCCACACCTCAATCTCCACATTGGCAGGAAGCTCAATGTTCATTTCAAAGTTGTGCTTGCCCACCAAACGCCACTCGTTGGTAATCATGCCATACATTGACCTGTAAGACGCACGCGCCCATTTCAGGTCGCCCACCACTTGTGGCTTGATGGTCACGCAAGGCAGGCCGCTGTCGGCGGTTGACATGCGTATGCCGGCGAGATATTTGTAGAAATATTCGCTGATGAGGCAGAATGGGGTGTGGTTGAGTGAAGAAGCGCCAGCCCAGTCTTCCCACATGGAAGTGGCTCCATTCTTAATCATGTAGCCCCAACCCGGATATTCGGGTTGTGTGGCGAGTTTGTAGGCTGCTTCGGGGTCGATTTCGGGCATGATGTTCATTATGGCTTTTGTGCCGAGAAAACCAGTGCCCATGCGATAGTTATATTTCTTGATGTCGGCCATAAGTCCGTCGATTACGCCTTGGCGATGGTCTTGTGGCACAATGCCGAATTCAAGAGCTATGGCGTTGGGCGACTGACGGTAAGGTGTGGCGATGTTGCCGTGATACACATTGTTGATAGAGTCGAAAAACTCTTTGTTGCAAGCCTCGGCAATGCGCTTGCTCCACTGCTTGTAGAACAGGTTTTCTGCCGGGTATTTGAGCAGCGATGCTATTCGGGCTATGTCGTCAACCACCTTGAACTGGCTTGACGTGCCGTAGTAAATCAAGCCCTCCGGCGGAGCCATGACAATGGCGTCGTTGAGGTTGGCAGGCATTTCCATTTTTGGCGACAGCCAGTCGCCCAGCACATCGTTGATTATATCGGGTTTGCCAGGGATTTGGCGTTTCAGGCTGCTTGTGGCAAAATGCTTCATCACCTCGTAGTTTTGCTCCAGAATACGCTTGTCGCCATAGAAATTATAGAGGTCGATAGGCATATACACTATGGCTGCCGGCCATGTGGTGGTGAGCCCTTGGTCGTAGGCTGTGCTTGGAGCCACATCGTTGAGCTCGCCGTCGCGGTTTTGTGTTTCGGCAAGGTCGGAGAGCCACTTGGTGTAGTATTGCGCACCGTCGAAATTGTAGAGCAGAGCGCGCGATGTTAGGTAGGTGTCGCACGTCCAGCCCTGCTTTTCGCGGTGAGGACAGTCAGTAGGAATACTCATGTTGTTGTTGAGCAGTGTGATGCGTGCATTTTCCTGCATCTTGTTGGCAGTTTCATTAGAGCACTCAAAGTTGCCAACCGACTTGAGGTCGGTGTGCACCTTCACGCCGTTCACATCTAAAACCTCGACTTCGGGGTCGGCAGTCACGCGAATGAACTGGAAACCCTTGTAGGAGAAATGGCACTCAAAGCTCTCCTCGCCCTGACCGCCGAGAATGTAGCCGTTTTGCTGGCGCACGCGTATGCCTGCGTCATAAAAAGAGGCGTAGGCAGAGTCGGCAGCCACTTCCTTCACCATTTCCATTTTGGTGGGGTGAATGTTGGGCACAAGCTCCTTGTCGGACGGCTGCTCGCAATATTCTACAAGCACCTTGGCTCCGGCAGGACCTTTGACCTTGACCTTGGCCCAGCCGGCTATCTCGCACCCTAAGTCATAGATAGAGCTGTTGTTGCCTCGCTTAAACACGTTTATGGGCTTCAGCGAGCCCTGGCGGCGCACTGGCGGAATGGTCTGCGAGCGCAGAGGATTGTCGCACGGCACTATGCTGGCGTTGGCCCAAGCAGAGTCGTCGTAGGTGGCAGTGGTCCACCCCTCGTGTTTCTGGCGCGCGTCGTAGATTTCGCCTTGACGTGTGTCGTCATAGACGATAGGACCTGGGGCTACTTTCCATGAGTCGTCGGTCACTATATTGGTCACAGAGCCGTCAGCGCGCTCAATGCGCAGCAGGGCTATGAGCTTGGGTTGGTCAACCCAAGCCGACTGGCTTAGTTTCCAAATGTCATTGGTGAGCGGATTGTATTGCCCGCGACCCAGCATCACGCCTATGGCGTTGTCGCCGTTGGTGATGAGCGAGGTTACATCGTAGGTGCAATAGAATGAGCGGTGGTTGAAGTTTGTCCAAGCTGGGTTAAGCACGTCGTTGCCCACGCGGGTGTGGTTGATAAACGCCTCAAAGTAGCCAAGACCGCAGATGTAGAGCGTGGCACGGCTCACATTTGATGCACTGAATGTCTTGCGGAGCAGCGGCGCGGCATCGTAGGGCAGCGGCTTGGCGAGGTCTTTGATTTGAAATATGGTTGAGTCTTTGCAGTTGAACCACGGCCACTTGAGTTTGGCGTGCTTGCGCTCGTAGTCCTTGTGCTCAGCCCACTCTTTGCTCCACTGCTCCTTGCTCTTGAAAGCAATCCAGTTGGCTGTGCCCCAGTCTTGCTTGCTGAGCACACCCATGCTCCATGCGGCAGGTTTGCTCCACTTCGACGGCTGGCCAGCCTGGTCCCAAACCATGACTTTCCAGTGGCACGTCTGGAAAGAGCGCAGCGGTTTGCCGGCATACTCCACCTGCGACATGTCGCGCGAGGTGACCTTGCCCGAATCCCAAATGTCGGCCACGCCGGCATTGAGCTTGTCCTCGCTCGACGCCACCACTATGCGATAGGCGCTTTGCGTTACGCCGCGCTGGTCGGGGGCTAAGATTGTCCAACTGAGGCGAGGCTTGGCAACGTCGATGCTGCGAGCCACCCAGAGGTATTCACACCGCAGGTCGATAGGTGTGACTGCCGGTGCAACAGTTGCCGCAAGCGATGAAATGCACACCGTGAGCAGCAACATGAGTGAAAATATCTTTCGTTTCATGATTTTGAAAATTATGTTATGGTTGAAAAAGCCCAAACCAGTGGGTTTAATGACTACTGGCTTGGGCTTGTGTTGTTTGTCTTGCTTTAAGATAGCTTGGCAAGGGCTTCCTTTATGCGCTGGGCAGCCTTTTTGAGATTGTCGTCGCTTGTTGCATAGCTCAAGCGTATGTAGCCTGGGCTGCAGAATGCGTCGCCCGACACTGTTGCCACATGACCCTCGTTGAGCAGATACATTGCAAGGTCGTTGGCGTCACTAATCACTGTGTCGCCATATTTTTTGCCAAAGTAGTAAGAAACTTCTGGAAACACATAGAATGCTCCATGAGGCACGTTGACGTTGAGTCCCGGAATTTCTTTGAGTAATCCCACTATGAGGTCGCGGCGACGCTGGAATGCCTGACGCATGGTCTCAACGCACTCTTGCGAGCCTGTGTAGGCTGCTTCGGCTGCCTTTTGGGCTATCGACGACGGTCCTGACGTGTATTGGCCCTGCAACTTCTTGACAGCACCGGCAAGCCACAATGGGGCTGCCAGGTAGCCAATGCGCCAGCCGGTCATGGCATAGGCCTTGGAAACGCCGTTGATGACGGCAACGCGGTCGCTGATTTCGGCAAACTGGCCGATTGACTCATGACCGCCTATGTAGTTGATATGCTCATAGATTTCATCGGCAAGGATAAACACTTGCGGGTGTTTGGCAAGCACATCAGCCAGAGCCTTTAGCTCTTGCTTGCTATACACGCTACCTGTGGGGTTTGACGGCGAGCACAGAATGAGCAGCCTGGTTTTGGGTGTGATGGCTGCCTCGAGCTGCGCAGGAGTGATTTTGAAGTCCTGGCTTAGTGGAGCATAGACCTCCACGCTTATGCCTCCGGCAAGTTTCACCATTTGCACATAGCTGACCCATGCCGGTGTGGGGATAATAACCTCGTCGCCAGGATTTATGATTGACATGACTGTGTTGCAAAGCTCATGTTTGGCACCATTGCCCACAACTATCTGGTCGGGGGTGAAAGTGAGGCCGTTTTCGTTCTTCAGCTTTGCGCAAATGGCTTTGCGCAGCGACAGGTAGCCTGGCACTGGGCTGTAGAACGAGAAATTGTCGTCGATAGCCTGTTTGGCAGCTTGCTTGATGTGGTCGGGGGTGCAGAAGTCAGGTTCACCAACCGACAAGTTGATTACATCTACACCTTGTGCCTTGAGCTCGCTGCTTTTTTGTGACATGGCGAGAGTGGCCGATGGAGCCAATCCTTGGATTCTTTCAGAGATTTGATTCATATCGCATATAGTGTTTTCTGTTGTTCGGAGATTAAGATGCCGCCGGCACACAGCGGCTGTGCCGCCAAACGGCATTTCAAAGATAGTAAAATAATGGGAGTGCGGCAACGTTTTTTTTTGCGCTGCGTGCGGCATCAGATGATTTCAAACACCCACGGCTCCGGAACCATGATTTTGATTTTCATGTAGCCGTGAATGTTCTTGATAAATGCCGCCGCCACGTCGAGTTTCTCAAAGCCTTTCACCACTACGAGGTAGGTGTCGGGGGCGGAACGCTGCAGCACATACGACTCAAAGCCCTCCTCGCTTTTCAGACGGTCGCGATAGGCGCGTGCATTGATTACCTGCTTGAATTCTGCCACTACCACGCTGTAGCGTTTGGCAACATCGCGCTTGCCATCGACCACGCGCGCATAGTCGCGGATTAGGCGCAGGCTGTCGCCATAGACGGCAACGTTGTGGCGGCGCTTCTCGGCCTCGATTTTAGCCAGTGTCTCGGTGCCTATGGATTCTTGTTTTTTTTGAATGGCCTTGTTGTAGGCCTGACGGTAGTTCTGCTCATTGGAGTGGCACGAAGTGGCCACTGCGAGCAACAGGAGAGAAAAAATCAAAAAAATGAGGTGTTTCATAAATGTTCAAATCATTTTATTTTAGTCGAGCACCTGACCTTGCGGGTGCTGTTTGTCGTCGGCCAGTTCTATTATTTGGCAGCTTGTAACGGAGCCGTTGTCGAGCGTGAGAGTCACAAGAGTGCGCACCTTTTGCCAGCCCTGTCGGCCGGCAGCTCCGGGATTGACCACAAGCACCTGCCGCGCCCTGTCGGGTATTACCTTGAGAATGTGGCTGTGTCCGCACACCATGAGCTTTGGTTTCGACAGGCTAAGCCGTGACGCTATGCCTGGTGCATAGCGGCCGGGATAGCCGCCAATGTGGGTGAGCAGAACTTTCACGCCCTCGGTTTCGAAAATTTCCATTGGCTTGAGCGTGATGCGCAAGTTGCCACCGTCGGCGTTGCCATAGACGGCTCTGACCACAGGGACTATGGTCTTGAGGCGGTCGAGCACTTTCTCGTTGCCTATGTCGCCGGCATGCCATATCTCGTCGCAGTCGGCAAAATACTTGGCATAACGGTCGTCCCAATATGAATGTGTGTCTGAAATTAAACCTATTTTTTTCATTTTTCTTTGCGTGCGGAAAAACTGTTGCGGCCGCAGCGGTGTCAAAACATCTTGTAGGTGGTGGTTAGCACCTGAAACTCTGTGCGGCGGTTGATTTGGTCGGCTGCCTCCTTGTTGGCGTCCGACAGCTTGCTGATAAACTCCTCGGTGAGCGTGTCGCCCTCCTTGAATTGTGGGTATAATCGGGCTATGCGTTTGGTCACCGTCTTTGGCTTGGTTTTGCCATAGCCGTGAGGTTTGAGCCTGTCGCGGCTCACACCATGCGCCACAAGGTAGTCAACCACCGACTTTGCTCGGCGGTCCGACAGCTTGTTGTTGTATTCGTTGCTGCCTATGCGGTCGGTGTGCGACGCCATTTCAATGGTGATGTTGGGGTTGTCTTTGAGCACCTGCACCATTTCGTCGAGCGCTTTCTTTGACTCCTCTCGCAGCGATGCCTTGTCGAAGTCGTAGAAAATGTTCTCTATGACTTGCGGTTTGGTTATGGCGGCAAGCACGAAGTCAACGCCATATTCAGCATCGGTCTCGGTGGTGTCGCTGGTGAACTGTTGTTTGTTGTTGAGGTAGCCCTCGGCGCCAGCAAGCATCACATAGCTTATGCCGCGCTTGAGGTCGAAACGAAATGTGCCGTCGGGTTTTGCCACGGCTTTTTGGTTGCTGCCGTCATTGCCCACAATGCGTATTATGGCGTTTGGCACAGGCTCTTCGTCCTTGTCAATCACAGAGCCCGAAATCCAAATTTGCAGGTCGGGTTTCACGAAGCTGTATATGTGGTCGAATCCGCGTGCGTCGCGTCGGTTAGAACTGAAGAAGCCTGACTCGCCTTTGCCGAAAGTGATGCCGAAATCATCGTCGGCAGAATTGATGGGATAGCCCATGTTTTCTATGTTCCACTTGCCCGACGGCTGCAAAGTGGCCTTGAACAGGTCGAGCCCGCCGAGTCCGGCATGGCCGTCGCTGGCGAAATATAGCACGCTGTCGGTGCGGCTGTAAGGGAAACGCTCGTCGCCGGGAGTGTTGATTTGGTCACCGAGGTTTTCGAGAGTGCCGCGGCTGTCCTTGATGTTGATGCGCCACAAGTCTTTGCCGCCTTGTCCGCCTGGCATATCCGACGAGAAATAAAGATATTTGCCGTCGGCCGACACTGCCGGGTCGCCAAAAGCCGATAGCGTGTCGCCAGTAATTTCAAGTTTCACCGGTGCGCTCCATTTGGCCTCGCTTCGCTGCGAAGTGTAAATTTCTACCGAAGTGCCGGAGTTGGGTTTGCGAATGGCACGTGCCAGATACATTGTGGAGCCGTCGGGAGAAAACGAAGTGATGCCCTCGTCAAACTCGGTGTTGAGCTCACCCTCCACTGGTTGTGGCCGCTGCCAGTTGCCTTTCTCGTCTTTTTTAGAGAAAAACACATCGCAGTTTTTAGTACCGGTGATTTCGCTTTTGGCTGTGCCGTTTGACTTCTCCGACGATGAGGTGAAATATAGCTGGTCGGCAGTGGCGTCGAGAAACATTGGGCAGAAATCAGCTCTTGTGGAGTTGAACAAAGTGGCGCTTTTTACCTCGTAGCGAGAGCCTTGCTCTTTGGTTTTTGGAGCTATGCGGCAACCGCGTATGCCAACTTTGGCTTGGAAATTGTCGGGCACTTTTTCAAGAAACGCCTCGTAGCTTTTTATGGCTGCGGAGTATTGACCCTCATGCTGCTGCGCTTGTGCCAGATAGAGCAGCGCCATGCTGTCGGGGTACTCATAGCGTATTGCATTTTGAAACGCAGCGCTGGTGCGTGACGCCTGGTTGAGCTTGCGGTAGCAGAGTCCGAGCTGATAGGCTATCTCGCCGCGCACTGGGCGTTCTTCCTTGCGGCTCATCTTGTTGTACCACTTGCGGTAGATTTTGGCGGCATCGAAATATTCGCCACGCTCAAAGGCGGCATCGGCATCGGTGAGCTTGGGGCCTTTGCACGATGTGACGGTTGCTGACGCAATCACGCCGGCGGCTATGGCTATTATCAAATAAAGAAATTTCTTCATCAGGGTTGCTGTTATAAGTCGTGGAGAGGCGCAGCGCCAATCATGGCTTGCGCTTAAATAATAAAACGAGCGTCAAGCTCCGTTTATTGTGATAGTTTGACCATATATTGCAAAACTACAATTTTTGCATTGATTATTAAGAAGAGTTGCAAAAGTTTTTATTGCTGTTCGATAAAACTATTTTGAATCAGTAAAAAAAATTAGGGCTGTCACCTATTGCAGGAGTCAGCTCATTATGGTTACTTTGCTTTTGCACCAAAACATAGTTAACCATGGGCAAAGTAGTCATTTTAGCGGACAGCCGCTATATTGTCAAGTGATAAAATTGCTTGACAAGTCAAAAGTTCTTCATGTCAGCCGGGAAAAAGGCTCGGAACGTTATGTCAAACGCTTCAA
>CAKUAR010000038.1 GCA_934636465.1 uncultured Muribaculaceae bacterium
GAAAGTGGGAGAGTAGGTAGCCGCCCCTTATGGAGCCGGAGCAACGCAAGTTGCCCCGGCTTCTTTGTTTTTATACCCAAAGCCCAGCAACAAAGTCCAAGCCCAGATGCCACCCTGCCTACCAATAAAACGTCAGCCACCACAGTTCCCGCGCCATGAAACAACAAACCGCCGCAAACCACACCAACCACATGTCAAGGCATACCAAAACCAGAGGACCAGCGTGGCAGAATCATAACCGGTGGAAGCCAGTTCGTGACATCAGTCATGGCGTTATACGCGTACCTCTGGCACGCATTTTATGGGGTGCTCTGATACCCACGACCGTCGCTATCGCTCCTCTGTCGTGGGATACCTGGAAACGTGTACCTCCGGCACACTGCCGCTCTGATTGGGCGTGGTGTCACCTCGCTGTCGCTGGCTATGACGTATGTTATGTGTCGGTGTTGTTATATATCAGGTTGTGGCGTGTACAGGCGTGATGTGTGGCGTGCGTTGTTGGTTGTAGTGTGCGTTGTTGGTTGTAGTGTGTGGTGTGCGGATGGGGGGCGTGGTGGCGAGTGGTTGGCATTGATTGCGTTTTGTTATGAAAATTAGGTGGTTGGGGTTGGAGAGCCCTGGAGGGGCTCGTGTGTAGGTAGCCGCTGACTGAGGAGCGGCAGCGGCGGTCGGCGGAATTCGGTGGTAGCCCAGTCCGGTGCGTGCCGTAGGTACGCGTATCGCGTTAGGCTGTGTGTCGGGTCGTATGGCATGGTGCACAGTGGAAATGCAAGTTGTGTGGTGGAAGCCAGTTCGTGACATCAGTCATGGGGTTATACGCGTACCTCCGGCACGCATTGGGTTGTGGGCACCCAGAGCCCCACGACCGTCGCTGCGCTCCTCAGTCGTGGGCTACCTGGAAACGTGTACCTCCGGCACACTCGCTCTCACCTCGTTTGGTGATGCTTATTGGCTTACACAATGCTTGTTGACTGGATATTCGTTTGGTGGTGTGGGGGAGTTGGTGTAACTTTGTAAAATATTTGAGGTTCGGACAAGGGCAGACGTGAAACTGACGGGCTGCTTGCTTGACGATGAGTGTGTTTGGCGGTTCGGACTTGTTTAATGGATTTTTGGTATTATACACAGACAACATTATGACTGACATTTGCTGCATTGGGCACATCACACACGACAAGATTATCACTCCGCAAAGCACTACTGAACTTAATGGCGGCACTTCATTTTATTTTTCATACGGCATCAGCAAACTGCCGGGAGTGTCGTATAAGCTTGTGACTTCGCTTGCCGAAAAAGACCTTGCCGCTGTGGCGCGCATGCGCGATGCCGGGATTGATGTAGATGTGATACCGAGCCGTGAGACGGTGTTTTTTGAGAACAAGTATGGCAAGAACATGAACAACCGCCAGCAGCGAGTGCTTGCCAAGGCCGACAGCTTCACGGTGGAGAAACTTGGCGGCGTGGAGGCTCGGTTTATACACCTGGGAAGTCTGCTTGCCGACGATTTCTCGCTTGATGTGATAAAGGCATTGTCTGGGCGCGGAAAGCTGTCGGTTGACGCTCAAGGCTTCTTGCGCAACGTAGATGGCGTGGAGGTGTATCCGTGTGACTGGAGCAACAAGGTGGAGGCTCTGCGCTATATAGACATTTTGAAGGTGAACGAACACGAAATAGTGTCGCTGACCGGCCACAGCGATTTGCGCCAGGCTGCGCACCAGCTTGCGGCGTGGGGCGTGGGCGAGGTGCTGATGACCCTTGGCAGCTATGGCTCGGTGATTTTTGCGGAAGGCGAGTTTTTTGAGATTCCGGCCTTTGCTCCGATGCAGCTTGTAGATGCCACAGGGTGTGGCGACACATACGCCACTGGCTACTTGTATATGCGAGCCAAAGGCGCCGGATATGAGGAGGCTGGGCGTTTTGCTGCGGCAATAGCCACGCTTAACCTTGAAAAGACCGGTCCGTTTGACGGCACGCTCGGCGATGTGGAGCAGGTGCTGTGCTCGCGAGAAGCCAAGAAGTTCGGGCTGATTTGATGTCATGCCTTTTTTGAGGGTGGGCATTACGGATAAAGAGAATCTTAATTCACAGAATAGCAGATTATGGGCGTTTTTCTTCAGGTTGAAAATCTCACAAAATCATTTGGAGCCGATGTGCTCTTTCACGACATAAGCTTTGGCATCAATGAGGGTGACAAGGTGGGGCTTATAGCTAAAAACGGAACCGGAAAATCAACGCTGCTGAGTGTGATAGCCGGAGTGCAGTCGCACGACAGCGGCAGTGTGGTTTTCAGGAGCGATTTGCGTGTGGGCTATCTGTCGCAGATTCCTACGTTTGACAGCTCAAAGACGGTGATTGACGTGTGTTTGCAGGGCGACGACCCGACTTCGGTGGCAATACGCAACTATGAGCAGGCACTGGCAAACGGCGACACGGAGCACATCACGCAACTTGTGCAGACGATTGACAACCTTGGAGCGTGGAATTATGAACAGCGGTTCAAACAGATTTTGTCTGAACTGAAGATAACGGACTTTAATCAGCGTGTGGAGCAGCTCTCTGGCGGCCAGATTAAGCGTGTGGCTCTTGCCAAGATTCTGATAAGCGAGCCGCAATTTCTGATTCTCGACGAGCCGACCAACCACCTTGACATCGACATGATAGAGTGGCTGGAAAACTACTTGACCCGAAGCCACATCACCATACTGATGGTGACCCACGACCGCTATTTCCTTGACAAAATATGCTCACGAATACTGGAACTTGACCAGCAGGGCATGTTTGCCTATAACGGCAACTATAATTACTATCTGGAGAAGCGTGCCGAACGCATTGAGGCGCAGAATTTGGCGGTTGACAAGGCTCGCAACCTGCTGCGCACAGAACTCGACTGGATGCGCCGCCAGCCGCAGGCTCGTGCCCACAAGGCGCAATATCGCATCGACGCTTTCTATGACTTGCGCAACCGAGCTCTGGCTGTGAAAGAGCAGGGCGATGTGCAGCTCAACGTGAAAGCGTCGTATATAGGCAAAAAAATATTCACGGCGCACCATGTGTCGAAGCGTTTTGGCGACAAGGTGATACTTGATGATTTCAGCTACACATTTGCGCGTTATGAGAAACTTGGCATAGTGGGCGACAACGGTGTGGGCAAATCCACATTCATAAAGCTGCTGCTCAATCAGGTGAAGCCCGACAGCGGAGCGTTTGAGATAGGTGAAACCATAAACTTCGGCTATTACAGCCAGGAGGGCATAGACTTTGACCCGCAAAAGAAGGTGATTGACGCTGTGACTGAAATTGCCGACTATGTGTATTTCGATGAGAAAACGCACTACACCGCCATGCAGTTTTTGAGCTTGTTTTTGTTCCCGCCCAAAGACCAGCAAAAGCTGATTTGCAAGTTGAGCGGAGGTGAGAAGCGCCGCCTGTATCTTGCCACGGTGCTTATGCGCAAGCCAAATTTCCTGATTCTTGACGAGCCGACCAACGACCTCGACATACCCACGCTTGAAATTCTGGAGGACTATCTGTCGAAGTTCAAGGGCTGCGTGATTATAATAAGTCACGACCGCTTTTTCATGGACCGCACGGTTGACCACACTTTTGTGTTTCAAGGTGACGGTGTGATAAAGGACTTCCCTGGCAACTACAGCGAATATCGCGCGTGGAAGGACTATCACGACAAGCTTGACGCCAAGGAGAAAACTGCCGCCAAAGCCGACGACGAACCAAAGAAAAAAGTCAAGACTCACGACGGCAACAACAAGATGACTTTTAAGGAAAAGAAGGAGTTTGAGCAGATAACGGCAGAACTTGAAAGTCTGAACAAGGAGAAAGACGAGCTCGACAACTTGTTTGCAAGCGGTGAGACGATAGAAGACGCCGCTGCCAAGGCTGCGCGCTATGAGGAGGTGAAAGAGCAGATAGACGCGCTTGAGATGCGCTGGCTGGAGCTCGACGAGAAAGACCATTGACAAGAGAGTGGAGCACAAGAAAAGCACAAAGGACTTTTAAGAATTAAGTCTTAAAAGCCCTTGTATGGGTTAACCAATTTTGATGCCTACGCGGCAGCTTTTCGGTTGATTTTGTTTTATTATTTTGAAAAAGTAAGTTGTTTTTTTGTTTGAAGCTCTGAATAATTTATTTCTGTTTTTGTTTGTTGTTGAACACGACTTCTATCATCTTGTTCGCTATTTTGACTGCTAAAAAGTCAAAAGGTTTAATGAAATAGCTGGTTTTAACCAACGTTAACAGAAAACTTATTCAAAGTGGCGTTCAAAGAGTAAACTCACCGTTAACCGAAAAGAAATCTGAAGGCTTCTTCCACCTTGCCGGCTTCCACGATTTTAATCTTGAAGCGGTCGTGGCTTATGCCATTTGTGTTGCCTTTCGGAACAATAATGGTGTTGAAACCGAGTTTGTCGGCTTCGCCTATGCGCTGCTCGATGCGAGTAACTTGTCGCAACTCGCCAGAAAGTCCCACCTCGCCGCTCATGCACACGCCAGAATTTATTGCCATATCTACGTTTGACGACAAAATGGCGCATATCACAGCCAAATCGAGAGCCGGGTCGTTGACTTTCAGCCCTCCGGCTATGTTGAGGAACACGTCTTTTTGCGCCAATTTAAACCCTACACGCTTTTCGAGCACGGCAAGGAGCATGTTCATGCGCCTCTGGTCAAAACCGGTCACTGAGCGTTGGGCAGTGCCATAGGCCGCTGTGCTCACCAGAGCCTGGGTCTCAATCATAAACGGCCGTGCACCATCGACGGTGACGCCTATTGCCACGCCCGACAAGTTCTCGTCGCTGTGCGAAAGCAGCATTTCGCTTGGGTTCTTCACTTCTCGCAGACCGTCTTCGCGCATTTCATAGATGCCCATTTCGCTTGTGCTGCCAAAACGGTTTTTAATGGCCCGCAAAATGCGGTACATGTAGTGCTGGTCGCCCTCAAACTGCAGCACGGCGTCTACTATGTGCTCAAGCACCTTGGGGCCGGCTATGCTGCCCTCTTTGTTGATGTGGCCTATGAGCACCACCGGCGTGTTTGTGCTCTTGGCATAGCGCAGAAAAGCCGCTGCACATTCTCTCACCTGACTCACGCTGCCGGCGGCAGAGTCGAGCTCGTCGCTTGCAATGGTCTGTATGGAGTCAACAATTATCAGGTCGGGCTTGTTCTCGTTGATGCTGGCAAAGATGTTGCTGAGCGAGGTTTCGCACAGCAGGTAGCACTCGCAGTCCATTTTGCCTCCGGCTATGCGATCGGCTCGCATGCGCAACTGCTGCGGACTTTCCTCGCCCGACACATAGAGCACTTTGCGGCTTCTGATGCGGAGCACGTTTTGCAGAACGAGTGTTGACTTGCCGATGCCAGGCTCTCCGCCGAGCAATATGATGGAGCCGGGCACAAGTCCGCCACCAAGCACACGGTTGAGCTCACTGCTCGGCAGGGTTATGCGAGGCAGTGTCTCTGCCTTGATTTCTGATATTTTCACCGGAGTGGCACGCTTGTGGTCGGCATCGGTGCTGCCGCCAAGCAGGGTTTTGCCGCTTTTGGGGGCGACAGGCTCTTCGATGTAGCTGTTCCACTCGCCGCAGGCAGGGCAGTGCCCAATCCATTTTGGCGACTCTGCTCCGCAGTTTTTGCAATACCAAATAGTTTTTCCTTTTGCCATGTTTGTTTCTTTGTGTGTAGCTTATTTTGCCAGCGCGTTGCGTCGGAACTCGCTTATGGTGATGGCTACCGCCACGCCCACATTGAGCGATTCGCTTGTGGTGCCATCGTGGGGCCACGCAGGAATCAGCAGCCGCTCATTGACCGTTTTGGCGAGTTTTTTGCCTATGCCTTGCCCCTCGTTGCCAAAAATGACGAATCCTTTTTGCTCAAGAGTCTTGCCATAGATGTTTTCGCCGTCAAGAAAAGTGCCATATACCGGCATGTTGGGGAAGTCGGACAAAAGCATTTGCTCCACGTCGCAATAATGCACGCTGACACGCGAAATGGCTCCCATAGTGGCTTGCACCACTTTGTGGTTATAGACATCTACGGTGCCTATGGTGGCAAAAATGTCTTTTATGCCATACCAGTCGGCAAGACGGATTATTGTGCCGAGATTGCCGGGGTCCTGCACATTGTCGAGCACAATGTTGAGCTGATTGGCCACGCGCTGATTGTCGATTTTTGTGGGCGGAATCTCATAGACAGCCAGCACATCGCTTGCAGTGCTGAACTGTGATATTTTTGCCATTTGTGCCTTGGTGGCAAACACTATGCTGTCAATCATGCTACTATTGCCAAACTGGTCGTACCATGCCCGCGTGGCTATGAGCCAGCGGCACTTGAAGTTGCCCCATGTGTCGCGCACGCACTTCATGCCCTCGGCCACAAAAAGCCCTTCTTCGTCTCTGTTTTTTTTCATTGTGAGCGACCTTACGGTCTTCACTATGCCATTATTTATGTCTTGCATTGTCAGTAGGTGTATATTTAGACAAAGTTACAAATCTTTCGCTTTATGGCCTTTGGGTTTAGCAAATTAAGTTGGGCAAAGGCTATGCTAAAAAGAAAACTTCCGCCACATCGGGTGTGATGTGCGGAAGTTTGTTATTGTTTTTCAGTCGGCAAACCGCGGTGGCGTGCTATGTGATAGTGCGTGACACACGGTTATGCTTGCCTGCTGCGCTGGTTCTTATTTTGCAAGAGCTTGAGCCACGTCAACTGCCACGGCCACTGTGCAGCCCACCATAGGGTTGTTGCCAATGCCGAGGAAGCCCATCATCTCAACGTGTGCAGGAACTGAAGAAGAACCTGCGAATTGAGCGTCAGAGTGCATGCGGCCCATAGTGTCGGTCATACCATAGCTTGCAGGACCTGCAGCCATGTTGTCTGGGTGAAGAGTGCGGCCTGTGCCACCACCAGAAGCAACGCTGAAGTAAGGAAGACCCTTGAGGTTGCGCTCTTTCTTGTAAGTTCCTGCCACTGGGTGCTGGAAGCGGGTTGGGTTGGTAGAGTTACCTGTGATTGACACGTCAACGCCCTCTTTCCACATGATGGCCACGCCTTCGCGCACGTCGTCGGCACCATAGCATTTCACTTTGGCGCGCTCGCCGTTGCTGTAAGCAGTCTCAGAAACCACGTTCAGCTCGCCAGTGAAGTAGTCGAATTGAGTTTGTACATAAGTGAAACCGTTGATGCGGCTGATGATTTTGGCAGCGTCTTTGCCAAGACCGTTCAAGATAACGCGCAGAGGCTCTTTGCGCACCTTGTTGGCAGCACCGGCAATCTTGATTGCGCCTTCAGCAGCAGCGAAGCTCTCGTGACCTGCCAAGAAAGCGAAGCATTTGGTCTCGTCACGGAGCAGACGGGCTGCAAGGTTACCGTGACCGATACCCACCTTGCGGTCGTCGGCTACACTTCCAGGAATGCAGAATGATTGCAGGCCCAAACCGATGGCCTCGGCAGCGTCGGCAGCGTTTTTGCAGCCTTTCTTCAGTGCGATTGCAGCGCCCACCACATAGGCCCACTTTGCATTTTCAAAGCAGATGCGCTGTGTTTCCTCGCAAGTTTTATAAGGATCGATACCATACTGGTCGCAAATGGCGTTGGCTTCTTCAATGTCTTTGATGCCAGCAGCGTTAAGGGCAGCAAGAATCTGCTTTTCGCGACGGTCTTGTGATTCAAAACTAACTTTTCTAATCATAGCTATATCCTCCTTATATTATTCTTTACGTGGGTCAATATACTTAGCTGCATTCTCGAAACGGCCATAGTGTCCTTTGGCTGCTGCAAGGGCATCTTCAGGTGTGCTGCCCTTCTTGAGAGCATCAGTGAATTTGCCAAGGCTCACAAACTCGTAGCCGATAACTTCGTCGTTCTCGTCGAGAGCCATGCGTGTCACATAGCCTTCGGTCATCTCCAAGTAACGCACGCCTTTGGCCTTTGTGCCAAACATTGTGCCAACCTGGCTGCGGAGTCCCTTGCCAAGGTCTTCAAGAGAAGCACCAACCACAAGACCACCCTCGCTGAACGCGCTTTGAGTGCGGCCATACACAATCTGGAGGAACAATTCACGCATTGCAGTGTTGATGGCGTCACACACCAAGTCGGTGTTCAAAGCTTCGAGAATTGTTTTGCCAGGAAGAATCTCGGCAGCCATAGCTGCAGAGTGGGTCATACCAGAGCAACCGATAGTCTCGATGAGACATTCCTCGATAACACCGTTTTTCACATTGAGCGAAAGTTTGCAAGCTCCTTGTTGAGGGGCACACCAGCCAATTCCGTGGGTAAAGCCCGAAACATCTTTAATTTCTTTTGATCTAACCCATTTACCCTCCTCTGGGATTGGAGCGGAAGGATGGTTAGCACCCTTTGCTACGCAGCACATGTTCTGTACTTCCTGTGAATAAACCATAATAGTTTGTTTTAAAATAATAGTACTTTATTCTAAAGTTTTTTGAAATTTCTCAACAGTGAAGAACTGAGTTCTTAGTCAACATTTCTTGTTTCTGCAAAATTACTCAAAAAAATCCAAAACCGCTCTACGTCGTAGAGTTAATTGTGGTGAATTTAGCAGCAAAAATGAGGCGAAATGCTGTGTGTCGGCATTAGGAAACGTCGGCGGCAAGGTGTGCGTGTGGCTCAATGGGGCGCATCACATGCGCTGACGCGCGAAGCTGAACGCCACGCCGTCGAGCACAAGCACCAGCGTGAAGTGACCCCAAAAAGTTGGACAGGTTATTAACTATCCGATTTGAGAAAGAGTTCGGTATTGCACCGGACTCTT
>CAKUAR010000039.1 GCA_934636465.1 uncultured Muribaculaceae bacterium
CTGAATTTTTCTTCGCCTTTAGTTGAATTCTTTAAACTCTTGAAATAATTTTGCACTTGCTTGTTGACTCTACAAACAATGATTTTTGCCACAAGACTTTGCGACATTCCACATTTTCATTACCTTTGCGGCTCGTTAAGAGAAAAGACAATTTATATTTTTAGAAAAATGAAAAAGATTGTATTACTTATCGCTCTCGTGATGGGAGCAACAGCTGCTCAGGCACAAGTTACCAACAAGGGCAGCAAATTCTCAGACAACTGGTCACTCACACTCAAAGGTGGTGCAGTGTCACCAATGAACCACTTCGCATTTTGGGAGAACGCCCGCGGCATTGCTGGTCTTGAGCTCCGCAAGCAAGTGACTTCTATTTTGGGTTTGGGCTTAGAAAGTGAAGTTTCATTCAACACATCAAGCTGGTACAAGCCAGACTATGCAACTGCATGGGCTGACCACAGCAACAATATCGTTGACCATCAGTTGGTGGGCATGTTCGGTACTATCAACTTCAACAACTGGTTCGGTGGCTACAAGGGCTATCGTCAGGCTTTCGAGGTGGAAGCCGTGGTTGGTGCAGGCTGGTGGCACGCCTACAAAACTGGCAAATGGGCTGTTAACGACGTTACAGTTAAGGCTAAAGACCAGAACTCTTGGTACACCAAGGCTGGCTTGAACTTCAACTTCAACCTCGGCGAGGCCAAGGCTTGGACCATCGCATTCAAACCAGCTGTGGTTTGGAACATGGAATATGCTCAACCAAACAGCCGCTTCAACGGCAACAACGCCGCTGTGGAACTCGAAGCCGGTCTTACATATCACTTCGGCAACAGCAATGGTCAGCACTACATGACCTACTGCCCAAAGCAGTACACTCAATCTGACCTCGACGCTGTGAACGCAAAGGTTAACGACCTGCGCAACCAATTGAGCAACACTCAAAGCCAACTCGACGCCGCCAACAACCGCGCCGACCAGCTTGAACGCGACCTCAAGGCATGCAACGCCAAGAAGAACAAAGTGGTTACAGTTGACAAGACTGGCGAATCTCTTGAAACCAACGTGTTCTTCGACCAAGGCAAATATGTGATTTCTCGCGCACAGCAACCAAACGTGGAGCGAGTGGCTACATTCCTCAAGAACCACAAGAAAGCCACTGTCACTATCAAGGGCTATGCTTCACCAGAGGGCAGTAAGGAAATCAACGAGAAACTTGCCAAGAACCGTGCTAAAGCCGTTCGCGACATGCTCGTCAACCAATACAAGATTTCTGCAAAACGCATCTCTTACGACGGCCAGGGCGTGGGCAACATGTTCAGCGAGCCTGACTGGAACCGCGTTTCTATCTGCAACATTCTTCAAGACAAATAATAGTTAACACAAATAACTCTTGACAAACCCACACGAGGGGGCTGCGCAAAAACGCAGTCCCCTTTTTTCATTTCGCTTTTTTACCGGCAAAGACTTTTGCCGGCATGGCTTTTTGCACTATCTTTGGGCATAGCAACAAAAAAAAGAGAAATCGTAATCTTCAATTTTCCAACAACAACCCAACTATGGCACAACTCTTGATTTGCCCCACTTGCGGCGGAAAAATATCGTCGAACACCACCACTTGCCCACACTGCGGAGAAACCGAATTCTTCCAAAACGTGACAGAAACACGCTTTGTGGAATGTGAGCACTGCAGCGGCACAGGCATAGAGTTTCGCATTGCCTATGCCAGCGACTACCACAGCGGTTTTTATGCTTCTGAGGCAAACTTGAGCACACTTGGCTGCTACAACGACCTCACCACATTCTATGTAAACGACACCACCGGCCGCCGTTGCCAAGTAGGCATACAAGACGATGCCCCAAACCGCAATTTGATGATACAATCAATACGCGAACGCAATTTCTTGCTCAAGTCCTGGCCAGACTTCACTTTGTACTACGACCCTCAGCCCTGCCCTGTGTGCGACGGCATGGGCAAACTTGACGTCAAAGTTGTTACCCGCAAGATTGACTTGCGCAAAAAATCCTTATGAGTCATGGCACGCTACACCAAGGTTATCTCCGTTGACAAAAATGCCAACCTGACCTACGCCGACAGCGACACTCAACAAGACCTCATCGCCCACAAGCAGCAAGCAATAGCCGTTTGCCACGACAAGACACGTCGGCAGCAAATGGAGTATGAGCTTGCCCAGATGCTAATCAGCATGGGCAACGAGCGCGACGCCGCAGATGCGCTTTGTCATGTGGTGGAGAGTGCATCGCCAAAAGAGTTGAGCGTCTGCGGACAAGAGGACAACCAGTCACCCGTGGCAAAGGCATTTTGCGCGCTGCGCGGCCTCGCATGCAGCCACGACGAATATGTGTGGGAGACCGCCAGCCAAGCCGTCAGCGCCGTTCTACACCATCTCCATCACGAATAACCACACCACCATAGTGTGACACGCGTACCTCCGGCACACTGATTGCTGGGGTGTCACTGTACCCCACGACCGTCGCTATCGCTCCTCTGTCGTGGGATACCTGCAAACGTGTACCTCCGGCACACTCCACCCTCGCTTGGGGCTATGGCAAAGTGATGCGTGTGTGTACATAATATCTGTTTAGTTGCCCTGGTGTAGCGAGAGTAGCATCATGGCAAACGACACCTGACACGCCGTTTTGGTTTGTCCGGCACAGCGAGGTAATGTTGTGATGTTGCGCCTACTCGATTGGGGTAGAGTGAGTACATAATTATATGATAGGAGCGTGGAGAGTTGAGGAGGTGAAGGTGTGTGGGGGTGTGCCAGAGGCACACGTGTATAGTTAACCGCTGACTGAGGAGCGATAGCGACGGTCGGCGGTCTGTAAGGTGGCATCTCAGTGCTGTGTGCCGGAGGTACACGTATAAGGGGTATGCTGGCAGCGTGCCGGGAATGGAGATTATGCGTGGCAGCGTTAGTTAGTGTGATACGTGTACCTACGGCACACCCAGCCTGCCCCACTTGGAGTGACAACGGGGGCTGCACGCGATTTTGCTTGCAGCCCCCGTTGGATTAACATGTCAGCTTATTTTTCTGTTTCCAATTCCTCATTCAGAGCCCTTGCTCTTGCCTTTGCATCTTCTTCGTTATTGAATTTTTCTGCTGGCATCGCCACATATTTCTTTTCTATTGCGTTCCACCTTGCCACTTCATATCCACCTTTATCTCGCGGTTGTGACACATAAATTTGCTCCATTTATTTATCGTTTTAAAATCATTTATAAACTAATTCTTTCAAAAAAAGTCAATGTGAGCAGATGCATACAAGCAACTATTCACATTGACATAACCGATTATTATGCACGATACAGCACACCGCACAAATATTCACTGGTCTTTGGGCAACCAGCAGTAATAACAGTGTGTGATGCTGCACTAACTTTAAGATTTACAATCATCGCTGTACATTTTAATTGTTATAGTGATATTTCTTGGGGAACCACATTTACCCACCTACCGTCAGTTTCTTATCGCTAAAATCTTGCGACTTTTCTCTTTTAATCTTAACACTGGTGTAATCTGGCAGTTCTGCAATACGTTGTCTCAAGGTCTTGCCTTGCAATGGGTCATACCCACACTTCATCTTATTTGCTAAACAACACCTAATTTTTGCAATGTAGCAATTGCCAGAAGCGGCCTTTAATGGCGAACCTGTTTCTGAAAAATTAACACCTGGGCACAGATTGCAATACGCACAATAGTCATACCGTCCACACTCCTCATAATTGCGTAGCGTTCTACTGCGCCAGTACGCCAACTCCTCGCTGTCCGCTATAATTGTCAGTATGCTTTGGTCTTTAACATTTCCAAACACAGTGTGAAAAGAGCAGCATGGTATCACATTGCCCTCTGGAGTAATGCAGAGAGAGTTATCGCCAGCGCCACACGCATTGTCGTCCATGTTTCTTGTCATTCCTCCATAATTCGGGGCTTCTTCTCCCACATAAAGTTTAATGTTATCGTCACGGAGCACAATCTCATACTGCTCTGGTGTCATACGCAAGTATTTGCTTACGCATTGGTCACCATCTACAGAGTCGGTCAAACACACTTCAAATTGAGGAACCGCTCCATATTGCTTAGCTATATCAGCAACCATATAATAAGATTTGACATTCGGGCGCATAACACAGCATTTCAAATTCAGAGGAACACCCAACGCCGACAATTGTTCTATGACCGACATCGAGCGTTTCCAAGAGCCTTTAACACGTGTTACATGGTCATGCACTTCTGCAATGCCACTGTATATCGACACGCCCACCAGTCGCGGATAAAAGTCAGCCAATCGTTTCACGTCGCCAATTATGTGTTGGCCATTAGTAAACACATCAAATGCTATATCTTTATCATACAGATATTTTATTATCTTCCACGCAAGCGGATTTGAAAAAGGGTCACCTCCAGTCAAACAAACCTTAAATATACCTTGCCCATAGAGTTCATCTATAAGCTTCTCATAATCTTCTAACTTCAATTCTTCCCTATCGCCCCGTTTGCTTTTTTCCTCATCATTACGCGTTGCACCTTCGTTGTAGCAATGTATGCACTTTTCACTACAATTATAGGTCAATTCAAGCATTACACTCGTAATCCCATTTACCTTATCAGTGTAAAGTTTCTCGGCATTAGTGGTTTCGTATGGTAGCATTTCTTTCGTAGTCTCTTTTTTTGTCATAGCTACAAGCCGGTTGTGTTCACTCGTGCGCTTACGGTAATCATCAATCACATCGTCAGAGGGAAAAACAGAAGATACAACGCCAAGTTTATCTAACTCAACAAAAAACGCAGATAAGCTTTCCATAGCTATGCCCAGTTCTGCAGAAATGTTTTCCAAACAAAACTTGCCATTGCGTTGTTCCTTTAGCACCTTTCCTATCACCATAGCCGAAAAATCCTCAAAATAATAACTCATTCCGGCTATTAAGTTGTAAAAAATTGCAACTCGTGCTTTTTCATTGTAGCGGCCACAAGTCCAAACAGGCCTATAATATTCTTTTTGTTGCATCAGTTCATGTTTTAAATTCCCTTTTTACGGTAAAGCAAAATTACAACAGGCCTATGGTTTATGTCTTGGACTTGTGCCGCCGTCTAATGCACAGTATTGTCGTCTTTTAGGCATCAGATATGCTGTCGTTTTGATTACAATAGAGTTCAAAGAAATTGCGGTTCAGTATATTACTTATACGTTCCAAGGTTGATGTGTCTATGTCGTCACGCTTAAAAATCTTGTAAACATTAGAGCGGTTACAGTTCAATTTGCGTGCAAACCAAGACACGCCTCTCTCTTGGCGACGCAATTCCTTTTCTATTTCCTGGCCGATGTTGATTTTCATTGGTTACTACTTTGTGGCATCGCCGTTCTCCTTGCAAATACCCATAAAAACACTAAAGCGTGGAAACTGTATATACTAAAACAACAATGATTCGACTTGATGAATTTTGACGATAACACCTGCAAATAACT
>CAKUAR010000040.1 GCA_934636465.1 uncultured Muribaculaceae bacterium
AAGAACGGATTCTTGACTCCGATTGAAGTGATTTCGAAACATTCAACTTAATTTTGCACTTGCTTCTGGAATCCGCCACGCGAAAGTTGATAGATAAAAAACGTTAAATAAGATTAAATATGAATAAAAATTAAATTCAATCGGCAGCGCAGGGAGCGGTGTGGAAACACATTTATTGCATAGTTGCGGCTAAATGTCTATATTTGCAAAGCAATTCGATAGAGGGGGCTCGTTAGGCTTCCTCATTTTTATTATTTAACGAGTATTTCAAGTAACAAATGATTGACAAAGCAGAGTTGACGGGCGTTATTAACCAAGCCTTGGACGGCAGCGACATGTTTTTGGTGGACGTGACCGTGACACCAGACAATGTGATTGACGTGGAGATAGACGCCGACCGTGACATCACGATAGACGACTGCCAGCGTCTTAACGACATAGTGCTCGCCAAGTTTGACCGCGATGTGGAGGACTATGAGCTGACCATAGGCTCGTGCGGGCTCACCACGCCGTTTAAGGTGCTTAGGCAATATTCCAAAAATGTGGGCAACGCCGTGGAGGTGCTCACCGCCGACGGTCGCAAACTCAAAGGCACGCTTGCTAATGCCGGCGACGACCAGTTTACCATCACGATAGAAGTGAAGGAGAAGGTGGAAGGCAAAAAACGCCCGCAGCTTGTGCAAAAAGACATTGTGCTGAAATATGATGAAGTGAAATATACAAAAAACATTATAGAAATTTAATCAAAACATTATGGCTAAGAAAGAAGAGGCTCCCAATATGGCCGAAGAATTCTCGATTTTCAAAGAGAATAAGAATATAGACCAGACCACTACAATAAGCGTTCTGGAGGAATCATTCCGAAGCGTATTGGCAAAAATGTTTGGCAGCGATGAGAATTTTGACGTGATTGTAAACCCTGACAAAGGCGACTGCGAGATTTATCAGAATCTTGAGGTAGTGCCCGACGGCGAGGTGGAAAATCCAAACCAGCAGATTTCTCTCACCGATGCAACCAATGATGTTGACAATCCCGACCCCGACTGCGAGGTGGGTGACGAGCATGTGCGCAAGATTGACTTCGCCAAGTTTGGCCGTCGCGCAATCTTGAACCTTCGCCAGACACTCGCCAGCAAGATTCTTGACTTGCAGAAAGACGCTGTATATACCAAATTCAAAGACCTGGAGGGCGACCTCGTGACAGGTGAGGTGTATCAGGTGTGGAAACGCGAGGTGCTTCTTCTTGATGACGACAAGAATGAGCTGCTCTTGCCTAAAGACCAGCAGATTCCAACCGATGTGTATCGCAAAGGCGAGACTGTGAGAGCCGTGATTCACTCGGTGACAAACAACAACAATAACCCCAAAATCATAGTTTCACGCACAAGCGAGCAATTCCTGCGCCGCCTGTTTGAGCTTGAGGTGCCAGAGATACACGACGGACTCATCGTGATTCGCTCGGTGGCCCGTGTGCCTGGCGAGCGTGCCAAGATAGCTGTGGAGAGCTATGACGACCGTATAGACCCGGTGGGAGCTTGCGTGGGCGTGAAAGGCGCACGTATTCATGGCATAGTGCGCGAGCTGCGCAACGAGAACATAGACGTGATTAACTACACGTCAAATCCGCAGCTACTTATACAGCGCGCATTGAGCCCAGCACGCATCACATCGGTGCGCCTTGACGAGGAGACCAAGCATGCCGAGGTGTTCCTGCGTCCGGAAGAGGTGTCGTTGGCAATCGGCAAGGGCGGATTGAACATACGCTTGGCTTCTATGCTCACCGGCTATGAAATCGACGTTTACCGCGACCTTGAGTCGGAGGGCGAAGAAGATATCTACCTCGATGAGTTCAGCGATGAGATTGACGGTTGGGTGATAGAAGTTTTGAAGAATATGGGTCTTGCCACCGCAAAGGCAGTGCTCAAGACACCACGCGAAGAATTGATAGAGAAGTCAGACCTTGAGGAGGACACGATAGATCACGTGCTTGAGGTGCTGAAAGCAGAGTTTGAGGATTAACGCCTGTGTCGATTAGGCCGGTCTGCTGCTCGGCACGGCATTTCAGGAAATCAGTTAGAAAAATTTAAGCAGTTCTTAATTCTTCAAAATTAAAACAAGAAACAACAAAACATGAGTAAAAAAATAAGTAAAGTAGCAAGAGATTTGAATGTGGGAGTTCAAACAATCCGTGAGTTTTTGCAGAAAAAAGGAGCGGACGTGGTTGACCAGAGCCCAAATGCGAGAATCTCTGACGAGGATTTCGCCCTGCTTGTCAGGGAATTCAAGCCCGATATGGAATTGAAATTGAAGTCCGACGACATCGTGGCCGAGCGCCAGAAGGAAAAGGCCAAGGTTGCCGAGGCCAAGGCAAAAGAAAAGCCACAGCCTGTTGAAGAAGCTAAGACTGAGACTGATAAGATTCTTGAAAGCCGTCGTCCGAAAGTGCTTGGCAAAATAGACCTCTCCACAGGCAAGCCTATGGAAAAAGAGGAACCATCTGCCGAGGAGAAGCCGCAAGCCGAAGCTCCTGCCGCTCCTAAGCAAGAGGAGCAGAAACCAGCCGAGGCTGAAGTGAAGGTCGAGGAAAAACCGCAGCCAAAACCTGCGGAGAAACCAGAGGTAAAAGCCAAGGTTGAAGAGCCAAAGCCGGAAGCACCAGCCGAGAAACCTGCTAAGGCTGAAGTGAAAGCAGAGCCTAAGCCACAGTCGGCCGCACCGGAGGCCAAGGCCGCAAAACCTCAAATCAAGGAGAAAGAAGTGAAAAACGACAAAGCCGAGACCCCGGCACCACAAACGCCAAAGGTTGAGAAAAAACCGGCAGCAGAATCGGCTCCTGTGCAGCAGCCAGCAGCCGAAGAGGAAAAGACTGCCGAAAAGAAACCGGAAATTTTTGAGTATGGCAAACCTGTGCTCAAAAACAGGATAAACGTTGTGGGCAAGATTGACTTGAGCGCAATCAACCAACAGACGCGTCCGAAGAAAAAGACCAAAGAAGAGCGCAAAAACGAGCGCATAGCCAAGCAACAGCAAAACCGTGCCGGCGGACAGGCTGCCGGTGAGGCTGCCGGCAAGCACAAGCGCAAGCGCATAGGTCGCGAAAAGGTTGACATCGACAAGATAGAAAAGAATATGCAGCCGGGTGGCGCCAACGGCAAAAACGCTGCTGCCGCCGGCAAACGCAAGGATAACAAGAAAGGACCAAAGCGTCCGTTCAAGCCTGAAGTGAGCGAGGAAGACGTGCAGCGTCAGGTTAAGGAAACCCTTGCACGACTCACAACCAAAGCCCAGAAGAAGGGCGCAAAATGGCGTCGCGAGAAGCGTGAGGCCGTGAGAGAGGAGGAGCGCGAGGAGGCAGCACAACAGGCAGCCGAAAGAAAAGTGCTAAAACTCACGGAGTTTGTTACCGCCAACGATCTGGCAATGATGATGAACGTGCCGGTCAACAAGGTGATTGCAACCTGCATGAACCTGGGTGTGATGGTATCGATAAACCAGCGTCTCGATGCCGAGACAATCAACATTGTGGCCGAGGAGTTTGGCTTCAAAACCGAATATGAGAGTGCCGATGTGGCAGAGCAGATACAAGAGGAGGAGGACAACCCCGAAGACCTCGTGCAACGTCCGCCAGTGGTGACTGTGATGGGTCATGTGGACCACGGTAAGACTTCGCTGCTCGACTATATCCGCAAGGCAAACGTGATAGCCGGTGAGGCTGGTGGTATCACACAGCACATAGGCGCATATAACGTGAAGTTGCCAAACGGCCGCCGCATAACATTCCTTGACACTCCAGGTCACGAGGCGTTCACCGCCATGCGTGCCCGCGGAGCCAAGGTGACCGACGTGGTGATTGTGATTGTGGCAGCTGACGATGCCGTGATGCCGCAGACGCGTGAGGCTCTGAACCACGCTTTGGCAGCAGGTGTGCCAATCGTGTTTGCAATCAACAAGATAGATAAGCCGGGCGCAAACCCCGACAAGATAAAAGAGGAACTCGCCAACATGAACTACCTGGTGGAAGAATGGGGCGGCAAGTATCAGAGCCAAGACATTTCGGCCAAAAAGGGTACAGGAGTGGCAGAGCTTATGGATAAGGTGCTGCTTGAAGCCGATATGCTTGACCTCAAGGCAAACCCTAACCGCAAGGCAACAGGTTCAATCATAGAGTCGTCGCTCGACAAGGGCCGAGGCTATGTGGCAACCGTGCTCGTGGATAACGGCACACTGCGTGTTGGCGACATAATGCTTGCCGGCACACACTTTGGCAAGGTGAAGGCCATGTTTAACGAGCGCAACCAGCGCATCACTGAAGCCGGACCGTCGTCGCCAGTCCTCATATTGGGCTTGAACGGTGCTCCTACGGCCGGTGACAAGTTCAACGTCATGGACACCGACCAAGAGGCTCGCCAGATAGCCAACAAACGTGAGCAGCTGCAACGCGAGCTTGGCTTGCGCACCCAGAAGCGTCTGACGCTTGAGGACATTGGCCGCCGCCGTGCTTTGGGCGACTTCCACGAGCTTAACGTGATTGTGAAGGGTGACGTGGACGGCTCTATAGAGGCATTGAGCGACTCTCTCATCAAGTTGTCAACACCAGAGGTTCAAGTGAATGTGATTCACAAGGCTGTGGGTGCAATCACTGAGAGCGATGTGATTCTGGCAGCTGCCAGCGATGCCTACATCATAGGTTTCCAGGTGCGACCAAATGCCGACGCAAAGCGTGTGGCAGCCCAAGAGGGCGTGGATATACGCATCTACTCAATCATCTACGATGCCATTGAGGAGGTGAAGTCGGCCATGGAGGGTATGCTTGCTCCAGAAATCAAGGAGCAGGTGCTTGGAAGCGCAACTGTGAAGGAAGTGTATCACATCAGCAAGGTGGGCACGATTGCCGGTGCTCTTGTAACCGAGGGCAAGCTCAAGGCAAAGTGCAAGGTGCGCGTGATTCGCGACGGCATTGTGCGCCATACCGGCACACTTGGCTCGCTCAAGCGATATAAAGACGACGTGAAGGAAGTGGCGAGCGGATTTGAGTGCGGATTGAGCGTTCAAGCCTACAACGACATTGTGGCGGGCGACATCATAGAGGGCTTCGAGGAAATAGAAGTTGCAAAGTCGCTCTAACGCGCGCAGGATCTTTGATATATAAAGCAAAATTAAAGCCCGAAAGCAGCGATTTGAACTGCACCCCAAAAGTTGGACACAAAACTTTTGGGGTGCATTATGTATAGGCGTCACAATTATGAAGAACGGC